>JBILOY010000003.1:0-156960 GCA_044374195.1 Candidatus Nanopelagicales bacterium
GCCCCCCCCCGACCTCTTCTCGGCAAGCGTGATCATTTCCGCTTTCGCCCCCACCACATACCCGTCGTGCGAGAAGGTACTTTCATGATGACCGGAACAGAGCCACTCCTGCAGCTCAAGGGAGTCAATAAGAGCTTCGGCCCAGTCCACGTGCTGCGTGGTGTGGACCTCTCGGTGTACGCCGGGCAGGTCACTGCGCTCGTCGGCGACAACGGCGCGGGCAAGAGCACCCTGATCAAGGGAATCGCCGGCATCCACTCATTCGACTCTGGCGACTACCTGTTCGAGGGTAAGCCGGTCAATATCTCCGAGCCGAAGCAGGCGAATGCCCTCGGTATCGAGGTCGTGTACCAAGATCTCGCCCTCTGCGACAACCTCGATGTCGTGCACAACATGTTTCTCGGTCGCGAGGAGAGCAAGGGCATCGTTCTCGACGAGATCACGATGGAACGGCGTGCCACTGAGACTCTCGCGAGCTTGTCGGTGCGCACCCTGAAGTCGATTCGCCAGCAGGTGTCGAGCCTCTCGGGTGGACAGCGCCAGACAGTCGCCATCGCCCGCGCTGTTCTCTGGAACTCAAAGCTTGTCATCCTCGATGAGCCGACCGCAGCACTTGGTGTTGCCCAGACCGAGCAGGTTCTCAATCTCGTTCGACGCCTCGCAGACAGTGGTCTCGGCGTCGTCCTTATCTCTCACAACATGAACGATGTTCTCCAGGTAGCAGACAACATTGCCTGCCTGTACCTGGGGCAGATGGCTGCGCAGATTCCGACCAGTGATGTCGGCCATGGCCAGATCGTCGAATTGATCACGATGGGCCGCAGTGGCGACATCGGTCTGAACCCCGAGGTTCTCGCAGCAGGAGGGCACGTATGAGCACCCCGCAGGTCACCGATGTTGATATCCCGGCTGCCGGCGACAGCGCAGGTGTCGGCCATGCTCTCTCCGACTACTTCCGACGGGTCAAGGGCGGCGACGTCGGCTCGCTGCCGGCAGTCCTGGGCCTCGTAGTCCTGGTCATCATCTTCAGTGTTCTTGAGGGTGGCACCTTCTTCACGGCGCTGAACTTCGCAAACCTGCTCAATCAGGGAACGGCGATCATCGTGCTCGCGATGGGCCTGGTTTTCGTTCTTCTCCTGGGCGAGATCGATCTCTCCGCCGGCTTCGCCGCAGGCACCTGTGCCGCAGTTCTCGCTGTTTCGCTTACCAAGTGGGGCTGGGCCTGGCCACTCGCACTTGTTGCTGCCCTTCTGACCGGCCTGGTGATCGGTCTGCTCATCGGCCTCCTGGTCGCACGCCTCGGTATTCCGAGTTTTGTCGTGACCCTTGCCGCCTTCCTCGGGTTGCAGGGCGTCATGCTCCTGATCATCGGTGACGGCGGAACCATCCCCGTGCAGAGCGACGTGCTGCTCGCGATCATGAACAAGAACATGCCCGTGTGGGCCGGGTGGCTGCTGTGGTTCATCGTCACTGCCGGCTACGCCCTCGTGAGCCTTCGCGCGATCACGAACCGACGCAAGGTTGGTTTGCCCTCGACGTCCACGTCGGTGTGGGCCGCCAAGGTGATCTCGATCGCTGTTCTGCTCGGCGTGGCCGTCTACTTGCTCAACCAGCAGCGCCAGATCATTCGACCTGGCAAGGAAGTCTGCACCGTCATCGGCCCGCCCAATGAGCCGCTGGGCTGCATCCCTGTCATTCAGGGTGTGCCGTGGGCAGTGCTCGTTGTGCTCGTGCTTCTGGTCGTGCTGACATTCGTTCTCGGCCGCACGGCATTCGGTCGCCACATCTACGCGGTAGGCGGCAACTCCGAGGCTGCACGCCGTGCCGGCATCAGTGTCTCCGGAATCAAGATCGCCTGCTTCATGATCTGTTCCTTCCTCGCAGCGATTGCGGGCATCCTGCTGGCCTCTCGTGACAACTCAGTCTCGCCGACCACAGGTGGTGCACAAACACTGCTGTACGCGGTGGGTGCTGCTGTCATCGGCGGCACCTCACTATTCGGTGGGCGCGGCCGAGTCATCGACGCGATCATCGGTGGACTCGTCGTCGCAGTGATCGCGAACGGCCTCCCGTTGATCACACAGCAGTCAGGAATCCAGTACGTTGTCACCGGCCTTGTCCTGCTCGTCGCCGCGAGTGTCGATGCACTTTCGCGAAAACGATCATCCGTGTCTCTTCGTTAGCTGGAGTGCCGATGCCCACAACTCCCGCGGACAAGCATGATCAAGTCCGCCGGAATAATCTTTCTCGGATTCTCCGGCATTTGCATGCCACAGGCTCGGCGAGCAGATCTGATCTCGTCGGGCTCACCGGGCTGAATCGCAGCACGATCGGCGCCATTGTTACTGACTTGGTTGATGCCGGGCTCGTCGAGGAGCGCGCCGGAACGACCAGCACAGTAGGTCGACCCTCGCTTGTCGTGGCGCCCGTGGCAACCAGCGCGGTGGTGCTGTCTTTCGAACTGCGAGTTGAGAAGCTCATCGGCGCCCTGATTGGGCTGGGGGGCGAAGTCCTGCTACGACTTGAGCGTCCGCATATGCGTGCCGACTACGACGTAAACATCGCTGTCGAGGAGATCGTTCAGATGTCGATCAGCCTCATTGAGCATGTGCAGGAAGGCTCAGCATGGGTCGGCACCGGAATCAGCATTCCCGGCAGCGTGGACTCTGCGGTTGGTCGGGTCCGGCTCGCTCCCAACCTGGGTTGGGAGAACGTAGCGCTGGGTGAGTCGCTCATGGGTGCGATGGCTGCCCAGTTCGGTGACCCCCCGATGGTCACCATTCGCAATGACTCCGATCTCGGCGCTATGTCGGAACACCTTCGTGGCGCAGCTGCGGGCGCCGCCAACATGATCTACATCTCCGGCGAGATCGGTATCGGCGGTGGCGTGGTGGTCAACAACCGACTTCTTGATGGCGTGGGCGGTTACGCCGGCGAGGTGGGCCATATGGTCATTGATCCGTCCGGTCCTGAGTGCCGATGCGGATCCTTCGGCTGCTGGGAGACCCTTATCGGTCTTGATTCGGTCATTCGATCCACCGGAAACAACCCTGAGTCGACAGAACTCGATGAAATCCTCCGCCAGGCAGGCCAGCATCAACCGCAGGCGTTAGCGGGCCTGTCTGATGTCGGACGCAGCATCGGTATCGGGATCTCGAATCTGGTGAACATCTTCAACCCAGAAGCCGTGGTGCTCGGCGGGCACCTGCGTGAGTTACTTCCGTTTGTCGAGCAGTCAGTTTCGGAAATGATTGCGCGAGCCCTGCCTGCTTCACGCGCGGGCGTTCGCGTTGTTCCGGCGTCAATAGCCAACGGTAGCTCGCTCGTGGGCGCAGCCGAAGCGGGGTTTGAGGAGCTCCTCTCTGACCCGATCGGGGTCATGGACTCTTCAAGCGTTCTCGTCGCCTCCTGACCGCCATGCTTGAGATCAGCCACGGCGGTGTCGCACTCCAGATCGATGAGTCGGACGGCGGCCGGGCTGTCTCATGGAATATCGACGGGCACGAGCTCATCGGTGTTAACAGCGCGCACGAGATCGAATACGGGATGTTTCCGATGGCACCGTGGGCCGGACGCATCCGTGAGAACTCGTTCGTGTGGAACGATCAGTCGCACACTTTTGCGATCAACTTTGATCCGTGGGCAATACACGGACTTGTACTGAGCACACCATTCGCCGTGATCGAACACGAGCCGAATCGCTTGCTGCTGGAGCGTGAATTCGGTGCGGGCTGGCCAGCACGTGGTGGGGTGAGATGCGAGTGGGTTCTCGACGACGAGGGCCTCACGACTGAGATGACCTGCTTCTCGAGCTCCACGGAATTCCCTGCTGTTCTGGGCTGGCATCCGTGGTTCCGGCGCGAGGTTGCCGGAGCACAAGCTGCCTGGATTACCGATTGCCAAGAGATTCTCATCCGGGGCACGGACTCGCTGCCGACCGGGGAGAGAGGCATGATCGACCGAGAGCTCGGCCAGTTCGATGATGTGCTCACCGGGGGCCACCACGCATCGATTGAGTGGCCAGGCTTTGTGCGCCTAGACATTGAGAACTCGCAGCCCTGGTTCGTGGTGTTCGATCAGTTGCCGCACTTCATCTGCCTGGAACCGCAGACCGGCCCTGCCGATGGGCTTTCAGGCCAACATGCACCGATCGCGCTAGTCACGCCTGATCAGCCACTCGTGATGCGCACTCGATGGCGCGTTACGCGTGCCCAGCAGCCGGCTTGAGTCTCACGGTCTCGCCGGTACGCGCAGAGTCGGCAGCAGCATCGAGTACGCGCATGTTGGAGACGATGTCGGATACGGGAACGGGCGCAATCCCGGTTCCGCGAATCGAGTCACGCACCGCCGAGTAGTACTCATTCCAGCGGCCAGGCTTCAAGCTGACCTCGCGCGAGATGAGTTCCTCGGATTCGTCGGGGGTGATGACCGTGGCGGTGAAGTCCGTCGCCTCGATGCCCCAGTCGGCTGAGTCGGCGCGAATGCCGGCGCGCAGTGCAGCCTCCTGGGTATCCGAGCCGACGATGCGGACCCCGCCTCGGGTGGCGAAGAGCGTGTAGCGCGGCTCGCCGAAGGCGGCCGCCTGGCTTCCGATGAGCTCACTGACCGCCCCGCTCTCATGGAAGGCCGTGATGGCCATGTCATCAGGGGCGAGTCCGGCATAACGCACGCTTCGTGCCCAGGCCCGCACCTCGGTGATCGGGCCGAGCAGTTCTATGGCCTGGTCAACGAGATGCGCACCGAAATCGAGGAGCACTCCTCCGAGGTCTGCAGGGTCAGCGGACTCGCGCCAGCTGCCGCGCGGGGCGATGCGCAGACGTTCAATGCGCGACTCGAATCGATGCGGAGTCCCGATCGGTTCGTTCTCGACTAGGGCTTGAAGAGTCAGGAAGTCGGAATCCCACCGACGATTCTGGAAGGGGTGCACCTGCACTCCTGCCAAGGCGGCCGAATCGAGAATCTCCTGTGCCAAAGCGGCAGTGGGGGCGAGGGGCTTGTCGACGACGACGCTCCAGCCGTTCGCGATGGAGGCCATGGCCAGCGGGAAGTGGGTGACGTTGGCACCGGCGATCACTGCGAGATCGAATTCTGAGACCTCGGCCAGGGCCTCCTCCGCCGTGGAGAAGAGCCGAACACCCGGATGATTGGCGAGAGCCTGAGCGCGGCGTTCCTCGTTGGCCGTGACGATGCCGGAGATGTGTAGACCGGGAGTCGCCGAGATCAGCGGGGAGTGGAAGACACGACCGGCAAGGCCGTAGCCGAACAGCAGGACGCGGAGATCGGTGGTCATGTGCCCATTCAACCAGTCGGGTGATCGGGCGAATGCCTATTCGAGCCCGCGCACCATTCCGTAGACGCGGGTGCGCAGCTCAGCGAACCGATGGTCGTTACGGGTCTCCATCTGCGAGCGCGGGAAGGGGATGTCGACCTTCACGACATCGCGCACCTTCGCGGGCTTGCCATAGAGCACGACGATCTCATCGCTCAGGTATACAGCCTCATCGATGTCATGGGTGACCATAACCGTGGTGATACCGAAGTCGTCGCGCACCTTGAGCACGAGATCCTCGAGGTCGAAGCGAGTCTGGGCGTCGACGGAGGCGAAGGGCTCATCCATCACCAAGATGCTGGGGCGAACAGCAAGGGCGCGTGCAATCGATACGCGCTGCTGCATGCCGCCGGAGAGCTGCCACGGGTACTTGCTCTCGGCACCCTCGAGCCCGACCTCGGCGAGCGAGGCCGTGATGCGTTCCTTGCGCTCTGCCTTGCTCAGCCTCTTGTTCTTCAAAGGAAGTGCAATGTTCTTCTCGACGCTGAGCCAGGGCATGAGAGATCGTGTGTAGTCCTGGAGCACCACGGCGAGATCATCGGGGGAGGAAGTGAGCTTCTTGCCCCGCACCATGATCTCGCCGGCGGTGGGCTTGGCGAGTCCGGTGAGCAGGCGCAGCAGGGTTGTCTTGCCAACGCCGGACGGGCCGACGATAGAGACGAAGTGGCCGTCCTGGACCTCGTAGCTCACGTTGTCGAGCACGTGAGTGGTGCCCTTGGGAGTCTTGTACTCCATGCTGACGCCGTTGACAGAAATTGCGGTGGCCATGGCTACTCGTTCCCCAATGCGCGGTCGTGGTTCATGATGCGAGCTTCTTTTGTCCGATGTACCAGCGGAGCGACCAGCGCTCGACCAGGTCGAAGATGACGTTGATGGCGAATCCGAGCAAGCCCATCAAGACGACACCCGTCCAGGCATCCAGAATCAGGAATGAATCACTCGCGATTACCGTGAAGGCACCGATGCCGAAACCTGAACCCAGGATCTCTGAAGCGATCGTGACCACGAAGGCAATCTGCAGCGAGACCTGCAGGCCGGACCAGATGATCGGCGAGGCATTGGGTACGCGAACCTTCCACATCATCTGGAACGGCGTGAGTCTGAATACCCTGCCGGTATCGAGAAGTGTGGGATCAGTGGCACGGAAACCCTGCATAGTCGAGAGAAGGGTGGGGAAGCACGCGGCTACCGCGATGGCAGCGACGCGCATCTGGACGTCGAGACCGAAGAAGAGGATGAAGACCGGAACGGTGGCCACCGGAGGAATGGAGCGCAAGAAGTCAATCACCGGCTCGAAGTAACGGCTCACGCGAGGTGATGCGCCAAGTAGCGCTCCGAGCGTTACTCCCGCAAAGACACCGATGAGGTAGCCGAGGAACAGATTCCGAAGGCTAGGAACGACGTGAATCGGGAATAGTTGCCAGATCCAGTTGAACTTGAACTGCTCCCAGATCGCCGAGAGCGGCGGGAAGAAGGGGTCGACAGAGTCGGCACTCCAGGTCCACCACCACCATATGAGCAGAATCGGCAGCCAGATCCCGAGTAGGAACCGAATGATTCGAGAATTCAGCAGATTCATGATGCCGTCCAGAACACGAGGCGGCGCTGGAGGAAGACCACGAGGCGGCTGATGAAGAGCCCCAGCACGCCGAGAATCACCACGATGGCGAAGGTCTCGGTGCTCTCACCTGTTGCCTGCGACAGCAGGAGATCCCTGCCCAGGCCGGGTGCGCCCCCTACGAGCCCGGCCACAACGGCCACGATCATGGCTCCCGCAGCGGAGATCCGGATTCCCACGGCGATGAAGGGCAGAGCCGCAGGCAGGCGCGCATAGAGCACCTGCTTTCCGCGGCCGAGCCCGTAACAGCGCATGGTCTCGATGAGAACGGGATCGGCGTCGCGAACACCGTAGGCAGTTTGGATCGCGAGCGCGAAGACGAGCGCGAACACGACCAGGAAGGTGCCCATCTCCTGTGTTGGCCCGAAGACCAGGATGGTGATCGGGATGATGACGATGGGCGGAATCACCTTGAAGAAATCGAAGGTGAACTTTGTCGAGAAAAAGGCAAGACGGCTCAGGCCGATCAGGATCCCGACCGGGATAGCAATGAGAAGCGCAATGATGAAGCCGAACAGGGCCATCTGAACGGTCAGCCAGATCGAGGTCCAGGTTTCCGGGATGAACAGCATCTCCCAGAGCCGAGCAAGGGTCGAGGTGGCCGTGGGCACGGAACTATTCGCGAGGGGGCCGACGAGCGTGAACACCTGCCAGATGGCCAGAGCAACGATTGCCGAGATCAGGCCCGCGGGAATCCGTAAGGCTCGTGCCGACACGGTTTCTCCTCATCTCACTCAAGCCTTGCCGCGGTGTTCGCGGGCAGACGTTACGTTAACGAAGTGAGGCGGAGATTTCGACTATTTGCGGTTTTTTCTTCCTCGCAAATCACGCCCATAGACAAAGGGAATCTCTGCCTTTCAGATAGGAATCAATCGCGGACCTGAAAGAAGTTTCCTCAAGCATGCAATTCGGTAGGAGGGTAATCTTTACTCGTCGCCGTTTCCGACTTCTCCAGTGAGGTACTAGCCCATGACACGTCATGCTGAAGTTGCGGGTGCCGGAATCGCGGGCCTTGCAATTGCCGGTCAATTGGCGGCAGCGGGATGGTCCGTTCGAGTACACGAGCGTGCGGAGGCCGTCCGGGAGATTGGTGCCGGCATTGCGCTGGGGCAGAACGGCGTAGATGCCCTCCGAAAGCTGGGGGCCTTCGAGGGGGCTATCGAAGGCGGAACCCGCATTGACTACTGGTCAATCGAGGATCAATGGAATCGGATCGTCCATGGCGAGTGGCTGAGCTCGGAGTTGTACTCGATTCCCCGCAGTTCGCTGCAGCACGCCCTCTACGTGAGAGCCATGGAAGTGGGCGTGGAAGTGGTCACCGGGACCGCCGTGAGCGGGCTGCGAGACGGGAGACTCGTGCTCTCCGATGGCCAGGAGTTAAGCGCTGACCTCATCGTCGGCGCGGACGGAGTGAACTCACGTATCCGTGATTCCTTTGCAGAGGCCGGAATCCGGGTGAGGCGAATCGACCTGGGAGTTGCCGGGCTTCGAGCCATCATGCCGAGCGACCCAAGCGACCCAAGTCATCCGAGCGACCCGACCATTCACATGCTCGAATGGCTGTCGGGTAAGCGGCGCGTCGGGCTCCTTCCGCTGAACGACAAGGAGGTGGCGATTTACATGTTCTGTCCGCCTCAGGATGTGCGAGGCAGGAAGATGCCGGTAGACGTCGATTCGTGGTCGCGCTCATACCCGCGCCTGAGAGCGGCCTTCGAGCGCGTTCCGGATGACAGCACGTGGCGCGATGTCGTGGAGATTCACTGCGAGACGTGGGCTATGGGCAATGCGGTGCTCTTGGGTGACGCTGCCTTCGGAATGGCTCCCAATCTCGGCCAAGGCGGATGCACTGCCCTCCAGGCGGCGGTGTCCCTCACCAGCGTCGTCGCTGACGCCGCGGATATTCCCTCAGCCCTCAAGCGGTGGGAGTCGCAGGAGCGACCACACGTCGACTACGTGCAGAAATGGTCAGGCAGATACAGCCGGATGTGCTCCAAGTCGCCGGCTATCGCGCTGAGGGCGAGGTCACGAACGTTCTCGATGCTCGCCAGATCCAAGCGGCTCAATGACCGCTTCGTAGGTGTAGAGGCACGACTAGCAGCGGTGGAGTAACTGTGCTGGCAG
The DNA here is from genome assembly GCA_044374195.1 of Candidatus Nanopelagicales bacterium. Lineage (GTDB taxonomy): Bacteria > Actinomycetota > Actinomycetes > S36-B12 > S36-B12 > CAIKZY01. The sequence continues at coordinate 9,069 of JBILOY010000003.1, forward strand.
CGGCTTGGGGGAGATTTCTCGCAGAAGAGGCGCGAGTTCCTGTCTTCGGCCTTGCTGGCAGCGGGAACTTCGAACTGCTCACGTCCTTCGTGGAAGCGGGCGGCTCCTACGTTCCCGCCACTCACGAGGCGAGTGCTGTCGGCATGGCGATGGGCTGGGCATTGGCGTCGGACCAAGTCGCAGTCGCGTCGATTCATCAAGGACCCGGCTTCACGAATTCCCTCACGGCCCTATTTGATGCCGCTAAGGGGAGAGTTCCCCTGGTACTCATCGTCCCCGAGCTCTCCTCGTCGAGTGCGCACCAGTGGATCGACCAGGGTGCCATCCTCGAGAGCTCCGGGCTCCCACTGAGAGTCGTGGCCATTCGGGAGGCCTCGGACTCCCTTCGCGAACTTGACGCCGCGCTCAGCCGGGCCATGACTGAACGTGAGGTTCAGGTGATCATGGTTCCTATTGATCTCTTCCGCGAGCCGGTGAGCGAGACGCGGCGGCATGAGGCCGTGCCTATTCGGCGAGTGGAATCCGACCCCGACGTACGGGCCGCGGTCTCCTTGATGATGAATGCCCAACGGCCGTTGATCATCGTCGGCCGCGGGGCGATGTGGTCCGCGGCTTCAACGAAGATTGCTGCGTTGGCTGATCGCCTCGAAGCGCCTATCGGAACGACGGCACCGGTCCATGGACTCTTCTCGACGTCACCGTGGGGCATTGGCATAGTCGGCGGTCTGGCAAGTCAGGCCACCATGCTCGTGGCGCAGGAAGCCGATCTGGTGATAGCCGTCGGAACCTCACTCGATGATTGGTCGACTGCCGGCGGGAGGCTCTTGAGCTCGGAGACTCCCGTGATCAGCATCAATCCCGACTCCGAAACTGACCGGAAGGGCATCGCGCTTCAGGCCGATGCGCGTCAAGCACTCGAGCGAGTCCTGGAGGCGCTGCCTGCGGTGAACTCGAGTGGATGGGGCCGCGAGGCCGTCGCCCGCGTCCTTGCGGAGCCGGCTGCTTTGAGAATTCCGGACTACGACGCTCACGGACTGGATCCACGGCGCCTTCTGGCAGAACTCAATGACATCCTTCCCGCCGAACGAATTGTGTGCCTGGATTCGGGACATTTCATTGCTCTGGCGACGATCTATCTCACGCGCATAGCCAGGCCGCGATTCCTTTTCGGCCAGGACTTCCAGAGCGTGGGACTCGGGCTCTCGCACGCGATTGGTGCTGCGTTGGCAGAACCTGAGTCACTGTGCGTTGCGATCATCGGTGACGGCGGAGCATCCATGTCATTTATGGAACTCTGCACGGCCGTTGAGCGAGGAATTCCCGTGCTCGTGATCGTGATCAACGACGCTGCCTATGGTGCTGAGGTTCACGATTTTCGACCGATGGGACTCCCGGTGGGAATTGCCCAGTTCGCTACTCGGGACTGGGCCGCAATCGCGCGAGCGATGGGTGCTGATGCGCTGACGATCACGGAGATCAGCCAGCTGCATGGGATTCGCGGCTGGGTGGAGAATCCTGGTCGTCCGCTAGTACTCGACTGTCGAGTTGACCCGGAAATCAGCGCGATCTCGGTGCTGTCAGAAGAGGGCAAGGCCGAATGGGCGCATTGATGTAATGCTTCGCCACTCATGACATTTCACGGGTGACGCTTTGAGCAGGAAAAGCAAAGGACCGCCGGCATTTCTGCCGACGGTCCTTTGCTTTGCACTATGAGCGAGTGATCTATCCGCGGTACTGGGTGTACAGCAGGCCAGCCGTGTCGAGCGGCTTGGTGAGGTACCCGAGAGCGAGCATCTTGCTCGCTGGGTTCTGAAGGTCAATCTTCGTCACCGTCTTGGGGTAGACCGGCGAATTGGCAGCGAGTGCCTCCGCTGGGGTCGCGCCGGTGAGCTTGGTGCTGGCGAGGATGACCTTGCGCATGTTCGCCTTAGAGGCCATCGCGAAGGCATTGGCCTGTGCGATCGACTTCTGGAATGCGAGGACCGTGGCTGGATACTTCGCTGCGTAAGCCGCAGTGGTGACCCAGAGGCCAATTGCGAGTTCGTTGGTGAAGAAGGCAACGCCCGGGTAGCCGAGGATCTTCTGTCCTGCGGTGGTGCAATCGGACGTGAAGGGCGACACGACGAATGACGCATCAACCTTGCCGCTCTTGACTGCGTCGACCATCTGCGGGAATCCGAGGGTCACCCAGTTGATGCTTGCCGCGTTTCCGCCGTCCTTCTTGACGGCATTAGCAATGGTGACCTCACCCTGTGTTTTGCGCGCAGGCACTGCGACAGTCTTGCCCGTGAGGTCCTTCCAGGACTTGATTGCACCGGAGGCACTGACGCATACGCCAGTGTCGTCGAGGCCTGCAGCAACGGCAGGGTTGGTCTTCGACTTGATCAGCGACGCCATGTCATAGCCGTCTGCCGGAGCGATGACCTTGAGGGCCATGCCAGCATTCGCGTATGCATTGATGATTGCGATGCTCGGAGCGTAGGTGAAGTCGACTGCACCCGATGCGAGAGCAGCGATGGAGGGCGGCGGCGCGGGGAACGGAATGGTCTGAGTGACGTTGATTCCGTTCTTCCGGAACATGCCGGAGTCAATCGCATACTGATAGGCGCCGACAGAGTTGATCGGCGTGAGGCCGACCTTGATGTCGTAGGCGGCAAATGCAGGGCTTGCATTTGCACCGATCAGTGCGGTTGCGGCAACAGCCACGCCTGCACCGGCGGCTGCCAGCTTCTTGAATCGAGACTTGCTCACTGGACCTCCATGAAGATATCGCGGTACTCGGGGGACGCGCGAACGGTGATTGAACCTTACGTGAATTCCCTATGGATGAGTAGGGCCTTTCACACATTGAGTAGCGAAAATCGGCGATATGCGCCGTGCTTAAAACCGATCGACTAGGTAGAGATGACTCCAGGTAATCACCAGTACTTATCCGCGCATGAGGATCAGCACCAATGACGCGGCTGCGAGTGCAGTGGTCACGGCCGAAAGGGCCGCGAGAGGCAGAGGGCTCAGTCGTGTGTTGGCGGCCGTCATGAATTCCTGGGCGGCGCGCGCTCGAGTCCGCGCCACAGGAGAGCTAGCGACCAGGACTCCGGCGGCGCAGAGTAGGGCCATCACTGAGATACCTAGAGGGATGCCATCGCGATAGGCATGGACACCGAGAATTCCGAAGGCGGCGGCCAGCACGACCAGAGTCCGGTTCCAGGCCAGCCCGGTGCGCTCGGGCTGCAAGCCGGCCTCATCCCCCGTTAAGGGGACACCATGCTGTCCGGAAATGTCCATTCGGACTAGACCGTGATGACAATCGCGATGATGGCGAGTACTGAGATCACGCCGATTCCGATGGCCAGGAAGGGCGCAAGTGTCGAGGGCGGAATTCCGTGACCATCACGCATCGCCCGTTCGACACTCAGCCATCGCCACCAACTGCCTGCTGCGAGGACTCCACCCAGCAACACCAGAACAGCAGCAAGCAGAAGCGAGACTCCTTTGGTCTCCTGCGTTGACACGAAGGTCGCGACCGCCACGCCAAGGGCGATGAGGCCGAGGGCGGTGCGAACCCACGCCAGGAAAGTGCGCTCGTTGGCGAGCGAGAACCGCGGATCAGGGTCAGTGCCGTTGCTTAAGCGGCGATTGATCCAGCTCGGCGTTCGGTTATGCCGCATGGAGGGGCACCGTCGAGTCGTCGACCACTCGCATCAACTCGTCGACCATCACCGAGTTAGCGGTGTCGAGCAGGGCGCCGCGTGATTGATCTTGAGCCACGTTACTCATCTCGAGGGGATCGGCGGCGAGGTCGTAGAGCTCAGCGATTGAGGTTCCGGAGATGCGGGTGTAGCGCAGGGCATCGGTGATCACGGTGCGCAGGCGAACTGGGCCGGGAAGGGTGGGCAGTCCGAACGGCTGATCCTCCTCGACGAGAATCGCACTGCGCCATTCGATTGCACTGTCACGCATGACGGGCACCAGGGATGCGCCCTGCACCCCTGCCATCGGCGCGGCGCCGGCAAGTTCGAGCAGCGTAGGCGCGAGGTCAGCACTGCTCGCCAGTTCGTGATGAGTTCCTGAGCCGGTTCCGCCACCGCTGATGATCAGTGGAACTCGGATAGCCGCGTCGTAGTGGCTGAAGTGCTTGAGGATCAGCCCGTGATCGCCGAAAACATCACCATGGTCGGAGGTGAAGACGATGACGGTGTCGTCCGTAAGTTCGAGCCGCGCAATTGCCTCGACAATCCGGCCGATTGAATCATCGATGAACTCGATCGAACCCAGTTCTGCCGCGAGCGCGTTTCGGAACTGATCTTCGGACGGAGCCCAGAGGATCATGGGATCAATATCCGGAGTACCACGATTAGCCACGATGTCTTTCACGTACTGGGGCGATGCCGCGTGGTCGTCATGGAACGACTCGGGAAGCGGCATGTCCTCTGGCTTGTGCCGATGGAAGTACTCCGACGGCGGAGCGAAAGGATGATGCGGATCCGGGTAGCTCACGAAGAGCACGAAGGGATCATCTCCTCCAGCAAAGTCATCGAGCCGATCGATCGCCATGTCGGTGATGAATGTGGTCGGATGAAGTTCAGTGGGCACGGCTGATTCGTATACGTGATTCCAGCCCGCGTACTCCGACTTCGCATTCTTTCGCCCGGCCTGGGTGATCGGATCGAATCCGCGTTCACGTGCCCACGCCACGTAGTTGCCTGACACGCGATCACCATGGCCGGCAACCAGGGCCACATCATCGAAGCCGTAATAATCCGGTGGAATCACGGTTTCGCCCGTGGTATGGAGGCTGAAGTCCTCCCAGGAATGGAAGTCCTCGCCGAACGGGCCGGTAACCGCCTGCTCCCACAACTCGGGGATCGCTGCCTTGATCTGTTCGAGCTGATAGCCCTCGTAGTCGTAGCCCATCGGCTGAAGATGCAACTTGCCGACTGCGGACGTACGCCAGCCCGATCGACGTAATGCGCGCACGAAGGTATCGCACGAGGGGTTGAGGGGAAGGCCGTTGGTGCGTAGGCCATGTGCGGAGGGCCACTGGCCGGTCATGATGGTCGCTCGATTGGGCATGCAGACCGGGTTGGCCGCGAAGGCGCGGTCGAATTGGTGGCCGTCGGCGGCGAGGGCATCGATGTTGGGAGTCCTCACCGGGACTTTCTTAGAGAAACCGAGATGATCTACACGAAGTTGATCGGCAATGATCACAACAATGTTCACGAGGTCACCTCAGTGCAGGAGCCATTCAGGTATGCATGCATCTTGATCGTGGCGAGGCTAGCAGAGCGATGTACTACTGCGCACTGCCGTGAACGCATTGGCCATCAACGAATGTTGATGCCACGGAGTTTTCGGTGAGTGACCAAGGGTCGTTCCAGTCGACCGACGATTCCATCAGGATGAAGTCCGCGGCCATCCCCGGCGCGATGTTGCCGCGCCATTTCTCCGCATGACTCTGCCAGGCTGCTTGGGAGGTCATCGCTTCCACAGCCTCACGGGCGGTCAGCCGCTGGTCATCAGAGTATTCAGGCTCATTCACTAGGGAACGTGTCATTGCGGCTGCGATGATGACCTGCCAGTCAGGCATGGTCACAGGAGCATCCGAGGACACGCATACGCGAACGCCCGAATCGATTGCAGTGCGCAGTGGCTGTCGGGCAAGGGAGCGCCGCTCGCCGAGGATCGGGACGATGATCCGTCCCATCATCCAACGGATACCGGGATTCGCATTCAAGGCAAGACCTAGCTCCGACATCCGGCTCAGATCGTCGTGAGTCACAAAGTCTCCATGAATCACGTAGTGCCGAGACTTGCTTGCGGTTCCCGACTCCGCAATAGCATCGAGGAATGTCGTGATCGTTCGATCGCCGATGCTGTGAGCGCCGATCTGCCAACCGCGTGAAGCTGCTGCGCGAACGATCTCCCGTAACTCAGCGACCCGCTCCTCATCGGTGTTTCCCGCCACTTGCAAGTGTCCGCAGCAGCCATCGTCGTAGGGCTCGGTGACCCAGGCGGTGCGACTACGCGGAACCCCGTCGGCAAAGACCTTGACCTGCGCGATATCTAGGTGGCTCATGCTTCCGCCGTGCGCTGGCGCGCCCCATGCGTCAAGCCCCTCGGCTACCGCTCGTGCCGTGGTGCCGCCAAGGCCGCCATATAACAGCATGAGATTCGCCCGAATGATCAACTCGCCGGATGCATCGAGCTGTCGATAAGCCTCAACCGCACCGAGGTCGCCGGTGCCATCCATCAATGTTCGGGCACCTGGTCCGAGTCCAGGGTCAGTGAAGGCAGTGATCCCGTGCTGAAGCAGGTTGCTCTGGCTGGCAAGAATCGCCTGCTTCTGCTGGGCAACCGTGAGTGCCGGTATCGCGTCGTTGATCACACCGACCGCAGCCTCGTAGACGAGTCCGGTCGGTGAGCCATCTGCGTAACGCACGAAGATTCCGCCGGAAGGATCGGAGGTTGATTCGCCGACTCCGGCAATCTGAAGTGCCAGGGAATTGCAGACAGCTTGATGCCCGGAGAAATCACCGAGGATTACCGGGATGCTCGGGAAGATCACGTCGAGGTCAGCGGCGCAGATCGTTCCGGAGGGCCCCGACCCCTGGAAGAGGTTTCCGTTCCATCCGATTCCACGAATCCAGCCATTGGGTTCCGGCTCTGCACCGGCGAGTCGATGCTGGAACTCCTCCAATGAGCGGACGTCACGCATGTCGTGGGCGGTCAGCGAGCGACCGTACTCGTATCCATGCAGATGCGAGTCATCAATGCCGGGAAGCACGGTGCGGTTACCGGCGTCAATGACTGTCGCTCCGGACAGGTTCAGCTGGGAGGCGTCGGACTGGTCAACGACTGCCGAAAACACCCCATCCTCGATAGAGAATGCCGAGATTCCCGGGCGCAGGGGGGCGAGGTTTGCGTTGATGACAATTGTGCGTTGCGACATAACCCGCATCGTCTCAGACAGTGGCGGCTAAGTCAGTGAGTTTCGCGGTTGACCGCTCGAATCCCATTTCGGACCCTGGTGACCAGGCAAGACGGCCTCGAATGGACACCGAGAACATGGGGTAACAGATGGGCACCGACTGTAGGGTCAAGCCATGCTCAAGGGAATTGATCCTCTGCTTAGTGGTGATCTTCTGCGCATCCTCGATGACATGGGACACGGCGATGTCCTGATGATCGTGGACCGCAATTACCCGGCGGTAGCCAGCGGCCGTCCGGTGATCAGGCTCGGCGAGGTCACCGTGCTGCGTGCCGCGCAGGCGATTCTCAGCGTGTTCCCTCTCGACTCCTTCATCGAGCGTCCGCTCGAGCGCATGGAGGTCGACAACGATCCCGCCAAGACGACCCCAACTCAGGACGCCATGCTCACGCTCGCGAGTGACAGCGAGGGTCGATCGCTTGAGTACGGCATCGTGCCCCGTCTCGATTTCTACGATCGCGCTAAGTCAGCCTTCGCTGTCGTGCACACGCTCGACACCGTGCCCTACGGCTGCTTCTTCCTGCACAAGGGCGTCATCTTTGGGTAGCAAAGATTGACTAGTCCGTCTTCTCATGCACAGCGCGTTCACCGGGCATGCTGCGATGGCCCGCTTCGCATCCTTGATGAGATGGTCGGTTACGTCGGTCACTGGGCCACCTGAGTGCAGCACCGGGTAGTCCCATTCGTCGAGACCAGTGAGATCGGGAAGCACTCCGGCGAAGAAGCCGTGACCATCGCGGGTAGGCGTTTCACTGTGCGTGCGGTCATGCGTTCACGATATTGACGGTGAATCAGAACCAGACCATCTGCTGCCTAAATCGGGCTAAGGCTTTCGTGCTCTCAATGGACTCGCCCCTCCGACTGCGTCAAGATGGTGGAATGACCGCGCATTCTGATCTCATCAGCCTCTTCGCGCCCGGAACCGATGTGGTGAACGGCGAATTGGTGATCGGCGGAGTCCCAGCCACTCGGCTCGCCGCCGAGTTCGGAACGCCGGCTTATGTGATCGACGAGGGCTACCTGCGACAGCGCGCGCGCGACTATCGCGATGGCCTGGCCGCTCGCTGGCCGAATAGCCGCGTGTACTTCGCATCCAAGTCATTTCCGTCCACTCCTGTTTATCGAGTGATGGCGGAGGAGGGCATTGGTGTCGACGTTGCCGGTGGAGGCGAGATCGTGATGGCGCTGGCCGCTGGTGTGAAGGGCGCCGATCTGCTCCTGCATGGCAACGCCAAGACCGATGCGGAGCTGCGCATGGTGATCGATGCAGGGGTTGGCCTGATCGTCATCGATAACTTCCGCGACATTGAGCGCATTGAGAAACTCGCCTCGTCACCTGTCGACGTGCTGGTGCGAGTTCGCCCCAATGTCGGTGCCGCGACCCACACAGCGATGGCGACAGCCACTGACGCTTCGAAGTTCGGCCTGCGTCTCGATGACGCACGCGAGGCCATTCGGCGAATCGAGGTATCGACGAACCTGGCGATGAAGGGCTTGCATGTGCACGTTGGTTCGCAGATCCTGCAGGCCGCGCCCTTCGCTGAGGCGATTGCAGCGATCGGCACGCTCGGCGAATTCGAGATCTACGATCTCGGCGGCGGTCTCGGTGAGCGCTACACCTATTCCGATCCCGACCTCAGTCTCGATGACTACCTCGACGCAGTCGTCGACGCTGCGCGTGCTGCGCTGCCTGCGAATGCGCGGATCCTGCTCGAGCCCGGTCGATCACTCGTCGCGCGCGCGGGCTGCACCTTGTATGAAGTGGTGAACGTCAAGGAGTCCGACAGCCCGCTGGCCCCCACCTTCGTCGCGGTCAACGGCGGCATGGCCGACAACCTTGAGGTCTCGCTCTATGGGCAGCGCTTCGAGGCAACCATCGTCGATGCGGTGGGAGGCGGCGAACCCGTCACGCTTGTCGGTCGACATTGCGAGTCGGGCGACATGCTGTCCGACGGCGTTTTGCTGCAAAGCCCCGAGTCCGGCGACATCGTGGCCGTGCCGGTGACCGGCGCCTACTGCTTCACCATGTCAAATAACTACAACGGCGCCCTGCGGCCACCCGTGATCTTCGTCCGCGATGGCCGGGCTCGTGCGGTCGTGCGCCGAGAGACCTACGATGACCTAATTGCACGAGATGTACCGATTTAACAACGGAATTCAGATATTTACCCGTGGGTAACAACTGAGGCCGTACGATCTGTCACAGCAGCTTTTCGGCTGCACCACACGTTATGGAGAACTACATGCTGAACCGACGCATGGGCGCCTCACTGGCCGCCCTGGGCGCAACCGCCCTTCTGCTTGCCGCCTGCGGTGGCTCGTCCAGTTCCACCGCTTCGAGCGCAGCTCCGGCTGCATCCACCGCAGCTTCCGAAGCTGCCGGCGTCGGTGCTTCCGCAGCCCTGCTGCCGCAGGAGTTCAAGGACAAGGGCGTCGTCAACGTCGCCAGCGACATCCCCTACCCCCCGATGGAAATCCTGAACGAAGACGGCACCGTGTCGGGTCTCGATTACGACCTGTCGCAGGCCCTCGGCCAGCAGCTCGGCGTGAAGTTCAGCTTCAACAAGCAGGCCTGGGATTCGATCATCCCGTCGCTGCAGTCGGGTAACCACGACATCATCATGTCGGGCATGAACGACACGCTCGAGCGCCAGCAGACCCTCGACTTCGTCGACTACTTCCTCGGCGGCTTCTCGATCCTGGTCGCCAAGGGCAACCCCGATGGCATCACCTCGCTCAAGGATCTCTGTGGCAAGACTGTCGCCGAGGAGGTCGAGGTTGCTCAGATCGCTCTCATCAAGGCTGTTGCCAAGGAGTGCCCGGCGGGTCAGACCATCACCATCATCGAGCTGCCGACTGACGGCGATGCCCAGAACGCCGTTCGTGCCGGCAAGGCCTCTGCTGACGTCCTCGATGCAGCAGTCGCCGGCTACAGCGCCGCAACCGCACCTGATCTCTTCGAGGTCATCGTGGATCCCAATGAGCCCAACGGTGTCGAGCCCGTCTACACCGGTATCGGCGTCCTCAAGGAGGATTCCGGCCTGACCGCTGCACTCCAGGCTGCACTGCAGGAGCTCATCGACAATGGCACCTACATGGAGATCATGACCAAGTACGGCCTGGGCCAGTACGCGATCACCGAGGCCATTGTGAATGGCACCAAAGCCTGATCAGACGTCGCTCTGATCTGACTTTGCACAACTGAACCGGGAAGGGGAATCGTCATGACCGCCGACGTCGAGCGTTCGACGGACGACGATGTCGTGGCGATTCCCCTTCGCCATCCCTGGCGCTGGATTGCCGCAGCAGCGGTCATTGTCGTCCTGGGGCTGCTTCTCAATTCGATTTGGACCAACGAGAACATCGCCAAGCAGTACATCTGGCAGTACATCTTCGATCCACGCATCATCAAGGGTGTCTGGATCACCCTCGCTGTCACGGTGATCGCCATGGTGATCGCCACCATCCTCGCGATCATTCTCGCGATCATGCGCATGTCATCGAACCCAGTGCTGCGCGGAGTCTCGTTCCTGTACATCTGGTTCTTCCGCGGCACCCCGCTGCTAGTGCAGATCGTCTTCTGGGGCTACCTGGGCCTGCTGTACAAGCAGATTTCGCTTGGCGTTCCTCTCACCGACTTCCACATCTTCGCGGTCGACACCAACACGCTGATCCCCGCCTTCGTCGGTGGCGTGATCGCCCTGAGCCTCAACGAAGCGGCCTATGCGGCCGAGATCGTGCGCGCAGGCCTGCTCTCGATTGATCACGGTCAGCGCGAGGCCGCCTCCTCGCTCGGTATGGGCCCCGGCTACACCCTGCGCCGCATCATTCTTCCGCAGTCGATGAAGGTGATCATCCCGCCGATGGGCAACGAGACCATCTCGATGCTCAAGAACACCTCCTTGCTCGCGATCGTCGCTGTGCCCGAGCTCTATACGGCAGCGAGTCAGATCTCCGCTGGAAACCTGCGCCAGGTCGAGCTGCTGATCGTCGCAAGCCTCTGGTATCTCTTCATCACATCAGTGCTCTCCGTGCCGCAGTTCTACATGGAGCGCTACTACGCACGCGGTAACTCGCGCGAGCTTCCGCCTACTCCGATGCAGCAGCTCAAGCGCGCGATCGGTCGGATGCGCGGCCGCGCCGAGAATCGCCGCATCGCGGCCAAGGCTCATGAGGAGGCCGGCGCATGAGTGACAACGAACTGATGCTCGACGCACGTGGTGTGCGCAAGTGGTTCGGCTCGAACGAGGTTCTGAAGTCGATCTCATTGACGATCCCGCGCGGAGAAGTTCTATCCCTTCTCGGTCCTTCGGGCTCCGGCAAGTCGACCTTCCTACGGTGCATCAATCACCTCGAGAGCATCGATGGCGGCCGAATCTACGTCGATAATGAGCTCATCGGCTACAAGCAGCGTGGCGACAAGATTCACGAGATGAAGCCCCGCGAGATCGCCAAGCAGCGACGCAAGATCGGGATGGTCTTCCAGCGATTCAATCTTTTCCCGCACATGACAGCGTTGGGCAACATCATTGATGCGCCCATGGGCGTCAACGGTGACTCTAAGGCTGATGCCACCGCTCACGCGCGTGAACTGCTCGAGCTTGTGGGCCTCTCCGATAGAGCTGACGCCTATCCCGCGCAGCTCTCCGGTGGTCAGCAGCAGCGCGTCGCGATCGCCCGTGCACTGGCGATGAAGCCCACGTTGATGCTTTTCGACGAGCCCACCTCCGCACTCGACCCCGAACTCGTGGGCGATGTTCTTGATGTCATGCGCAATCTCGCGAGGTCGGGCATGACCATGATCGTTGTCACGCACGAGATCGGCTTCTCTCGTGAAGTCGCCGATCGCATGGTGTTCATGGATGACGGCGTGGTGGTCGAGTCCGGCGCTCCTCGTGATGTGCTGGATAACCCACAGCACCCGCGTACCCAGGCATTCCTCGAGTCCGTGCTCTAGCCTCAGCGACATGACACTCGTCGCCGGAGTTGATTCTTCCACGCAGTCGGTCAAGGTCGTCATCCGCGATGCGGATTCCGGTGAGCTGATTCGCGAATCGCGAGCCTCGCATCCGGAGGGCACTTCGGTTGACCCCCGCGCCTGGTGGGATGCACTCGGCGCAGCCCTCGATGGCATGCTCGACGGCGTCTCGGCGATTGCCGTCGCCGGGCAGCAGCACGGGATGGTGGCCCTCGACTCCGCGGGCGAGCCCGTGTGCGATGCGCTCTTATGGAATGACACTCGGTCGGCGGCAGCGGCCGATGATCTTGTGCGCGAATGGGGTGGCCCCCAGGCCTGGGCCGATGCCGTCGGCAGTGTTCCGGTGGCTGCCTTCACGGTGAGCAAGGCGCGGTGGCTCGCTCAGCACGAGCCCGACAATGCGGCGCGGGCCGAGTCGATGATGCTTCCGCACGACTACCTCACCTGGCGCCTGGCCGGCTGCCCTGATAGCGCGACAACCGATCGAGGCGACGTCTCGGGTACCGGCTACTGGTCACCGGCGACGGGTGAATACCGCCACGATCTCTTCGAGCTGGCCTTCGGTCGGCAGCTCAGGCACCCGCGAGTAGCTGCTCCGGCGGAGATCGTCGGAGAAACTGCCTCCGGAATCGCGATCGCGCCGGGAACCGGCGACAACATGGGTGCGGGCCTTGCGCTAGAGCTCGCCCCAGGTGACGTCGTCGTGTCACTGGGTACGTCTGGCACCGCATTTGCGTGTTCCTCCGTGCCCTCGGCCGACGCATCTGGCGCGGTTGCCGGATTCGCCGATGCGACCGGGAGATTCCTTCCACTTGTCTGCACCCTGAACGCAGCGCGGATTCTCACTTCGACTGCGGCGATGCTTGGTGTCGGATTCGATGAGCTGGCCGAACTCGCACTCTCGGCTCCCGCAGGATCAGGCGGCCTGGTGCTGCTGCCGTACTTCGATGGTGAACGCACTCCGAATCTCCCCGACGCCACCGGGTCACTGCACGGCATTACGCGCGCGAACTACACGCCGGCGAACATCGCTCGGTCGGCCTACGAGGGAATGCTGTGCGGTCTCGCAGATGCCGTCGACGCCCTTGTCGACGTGGGCGTAAAGCCTGGTCGCATCATGCTCGTCGGCGGAGCCGCAGCCAACACGGCAGTCGCGCAGATCGCCACGACGCTTTTCGATGCACCGATAGAAATTCCGACCCCGGGCGAGTACGTCGCCGATGGCGCGGCTCGACAGGCAGCGTGGGCGATCAGTGGCGCAACCGCACCGCCAGAATGGAATCTCGGTGCTGCGGGGTCCCGTTTCGAGGCCGCCCCGATTGCCAGCGTGCGTGAGGCTTATGCCGCAGCGCGTGATCGCTTCACTCAGTAGGCCAAGATGCGCCTTACGAACGCGAGTCGAGTAGCCCCATGAGAGCTGCGATGCCAAGTACGGAGCGAGGCGAGTAGGCAGTACGCCAAAGGCCGCCGTGATTGGCGACCGCACTGAATTGATCCATCGGATTCGCCAGGGGAGTGTCGGGATTGGCGACCGAGGAGGGATTGCGAAGATCGTGGACGAGCAGGGCGGACATCAGCACTGTTGAGGTTGCCGGCTCGAAGATCTCGACCCCGAAGCGACCGGCACCGGCGTAGGCCGCCGAGAGTGCACGGTTCTTGATCACCGACTGAGTACGCGTGGCGGGTGCAAGGTTTAAGGAGACGGGAACGCCTTGTGCACGTGAATACAGGGCACGCCAGCGCTGGATGCGCTTGGCCAGGGCGTAGTTCGGGCCCTGCTGCGGAATCAGGGAGTCATTGATGCCAATCTCCCGACCCTCGGGGGTGACGTAGACATCGGGATAGTTCGGCTCGAACTGGCCGGCCATGCGAAGTGGTGCCTGGAAGAGAGCAGCGAAACCGCGTGAGTCCCAGCGTCGCTGCGCCTCTGCCACAGCCTCGATCGGCACCATGAAAACGTCAGTGGGTGTGGCCAGGAATGCGAGTGTGACGTCGTCGCGACGATTGACGAGGTCATCGGCAATCGCGTCTGCGGCCATCGAGAGCAGCGCGTGCGTAGCGCCATCGGCATAGGCATACGTGCCCAGCACGAATGGCCGATCAATGACGTCGAGCCAGGTACGAATTTCGGGGGCGTGAGTGAGCAGATTCACGCCGGAATGCTGCGCAACGTTGACATCGTCATCTGGATGCACGAGGCCGCCGACAACGAAGGGCGGCTGGCCCTCAACGTCGAGAGCGATCGGGATGCGCATGGCTCCTGCGGTACTTCGAGTCGTCTGGATCAGTTTTTCCCAAAGCGCCGGGCGCGGCAGATCGACGGCGTGAATGCGTGCGCCCCAGCGTAGGAGTGATCGCGTGGGACCCATCTCAGCCGAAGCACCCAAGACCGCGACATCTACATCAGTGAGATCGAGCCACTCCGGGTTGTCGAGCACCGCATGCATCGCCACGGCGAAACCGGGCTCGGCGATTCCGTCGCGCACCCACGTGTCGATCTGGGTGCGTAATTCGGCTCCGAAGAGCCGCTTGCCGCGATACGGAACTGAGAGATCTTTTTCCCTGGCCGCGTGTCCGCGAACATCAACGGACGCAAGGCCAGGCGCGGTGAATTCGGCCATGGCCTCACCGAGTGACTGTTCGACGCCGTTGCGGCTCATGCGAAAACGCCTGTGCGCAGACAAAAGGCCGTGCTCGGCAACACTCAGTGCCGCAGCGGACGATGATGTCGCGCTGACGATTATGTCGCGCAGCGGTGCTAGATAGCCCGAGCGCCAGTCGCGGGTGTGCTCGATACGAGCAGCAAGATCTGGATCAATCTCACGGACGCAGTCGGCGAAGATTGCCCGACCGGTGGCACTCGTGCTGCGCTCACTGTCACCGCCGGCGGGAAAGCAGACGCCCTCCGGTGACTGATTCGATGCCATTAGCGCAGATTAGTCGGATTCAGCTGCGTTCCATCAGAAGCTTGCGATACGGCGCGAGTTCCGATGTCTTGTCGATTCCGATAACGCCGACCAAGCCTGAGTCGTCGAAGTATTCGGCAATACATGCCTCATCAGCAGTGCCCGAGACGATGTCGATGCGCGTGGCGTTACCTGGCATGCCGAAGGACTGGATCTTGTGGCTGTACTGATCAGACCAGAAGGAGGGCATCGCGGAGAACGGTGCCTGTGAGACTGCTTCGCCAGCCAGGAGGGCGGCAAGGGTCTGACCTGCGCGCTTACCTGTCTCGGTCGGCATATTCCAGTGCTCGATCCGACGCTTGGGCCCGGAGAAGAGTGCGTTGTGATGACGGGCAATATCCCCGACAGCAACCACATTGGTCGTGCCCTCGACGATCATCGCGTCGTCAACGGAGAGCCCGTCGCCGAGATCAAGGCCGTTGCCATCGAGCCATTCCACGTTAGCCATCGAGCCCACGGCCTCCACGACGATGTCGGCCGGCAGGACAGTTCCGTCATCGAGAGTCGCGGATTCGACCCGTTCAGAGCCGTTGAACGATGTGATTGTGCGCCCCAGGTGGAAGTTCACGCCATTTGCCTCGTGCCGGCGACGCATCCCCGCGCCGAGCTCGGCACCGAGCGGGCGAATCATCGGCTCGGCATCGAGTGCGACGATGCTGACCTCGCAGCCGACCTTGCGAGCGGTGGCCGCAACCTCGCAGCCGATGAAGCCGGCGCCCATGATGAGTACTTTCGCGCCGGGAACGAGTGCGGTGCGAAGTTCGCGGGCGTCCTCAGCGGTGCGCAAGACGACGCGACCGGCCTGCGGGCCGGGGATGGGCAGTCGGCGCGGGCGAATGCCTGCAGCGACAGCGAGTGCATCGAATTGCAGGACTGTGCCATCAGCCAAGGTGACAGTGCGCTCCTCGATGCTGGAGGTCACCGCGGGTGAACCGAGTTTCCAGGTGACGTCATCCACGTGGGCCTTGCGCCGGAACTCGAGTTCAGAGACCTCGACCCCACCCGCAAGGGCTTCCTTCGACAGCGGCGGTCGGTTGTACGGCAGGTGGATCTCGTCACCGACGATGGTGACCTCACCTGCGTAACCTGACGCGCGCAGTGTCTCGGCTACGCGCAGACCACCGAGGCCTGCGCCGATGATGACGACGCCGGCCATGATTAGGAGATCTCGATGGCCTGCATGGGGCAGACGTCAGCGGCGCTCTCGACATCGGCGCGACGATCGTCGGCGACCTCGGCAACGTAGACGATGTGGCCCGCGTCATCGAGGGAGAAGATATCAGGTGCCTCGAAGCAGCACTGGCCGTAGTGCTGGCACTTGTCCATGTCGATGGTGACCTTGATCATTACTTCTTCTCCTCAACGGTTGACGGGTAGAGATCCTTCGAAGGCGTGCGAATACCGCGGAACTCCCAGTCGCCGCCCTTGGCAGTCGAGATGACTTCTTCGCTCTCGGTCGGCTGGGCACCAACGTCGGTGCGAATAGGAGTCGGGCCTTCCACGATCACGTTGGTCAATGAACCAAGTCCCTCGACCTCGACCGTGACGACATCACCGGGGTAGACGGTGCGCGAGAACGCCGGGGTACCGGAGAACAGGATGTCGCCGGGCACGAGCGTGATGGTGCGCGCGATATCGGCAACCAGGTAGTGCATGTCCCATTCCATTTCGGCGGTCGTCGAGTCCTGCTTCACGACGCCATTCACGATGGTGCGGATGCGCTTGTTGTGGAAGTCCCAGTCGGTGACCAGGCCCGGGCCGATGGGGGCGAGGGTGTCAGCGCCCTTGACGCGCAGCATCGAACCGGCATCGGTGTCGCGGAAGTCATGCAGGCCGTAGTCGTTGCCGATGGTGTAGCCGGCGATGTACTCGCCTGCTTCATCGGGTGAGATGTTTCGGCAGGTCTTGCCGATGACGATGACGATCTCGCCTTCGTAGTTCAGCCACTTGCAGCCATTCGGACGCACGACAGCGCCGTTGTGCGAATTGAGCGCCGTGATCGGCTTGTGGAAGTAGGTGGGAGCCGGCGGCAGCTTGGTCATGAACTCTTGAGTGCGCGAGTCGTAGTTCAGATGAACGCAGATGATCTTCGTGGGCTCGACGGGCGCAAGGTGAGTCGCGTCGGCGATTGCCACTACGCGACCATCGCCGGCAATGAGATTCTCGCCATCGCGCACGACCTGCACGGGCGCGCCATCGAGCAGGATCCTTCGGTATTCGGTCACGCTGAGACCCTTCGTGTTGTCCAGCCGGATTCGGGACGATCGAACCAGACATGAACCTGGCTCGTGCCAATGGAGTTCTCGTAGTCGCTGATCTGCACACCGGGGGCCGAAAAGTCAGCCTCGCCGAGGGCCGCAGCCATCATCACGTAGTGCGCGAACTTTGCCTCAGGTCGAACCTTGAGGAACTCAGGCATGGTGTCGAGCACGAGATCGTGCCGACCTTCCTTGAACCAGTCAAGGCGCTGGTAGTCGGCCTCGCGAGCTTCCGCGCTGAAGATGTGCGAGGGATCGCTGGCCTCATGCCCCCGCAGTTCGCGCAGCGGGTAGAACGTGTGCGAGAGGGAACCGGTCGCAATGATGATCACCTTGCGATCGCTCTTGCGAATGGCCTCGCCGATTGCACGGCCCACGCGCAAGAAGTCCTCGGTGTCGGCGGTCTGGCACACGCTCACCGAGATCCAGGACTTGTCAGGATTTCCCTTGCCGAGGTAGCTCCAGATGTTGACGGAGGGGTAGTAGATCGGCAGGTAGTGATCATCGTTCGCGGTGATCCAGGTGTCGTGTGCAGCGCCCTCGGCGGCGATCAGGTGCGCAAGCTCGGGGTCGCCCTTCCAGTCATAGGGAATACGGCACATGCCGCGCGGCAGTTCCTCGGCTGTGAAGAGGCCTGAGCGACGATCCTGGGCGGTGACGATGAATTCGACTGTCGTGAACCAGTGTGAGTCGAGCAGCAGCACGGTGTCGTAGTCATAGGTGTCGAAGACTTCGCGGCGCAGTTTCTCCAGCGCGGGCACGAGGGAGATCTCCTTGCCCTCATTGAGCTCGAGCCGAGTTTCCTTCGGCAACATGATGGTCGGCACATGCGATAGCAGACCGGCTGCGACTACCTCACCCATGACTCCTACTTCCATCCATTGGGGGCGAACACGGTGTTCTTGACATCGGCGTAGAAGTCGAATGACCACAGGCCGCCCTCGCGACCGATGCCCGAGCGCTTCGATCCGCCGAAAGGTGCCGAGAGGTCACGCACGAAGAAGCAGTTCACCCAGATGGTGCCTGCGACAAGGAACTTCGTGAATGCCTCGGCGCGTTCGCGATTGCCGCTGACGACGCAGGCTGCGAGCCCGAACTCAGTGCCATTGGCGAGCGCCAGGCCCTCTTCGTCGGTATCAAAGGTCTGCATGGTGAGCACTGGACCGAAGACCTCCTGAGTGAGAATCTCGCTACCGACCGGTGCATTAATGACGAGTGTCGGCTTGATGTAGTGAGTGCCGAGTGCGGAGTTCACTTCACCGCCGTACGCGATCGTCGCGCCGTCGTTCTTTGCACGCTCGATGAAACCGGTGACTCGCTCGACATGCTTCAAGTGGATATTCGGCCCGATCTGCGTTTCCTCATCACGCGGATCGCCCTGCTTGATCTGCGCGGCACGCTCGGCGAACTTTGCGGCGAAGGCCTCAGCAATGCCCTTCTGCACGAGCAGTCGGGTTCCGGCAAGGCACACCTGGCCGGCGTTGTCGTACTGCTCAATTGCCAGTTCTACTGCGAGATCGAGATCAGCG
Source organism: Candidatus Nanopelagicales bacterium (assembly GCA_044374195.1). Classification (GTDB taxonomy): domain Bacteria; phylum Actinomycetota; class Actinomycetes; order S36-B12; family S36-B12; genus CAIKZY01. Next base: position 27,788 of record JBILOY010000003.1, read on the forward strand.
TCGTCGAGGATCACCGTCGGGCTCTTGCCGCCGAGCTCGAATGAGCACGGGATCAAGTTCTCTGCCGCAGCGCGTGCCACCACCTTTGCTGTGGGCACCGAGCCGGTGAAGCAGATGCGCGAGACATCGGGATTCTCAGTCAGGGGTGCGCCGGCCTCGATACCGAAGCCCTGCACAACGTTGAACACACCTGCGGGCAGACCTGCCTCGTGCGCGAGCTGTGCGAAATACGACGCGGTGAGCGGCGCCCACTCCGGTGGCTTGAGCACCACGGTGTCACCCGAGGCCAATGCCGGACCGATGCGCCAAGTGGCGAGCATCAGCGGTGCATTCCACGGCGTGATGATCACCGCCACACCGGAGGGATCCCAGGTGACGTGGTTGGTGTGACCGCGGGTCTCGAACTCGGGGTGCTTGAGATCGTTCATGGCGTAGTCAGCGAAGTAACGGATGTTCATGACGACGCGGGGCATGACGCCGCGGCGGTGCGAGCGCAGCAGCGAACCGTTGTCGTGGGTCTCGAGCTGGGCGAGTTCCTCGATGTGAGCCTCGATGTTGTCGGCGACCTTGTGCAAGATCGCACCGCGCTCATGCGGGCTCAGCTTGGCCCAGGCGGGGAAGGCGGCCTTGGCCGCGGCGACTGCGGCGTCAGCCTCGGCGCGCCCGCCGCGGCTGACCTGCGCGATGACCGTGCCATCGATGGGGGAGACGGAGTCGAAGGTCTCGGCCGAGGCCACGCGCTGGCCCCCGATCCAGTGCCGGGTATCAACCGTGACGCCAGCAACGGTGGCAGTCGACATCTGTGCTCGCATTCGTCGTTCGGATGGTGATGGTGAGGCAATCCTAGATCGTTCGGACCCTAACGGAATACGGGTGTGGTCACCAGTCTTTGCCGCAATTGTGACCTGTGTGCGCAGGCCGAGCTTCTGGGCCATTGCCTCACCGGAGCAGCAAGGCCTAGTTTGCCGCCTGGGTGATTCGGCGCAGGATTTCGGCGGCGACCGGCTGCTCGGTCGAGGTGAGGTTGCGCACCACGTGACGTTCGGCCTTGTTGAACTCCGGGAACAGCTTCTTCATCAGCCTCTTGCCCGAGGCGGTCAGCTCGACTGTGACGAGCCGGCCGTCCTTCTCCCCGCGCTTGCGCTCGACGAAGCCGCGCCCCTCAAGGGTGGCGAGTACTCCGCTCAGGGTGGCCTTGGAGACCCCGGCCTCGGAGGCGATCTCACGAGTCTCAGCCGATTCCCAGATCCAGGCCACCCAGAGCACCACGAAGGCGGTCCAGGTCAGGTTCGACTTGGCCAGCACCGTGCGCTCCATGTGATTGCGGGCGGCATTGGCAGCGCGGAAGAGATTTGCCGTGACGGCCATGGCCTCGAAGTCGAGATTCATACCGGCCAGGCGCGTGGCGACCTGGCTCTCGGTCTCGTCGAGCGTGTGCTGCCCGGGCATCTAGCCTCCGTCGTGGGTGAATCGTGCGGACTGCCGAGGCACGTGATCAGGAATTATTGCCTTAAGTCTGGCAACACTTCACATGATTCGCCACTTCGGTCTACAGTACGCAGATAGTTCGGACCCGAACGATCTCTAGTTCCGGAGGATTCATGAGCACGCTGACCGATGTCACCCTGGCTGACCTCAGCCTCTTCGCGGATGGCGCCCCCTGGCAGGTCTTCGAGGATCTGCGCAAGAACTCCCCTGTCCACTGGAACGTGGAAGAGGCACCGAACTCGGGCTTCTGGTCGGTCACCCGCTACAACGACATCGTCGACGTGCTGCGTGACACCGAGACCTACTCCAGCGAGATCGGCGCGGCCAATCTTGAGGAGCTCGACACTCGCCAGCTCGAGATCCGCAAGTCGATTCTGGAGACCGACGGCCCTCGTCACCGCGCCCTGCGCAAAATGCTGCAGCCGCAGTTCACCCCTCGCGCGCTCGCAGGCTACGAGACCTTCCTTCGCGGTATCACCGCGACGACGCTTGACCGAGCACTCGCCAAGGATCAGTTCGACTTCGTCGCCGATATCGCGGCTGATTTCCCGATTCGCGTGCTGGCACAGTTGCTCGATGTTCCCGAGTCCGACATCCCCCAGCTGATCAAGTGGGGCAACAAGATGGTCGGCAACCAGGATCCTGAGCATGCCGATGTTCTCGCCGATAGCCCCGAGAGCGAGATGTACCGCGATCTTCCGTTTCGTTCGCCGGCAGCACTCGAGGTGTTTAAGTATGGCTACGAGCTCGCGTGGGGTCGCAAGGGCGGCGATGGCTCCGATCTCGTGTCAGTGCTGATCAATACCGAGCCGTCTGACGGCATTGCTATCGATGCACGTGACTTCCGCAACTACTTCCTGCTGCTCATCATCGCCGGCAACGAGACCACTCGCCACACCATCACTCACACCATGAATAACCTGATGGCCAACCCCGATCAGCTTGCGATCCTTCGCGAGAAGCCCGAGCTGATTCCGTGGGCCGTCGAGGAATTCCTGCGGATGGCCAGCCCGGTGCATCACTTCCGTCGTACCGCGCGGCACGAGGCGATGCTCAATGGCCAGGAAATCAAGGCCGGCGACAAGGTTGTCGTGTGGTTCGGTTCCGGCAACCGCGATGAAGAGGTTTTCGCGGATCCCTACAAGTTTGACGTGCAGCGACACCCGAACGAGCACATGTCCTTCGGTCGTGGTGGTCCGCACATGTGCCTCGGAAATTCACTGGCACGTCTTGAGATCCAGATCATGTTCGAGGATCTTTTGGCTCGCGACGTCGACCTCGCGCCGAATGGCAAGGCGGATTACGTCTACAGCAACTTCGTGCACGGCTTCAAGCGGCTGCCGGTGAAGAAGGCGTAACAGACCTCAGCAATGACTAAGGGCCGGCGAGTGATCGCCGGCCCTTAGTCATTGCTGTGATCAGTCGCGCACGAGATGCCCGAGTCCGGCGACGTTGGTGAGGAAGCTATCGACGAGAGCATGTGCACGCTTTTGCGCCTTCGGTTCCTCTGCATATGAATAGGCCAGGAGAACGTCAGGATCTTGACCGTCAGCGATGATCAGGTCGCGACCATCGCCCGGTGAGGTGTACCAGCCGTGGAGCATGTCGCCGGTGAGTTCCGGATGGAACTGCAGCGCGAGGTTCTTGCGCAGAGTGAAGGCCTGCGAGGCCCGCGAGGTGCGTGCGATTTCGGTAGCGTCCGGCGGTAACTCCCAGCGGTCATAGTGGAACGAGAACCACGGCCCGGGCGGGATTAGTTCCTCGTTGTCACTCCACACGCTTGTCCAGCCGATTTCGCAGTCAGGCGCGCGCCCGACACCGCCGCCGTGCGCACGTGCGAGCAGCTGACCGCCGAAGCAGATGCCGAGGACAGGAACGCCGGCCGCATCGGCCTCCCTCAGCCACTCGACCTCGGGCAGCAGCCACGAGCCGATGGTGGAGTCATCCCAGGCCCCCCACGGCGAGCCCATGGGCACGATGACATCGAAGGTGGTGGGGTCGGGGAACTCGTAGGTGACGACGCCGGGGGTGTCGTAATGCGCGGCCTCGACGATGAGCTCCTCAACCACCTCGAAGCCGAGTTCGGCGAAGCGCTCGGAGACCAATCGGGGCGGGCTGAAGGCATCGTGCTGCATGAATAGAACCCGCATGCGGCAAATCCTCTCCCAAACGGGCCCCGAGGGAGGACGATTCGACGTAAGATTTCGAGATCGTTGGGGACCGAACGATCTCCCACGATACTGATCAAAGCGAGAAACTCGTAACGGCGACAAGGGGCAGCACATGCAGCAGGATCTGGCAGACGTCCGCAGGGACCTCGAAACCCAGGGCATCGACATCGTTCGCCTCCTGTGGCCTGATGTGCTGGGCCTGCCCCGCTCAAAGGACATCACGGTGTCGCAGCTCGAGCGTGCGGCCGGTCATGGTCCCGCGTTCTGCCAGGCCACCTGGACAACCACGACCGGTGGCGACGTTCTCGACGGGCGCGGAAGCCTCAGTGACGGGCTTTCCGACATGGTGTCTCGAATGGATGCGTCGACCATTCGCCCGCTGCCGTGGGAGGAGGGCGTTGCGTACGCCATCGCGGATATTGATGAGGCTGACGGATCCCCGAACCCCATTGCACCGCGCTCGGTGCTCCGCCGAATCATTGAGGAGTACAAGGCGCTCGGCCTGCTCCCAGTAGTCGGCCCCGAGCTCGAGTTCTACTTCGCGCACAAGCCGAACGACAAGTGGGAACGCATCCTCAACAAGACCGGCCGCGTGTACCAGACCGGTTCACTCGTCGATCCCGACGGAACCTTCCTCTACCTGCTTCGCATGCTCGATCGCCTCAACATCGGTGCATTCGCCGGCAACCACGAGTTCTGCCCGTCGCAGTACGAGATCAACCTGTGGCACGGCGATGCACTCGACGCCGCTGATCGCACCTTCTTGTTCAAGACGGCAATCAAGGACATCACTAATCGTCGCGGCATCATGAGCACCTTCATCGGCAAGCCGTGGGATGACGAGGGCGGCAGTGGTTTCCACCTCCACTTCTCGGTCACCGATGTCAACGGAACGAACTTGATGAGTGAGCCCGATGGTGAACTTTCACTGATCTCGCGGCGCATGATGGCCGGCATCCTCGAGCACGCACCTGCGCTCGTCGCCTTCTGCAACCCGACTATCAACGCCTACAAGCGCCTTGGCCCCGACACCATGGCACCGCATCGCTCGAGCTGGGGATACGACAACCGCACCACGTTCATTCGCATCCCACCGGAGCGCGGCGCGGGCACTCGGCTCGAAGTGCGCATCGGCGACGGCGCTGCGAACCCGTACGTGATGATTGCCGTCATCCTCGCCGCAGCCCTCGATGGCCTTCGCCGTCAACTCGACTGCCCGCCGTACTCCGAGGGCTGGTCGTATACCGATGAGAGCCGCCCGGTGCTGCCCATGACCCTCACCGATTCCCTCAACGCCATGCGCGAAGACACCTTCCTGGTCGACATTCTGGGCGAGCCCTTTGTACAGGCCTTCGAGACCCTCAAGCGCGATGAGGTCAAGCGCTATGAGGAGGCCGTCGAGGATCCCAGCACTCGCGAGGTGACCGCATGGGAGATCGCGGAGTACCTAGAGGACTATTAGAGGGTGCATAACTTCATCCTCACCCTGCGGTGCCCTGACGGTCCTGGCATCACCCATGCGATTACGGGAGCACTGCTCTCGATCGGCGCGAACATCCTTGAGCAGGCGCAGTTCACTGAGCCGACCGAGAACCTGTTCTGCAATCGCACTCGCTTCGAGACGCCGACCGACGACTTGGCCGCAGTACGCCAAGCCATTGACGAGGCAACCGCGCATTTGTCACCCACGATGACCTTGCGCCACGTGCACGACCAGCGCCGCATCCTGATCATGGTGTCGAAGCAGGATCACTGCCTGGTCGATCTGCTTTACCGTCGCCAGCAGGGCGAACTGCATGTTGAGATTCCTGTCATCGTCTCGAATCACCCGGATTGCGCACCGATCGCCGCGGCTCATGGCATTCCTTTCGTGCACCTGCCGGTGACTCCCGAAACCAAGCAGGCGCAGGAACAGCGCGTGCGTGAATTGATGGTCGAGTACTCCATCGATGCGGTCGTGCTCGCCCGCTACATGCAGGTGCTCTCGGATGAGTTCTGCGCCGAGCTTGAGGGCCGCGCGATCAACATCCATCACTCATTCCTGCCGGGCTTCAAGGGTGCTCGCCCTTATCACCAGGCTTATGCGCGCGGTGTGAAGATCATCGGTGCTACGGCTCACTTCGTCTCAGCAGAGCTCGACGAAGGCCCGATCATCGAGCAAGACGTCGCACGCGTCACTCATGCGCAAGATCCCGAGCACCTGGCAGAAATCGGGCGAGATGTCGAGCGAATGGTGCTCGCACGCGCAGTGCAGCTGTATGGCGCTGATCGCGTGATGCTCACCGGCCATCGCACGGTGATTTTCTCTTAAGGGAATGAGCTAGGAGGTCAGTGCGTCGACTCGACGCACGACTTCGCGGCAGAACTCTGCGTGCTTGTCGCGCTCGTCGATGAAGATCGACGGCTTGATGCAGAAGGTGCTGAAACCCATCTCGAGTTGGGCGGGAATGCCTTCCAGCGCCTCGGGCAGCGGTGCAACAGAGTGCGCATCAGGGAACTCGACTCGGGTGCCGCCGACCATCTCGATCTCCTCCATAGAGCGACCTGCTGCCTCGAGGCCGGCACGAAGCTTGGCGACATCGTCGGCCTTCGGGCGGCCGAGTGGGTGGTAACCATTGCCGTACCTCACGAGCCGATTCAGGACCGGGTCTGTCAGGCTCTCGCCGCCGAACCACATGGCCGGGCCCTTGGGTGTGCGCGGCTTGGGATCGACGTAGACATCGGTGAAGTCGAAGAACTCACCGTGGAACGAGGCAGGCGACTCTGCCCAGACGCGGCGCCAGATCTCGAGATCCTCGTCAAGGATCTTGCCGCGCTTGCCGAACGGAACACCTAGTGCGTCGTATTCGTCCTTGTGCCAGCTCACCGTCGGCTGGATTACGAGTCGGCCCTCGGCAAGGAGATCCAAGGTGGCGAGATCCTTCGCGAGGGCGAGGGGATGGCGCAGCGGGGCGATGAGCGCGATGCCACCCACACGAATGCGAGTCGTGGCAGCCGCGATGGCGCTGAGCATCACGATCGACGATGGCCACTCGGTCGCGGGATCCTGATTACCTGGCATGGCGTAGTCGCGCGGATTCTCCATGCGACCCTCGGAGCCCGCCGATGCGCCGAGCAGCACGTGATCGCTGATCATGATCATGTCGAAGCCGGCGTCCTCAGCCTCCTGGGCCATGCGCACGATCCCGCGAATATCGCGCGGATCAGTCATGGTCCAGTTCTCGGTAAGAACGCTGACGAGCTTCGGCTTCATATGCTGACGAACTAGATCGCGGCTGAGTTATCGGCAAGCAGCGTGCCGCCATTGAAGGTCGTGCCGACCTCGCAGTAGTAGCCCGCGATGATCTCGTCGACAGGCAGCAGTGATGCGGGCTGATCCCAGGGCGAGTCATGCAAGGTGAGCTCGGCATCGCCGATCCACGGCTGGCCGAGATCGAGATCAACACCGCCCATCGTGGCGAGCTGATTCAGCGACAGACCGGCACCGGGAACCATGGAGGGCATCACACGGTGATGCAGCATCTTGTGACCATTGACGAAGCCATTCGACGGCGCCGGCTCGCGCAGGGTGACCTTCGCGCTGGCGAGGCGATGGTCGTAGGCGGCGAGTGATGCGCCGAACGTGCCGCCCTCAGCAATGCGCGGGGCAGCCTTACCGCGGCTGTACGGGCGGGTGACGAATACGCTGCCGAGCTTCTTGGGGTAGCCCTGGAACCAGCCGCGACCGATGGCGAAGTCGGAGGTGACCCAGATGAGCACGCAGCGGCTGTAGGTGACGCCCTGGTACGAGCAGCGCACCACGACGAAGGCCTCGAGGTACTGGGCACGCGAGGGATCGAGAAGTTCGGCGCCACCAGTGCTGCACGACTGCCAGTCGGCCCAGATGAAGGCGACGGCTCCAGGATCCTCCGGTGCGAGGTCGAGCTCGGGGGGCAAGATCGCGCGTACATTCGCCGGGTCAGTGCGGTACTCGACTGTCATCAAGGTGCCTGAGTAGTGCCAGGGCATCTCGGGGATGAGTGCTGAGCCGCCATCGGGGGTGAAGGGGGGCAAGAAGCCCTGGGAGTTCGCCATAGTGCAGGAGCCTAGCAACTCCCCAGGGATCGTTTGGGCCCAAACAACCGAATTCATGGCTCGCCCATAGGGCACTTCCGTTCACTCGGCATTAGCCTTCGGGGATGCCGCACAAGCCCGCCCGACAGCGCCTCAATCGCGAGGTGATCTGTGCTGCCGCCCTTGAGCTCGCAGCGGAGTCGGGCAGCCCTGATGTGAGCATGCGGGCCCTGGGCGAGCGCCTCGGTGTCGATGCCACGGCCGTGTATCGGCACTTCTCCGACAAGGACGACCTGATGCGTGCCGTCGGTGACCGGGCACTCGCCCCGGCGACCAGGGGATTCGCCACCACTGATGATCCCGCTGACGACGTGCGTCGCATGTGCACCGGCATTCGCAAGGCCCTGCTCAAGAATCAGGTCGCGCTGATCATTACGTCGGCCGGACCGACCCGAAACGCGAATGAGCTGCGCATCACTGAGGTCATGCTCGATGCCTTCCTGCGTGCGGGCATGGATCCTGACTCAGCGGCTCGGGCGTATCACGTGCTCATTGAGTACACCGTAGGATCCGCATCCCTCGATGCACCGCTCTCGCGTAATGCGAAGGAGCGCAAGGCCACGTATGACACTTGGCGACGCGATTACCGAGCACTACCTGCGGATGAGTACCCGGCCATTCATGAACTCGTCGGTCATCTGTACCCGAGCAGTGACGACGTATTCACCACGGGGCTCAGTGCGCTCATCGCGCAACTCATGCCCGCCTAACGCGACTCAGTACACGCGGGCGTACTCGCCCTGTTCCCAATCGGTGACCGCAGACTCCCAGCGCTTCCATTCATTGCGCTTCAGCCCGACGTAGACCTCGACGAGATCCTTCTCGAGGTACGACTGCAGCTTGGTGTCAGCTTCAAGGGCATCAAGGGATTCGGCAAGTGAATGCGGAGTGTGGCGATCAGTGTTGGGCGCTTCATCGGCATCGCCGAGCTGCGGCTCAGGTAGCGCGAGCTTCTCGTCGACACCATGCATACCGGCGGCAAAGAGCGCTGCGCTCAGCAGATGCGGTGTTGCACTGCCATCAGCCATGCGGTGCTCGACTCGGGTGGTGGCACCACGCTGACCGGGTACGCGCACGGTCGCGATTCGATTATCGAGACCCCAGTTTGCCCAGTAGCCACTGAGCATGCCAGGCGTTAGACGCTTGTAGGAGTTCACGGTCGGTGCCGCAAAAGCAGCGAGCGCCTCGTGATGCGCGAGCAGGCCGGCGATGAAGTGACGTGCGAGGTCGGTAATGCCCAGCGGGTCGTCAACGCTTGCGAACATGTTCTCGCCTGCTGAATTCGCGAGGCTCATGTTCACGTGCATGCCATTGCCGACTGCGTCGGCGAACGGGCGGGCCATGAAAGTCGCGTCGACGCCGCGCTCGCGTGCTGTCAGGCGAACGAGCTCGCGAAAAAGCAGCGCGCAGTCAGCCGACTCGAGGGCTGACTGGTAGTGCAGGGCTGCTTCGACCTGACTCGGCGTGAACTCGGCATTGACACCTTCAACTTGCAGGCGGGACATCTCGGCGAGCTCAACAACAGCCTCGAGAGTGCCGCTGGGATCAGCGCCGGCGCCGATGCCGTAGACACGGTGATCGGGAACAGGAAGCTTCACCAGTGGCTTCACGCTCTCAAGCAGGAAGAACTCCATCTCGAAGCCGGTCATCGGCGTGTAGCCGCGCTGGCCCCACTGATCGCAGATCATGCGCAGCTGACGGCGTCCGTCGAGCGGAAGTTCATCTCCATTGGTGCGGTAGAGATTCGACAGCGCGATCTGACGACCACCGATCCACGGGCGCAGAGTCGCGGAGTCGATGCGCGCTTCCATGTCGGGAAAGCCTGCGCTGGCGGAGTAAGTAGGAGTATCGAGGAACTCGAGATCGAGTCCTTGCACCATCACGGTGATGGCGTAGTGAGTCGGATGATCGACACGATGTGTCGGGACTGTCTTTCCGTGGGTGAGCCCGAGCAGATCGGGAAAGATCACATCGATCTGGTCAGCCACGTCAGTTCGCCTCTCCGGCAGCAACGCCGACCAGTGTTCCCTTGTCGACTACCTGATGATCATCGAGCCACACGCTGTGACCCCGCATGGGCAGATCAAAGTGGCCCGCCGTGAAGCGCTTTGCGTTCTCGTTCGCTCCAGTGCTGAACAAGAAATTGCCGGCGAACGCTCGTGCCTCGGTGCCATTGATATCGGAGCGGTCGTAGAGCTCGAGGAAATCCCAGCGAGCGCCGGTGTTCATGCCGAATCCGACATGGCTGACGGCGTAGGCGTCTTCGTCGAAGGCCTCGAGGTACGAACGCATGAGTTCAGCCTGATAGCCACTGCCCTTGATCTCGACGACGTAGTCGTTCTCGATGCGCATCGTGATGGGATCGGTGATGTAGTGCTTGAAGGTCAGGTTGATGTCACCAGGTGCGAGAACGACAGTGCCATTGACCGTGCCCTTCGCTGGGAAGGCGAGTACGAGACCACCGGGCCAGTGCGCGATCGAACCCGGCCCGGAGATAACACCCGTAGAACCTGCGGTGAATGCGCCAGCAAGTTCAACAGTGAGATCGGTGCCGAACTCACTCGTGGCGCGCATCGTTTTCGACCGCTTCATGAGCTCATGTGCTGCACTCACGCGCTCCGCCATCACCGGATCGTGACGCATGCGCTCGTAGACCTCGGGGTGCTCAAGGCTGACCATCAAGATGCTGGTGCCCGAGGAGAGAATCGCGCCGAGCTCCTTCGCATGCAGCATTCCCTCGACCGTGCAGTCGACGACGAACGGCACGGAGGACAGCGAACTGATTGCGCCGGCGAGACCATTGAGGGCGACTGATGCTCCGGTCGAGCGGATCGCGACCGGGCCGGGGTTCGCCGGAGTGCGCATCACAACCTCGAACGGCTTAGCGCCGAGTGACTCGAGGGCGAGTATCGAGGTCTCGACGAGATCGGCGCGACTGGCTGATTCGGAGAGCACGATGCATTCCATGCCGGGGGTAACCCCATTCACTCGAAAGTGCGCGGCGAAGGACTCGATCCAGCGCCATTCGGCGACGGGCGGACGGACTGTCATGTGGTCTCCCAGTGCTGAAGGATTGCGCGGTTCACGGCGTCAGGTGCCTCGAGGTTGAGCAGGTGCCCGGCGCCGGGAATCGTGACAAGTGTGGCATTGGGCATCAGGTCGACGATGGCCTTCGAGTAGGAAGGCGGGGTTTCGTCGTCATCCTCGCCGATGAGCACGAGGGTGGGCACGGTGATTTCAGGCAGGATCGCCCGCGAATCGTGCGAGGGCAGGATCGAGAGGCTGGTGAGCATGCCCGCCATCGGGATGCGAGCCATGGCCTCACAAGCCTCCGGCACCACGTGCTGCGCATTGGGCCCGGCGAGCGAGGTCAAGATCACGGGCGCCGCCGCGGCCACGGTGCCGAAGGTCTCCAGGCCCTTCAAGCGGTTATTGCGCCATTCGTCGGGGTCGGTGCCGTCGAGCCCGAAGGCCGGGCTGGTGCAGATCAGGGTGAGTGAGCGCACGAGTTCAGGGTGCGCATGGGTCATGTATTGGGCGATCATGCCGCCGAATGACGTGCCGACGAGGTCGACGGGCGCATCGGGAGACACCCGACGAATCAGTGCGGCGGCTCGATCCGCGTATCCCGCGAAGCTCTGCACCTCGACCGGCGCCGACTCGCCATAGCCCGGCGCATCCCAGGCCACGACCCGCTCTGCCTCGGCAAGCACGGGCAGGTTCGGGCCCCAGGCGATGCGTGAGCCGCCGAGCCCATGAAGAAGGACGGCCACGCGGGGCCCGTCGCCTGCCTCACGCCAGGCATTCGGGCTCTCGTCGACATCGGTGATCGTGATCGGCATGTTCGAAAACTAGGGCCGCATATCAATTTAGTCAACAGTGTTGACATTTCATTTTCGTTCCCTATTCTCAAGCACATGACTCCTCCGAATGCCGTTGCCGCACATGAAGGTTCCTCCGTTGCCACGGGCTCGACCGGCGGCAAGACCGGCCCGATCGGTACCCCTGACTCCACGATGACCCGCGACGAGATGGTTGCTGTTATTCGCGAGCTAGGCCCGACCTTCGACGCGCGAGCTGTCGATACCGATCTGAACGCCGAGTTCCCCTGGGGCAACTTCAATGACCTTCGTGAGCGTGGCTTCTTGGCCCTATGCGTGCCGAAGGAGTACGGCGGCATGGGTGCGAGCTACGCCGACTACATCCGCGTCTCCGAGGAAATCGGTCGTCACTGCGGCTCGACCGGCCTCACGTTCAATATGCACAATGCCACGATGCTGTGGGCTGGCCAGGTGGCTGACTTGCTCGACATGAGCCCGGAGGAGCGCGAGACCCACGAGCGTCGGCGCGCCGAAATGTTCCGCGGGGTGGTCGAGAACGGTGAGATTCATTCGCAGCCGTTTAGCGAGGGCCTGAACCCCGGTGCACTCGCGGGCATCATGACCCGAGCGACCCCGGTCGAGGGCGGCTACCTCGTCACCGGTCGAAAGATCTTCGCCTCGCTATCCGGCGCAGCCGATCGGTACAACGTCACCTGCCAGGTCGAGGGCGAGGAATTCTTGCGCCTGCTCTCGGTTCGCTCGAAGAGCGAAGGCGTGGAGATCGTGGACGACTGGGATCCCCTGGGCATGCGCGGCACCGTCTCGCGCACTCTGCTGCTCAAGGACGTCTTCGTCCCGGCCGATGACGAGATCATGCCCGGCGGCATGTACGACCAGGCCGCCAAGCGCTTCCCGTATCTATTCATGTCGCTGGCGCCCTCATACCTCGGCCTGACCAAGGGAATCCTCGACTTCACCCGCAGCTACTTGCGCGGCGAGGTTGCCGGAGCAGCCAAGGGCACCGGCCGTCGCGATAACCCAATTAAGCAGTACGGGTGGGCAGAAATGAACATTAAGTATGAGCAGTCGCGCGCGATGCTTTTCAGCGTGGTCGACTCGGCCAGCCTCGACCCCGTTGAGGAGCAGATGGTGACCGCCTGGGCAGCCGTTTACACGGTCATGGAGCACGCGAACGCCGTCGCCGCCCTTGCTGTTCGGGTGTGCGGTGGCCAGGCAATGCTCAAGCATCTGCCGCTTGAGCGGATGTACCGAGACTCCCGCCTGGGATCCACGATGTTGCCCTGGAGCGCCGAGGTCGCCCTGGAGCGCATCGGGAAATCAGGCCTCTACGACGCATAAACCTGAAGGAAGACGCGGAATCGTTACCGCGCCACTTTCCGAAAGTGCTTGCGCAGCGCCCCTGTTTAATCAAGTATTCGTAAGTCGTTCGGTTCCGTACAAGCTCGACCACGTCCCTCTGGAGGAGACATGTCGCAAAGGGAAAACCTCCCACAGTCAGATCAGACGCTTGGAGCCGGTGACCCGGAAACCAAGTCGACCTCGCTGAAGAAGGGCACGCTTGGCCTCCTCGGCGTCATCTTCTTCGTCATTGCTGCGGCCGCACCCGTCGCCGGCATGACAGGTGCCTTCCCGGTCGCCATTGGCATTGGAGACGGTGCGGGAGCCGCGGGCATGTTCGTCGCGGTGGGCATCGTGCTGCTGCTGTTCTCAGTCGGCTACGCGACCATGTCGCACTACGTCACCAACACCGGAGCGTTCTTTGCCTATGTCGGTCGTGGCCTGGGCATCGTCCCCGGTGTCGGCTCAGCCTTCGTATCGACCCTCGCCTACCTCACAGTCCAGTGGGGCGTTCTCGGCTTCCTGGCCGGCCAGCTCGACTTCTACATGCAGGCCAAGTTCAGCTTTGACATCGACTGGTGGATCTACGCCATCATCTTGATCGTCATCGTCTGGGTTCTCTCGGCCCTGTCGGTCGATATCGGCGCCAAGGTGCTCGGCATCTTCCTGATCATCGAGATTATCGCCCTGCTGGTGCTCGCCTTCTCGATCTTGTTCCAGGGTGGCGCTGACGGCATCGACCTGGGTGCCTCCTTCAACCCGTCGAATATCTTCGCGGGCGGTCTCACCGGTGGTGCGGGTATTGCCTTCGCCTTCGCCTTGGCCTCCTTCATTGGCTTCGAGGCCACGGCGATCTACGGCGAGGAGTCCAAGGACCCCAAGCGCACCGTTCCTCGCGCCACTTACATCTCGGTCGTGTTCATCACGGTGCTCTTCGGCATCGTGGGCCTGGCCCTGATCAGCGGCCTCGGCGCCGAGGGTGTCTCCGACAAGGTCTTCGAAGTCACCTCAGTTGACGGTGTGCCTCTGGCTGATCCGTCGGCAGTCCTCTTCAGCCTATCGACCAGCTTCGTCGGTTCCTGGCTTACCGAGCTGTTCGCCATCATCGTGATGACCTCGCTGTTCGCCGCAATGCTCGCCTTCCAGAACAGCGCCTCGCGCTACCTGTTCTCGATGGGTCGCGCCGGCGTGCTGTCGAAGAAGCTCGACAAGGTCAACAGCCGCCAGGCGCCGATGGTTGCCACCACCGTGGTGTCGATCCTCGCGGTGATCCTGGTGATCTTGGCCGTGATCTTCGCCTGGGATCCGATCTACCAGATCTTCTACTGGTTCGGTGCGGTCGCGGTTATCGCGATCGTCCTGACCGAGATCCTGGTCAGCCTGTCGGTCATCGTGTACTTCCGCCGCACCAAGGAAGACACTCGGGTGTGGAACACGCTGATCGCTCCAATCCTGTCGATCATCGGCCTGGTTATCGGCGAGTACATGCTCATGAGCCGCTTCAACCTCTTCTCGGGCACTGCCTCGGGCGAGGGCGGCCCGTGGGAGATGAACACGACCGGTTGGATTCTGGTTCTCCTACCCTTCGGGATGCTCGTCGTCGGCCTCATCGTCGGCGCTGCGCGCAAGAACAAGGAGAACTACGACGCAGTTCGCAACTTCGTCAGCTAGTCCTGCGAAGGGGGATGGGCCGATTGGTCCATCCCTCTTCTCATTTCCGAAAACAGAGCGATAGCGCCAGAACAGGGCAGGGGGATGCATGCGCACCGGTCATGTTGACACCTTCGCTGCCGATAACCTGCCGCCATTTGCCGAGTGGCCCGAACTCATCGGCCTCGACTCCTACGGCTACCCCGAACGACTCAATGCCTCGGTGGAATTGCTGGAAGGCACCATCACGCGACATGGTGCAGACCGCCCGGCAATCATCGGTGCGGATTCATCCTGGAGTTACGGCGAGGTGCACGACCTCGTGTCGCGTGCTGCGAACGTACTTGTCGATGCGGGCGTGCAGCCCGGTAATCGTGTGCTCCTACGCGGCCCCAATAACCCCTGGCTCGTAATCTCGTGGCTGGCAGTGCTGCGAGTCGGCGGGGTAGTGGTGACCACGATGCCGATGCTGCGCGTCGGTGAGCTCGAGAAGGTCGTGCAGATCGCGCAGGTGCAGTTCGCGATTGTCGATCATCGCTATCTCGAGGAGTGGGAGGCTGCGGCTGGTTTCGACGGAATCACCATTGCCTACGGTGGAGATTCCGACGCCGACCTCACGGCTCGTTGCGCAGCAGCGTCATCGCTTAACGTGCCCTGTGACACGTATGCCGAAGATGTTGCACTGTTGGCCTTTACATCGGGCACGACCGGTGGCCCGAAGTCGACCATGCACTTCCACCGCGACATATTGCTCATCGCCGATACTTACTCGGCACACGTCATCGCACCCACAACCGACGACGTCTTCGCCGGGTCTCCGCCGATCGCTTTCACCTTCGGGCTTGGTGGCCTGGTCATCTTCCCGCTACGTGCAGGTGCTTCCACCGTTCTGCTTGAAGCCGCATCACCCCCGGTACTGCTGGAGGAGATCACCAAGCACGGGATCACCTGTCTGTTCACTGCTCCCACCGCGTATCGCGCGATGCTGGCGAGTCTGCCTGAGGGAGGGCTGCCCAGCCTTCGACGCTGCATCTCCGCTGGTGAGCACCTGCCGCAGGCCACCTGGCAGGCCTGGCGTGACGCGACGGGTCTCGAACTCATCGATGGCATCGGCGCTACCGAGATGCTGCACATCTTCATCTCTGCGCGGGTTGACGACATGGTGCCGGGAGCCACAGGCAAGCCCGTGCCCGGCTTCATCGCGCAGGTGGTCGACGAGAATCTTGAACCGGTGCCTGTCGGAACTCCTGGCCGTCTTGCAGTGAAGGGTCCACTCGGCTGCAGATATCTCGCCGACTCTCGTCAGGGCGTCTACGTGCAGGGTGGCTGGAACATCACCGGTGACATTTTCGTGATTGACGAGAATGGGCACTTCCACTACGTGTCACGTTCCGACGACATGATCGTGTCGAGTGGCTACAACATTGCGGCACCCGAGGTCGAAAATGCGCTAATGCTGCACGCGGCCGTAGCCGAGACTGCAGTGATCGGTGCACCCGATGCGGATCGTGGCCTGATAGTCAAGGCTTTCGTCGTGCCTGCCGCAGGATTCGAGCCCGACGCTGCACTGGTCAAGGAACTCCAGGACCATGTGAAGGCGACCATCGCTCCGTACAAGTACCCGCGCGCCATCGAGTTCGTGACCGAGCTGCCGCGCACCGCTACCGGAAAGCTGCAGCGCTTTCGGCTAAAGCAGGGCGATAACTGATTCGGCTCAGGAGGTTAGGGCGAGAGCGAAGGCACGTTCCACGACCTGCTCATCTGCATCCGTGTCGAGCACAGGGGCTGGTATCCGATGCCAGAGTGCCAGGAGGATGTCGCTAGCGGAGCCTCTCACCTCACCGGAGATACTCTGTCCGAGATCGAAGGTTCGGCCGTCGTTGAGCACGATTCGCACGCCCTCGCCAGGCACCTCCAGGCGTCCGCGACCCACTTGCCTGGGGATGAAGACCTCGAACACCTCGGCGACACCGTCTGCGGCGAGCGACTCACCGATCGGCTCGAAAACTCCGAGTGCACTCCTCGCGTCCCACAAATGAACCGCAGCCTCCTGTGCTTGGCGTCGATACCAAAAGGACATCAACTTCGGCTCAGGCCCGAAAGTCCACCTGTTGTCCTGCGGGGATGTAGATCGCAGGAGGTTGCTGAGCTCGGTCACTCCCTCATCCAGCCACCCGAGGAGCAGCGCATCATCGATGGGCGATTCGACGAGGGGTAGTGGGCCATTCGTCTCGATACACGCCTTCGCCCAACGATGCACGGTGCCCAGATGCACGGCGAGATCCCGCAACTGCCAGCCCGGGCAGGCGGGCACGGCTAAGTCGAGATCAGACGTCGCCACGAGCGTGACGAATGAGCGGGCGTCGCTCTCGAATGAATTCCGGAAATCGCTTATCTCCACGACGTGACGATAGCGGGCAGGGAGGCAATGCCATTCACGAAATTCGAATTCGTGCGCTGAACCACACCATTGGCCTCGAAGTGAATCCGCTGTTTGATCATCTCCTCGAGCAGGATCTTGATCTCAATTCGGGCGAGCGGTGCCCCGAGGCAGTGGTGTGGGCCCTTGGCGCCAAAGGAGACCTGCGGCGGCCTGATGTCACGGGTGATGTCGAAGGTCAACGGGTTGGCAAACTCGGTCTCGTCGAAGTTTGCCGAGGCGTACCACATGACGACCTTGTCGTTCTCCTTGATCGGCACCCCGTGAAGCACGGTGTCCTTGGTTGCCGTGCGCCGCATGTACATCACAGGCGTGGCCCAGCGAATGATCTCTTCGACCGCGTTGTCGACGAGTTCGGGGCGCTTGTAGAGCAATTCGAGTTGATCCGGATTGTGAATGAACGCGTCGATGCCATTGCTGATCGCGGTGCGAGTGGTCTCGTTGCCGGCGAAAACGAGAACGTGGAACATGTTCGTGAAGTCGAAGTCGCTCAGGCGGTCGCCGTCCTCTTCTGCTTCGACGAGCGTCGTGACGAGATCGTCCTTCGGGCTCTTGGTGCGTTCCTCGCGCATGCCGCGTCCGTACTCGAAGAGCGCATGCGATGCAGGGGAACTGAACGGCAGCAGTTCGAGCGGCGTGGTGTTGCCATAGGCGTCGGGGGCAACGCCGCTGGAGTCGATGAGTTCATCAGAGAGCTGCACCAGATAGTCGGTGTCCTCCTCGGGCACGCCGAGGATGTTGACGATCACGCGGATGGGAAGCGGGGCCGAGATGGCCTGCACGATGTCGACACTGCCCGCTTCGCGGGCATCGCGCAGCAACTGCGCTGCAATATCGCGCGTGACTTCCTCGTAGCCCTTGACCTTGCGGCCAGTGAAAGCGGGAATTCCGAGCTTGCGTAGCCGCACGTGCTCGGGGGCATCGGTATCGATGATCGAGCGGCGTGCAGTCATCTGTTCTTCTGTGAGGTCAGGCAGATTCGTCATGCCCTTTGCGCTCGAGTAGGTGAAGGGGTCCCGGGTGACCTCGGTGATATCGGCGTAGGTCGTCACGGCCCAGTAGGGACGACCTTCGTACATGCGCTGCGCAACTGGTTCAGTGCGACGCATCTCGGCGAACACCTCGTGCGGAATGCCATGCGCATACGATGCAGGGTCAGTGATGTCGATATCGAGGTTCGCACTCATGCCATTGCGCTCGGTACGAGGACGAAGCGTCCGTTGACCTTGCCTTCATGCAGGCGATCGTGCGCAGTCTGCGCCTGATCAAGCCCGAGCACCTCGACCTCGGAATGCAGGTCATGCTGCTGCGCGAGAGCGACGAGCTCGGCCAGCTGATCGCGTGAACCCCACACCGATGTCATGAAGTGCGCCTCATGTGGGACAACTCCGAACCCGAAGGGAATGGTGCCGCCGAAGAGCCCGACGGTCACGCTGATCCCTTGGCGTGCCACGTGATCCCGGGCGGTCTGCACCGTGGACTCGGCGCCGACGAAATCCACGACAGCCGTGAACGTGCCCTCCACCTCGCCTGGAGCGACAGCCGAGTCAGCGCCGAGTTGAAGTGCGAGTTCGCGCTTCTGCGGTGAGGCATCAACGACGACGATCTCGGCCTTGGAGCGGATTCGCAGGAACTGCAGCCCGTACTGGCCAAGACCCCCGGCACCGATCACGAGTGCTCGCGGATGGGGCACGCCCTTGCTCGGCGCTGCGGCGAGGAAAGGCAGGGTGTGGTCGACGGCGCGGTACGCGGTCAGGCCACCACAGGCCAGCGGTGCTGCCTTGGCGGGGTCGAGGTTGCCGATAGGCACGAGGTAGTAGTCGTCCTTCACCCAGATTCGGTCGGCGTAGCCACCGGGGGTGAACAGACCGATCTCCTGGCTGTTCGGGCAGATCATTTCCTGCTGCGAGTCGCAGGCGAAGCAGCCGGGCTGGCGGCATCCCCAGCAGGCATAAATCAGGCAGTTGCCGAGGGTCGGATGCGCGACCACCACCTCATGCCCCATGGTCACGGGCATGGGCACGGGGAAGTCGCCGGCGGACACATGCAGGTCGGAGTGGCAGATTCCGCAGGCCAGTACGTCGAGGACGGACTGGTGAGGGCCACCGGCGGGATCGATCACCGGGTCAGGGACATCGAGTAATTCCAGAGGGGTACCGGGCGATGTCAGGACAACGGCGCGCATCGGGCCTACTTTCTGCGATATTTCCCCATGAAGGGCCTGGTCTGAGACTACATTTATCAAGTATCCATTTCACCTTTTTGGAGGATTCATGTCCTGGGACCCCGCCGAGCGCGATCGCGTTGCCGCCCTGTGCGAGGAGCACGGCGTGCACACCGTCGAGTGCGTCATCGTCGACAGCTGGGGTATGCCCCGTGGCAAGCGTCTGCCGGTTAAGCAGTTCCTGCGCGGCTCGGGCTACGCCATTGCCAGCGTCGTCTACAGCTGGGATCCCACCTGTTTCATCTTCGACACCCCCTGGGTCTCGGTCGACGGCGGCGTCCCTGACATGCACGCGATCCCCGATCTCTCCAGTTTCCGTATCGCGGGCTGGACAGAAGGCGTCGCCATCGTCATGTGCGACACGGTGACCGTTGACGGCCACGAGCCGATCGCGATGGATGCCCGCAACATGCTCAAGAAGCAGCTGGCCCGCGCAGAGGCGATGGGCTACGGAGTCGACGCGGCATCCGAGCTCGAGTGCCACTTCTTCACGCCCGACTGGAAGCCAATCTACGACGACATCAACTGCTACTCCATTTACCGTGGCTGGGAGATGGAGCCCTTCATGCTCGATATCCGCGAGTCGCTGCGCAAGACAGGCATCGAGGTCGAGGCCTGCAATGTCGAGTACGGCCCGGGCCAGACCGAGATCAACGTGCGCTACGGCCCGATGCTCAAGATGGCCGACGACACTGTGTACTTCAAGTACATCGTGCGCCTGTGCGCGAAGCGTCATGGCCTGAACGTCACCTTCATGGCCAAGCCGTTCATCTCCGAGGCCGGTAATGGCATGCACATTCACCAGTCGCTGACCAAAGATGGCAAGAACGCCTTCGCGGTGCGCGACGAAGACACGGTGCTTGGTAACGCCTTGATGCGCAAGTACCTCACCGGGTTGCTCGCCCATCACAAGGAACTGCAACTGATCATGACCCCGACGATTAGTGGCTACAAGCGGCTTCAGGATTACTCCTTCTCGCCGACTCAAGTCACTTGGGGTCTCGATCACCGACTGGTCGGCGTTCGCTGCATCGTGGGTGCCGGGGCGAGCAACCGACTAGAGGCCCGCTGGGCCGCAGCCGATGCGAATCCGTACCTGGTGTTCGCGGGCGTTCTTGCCGCCGGCCTCGATGGAATCGAGAACGACTACGAGCTTATGCCGCAGACCACGGGCGACCCGCATGCTGAAGAGCAATGGGAGCGTCTGCCCACGAGTATCGTCGGAGCCATCGACAACTTCGACTGCGCATTCACTCGCGAGGTTTTCGGTGATACCTTCGTCGACAACTTCCTGTTCATGCAGCGCCGAGAATTCGACGAGTTCACGGCGAATGCCGAGCAGGGCGACGATGTCAGTGAGTGGGAATTGAAGCGATACCGGGCGGTGATCTAGATGGCGCACATTTTGATGATCAGCCACGAGCCCGAGGCGGCACCAGGCGTCATCGGAGAACTCCTGGCTGAGCAGGGCCATGATGTCGAGCGCCACATCATCCTCACCGATCCGGCAAATCCCGATACCAACTTCCCCGACGTCAATGACTTCGATGCCGTGATCGCCTTCGGCTCCTTCTCCAATGTCTATGACGAGAAGTCACGAGTATGGGTAGAGCCCGAGATCGAGCTGATTCGCACCACCATGCGCGATGACGTTCCGTACCTCGGGCTCTGCTTCGGTGGGCAGCTGCTCACCGAGAGCCTGGGCGGTTATGTCGAAAGAGCACCGGATGGCAGCGATGAGGTCGGTCTGCTGAGCATCGAGCCGACCGGTGCCACGATGCCCATTCCGCAGGGGCCGTGGTTCACCTGGCACGAGGATCGCATGATCTTGCCGGCTGACGTCGAGATCCTCGCAGAGACCCCGGATGCCGTTCAGTTGTTCCGCAAGGGTCGGGCAGTCGGCACGCAGTTCCATCCCGAGGCCAATGTTGAGCTCGTGTCGGGCTGGATTCGGATTGGTCCCGATCACGTTCCCGACTACACATCGGCCGACCAGATCCTCGGAGACCTGGCTCGCGCCAGCGACGCTACGCGCGCGAACTGCGCGGCTCTTCTTGACTGGTTCCTGCGCGATGTCGCCGAGGTAGATGCGTGAGCGCACCCCTCGAAGGGGTAGTCGTCGTCTCCCTCGAGCAGGCCATTTCGGCGCCCTTTGCCACTCGTCAGCTCGCCGACCTCGGCGCGATAGTCATCAAGATTGAGCGTCCCGAGGGCGACTTCGCACGTACCTACGACAGCAATGTGCAAGGCGAGTCCGCTTTCTTCGTGTGGGCCAATCGCGGCAAGCAATCGGTGGTGCTCGACATCAAGAACTCTGATGACCTGGCTACGTTCTGGGCCTTGGTCGCCGGTGCTGATGTCTTCATGCACAACATCGCCCCCGCCTCGGCTGCTCGCCTCGGTATCGATGCTGAGACTCTGCACGCGAAGTTCCCCTCGCTGATTGCCTGCGAGGTCTCCGGTTACGGCCCCGGCGGTCCGCGCAGCGACGACAAGGCCTACGACCTCGCGATACAGGCCGAGGCAGGTGCTTTCAGCGTTACCGGCGATGCGCAGATGAGCAAGGTCGGATTCTCCGTGGCAGACATTTCGTCGGGGATGTACGCGCTGACCGGGGTGCTGGCTGCTTTGGTGCGTCGTGATCGCACCGGGGAGGGTGCCGCGATCGGTGTTTCCATGCTCGACTCACTCACCGAATGGCTCTCTGCACCCCTGTATGCCGCCGCTCATGGCGGTGGACAAGCTCCGCGCACCGGTCGTCGTCATCATGCGATCGCGCCTTATGGCACCTTCGGGCTAGCTGATGGGCGCACAGTGCTGCTGGCTATCCAGAATGATCGCGAGTGGGCGGCCTTCGCCGAGCAGGTGCTCGCAGATGTTGCGTTGGCCACAGACCCGCGCTTTGCCACCAATGCCGTGCGCATTGCGAATGTCGATGAGCTCGAGGCGATGATCACGGTGCGGTTCGCGAGTGCTCCTGCCGATGAGATCCGCGCGAGCCTTTCATCTGCCAACATTGCCACCGCGAATGTCAATGATCTAGCTCAGGTGTGGCATCACGAGCAGCTACGAGCGCGTGATCGTTTCGCTGATGTTGATCTGCCGAATGGTCGCATCGAGATGCTGAAGTCACCCTTCGACATCAGCGAATGGACTCCGGGAGCGCAATCGGTGCCCGCGCTCGGCGAGCACGATGCGGCGACAGTGCGCCGAATCACGGAAACCGACTAGTACGACTTCGGAAGCCCCAGCACGTGCTGGCCCACATAGGCGAGCACGAGATTGTTGTTGATGGGCGCCACCTGGTAGAGCCGGGTCTCGCGGAACTTGCGCTCGATGTCGTACTCGACGGCGAAGCCGAAGCCACCGTGCGTGTCGAGTGCGGCATTCGCCGCAGCCCATGATGCCTCCGAGCACAGCAGCTTGGCCATGTTTGCCTCTGCCGCGCACTTCTCGTGAGCGTCGTACTTCGCGGCAGCATCGAACCGCATGAGATCAGCTGCGCGAAGTTGGGCGTACGCCTTGGCGAGCGGAAACTGAACTCCCTGATTCGTGCCAATCGGCTTGTCGAAGACCACACGCTCATTGGCATAGGCGACCGCCTTCTCGAGCAGGAAGCGACCATCACCGATGCACTCCGCGGCGATCAGGATTCGTTCGGCATTCATGCCGTCGAGGATGTACCGGAAGCCCTTGCCCTCCTCGCCGACGAGTGCATCGGCGGGGATGATCACGTCATCGAGGAAGACCTCGGTCGTGTTGTGATTCATCATCGTCTTGATGGGCTTGATCGTGATGCCCTCGACCTCACGCATGTTGATCAGGAAGGTCGACAGGCCGTCAGTCGGCTTCTCGCACTCGTCATACGGAGTCGTGCGGGCGAGTAGCAGCATGAGGTCGGAGTAGAGGGCGCGTGAAGTCCAGATCTTCTGGCCATTGATACGCCAGCCCTCCGGAACGCGCTCGGCCTTGGTGCGAATGCGAGTGGTCTCCGAACCCGCGCCGGGCTCGGTGACACCGAATGCCTGCAGTCGCAGCGTGCCATTGGCGATCTGCGGTAGGTAGTGCTGCTTCTGCTCGGCACTGCCGTGGCGCAAGATCGTGCCCATCACGTACATCTGCGCATGGCAGGCAGCGGGGTTGCCGCCGGAGGCCGCGATCTCCTCCATGATGATCGAGGCCTCGGTGAGGGTGGCTCCGCCGCCGCCGTACTCCTCGGGGATCAGGGCCGCCAGGTACCCCGCCTGGGTAAGGGAGTCGACGAACTCCTGTGGGTAGGTTTCAGGCTCGAGCCCGCGCCAATACTCGCCGGGGTAGGCCTCACAGATCTCGCGCACGCCGGCGCGAAGGTCGTCATACTCGGGGATATCGGTCAGCTTCACAGGCTATTTGTATCATTTATCAGAAATCTGGGCAGGAGGAATCGTGGCAAAGGATGCGTTCGACCGCGTGCCGAGGCGGCGCAACCTCGCCGACGACGTCGCCGATCACATCCGCGAGGCGATTCTCACCGGTCGGATGCGCCCCGGCACCCGGGTCGACCAGGACGCCATTGCCGAGGAACTCGGGGTTTCCCGGCTTCCGGTGCGTGAAGCCCTCATCGCCTTGGATCAAGAGGGCCTGATCGCCACCATCCCGCGACGCGGTTCGCGAGTTCAGCAACTCTCGCCTGACGACATCATTGATCACTACGAGCTCTTCGGTCAGGTGGCCGGGCTTGCTACCGCGCGTGCGGTCACGCGTACCGATGATGCGGGCATTGCTCGCCTCGCCGAGCTGCATGCGCAGATGGAGGCGACACCTGACAAGGCCGAACGCCAGCGCCTGAACTTCGAGTTCCACCGCACCATCAACACGGCGGCAGGAAGTAAGCGCATCAATTCGATGCTGCGTCTTCTCTCGAAGTCACTCCCGATGCCCTATGTCGACTTTCCTGATGAGTGGTTGCACGACGCGAGCGAGCAGCATGGCGAAATTGTGTCAGCTTTCATCAAGCGAGATTCGGCGGCCGCGCAGCGTGCGATGCAAAATCACATCAGCTCGAGCGGACGGCATGCGATCGACGTGCTGACCGCTATGGGCTTCTTCGAGCCGGT
This sequence comes from Candidatus Nanopelagicales bacterium, assembly GCA_044374195.1. Lineage (GTDB taxonomy): Bacteria > Actinomycetota > Actinomycetes > S36-B12 > S36-B12 > CAIKZY01. Next base: position 52,150 of record JBILOY010000003.1, read on the forward strand.
CGAATTAGACGACTGATCAGCGAGATCGCTCGGCGATATACACGCCGCCCAGAACGATGAGGCCACCAGCGATCTGAATCGGCGCCAAGCTCTCACCGAGCAGGATCCAGGCGATCGCAGTCGCGAAAATTGGCTCGAGCATCCCCATCGTCGATACCTGCGTCGCGCTGATGTTCTTGAGAGCAGTGACCTCTAGCCAGAACGCGATTGCCGTGCCCACGACAACCATCCAGATCACCAACACCCACAGCGGAACACCTTGCGCGGTCAGTCCGCCGTTTGTTGCGGGGTGGAGCAGCTCATGCCAGGGGAAGGTCCACCATGGCTGCACGATGGCCCAGAAAGCAGCCGAGACAGCGAAGCCCCACATGGTCAACGAGACGGAGTCACGATTGAACGGTGGTCGCACGGCTTTAGTGCCGGACAGGTAGTAGACAGCGAGTGCAGCAGCAGCTCCAAAGCCGCAGATCACGCCCACGATGTCGAGATGAAAGCCCTGCCAGACCTGAGCAACGATTGCCAGACCGGTCAGCGCGAGTATGAGACCAAGCCAGACACCACGACCGATGATCTTATGAAGCCAGAACTTCCAGTACAGCGCAACCATGATCGGTGCAGTGAATTCGAGCAGCAGGGCGATGCTGATCGGCAGCCGTGAGATACCGAAGAAGTACAGGAGTTGGGTAAGGGTCACGCCGATGAGACCGAAGGCGATGATCGCTGGCCACTCGCCCTTTCGAACCCGAAATGATGATGGGCGGATGATCGCGAGGATCACGGCAAAGATAAGAAAGGCACCGGTTGTCCGTAGTTCAGCGAGGCGAGTTGCCTCGATACCGCTCAGCAGCAGGGACTTTGAGGCTGTTGCATTCGTGCCGAAGAGAAAGGCGGCGAGCAGTATGGCGGCGTAACCGATACGAGCGCTGGGGCGGTGAGACATCGGCCCGCCGGGCAGCACCTCAGCGAGATCGCTCACGCTCCAGCGGCCCGGTAGACCCCCATGGTCTGCTCGGCGATTGCCGCCCAGCCGAAATCAGCCACAGCGCGGGCGCGTCCAGCCTTACCCATCTCCCTTGCGCGCGACGGATCCGCCACCATGGCATTCACTGCGTCGGAAAAGGCACGTTCGAATCCGGTCAGCGAATCAGGGGTATACGGAACGAGGGTGCCGGTAACTCCATCAACGACGACCTCGGGGATTCCGCCGACAGCGCTTGCCACGACGGCGGTCTCGCAGGCCATGGCTTCCAGGTTCACGATGCCAAGCGGTTCGTACACAGAAGGGCAGACGAAGGCGAGCGCATGCGAGAACAGCTGGATCAACTGAGGGCGCGCGGCCTGCTCCTGAATCCAGATGACCGAGCTCTCACCACGCAACTCTCGGAGCGACGCCACCGCGTGAGCAACCTCGGCACCGATCTCAGGTGTATCGGGGGAGGAAGCGCACAGCACTAGCACCACGCTGTCATCGAACTGACGAGCGGCATTCAGCAGGTGCATGATGCCCTTCTGGCGAGTGATGCGACCGACAAAGAGTGCGTAAGGGCGTGATTGGTCGATGCCGTACTGCTCGAGTGCGGTGGTATCCGAATCGAAGTGGTAGACGTCGGTCGGAACGCCGTTGTGCACGACGTGCACCTTTGCGGAATCGACATGGGGGTATGAGTTCAGCACGTCTGTGCGCATTCCGTCGCTCACCGCGATGATGGCCTGCGCATCGGTGTACGCCGTGCGCTCGACCCACGATGACACGCGGTAGCCGCCGCCGAGTTGTTCCTCCTTCCACGGGCGCATGGGCTCGAGGGAGTGCGCGGTGATCACATGGGGTACCCCGTGCATAAGGCCACCGATCTGGCCGGCGAAGTTCGCGTACCAGGTATGCGAGTGAAGGATGTCGACCCCTGCCGTGGCCTGCACCATGTCAAGATCAACTCCCAGCACCTGGAGCGCAGGGTTGGCACCCTCGAGGAAGCCAGGCACCTGATGTGCCATGGCGTCAGGGCGCGGGGCGCCGAAGCAGTGAACATCGACTTCAGCCAGGTGCCTGAGCTGGGCAACCAGTTGGTCGACATGAACCCCTGCGCCGCCGTAGATCTCGGGCGGCCATTCGCGGGTGAGCATTCCGATGCGCATGCCAGGAGCCTAACGCCGCTCAGTTGTGACACCGGATGCTCAATGTTCTGAATGTTCTCGTCGAGTTCCCCATTTGGCCTCCCAGAGTCACTACTGTTTCTGGTGTGACGATGTCTCCCCATGTTCTCTGCATCGTCCTTGCGGGCGGTGAGGGCAAGCGCCTGATGCCGCTGACGGCTGATCGAGCCAAGCCCGCCGTTCCCTTCGGTGGTTCCTACCGCCTGGTCGATTTCGTCCTTTCGAATCTCATCAATGCGGGCCTGCGCCGTGTCTGCGTTCTCACTCAGTACAAGTCGCACTCGCTTGACCGCCACATCACCACCACCTGGCGCATGCCAACGTTGCTCGGCGATTACGTCACCCCGGTGCCGGCGCAGCAGCGGTTGGGACCGCGTTGGTACACCGGCTCGGCCGATGCGATCTTCCAGAGTCTCAATCTTGTCTATGACGAGAGTCCGGAGTACGTCGTCGTCTTCGGCGCGGATCACGTGTACCGCATGGACCCTATGCAGATGATCGAGGCGCATATCGATTCCGGCGCCGGCGTTACCGTTGCGGGCATTCGCGTGCCCAAGGCCGACGCGCGCGATTTCGGAGTCATCGAAACCTCGTCCGATGGACGCAAGATCACGCAGTTTCTCGAGAAGCCGACGAATCCGCCCACGATCCCCGGCGATGACGATCACAGCTTTGCGTCCATGGGCAACTATGTCTTCACGACTGACGTGTTGCTTGAGGCACTACGAACTGATGCCGCTGACCTCACGTCTATCCATGACATGGGCACGAACATCATCCCGATGCTCACTGCGGCAGGTCAGGCGTTCGTCTATGACTTCGACCAGAACATCGTGCCAGGTGCGACTCAACGAGACACCGGCTATTGGCGAGACGTAGGTACTCTCGATAGTTATCACGACGCTCACATGGATCTTGTCTCCGTTCACCCGATTTTCAATCTCTACAACCGTCGGTGGCCGATCCTGTCGAATCTTCCGTCACTGCCCCCCGCCAAGTTCGTCGAGGGCGGCAATGCCCATGAGTCGATGGTGGGCTCGGGCACGATCGTGTCGGGAGCACATGTGCGCACCTCTGTCCTGGCTTCGAGTGTGTATGTCGACTCGGGTGCTTACGTCGAGGGCAGCGTCGTTCTGCCAGGTGCACGAGTGGGGCGCAACGCCGTCGTGCGCCGAGCGATTCTCGACAAGAACGTCGTGATCCCCGATGGCGCCCAGATCGGTGTCGATCTTGAGCGCGATCGCGAGCTTTACACGGTCAGCGAGGGCGGAATCGTGGTCATCGGCAAGGGCGTCACTGCGGCTCTGTGAGCCCCACGCATACTTAACTGGTGACCACCATGACTCGTAGCGCTCGGCGAATCCTCGCCGCCCTACTCGCTGTCGTGGCCATCATGACTATCAGTCCGACCCAGGCGCAGGCTTCCTCCCCGAGAATCATCGGCGGCAACCCGATTGAGATCACTTCGGCACCATGGCAGGTGCTGCTACGCATCAACGGTGCGACTCAATGCGGCGGCGCCATCATCGCCGAAACCTGGCTTCTCACCGCCGCGCACTGCGTCAGCGGCGTCAGTGCCGGACAGATCGAAGCGTACGTCGGCGTCACTGATCAAAATCGTTTCTCTCGCGATCGCCTCGCCCCGGTTGGTCAGGTAATCGTGCACCCCAACTGGAACTCCTCCACGTACTCCAATGATCTTGCCCTGCTCGGTCTCGCTGCCCCACTTGCCTTCAGCCCATCGGTTCAGCCGGTCGCATTACCACTGGTACAAGATGCCAATGCGTGGCCCGCATCCGGGGAACAGGCAACTATCAGCGGGTGGGGTTCGACTACGCCAAATGGTGCGTCATCTGCATTGCTGCGTTCGGCCACCGTGCAAATTCTTTCCGCACCATCCGAAGCGAAGTGCGGGGAGTACGGCACGAGCTATGTCCCGGGCAACCATGTGTGCGCGGGAATGCCGCAGGGTGGTGTTGATGCCTGCCAGGGCGATAGCGGCGGGCCGCTCACCGTGGGCTACAACGGCACGCCGGTGCTCGCAGGAATCGTCAGCAGCGGCAGCGGCTGCGCTGACCCGAAATTTCCCGGTCTGTATAGCAGGGTCACATCGTTCCTCCCGTGGCTGCGTCAGTACGTCGCACTTCCGCAGTCTCCACCGGGCGCGCCGACCGGCGTGGAGGTCAAGGCATTGCAGGGCGGCCGAGTCTTCGTGAGCTGGGCCCCGCCGGTCAATGACGGCGGAGCAGCAATCTCGTATGCCGCATCCTCATCGGCAGATCAGCGCAACTGCACTGCTGAAGTGACCTCATGCGTTGTTTCCGGACTCACCGTTGGTGCTTCGTACACCTTCACGGTCACCTCGAGTAACTCGATCGGTGTGAGCGCTCCCAGTGCGGCAAGCTCAGAGGTCATTGCTGTCAGCGGGACAGGCCGCGTCGGCTCCACAGTCCGTAAAGCCACGGTGTTGCGCTGGGCAGGCCGCACGATCGGGAGCATTGTCGTGCTGTCGAAGGCACAATGCTCTGTCACGAGTCGCGGGGTCGTGCTGAACCGTGCCGGATATTGCTCGGTCAAGGTCACCGGATCAAGCAAGAAGGTCGTGATCCTCGCTGTCGCCTAGCGGCGCAGCATGTCGTTCGATGGCGACGGGCTGAATCTCGCCATCGATAAACGCCCGGTGAATCACGATGAATGCACCAGGGGAGAGCTTCGGCTCAAGCCGGGGGTCATCCGCTGACAAGCCGAGAGATTTCGCGATGGTCGCCATGATGGTGGGTAGCACCGGGCGATGCGAGCAGATCACGCCGGGCTCGGGTGAGCCCACGATTCGGGCCACGACCTTGGCAGCTTTCTTGGGATGCGCCTCGTGGCCCTCTTCGCTCAGCGAGTTCTCGAGGTGAAGCTCACTCTCGGTAGTGGCTGCGAAAACTCTGACTGTCTCGGCGCAACGCGTCGAAGTTGAAGTGTGCACCGCAGTGATGCCGTATGCGCCCAGCACCGCAATTAGCGCCTGAGCTTGATGGCGACCCTTCCCGGTCAGTGGTCTGAGTGCATCGATCTCGCCGTCGTACTCGGAGCGCTTCACGGCTTTCGCATGACGCAAGATCACTAGTGGAGAAGTGTTCGGCAGGGCAAGGGCCTCGAGAACAAGCGCGTGATCATGGGCATAGGTCAAGACAATCGACGCGTCAGCGACTGGGATCCAGCGGATCTCGTCGATCTCCTGGTCAGGACTGAAGCCGGCATCTGTACGAATCGTTCCTACCCAGTAGTCCACAGTTTTCGGGCGGCCAAGGGCGATGTACGACTGCCGAGCCAGTGGCGCACCGAGGTTCACGGTGAGCCCGGTCTCCTCGATGCATTCGCGCACGGCTGTCTCGAGAAGTTGCTCGCCAGGGTCGACCTTGCCCTTTGGTAGGGACCAGTCACTTCGGTGAGGCCGATGAACGACAAGTACTTCCGGTGCCGACTCGCGATTGCGCAGCACAACTACTCCGGCAGCACGCACCACTGATTGTGCGGACTGGTCCCTCACAGCCACTCGACCTTGCGAGCTGCCTTCTTGATGTCAGGCCAGGCTTCCATGAAGCGGTATCGATCCAAGATCTCCTCGTCGCTCTCAAAGGCGAAGAGTCGACCGAGAAGTAATCCGACACTGCCCGGGGTAGTCGGTGCAAAAGCAAGGGAGCGCAGAGCCTCCTGTGCGACGAATGCATCCTGGTGAATGCCGAGAAGTCCGGTGGCGATGGCCAGTTCGTGTGCGAATCGCTTGACCGCCTTGCCCTCGAGAGGGGCGAGTGCGTCCATCGCGTATCTGGCACGCTTCGCGAGGATTCGTGCGTGATGCCACTCGGCCGCGGGAGTGTCGATGTCGAGTTCCCTGACCGCGTGCCTGAATTGATCCCAGGCGGCAGTGGCAAGTCGTTGCATGCTCTCGGAGTAGTCGGCATAAGCGATGGGCAGTGCGCTCGGGTTTTGGGCGGCATCGATGAGATCCTCGAGGAGGTACTGGTGGCGGTCACTGCGCAGTGCCGCGAGTGCACTAGATCGTGCGGACTGAAGTCGCTGGCCCACTCGTGCAGTGAGGAACTCACTGACTCGGGCCGCATCCTCCTCCTCGAGGGAGCCAGCGTGGTCGAGAAGACGCTCCAGGAGCACCTCGGTGTCGCGGATGGCTCCGAGCTCGGAGGCCACCCAGGCGAGTTCATCGCTGATACGGGCGGCCCACTTGGGATCGAAGAAGTCGCCATACGTGTGCAGGAATGAGCGGAGTCGACGCGCGGCAACGCGCATCTGGTGAGCGGCATCCGGAGCATCGCGACGTACGTCGACATCGGCGAGCATGAGCGCGCGAACTCCGTGACCAATGGCGTACCTGATGACGTCGACCGCCATGACGTGCGAGGAAGGGAGCTTGGGTTCCGGGACATCGCATTCACCGCTTGCCCGCGTGCCAAGCGCGGAGGCTGCTTTGCTCGATGTACCAAGACTGCCGCCAGCCGCCAGGAATTGATCGACCACGTGCTGCATGCAGGCGAGTGAGGCAGGGTCGTCGGCGTCAGCTGCCTCGACCTCAATCTCGCGGAAGTGCGAGTCCGGCATGCCGGGCAGGCGCACGGTGACTCGATCGTCGACAACTTCAGCGAGCATGCGCCCCGTGCTATCAACAATGGAGGCCGGAGTACGAAGAGTTTCGACGATGACCTGGGCCTTCAACGGCTTCTCGCCGATCAGGGGAGAGACGATGTCGCCAAGGCGAGCTGGCACGTGTTCGGAGAGCTCGAGCCGAACTTCGTCGCGATCACCTGCGGCTCCACCAGCGACAGGGATCTTCAGATGCCAGCCCTGATCCAAGCCGCCCTCGCGCCTGCGCAAGGTCATGCGCCAACGGAAGAGGGTCAGTTCATCGGTGTCGTAATAGTCGGCGTGCATGGGGAACGCCGGGCCTCGACGTGCCCGATAGTCACCGAGACGATCGAGCACAGGAGAGATATCGAAGGCGTCGTCGACCCGCACCTTGCGCTCAACCTCGCGGTAAGTCGACATCAGCGTGCTTCGCGTCGATTCTGCCGTGCCAGGAGGGTCTCCTGATAGTCGTGAAGGCGCTGACCATCGCTACCCACAGTGACGCGATCCCAGTTTCCGTCGCTGTGCAGATGCCACGCGGAGGTCGCAGGGTCGAAGGCGAGAGTGAACAGCCCGCTCACATCGCTGATCTGATCGGGCTGCACGAGCAGCACGAGGGTCTCGACGCGGCGATCAAGGTTGCGATGCATCATGTCGGCGGAGCCGATCCAGACTTCCTTGTTACCGCCGTTTTCGAAGCAGTACGCACGTGAGTGCTCGAGGAAGCGTCCGAGGATGCTGATGACCTCGATGTTCTCGCTCAGGCCGGGAACTCCGGGGCGCAGAGCGCAGATTCCGCGAACGAAGACCTGAATGGGAACTCCGGCCCTTGAGGCACGGTAGAGCGCATCGATGATGCCTTCGTCGACAAGGGCATTCGTCTTGAACTGAATACCTGCAGGCCGGCCGGCCTGGTGATGCTCGATCTCGCGCTCGACGCGCTCGACGAGTCCGGTTCGCACCGAATGAGGGGCAACGAGCAGCCGTGAGTAATCAGTGTTCATGGAGTATCCGGACAGCACGTTGAACAGATTGCTGACGTCTTCGCCAACTTGGTCATCGCAGGTGATGAGACCGAAATCCTCATAGAGCCGAGCTGTCTTGGGGTGATAGTTGCCGGTGCCAAGGTGCGTGTAGCGACGCAGCCGGTCTCCGTCGTTCCGCACGACCATGGAAAGCTTGCAATGAGTCTTCAAGCCGACTAGGCCGTAAACGACGTGCACGCCAGCCTCTTCGAGCTTGCGTCCCCAGTCGATGTTGTTCTGCTCGTCGAAACGAGCCTTGATCTCGACGAGAGCAAGTACCTGCTTACCCATTTGTGCGGCATCGATGAGTGCCTCGGTGATCGGCGAGTCACCTGACGTTCGATACAGGGTCTGCTTGATGGCGAGCACATGCGGATCCCGAGCGGCTTGCTCCAAGAACAGTTGCACGCTGGTGCTGAACGAGTCATAGGGATGGTGCAGGAAAACATCGTGCTCGCGCACCGTGGCCAGCACCTCAGGTGCGGTGGAGGATTCGACCTGGTTGAGCTGACGTGAGGTGCTCGGTACGAACTTCGGCTGCTTGAGGTCATCGCGATCGAGTCCGACGATTGACCAGAGACCGGTGAGATCGAGCGGGCCCGGAATCCGGAACACCTCGTGCTCGTTGATATCGAGCTCGCTGACGAGCAGTTCGAGAACATGCGCTGAGATCGAAGCCTCGACCTCAAGGCGCACCGGTGGGCCGAAACGCCGACGCATGAGTTCGCGCTCGAGTGCGAGCAGCAGATTCTCGGCGTCATCCTCTTCGACCTCGAGATCCTCGTTACGTGTCACGCGGAATGCGTGATGTTCGAGGATCTGCATTCCCGGGAAGAGGTCGTTCAGGTGCGCGGCGATGATGTCCTCGAGAGGCACGAATCGCTGAGAGCCCACCGATACGAAGCGCGGAAGTGACGGCGGCACCTTCACGCGCGCGAAGAGCTCTGTGCCGGTGATCGGGTTGCGCACGACGACTGCGAGATTGAGCGAGAGTCCGCTGATGTAAGGGAACGGGTGAGAGGGATCTACTGCCAGCGGAGTGAGCACCGGGAAGACCTGACCGTCGAAGAACGGCTCAGTGGCATCGCGCTCGGCTTCAGTGAGCTCGGCCCAACGCAGCAGCTCGATGCCGTTGTTGCGAAGCGCGGGCATCACCTCTTCATGGAAGACGTTGGCGTGCTCGCGCTGAAGTGCATGGGCTCGCACCCAGATGTTCTCGAGAACTTCGCGCGGCGTCAGGCCGCTGGCCGCGCGCACGGCGATGCCGGTGGCAATTCGACGCTTGAGGCCGGCCACGCGAACCATGAAGAACTCGTCGAGGTTGCTGGCGAAGATGGCGAGGAACTTGGCCCGCTCGAGCGGGGGCAGGGTGTCGTCCTCGGCGAGCTCGAGCACGCGCTGATTGAAATCGAGCCAGGAGAGCTCGCGATCGAGGAAGCGGTCGGCCGGGAGGTCGCCGCCTTGCACTGGAAGCGGGGTCGGCTGAGCCTCAGTGGGGGAAGTTTGCTCTAGGGACACGCCCCCATGGTGGCACAGGGGGGTTAACGGGTGGCAACCGTGCGGTGACGGTACAGAACATCGGTATCCCAGCGTGAGAAGCCAAGCCCCTCATAGAGACGAATAGCCGAGGTGTTCCGCGCATCGACGTAGAGCATCGCCTGGGAGAGCCCGAGGCCGCGCAGGTGGTGCAGGCCGGCCAAGGTCAACGCCCGGCCCAGGCCGCGCCCGGCGTAGTCGGGATCGACCCCCACGACGTAGACCTCGCCGATCGCGTCATGGTCGTGGCCGCCGCCGCTCTTTCGCCCGTGAACCTTTGTCCAGTGGAACCCGACCACCGTGCCCTCGTGCTCGGCTATCAGGAAGCCTGCTGCGGAGAACCAGGGCTCTTCCATGCGCCGATGCAGATCCTCGAGATTCCAATTGCCTTGGTCGGGTAGGTCGGCGAAGGCTCGACCATTGATCCGCAGCCAGGCTTGGTCATCGACGCCCGGCTCGAATGCGCGAATCGTGCAGCCCTCGGGAAGAACAGCCGCCGAGAGTGGAGCGAACAGTGAGCGACGCATTTGCCACAGAACTCTGCTCTGCTCGAACTCCATCGAGCGTGCCAGACGCGCTGCGGCGGCCTGCTCGCCATGAGCCCACAGCCGAAGACCTTCATTCGACGTGAGTTCGAGCAGTGTCGTGATGATGAGGCGACCAACACCCTCGCGGCGTGCGGCCGGCTCGACTGCAAGCTCAGCACTCGGCCCTTCAACCATGTCGGTGCAGTCAAGGTGTGCGTAGCCGACGATGGTCGATGCACCATCACGCACGAGCACGTGTCGACCGCCGTCGTCGCCACCATGGCGCAGATGAAGGTAGACATGTTCGGAGAGCGGATGAAGGCCGTCGGCGGAGGTGACGTGCTCGATCAGTGCGATAACCCCCGTGAGCTCATCAGGGTCGAGGTGCTCGACTGTGCTGACAGTGAGCGACATGCTCATACCAGTGACGGGTCGACAGCTAATTCGTCGTCGATAACGCCTTCGCCCATTGGCACGAAGCGATAGCCGACATTGCGCACGGTGCCGATCAGCGACTCATGCTCGACACCGAGTTTTGCGCGCAGGCGACGCACGTGAACATCGACGGTGCGAGTGCCACCGAAGTAGTCATAGCCCCAGACTTCCTGGAGAAGCAGGGCCCGAGTGAACACGCGGCCCGGGTGCTGCGCGAGGTACTTAAGGAGTTCGAATTCCTTGAAAGTGAGATCGAGGCTGCGACCGCGCAGTTTGGCGGTGTAGGTGGCCTCATCGACCATCAGTTCGCCACTGCGAATCTCCTCGGGCTCCGAGTTAGTCGCGCCGGTGGCCTCGCCGATGCGAGAAACCGCAAGACGAAGACGTGCTTCGAGTTCGGCCGGAGAGATCGTGTCGAGCAGGATTTCATCCATCCCCCAGTCCCACTGCACGGCAGCGAGACCGCCTTCAGTGGTGACCAGGAGAACCGGGACGTCCACGCCCGTCTGGCGGATCAGTCGGGTCAGGCCGCGCACCGCGGGAAGGTCGCGGCGGCCATCGATAATCAGGGCGTCGCAGTTGGGGGCGTCGAGAAGGGCCGTGGGCTCTGCGGGCATGGCTCGAACGTGGTGGGCAAGAAGCCCCAGCGCCGGGAGCACCTCAGACGAGGGTTCCATGGCGCGGGTGAGGAGAAGAAGTCTCACGTCACCACCTTTCACCCTGGGGAAAGCCCCAAGGCTACGGCATCGGGGACAATAGGTGCTCAGTCGGTAAGCGGTGCAGGCAGGAATGTCAGGCGAAGAAGGAGGTGGCTGATGCGAAAGATCACGGATACGTCGATGAGTCCGTCCATGGCTGCTGCCCTCACACCTGCGGTGCTGACCGCCTCCGACGGCACGTCCATTAGCGCCGGGCACCTACCCCATGAGGGCGATCTCTGCCTGGTCGTGGCCCACGGATTCACCGGGCAGTGGCGCTCCGAACGGGTGGAGAAAGTCATCCGAGTGCTCTCGACGTCGGCCGGGGTGATCGTCCTCGATATGCGCGGCCATGGGGAATCCGGCGGAGTCACCACGATCGGTCACAAGGAAATCCAGGATGTGTCAGCTGCCGTCGCGTGGGCACGTGAACTCGGCTACCGGTGTGTCGTCACCGTGGGTTTCTCGATGGGGGGTGCGGTGGTGCTGCGCCAGGCGGCCTTCACCGAGGGCGAAAGCGATCAGGTCGATGCCGTGATCGCCGTCAGCGCCCCGGCCTTTTGGCACTACCGAGGCACCAAGGTCATGCGTCGCATGCACAAGGTGGTCGCTTCGAAGGCCGGTCGCACCTTCATGCGCACCCGGGGCACACGTATCGATTGGCAGACCTGGCCTGAACCAATGCCGGAGTCACCGGTTGTGGCAATCGCCAGGTACCCGCATCTGCCCGTCTTGATCGTGCATGGTGATGTGGATCGCTACTTCCCGCTCGAGCATCCGCGAGCGCTCCACGCTGCCGCACTCGCAAGCGGCAATGACGGCGCCCAGCTCTGGGAGATTTCCGGCTTCGGTCATGCCGAGTCAGCAATTGATGATGAGACCCTTGAGCGGATTGTCGGCTGGGCTCGGGAACAGATCACGAGGGTGGAGGGTTAACGCTGTTATGACCGGTGTCTGGATCCTCCTTCTCGCTCTTGCGGCGGCAACCGCCTTCGGGCTGTGGCGTCGCGCGACCGACGGCCGGATGAAGTCAACGACCGACGGGCGACCGGTGCCGCTACCTGACGACGCACCCTCTGTTGATCTGCATGATGCTGTCCACGACGAGCATGGCGGCGATGTACTTACCGCCGCCGCAATCGGTACTTCACTGGGAGATGTCGCGACCCTCGTGCAGTTCTCTAGCGCCTTCTGCCAGCCCTGCCGCGCCACGCGCCGAATTCTCGACGAAGTCGCGCAGATGGTTCCGGGCGTCACACATGTCGAGATCGATGCGGAGTCGAATCTCGAGCTGGTGCGTGCGCTCGACATACGCCGCACACCCACCGTGCTCGTGCTCGACAAGCGCGGCGCAATCCGCAAGCGCGCAAGCGGGGCGCCGCGGAAGGTCGATGTCATCGCGGCAATCGGCGAGGTCAGCGGCTGAGCTGCAAGCGGTTTGCAATTGCTCGACCCCGAGATTGAGCCGGATCTTCCCTTTTTTAACGTTTCCCTAGAGAGCGACTGAGGGAGTACCCATGACCACCGAGATCTGCACCCGCACCGAGATCGATCCGCGCGGCCCGCGCTTCGGCGGCACCATCACCACGATCGTGCTAGCCATCGCACTTGTCATGGTCGGAACCCCGCTCTCCGATGTTCTCGTCGTCTGGCAGACCCTTGTCTTCGGCCTGGGGGCGATCGTTGGTCTGCACGCGCAGCCGTACGGCATCTTGTATCGCAAGCTCATCGGCCCGCGCCTTGCCCCGCCGCAGTTGCTCGAGGACGCAGCACCGCCGCGATTCGCTCAGGCTGTCGGGCTGATCTTCATGATCGTCGCTCTCATTTCGATCGCTCTTGGTGCGACCGTGGTTGCAGCGATTGCCATCGGCTTCGCTCTTGCGGCGGCATTCCTCAATGCTGCATTCAATTTCTGCCTCGGCTGCGAGATGTACCTGCTCGGTGCGCGCCTGCGTCACCGCTAGGCGAATGGCTAAGGAACGATGACAGCGCGGCCGTCGACTCGACCCGCGCGAAGGTCGTCGACCGCACGTTGAGCATCATCAAGCGAGTACGTCGTCACGGTTGACTCGATTCGACCCTCACGTGCGAGTGCGACAACTTCGGCCATCTCGGGCGCTGAGCCCCAGTTGGTCGTCGTGACCACCGATTCTGGCGGCATCGTGAAGAAGCTGAGTTCGGTGCTACCGCCGCCGAGTCCGACGATGTTGAGCATCCCCCGTGCAGCGAGAAGCGAGCGCGCAGTGGTGAGCGACGCATCGTTGCCGACGAAGTCGAGAACTGCGGAGCACGCTCCGGCGAGATCATGCTCAACCGTTGCCTCGCTGAAGTTCGCATCGCTTGGATCGAGTGCGATGTCGGCTCCGAGTTCGATGGCGCGTGCTCGCTTCACCGGATCGGGATCGAGACCGACAATGCGAGCATCGCTCAGCAGGTTCAGGTACTGAATACCGAACTGGCCCAGACCACCGAGACCGATCGCAACGGCAGTGCTACCGGGTTCGAGATGCGCGAGTGCACGTCGCACAGCGCGATAGGGGGTGAGCCCAGCATCGGTAAGGCCCGCGGCCTTCACCGGGTCGAGATCACCGATCGGCACGAGATGACGCTCGGCCGGAACGATCATGTATTCGGCGAAACCACCGGGAATCCCGATGCCATTCATCGAGAGCACCTGAATCGAGCACATGTTCTCCAGGCCGGACAGGCATGTGGGGCAGGCGCCGCAGCCCTGCGCACCGAACACCGCGACTGCATCGCCTATGGCAACTGACGTGACACCTGCGCCGATCTCCTCGACGATCCCTGCCGTCTCATGGCCGAGTACTGCAGGGAAGCCCGGAAGGATTGCGGGATCACCGTCGATTAGGTGCAGGTCGGTGTGGCAGAGACCTGCTGCGGTCACCTTGATGAGCACTTCGCCGACAGTGGGCACCGGACGAGCAATATCGGTGATCGACAGGAGCTCGCCGTAGCCGCTCAGTAGTGCAGCACGCATGTTCATTCCTCCGCTCAGCGAAACTGCGCGATGCGCGACTCGGTGTCGTCAATCTCGTACTGAGCCGATTCCTCGTAGGCAATGCCTTCGGCAAGCTCGAGGTCGTCAGCCGCTCGGTATAGATCCTTATAGGCAAGCAGCGCACCCTTACTGTTCTCCGCGATCGTGGCAGCGAGCGCATCGACAGCTGCCTCGAGATCGGCGAGCGGATGTGAGGCAGATGCGAGACCCCATTCGGCGGCCTGCACTCCGGTGAAAGTCATCGCTGAGTACGAGAGCAGTCGAGCACGCTGCGGGCCGACCAGATGCGGCAGGCGCTGGCTCATCCCCCACGACGGGCGCAGGCCCCACTTCGCGTGCGTATCACCGAACTTCGCCTCATCGGCCGAAATGATCAGGTCGCACGCGAGCGCAAGTTCGAGTGCGCCGGTAAAGCAGAAGCCATTGATCTTCGCGATGACAATTGCCTCGAGAGATGCGATCGCATCGGTGACCGCGCGAGCAGGAATATCGAGGTAGTCGCCGACAGCGCCGCCATCTAGTGACCGAGTGCCGAGTGCCTTTAGGTCGACCCCCGCACTAAATGCCCGACCCGCACCCGTGATGACAACTGCGCGAATCGTGGAGTCCGCTGCGATGACACCGAGTGCGTCAGCCAGCTCGCCGAGCATCACCACGGTGATGGCATTCATCGCCTCGGGACGATTCAGGGTGATCGTCGCTGTCGGTGAGGTGATGTCGAGGGAGATCTGCTCGTAGGCCATGGCCGCAACCTACTTATGCCGGAGCACCGGTGCGGGAGTTCGGCCCGAAAGTGACGAATCTCCCCGCCCAGACAACAGGCGGGGAGATTCGAAGTGTCGCGGAGGATTAGTCCTCGTGGCCCGGCTTGGTCGGCTCGAAGCCGGCCGCCTTGAGCATCTTGCGGAAGTCGACAATCTGCTGCTCGCCACAGTCATGGCCCTTGGGGCGGTCGAAGAACTCCATCTGGTCGCCCACGTGGATCTTGAACTTGCCGCTGTGGTTCTCCTCGACGGTGCCCACGGCCTCGAGCAGGCTGACGGCGTCGTGCCAGCGGACGTTGTGGCTGGTGGGGTGGGCGAAGATCGCGGTGAGGGTGTCGGTGTGGTGGTTGTTCAGGTGCACCGGCTGCTCTTGGTTGGTCATGACTGCCTTTCGAAGATGCGCCTCGTCGTGGATGCGCCTGGGCTCATCGTAGGTGAGGGGATAAATGAAGGGCGCCCCAGGAGGGACGCCCTTCTCATGGCGGTGGCGGTGGGAACCGTCTTCATCTTCGAACCACACCGGTGGTTCGAAGTCCCAAATCCCCTCATCGAAAAATACGTCAGGGTCCCCACAGGGACCCTGACGTATTTGGCGGTGGCGGTGGGATTTGAACCCACGGTGAGCTTTCACCCACACACGCTTTCGAGGCGTGCTCCTTTGGCCGCTCGGACACGCCACCGCAGAAAAGCCTACAAGCACGAAGCGGGACGAACCGAATCGGTCCGTCCCGCTTACGTATCAGCGCGGAGGATAGGGGATTTGAACCCCTGAGGGGTTTCCCCCAACCCGCGTTCCAGGCGAGCGCCATAGGCCACTAGGCGAATCCTCCGTGGGAGAGGCTACAAGTTGGGGCACTTGGTGAGCCAATCGCCTGCCGCGTACCCTTGTGCCGACCCCTCGTGCGGCGTCATCTCGCTGAACCCCCCCAGGGCCGGAAGGCAGCAAGGGCAGGCGGGCTCTGATGGGTGTGCGGGGGGTCCCTTGTCACTTCGTTGGCGCATAAGGTTGCGGGGTGTCCATGGCCCTCTACCGCACCTATCGCCCCGCGCGACTCGACGATGTCGTAGGCCAAGATCACGTCACTGACCCTCTGCGTCGTGCGCTCGAGAACGATCGCGTCGCACATGCGTATCTCTTCTCCGGCCCGCGTGGCTGCGGCAAGACCTCGACCGCTCGCATCCTCGCTCGTTCGCTGAACTGCGAGAAGGGTCCGACTCCTGATCCGTGCGGCGAATGCCAAAGCTGTCTTGATCTTGCGGCCAATGGCTCCGGTTCCATTGATGTCATCGAGCTCGACGCCGCAAGTCATGGTGGCGTCGACGACACTCGTGATCTGCGCGAACGAGCGATGTTCGCGCCGGCGTCCTCGCGCTACAAGATCTACATCATCGATGAGGCCCACATGGTTACCACGGCAGGCTTCAACGCTCTGCTGAAGCTGGTGGAGGAGCCGCCCGAGCACGTGCGCTTCATCTTCGCCACTACCGAAGCCGACAAGGTCCTTCCGACCATTCGCTCGCGCACGCACAACTACACCTTCCGCCTGGTTTCAGCGCGCACCCTGCAGCAGCACCTGGCTACGGTGTGCGAGGCAGAGGGCGTGCCCGCCGAGGCGAATGCGCTCGCACTCATTGCTCGGGCCGGCGCTGGCAGCGTTCGTGACAGCCTCTCGATCCTCAGTCAGGTCATCTCCGGCTCGGGCCGCGATGGGGTCACGTACGCAACGGCGGTGGCGCAGCTTGGCATGACAGATTCCACGCTGCTCGATGCCACTGTCGATGCACTCGCCGCGCATGATGGTGCCGCGCTCTTCACGGTGATCGATCAGGTGATGGATGCCGGTCACGACCCGCGCCGTTTCGTCACCGATCTGCTCGAGCGCATGCGCAATCTGATCGTGCTGCAACATGTGAGCGGCGCTGCCCAGCTGGGTCTCATTGATGCACCTGAAGACGAGATCGCACGCCAGGTTGATCAATCCGCACTGTTCGGGGCATCAGAGCTCACTCGTGCCTCTGATGTTGTCAGTGAGGGCCTCAGTGGGCTGAAGGGCGCAACTGCGCCGCGACTGCACCTTGAGTTGATGGCAGCCAAACTGCTCCTGCCCGCTGCTGATTCCGACGAGCGCGGCACACGCGCACGACTCGATCAGCTCGAGCGCCGTATCTCGTCGGGTGAATTCCACCAGGCCGCTCACCCTGCAGATGCGCCGATCGCGGCGCCGGCCGCTGCCGTCGCTGCTCCTGCGGCCCCCGCAATCCCGGTTCCGCCTGTCGCACCCGCAGTGTCCGCTCCGGTTGCCGATACACCCACTGATGCACCCGTTGACGCACCCTCGCGTCCGAAGAAGCTCAGTGATGTGGCGCCGTCAACAAAGAAGGAGTCGACCGCGTCACGCCCGCCGATGAAGCCTGCGGAGAAGGCCGCTGCGGTCGAGGCCGAAGCCGAAGCCGAGGCTGCCGCTGCTGAGCCGGTTGTCGTGCCGACAAACCAGAACGCCTCGCTGCCGCAGCTCATCTCGATGTGGCCGGCGATTCTCGATGCGACAAAGTCGTACTCGCGCGTGGCCTGGATGGTCTTCAGCGACTCTGCTCCGCTCTCGCTGGAGAATGGCGTTCTTGCAGTCGGTGTCGAGAATGCGAGCAAGGCGGCTAATGCCAAGGCAAGCGGTCACGATGAGCGACTGCGCCAGGCGGTGCTCGATGTTTTCCGAACCGATGTACGCATCGACATCGTTCTCGCACCCGACGCGACCGCGCGTCTCGTCCATGCAGCACCCGTTGTTTCGTCGGACGATTCCAGCGATTCATCGGCGCCAGCAGTTTCCATCGTGGTTGAGCCCGACGCGCCCAGCATTGATGACGAGAATCTCGATGACACCTCAGGTGTCGACCTCATCATGCGTGAGCTCGGCGGCACGCAGATCGGCGAGATCGAGAACTGATGATGTACGAAGGCGTAGTCCAAGATCTGATTGACGAGCTCGGCCGGCTTCCCGGTGTCGGGCCCAAGAGTGCGCAGCGCATTGCCTTCCACATCCTGGCTGCGGATCCCATTGACGTGCAGCGTCTGACTGATGCCTTGCGCGAGGTGAAGGAGAAAGTGCGCTTCTGCACCATCTGCGGAAATGTCGCTGAAGAGGATCAGTGCCGTATCTGCCGTGATCCGCGTCGCGATCTCACGATCTTGTGCGTGGTCGAGGAGCCCAAGGATGTTGTCGCCATTGAGAAGACGCGCGAGTTCAAGGGCAGGTATCACGTACTGGGTGGGGCGATCAGCCCGATCGAGGGCATCGGGCCCGATGATCTGCGCATCCGCGAGTTGATGAGTCGGCTCTCGGACACCTCGATCACCGAAGTCATCTTGGCCACCGACCCCAACCTCGAGGGCGAGGCCACCGCGACCTACCTGGCTCGGCTGATCAGTCCGCTTGAGGTAGCGGTCTCGCGGCTGGCGAGCGGTCTTCCGGTGGGTGGTGACCTCGAATACGCCGATGAGGTCACCTTGGGCCGGGCGTTCGAAGGCCGTCGTCGCGTCTGAGCCCAAGTCCGCCCGATTTTTGCCCCTGTAAGTGCGACCAATAGAATTTGGTCTTGTGGCTCTGATCGTTCAGAAATTTGGTGGTTCCAGCGTCGCTGATGCCGAAAGCGTCAAGCGGGTCGCGAAGCGAATTGTCGAAACCAAGCGCGCCGGCAATCAGGTCGTCGTTGTCGTTTCTGCGATGGGCGACACCACCGATGAACTTCTCGACCTCGCCGAGCAGGTCTCGCCTTCGCCCCCCTCTCGTGAGCTCGACATGCTCCTGACCGCCGGCGAGCGCATCTCAATGGCCGTGCTGGCCATGGCAATCGCCGACCTCGGCGAAGACGGTCGCTCGTACACGGGCTCGCAGGCGGGCCTGATCACTGACTCCGCCCACGGCGCCGCCCGCATCATCGATGTCACCCCTGGCCGTATTCAGGAGGCACTTGCGGAGGGAGCGATCCCGATTGTCGCCGGCTTCCAGGGCGTCGCCCAAGACACCAAGGACGTCACTACCCTCGGCCGCGGTGGTTCCGACACCACCGCCGTAGCCCTCGCCGCAGCGCTCAAGGCCTCGGTCTGCGAGATCTTCACCGATGTCGACGGCGTCTTCAGCGCTGATCCGCGCGTAGTTCCCGCTGCTCGCCAGGTTCCATTCATTACCTACGAGGAGATGCTCGAGCTCGCGGCCGTCGGCGCCAAGGTGCTGCACCTGCGTTGCGTCGAGTACGCCCGTCGCTTCGATCTCCCCATCCACGTTCGTTCGTCGTTCTCGCACCGCGAGGGCACTCTCGTGATGTCACCTGCAGCCATCGCGGCTGCAATTGCCGAAGGAAAAGCCATGGAACAACCGATCATCTCCGGTGTCGCCGCTGACGTAAACGACGCCAAGATCACCGTGGTCGGAGTTCCCGACAAGCCCGGACAGGCCGCTGCCATCTTTGGTGCACTCGCCGATGCCGGCGTGAACATCGACATGATCGTGCAGAACGTCTCGGCGGCATCAACCGGTCGTACCGACGTCACCTTCACCACGCCCTCGGGTTCGGCAAAAAAGGCGCTTGCGGCCATTGATTCCAAGCGTGCCGACATTGCCTTCGAAGACCTCATCATCGACGAAGAGATTGCCAAGGTCTCGCTCGTTGGTGCAGGCATGCGCTCACACCCCGGTGTCTCCGCTACTTTCTTCGCGGCTCTCGCCGAGCACGGAATCAACGTTGAGATGATCTCGACCTCAGAGATTCGAATCTCTGTGGTGACTCGTGTCGGTGATGCCAAGAAGGCCGTGCAGGCACTGCACACCGCATTTGGTCTCGACTCCGATGGCGAGGCAGTTGTCTACGGAGGTACCGGCCGATGAGCCGCAAGCCTGTTGTTGCAGTCGTAGGTGCCACCGGTCAGGTGGGTGCGGTCATGCGGCGTCTGCTCGAAGAGCGCGACTTCCCGCTTGAGAGCGTGCGCTTTTTCGCTTCGGCCCGTTCGGCCGGCTCGACGCTTCCCTGGAAGGGCGGGGAGATCGTGGTGGAAGACGCCGCGACCGCAGACGTCTCGGGCATCGACATCGCGTTGTTCTCCGCCGGCGGCGCAACCTCGAAGGCCCAAGGCCCCAGATTCGCAGAGGCCGGTGCCATCGTTATCGATAACTCGTCGGCATTCCGCATGGATCCCGATGTCCCGCTGGTGGTCAGCGAGGTGAACCCCGAGGCGATCAAGGATGCCAAGAAGGGCATCATCGCCAACCCGAACTGCACCACGATGGCCGCAATGCCCGTGCTGCGCCCGCTGCATCAGGAAGCAGGCCTAGAGCGCCTGATCGTCAGCTCGTACCAGGCAGTCTCCGGCAGTGGCCTGGCCGGAGTCGAGGAGCTCGAGACTCAGATTCGTGCGGCCGTCAGCCAGGACATCGCAGCCTTGACGCACGACGGCTCGGCTGTCACGTTCCCCTCACCGAATAAGTACCTGCGCACCATCGCTTTCGATGTCGTGCCATTCGCTGGCAGCATCGCCAGCGATGGCTCACTCGAGACCGATGAAGAGCAGAAGCTGCGCAATGAGAGCCGCAAGATCCTCGGCATCCCCGATCTTCTCGTCTCAGGCACCTGTGTTCGCGTGCCGGTCTTCTCCGGTCACTCGCTGGCGATCAACGCTGAGTTCGCGCGTCCGATATCGCCCGAGCGCGCGACCGAGCTGCTTGAGAGTGCTCCGGGTGTCGAAGTCACCGAGATTCCCACGCCGCTTCAGGCAGCCGGCGCTGACCCGTCGTTCGTCGGGCGTATTCGTGCCGATCAGAGCGTTCCTGGTGGTCGCGGCATTGCGCTCTTCATTAGCAACGACAATCTCCGCAAGGGTGCAGCACTGAACGCCGTCCAGATTGCAGAGATTGTCGCAGCTGATCTGACGTAGTCCCGGCCGTTAGCGGCTAAGCGATGGAACGGCGAAGCCGAATTCCTTGTAGTCGTCCGCGTACGACTCGGCGACTTTGGCCAGCAGCTCGGGCGTGTAGAAGTCAGTGATCTTTGAGCTCGCACCGGTGGAGTTGCGGCAGAAGAATTGGTCCTGCAGGTCGGTAGTGCGAGTGAGCCTCGCGACCTGGTCCCATGACGAATCGAGTTCGTTCAGGCGGATGATCTCGTCGAACTTCACGATTCCGAAACCGATCTGATCGGTCTGACGACGCCAATGGGGATCTTGCTCCCGTGAGGGCATTGCGGTGACGACGTCGATGAACTGCGCGAACGAAATGTCACTAGGCGATTCGGGTGCATGCCCCTGCTCGACGAGGATGTCGAAAATCGGCTGCGACTGTTGAAGGCCCTGGCAGATCTTCTCGAGGTAGCCGGAGAGCAGGCGTGATGCAGGTTCGCGCACTACCGCGAAGCGGTTGAACTTACGAGAGGTGAGCACATCCTCGAGTTGGTCAGCAGGCAGTTGGAAGGGCTTGACGAAGGGCGTCATCAGCGAGCGATCATGCGGGCGCTCCTGAACTCGCTCGACCGCACCTGGACCAAGCCGTGCGGCCTCAAGCCCTCCGAGGGTTGCCTTCATGGTCCCGCACCCGGCCTTGGGAACCTCGAAATAGACGTATCGGTGCACGAGAGAGATGTGGGTGTGCAGGTTCACGGAGCGCCAGCCGGCGGAGCGCACGAAAGCGCTGGAGGTCTTGCCCAGGTCAGCAGCCGTGGGCCGACGATCAGGTGTGCTCATCAGACTCCTGCCAAGAAGCGATCGGGGGCCGATTTCTCGGCCCCCGATCCTGAGTCGGGGTGGCGGGATTCGAACCCACGACCTCTTCGTCCCGAACGAAGCGCGCTACCAAGCTGCGCTACACCCCGAAGGCTGCACGAGTCTAGCCCAGTCACAGGAGTGCTCAACGACCGGTCACGGTGAGCAAGGTGGCCTCGGGCGGACAGGCGAACCGAAAAGGTGCGTAGGGAGAGGTGCCTATGCCCGCAGACACGTGCAGATGGGAGCCGTGGTGAGACGAGAGGCCCTTGGCTCGCTTGCGGTCAAGATCGCAGTTGGTGACTAATGCGCCGACACCGGGCAGAGCGAGCTGGCCACCATGGGTGTGCCCGGCGAGGATGAGGTCAGCGCCGTCGGCGGCCATGCCGTCGAGTACGCGCAGATACGGTGCGTGAACGACACCGAGGGTGAGATCGGCATCAGCAGAGAATGCACCAGCCACTTCGTCGTAGCGATCACGCGCGATATGCGGATCATCGACACCACGTAGATCGATTGTGCGACCGTTGATTTCAAGCACCGCACGTGCATTCGACAGGTCGAGCCAGCCGGCATCGGTGAGCCCCGCAACGAGATCGGGCCACGGCAGCATCGGTCGACTCGGCTCGAGCTGAGAAGGGCCGCGCAGGTACTGCGCGGGATTCAGCGGGCGAGGTGCGAAGTAGTCATTGCTTCCGAGGACGAATGCTCCGGGAATATCGAGTACGGAATCGAGCGCATCGAGTGCTTCAGGAACTGCATCCGGGTGTGAGAGAAAGTCACCGGTGGCGATGACGGCGTCCGGGCGTAACTCACGCAGTGAGTGAACCCACTGCTTCTTCTTCTTTTGTCCGGGAACAAGGTGAAGATCGGAGAGATGGAGGATGCGAAGCTCGGGCTGGCCTTCGCCCAATGCGGGCACTGTGGCCCGTCGGAGCGTGTAGTTCTGTGCTTCCCAGGCTGAGTAGACAAGACCCGCAGCACCCAGGGCAAGCATGCCGAGGGCGGCCTTGGCTGGAGTGCGCATGGTCAGATCGTGGCACGAAGGGTGCGAGAATACGAAAATGAGCACTCTTAAGGAGACCCTGCAGGCGAATCTCACCACGGCCATGAAGGCTCGTGACGAGCTAACCGCCGCGACCCTGCGCATGGCATTGACCGCCATCACCAATGAGGAGGTCTCCGGTAAGTCGGCACGTCAGCTCAGCGATGACGAGGTCATCACCGTGCTTGGTCGAGAGGCCAAGAAGCGCCGCGAGGCAGCCGAGGCATTTGACTCGGCGGGTCACCCCGATCGCGCTGACCGTGAACGCGATGAGCTGGGCGTGCTCACTGCCTACCTGCCGCAGCAGATGACCGAGGATGAAATTCGCGTCATCGTCGACGCCGCGGTGGCCGAGGTGGGCACCGGCGCCCAGAATCTCGGTGCTGTCATGAAGATCGTTCAGCCGCAGGTCAAGGGCAAGGCCGATGGCGGTCAGGTTGCTGCCGTCGTGCGCGCTGCGCTCGGCTAGACCGTTTACTGACCCACGACCGGGGCTGGATCCTGTGGCGCGGGGGCGGGGTCTTGTCCCGACGTTGCCGGGTCGATCGGTGTTTCTTCTAACGTCGGGTCTTCTTCGGGCACGACCGGCTCAGGATTCGTGAACTCGAACTCTGCATCAAGTGGCACGAGGAGTGTGTTGCGATCGAGGTAGCTCACAGACGCCCCGCGTGCTGGCTGTAGCCCCACGCTCGATTGCAGGATGAAGTTGTTCGCGGCCTTTCCTTCTGAGGCACCGGTCATTGCTTCTTTCCAGATAGGGCCTGGCAACGTGCTGCCGAACACCTGCGAGTAGTAGCGACCCGCAATCGTGATGTCCTTCATCGGGAAGCCGTAGCCGCCACGTGGATCACCGACCCACACGGCAGCAGAGATATCGGGCGTGTAGCCGGCGAACCAGACCGCTGCAGACTCATTCGTCGTACCGGTCTTGCCTGCCGCAGGTCGGTCGGCGAGTGACATCGCCTGACCGGTGCGCCCGCCGATGTTTCCATCGATCACCCCGGTAAGCAGGGCTGTCACCGAGTCCGCGACATCGCGTGTGAGCACCTGCGTGCACTTGACCGGGGGCACGGGTACCGCGCGTCCGTCGCGATCGCGGATGTCGAGCAGCACGCGCGGAGCGCAGTATGAACCGTGGTTAGCAAAGGTGGCGTAGGCATTCGCCACTTGCAAAGGCGTGACCTCCATCGTGCCGAGCGTGAATGAAGGAACGCGCAGTAGGGGCTCACCGGAGCCGAGTCGGACGCCCATCGACTCCGCGATCTCGGGCGGGCGGCACAGGCCGGTGCGCTCTTCAAGTGCCATGAAGTAGGTGTTGATCGAGTACGCCGTGGCCTGAGCCATGTCGAATGTGCCCGCGCCGGTGCTGTTGCGCACGGTGATCGGGCCGTACGACACTCCTGTTTCGCAGTTGACGAAGTTCTCGAACGTGTTCGGGCTCGGTGACGAGATGTACTCTGTGGGGGAGATCCCTGCCTCGAGCGCTGCGGCGAGGGTGAAGATCTTGAAGGTCGAGCCGGCCTGCATGCCGATAGTGCCGCCAGCTTCGCGATCGACGTTGTAGTTGTAGGTGGTTCTACCGGGCCCCGTCGTTCCCCAGAGCCGATTTTGGGCCATGGCAAGCACGTTGCCGGTGCCCGGCTGGATCATCGTGATCGCGGCCGCGCGCTTGCTGTCGTCCTCAATGGGAATCTTTGATGTCACTGCCGTGAATGCAGCCTGCTGCGCTTTCGCGTCGAGGGTGGTGCGAATCGTGTAGCCGCCTCGCTTGAGAAATGCCTCGCGGGCGTCAGGGGTATCGCCAAAGGTGGGATCGCTCCGAATCATGTGCAGCACGTAGTCGCAGAAGAAGGGCGCGTAGGAGGTCGTGCATCCGTTCGTGACGCGTGAGGGTGCGAGTGCCGACGACATCGGCGTGAGAGATGCCTGCTCGGCTTGATTCGACGTGATGTAGCCCTGATCCGCCATACGGCCCAGGACAATATTGCGTCGCTTGGCAGAAAGATCGGGATTGCGCAGCGGGTCAAATGCCGTGGGTTGCTGAACTATGCCGGCGAGTGTGGCTGCTTCGGTAAGCGTGAGCGCCGAGGCGGGCTTGGAGAAGTAGCGACGTGACGCTGCTTCTACTCCGTATGCGCCCGATCCGAAGTAGGCGATGTTTAGGTAACGCTGCAGGATCTCTGCCTTCGAGTATCGCTTCTCGAGTGCAAGAGCCAGACGCACCTCTCGCAGCTTGCGGGTAGCGCTGCGTCCGCGAGCTGCCTCGAGTTCGGCTCCGTTGCTGGCTTCGGTCACGAGAACGTTCTTGATGTACTGCATGGTCAGTGTGGAGGCCCCCTCCTGCACGCCGCCGGATGAGGTATTCGAAGCAAGTGCGCGCACTCCGCCACGGAAATCAAAACCGCGGTGCTGAAGAAAGCGAGAGTCCTCGACAGCGACGATGGCCTGACGCATCACCGGTGCGATCTCGCCCAGGGGCACCTCGACGCGATTTTGGTAGTACAGGGTTGCCAAGGTGCTGCCATCGGAGGCCAGGATCACGGTCCGCTGGGGCAACGGTGGCGTATCGAGGGAGGCGGGCAGGGCTTCGAAGTTCTGCACTGCGCTCTTGGTGAGCACCCCGAGGCCACCGACGAAGGGCACCGCAATGAGGGCAGCCACGACCCCGGTTGCCACGATGACCCCGAACAGCACCCCGAGTCGCCCGAGGGCGCTCAGGGGTCGGTGGCGGTTCTTGGGCATACTCATCAGACGCCAGCGTAAGTCGGCCTGTTCCCGTGGATGTTGCGGCGCGCGATGTCCCCCCTGGGCGAGCGAGTCCACGGGGGCTATTGACACTAATTAACTAGTCAGGAATAGTTCTTTAGAACCTGTATGGGCAGGCTCATGGGGCGTAGCGTCCGCCATCAGCAGTAACCGCACAGTGAGAACAGAAACAGCCAATAATTGAAGGGGTGGGCGTACTACATGTCGGTCGACTCAGCTTGGGCAGCGCAGGCAGCTTGCCGAACATCAGACCCTGACACCCTGTTCGTCCAAGGAGCCGCCCAGAACCGGGCCAAGGCCATTTGCTCCGGTTGCGTCGTGCGCACCGACTGCCTGGCCGATGCCCTCGACAACCGCGTCGAGTTCGGCGTGTGGGGCGGCATGACTGAGCGCGAGCGTCGCGCACTGCTCCGCCGACGCCCGAATGTCACCTCGTGGCGCCACCTGCTCCAGACTGCTCAGGATGAATTCGATCGCCAGAGCATCCTCACCGGCCGCATCGGAGCCGTGTCGTAGCGCTCCCTTTGTTTGTGCCTGCCGCGCAAATCAGGATGTGCGCGGCTAGGTGGCATTGATCACCTGAGTATGACAAGTTCTTGACCGCCCTTGGTATCGCCTCTATCAGGTGAATAGTTGTCGTTACCGCGACATTCTTCGCGGAGTTCCGATTGACTCATGCGATGGAACATCAGCAGGCAGGCATATTGCGGCCCATCCGGACCAGGACAACCTGGGTTACCTATCTACTGATGGGTGCCTATGGCGCTTGGGTCTACGCCTTCGGAGCCACGCGCGCGTCACTATCGAATGAGCAAGGGATTTCTCTCACGATGGCCGGGCTTTACGGCACGGCGATTGCGTTGGGACTCGTTGTCATGTCCGGACTCAATGCCAAGGTCGCGGGCCGACTCGGGCGCGGAGGGAGCATGCGCCTTGGGTCGGTAACTGTCATCGTTGGCATCCTGATCATCACCAGTGGTCTTCCCTTCGCAGTCACACTCACCGGTACCTTCGTCGCCGCATGCGGTGGTGCGCTTGCTGTTTCGGGGGTGAGCGCATTTGTTAGTGCCCAGCAAGGACTCGCTGCGCCGGCGGCCTTATCCGAGGCAAGCGCGATAGCAGCGATCGCCAGTTTCATCGGGCCAGTGGTCGCGGGAGTGTGCGTAGCGATCGGCTGGGGTTGGCGCCCTGCACTCTGGACCGTCGCGCTGTGCTTTCTCCTTGTCGAGATTCTTCGTGGCCGAAACGTCCGCGAGTACGACGGGCAGGGAGATGCCCGTGAACTTCCGAGCAAGGTTCGAGATCTGCCGAGACTTTTCTGGTGGACGGCGCTCACCATGCTCCCCGCCGCGGGGATTGAATACTGCCTGGCGCTGTGGAGCACTGATTACCTGAAAGAACGCGGTGGACTAGGCGGGGGCGCCGAGCAGGCTGCCCTGGTCAGTATCGTGATCGGACTCTTGATTGGCAGGGTCGTCGGCAGTCGTATAGCCGAACGGATGAACCCGGAGCGACTCCTCATTGGTGCTTTCGCACTCAGCGGACTGGCATTCCTGGTCGTGTGGTCCATTCCCAATGTCGCTCTGATGTTGATTTTTCTGGTCATCACGGGTTGCGGAGTCGGCTTGCATTGGCCCTTGGCCATAGGCCGATCCATTCGTAGCGCGCCGCAATTCGCTGATCGAGCTTCCGGAACGGGCACGATGGCCGCGGGAATCGCCGTGATGATTGCTCCATTTGCACTCGGCGCACTCGCAGATGGATTCGGACTTCAATGGGCATTCCTCATTGTTCCCGTCTTGGCGGTTCTAGGAGTTGCCCTGGTGGCTTGGCGCCCGGTTCCGATGTTGGTGGCTTCGCAATAGCGGGTTGTGCACGGATCTCGACGCACACGGAGCGTTACTGCCTGATCGAAGGGTGATGCCACGTATACCGACGCGACCGGAACTCATCGTGATCAGGCGCATTCATTCCTGGTTAGCCTGCGTGCGCCGACTGGCTATCCGCTGTGGGCAGCTCCTCTGACTTCAGCCAGATGATCCCCGATACCACGCAGGCCCGCCAAGTCATGAATGTCCTCTGCCATGGCCGGCATCATCGCCACCGGCACACTCGGGTGTGCAGCGGTGAATCTCTCCGCCAGATGCCGCTGCCTTTCAGCCTGTGCCTGCCGATTCGCGTGAATACCCAGAAGCGCGGCGGTCAGATCATGTCCGCTGTCCCCGAGTGCCTGCGCGGCGACTCGAGCGCGATCCGCGGAAAGTTCGGGTGCGTCGATGTACTGCACTCGGTTGAGGACGAGGCCTGCGAGTGGCATCGAGTCGGCCTTGAGCCGTTCAACGAAGTACGCGGCCTCGCGCAGGGCATCGGGCTCAGGTGAGGCGATAACAACGAAGCGACTGCTGGGCTCCTTTAGGAGCGTGTAGGTCTTGTCGGCTCGTTCGCGGAAACCGCCAAAAGTCGTGTCGATTGCGGCAATGAACGTGCCGACATCGGTGAGCACCTGTGTCCCGAGGATCTTGTTGAGTACACCGGTAAAGATGCCGAAGCCCATTGCGGCGATCTTCCCGATACCGCGCCCTGCAGAGCGTGCAGGTGCAGTCAGGATTCGGATGAACTTGCCGTCGAGGAAGGAGCCCAATCGCGCGGGAGCGTCGAGGAAATCGAGTGCGCTGCGCGAGGGCGGGGTGTCGACGATGATGAGATCCCACGTGCCTTCGAGCTCCGCTCGAGCACTGAGCTGACCGAGTTTCTCCATGGCCATGTATTCCTGCGTGCCGGCGAATGACGAGGAAAGCGCTTGGTAAAAAGGGTTCTCCAGGATTTGCTTGGCGCGCTCGGGATCAGCATTCGTCTCGACGACCTCGTCGAAGGTGCGCTTCATGTCGAGCATCATCGCGTGGAGAGAACCGGTGCCATCGGCCGAATGAATGCCGACCACCTCGCGCGGAGTGTTGTCAAGGCTGGTCAGGCCGAGTGCCTGTGCGAGTCGGCGCGCCGGGTCGATGGTCAGCACGCACACCTTGCGGCCGTGCTCGGCTGCGCGAAGTGCCAGCGCGGCAGCGGTCGTCGTCTTGCCCACGCCACCAGCACCTGTGCACACCAGGATCTTGATCCCGTGGTCGGCGAGGAGGGCGTCGATATCGAGCGACGGCGCATTCTCGAACGAGGTCATCTCACTCCCTCGGCTCGCAGGCACGCGGCGAGTGCGTATAGACCGCCGAGGTCCACGCCCCCGGGCAGCAAGGGCAAGGTGAGATGCCGAAGACTCAACTCGTCGATGCGTTGAAGTTCGCGGCCCTCGAGAGCAATGCGCAGTGCGTAGTCGCGGGCTTCTGCTGCCAACTCCGTGGCTAGCGGCTCAGCCTGAATTCCCACCGAGGCGAGGTCAGCCCCGATCTGCTCGAGTGGCAGCGTGCCCGCAAGTGCGGCAGCACGTTGCTCATCGGTCAGCACCGAAGGACGGGTCATATTGATAAAGACCGACCCGACGGGCAGTCCTGCTGAGGTGAGCTCTGCAATTCCGTCAATGGTCTCCTGCACGGGCATCTCCTCGAGCAAGGTCACGAGGTGCACCGCGGTGCGTGGAGATGCAATGACGCTCATCACGAGATCAGCGTGGTTGCGAATCGGGCCAACCTTGGCAAGCCCGGACATCTCGGAGTTGACGTTCAAGAACTTGGTGATGCGACCGGTCGGAGGAGCGTCGATGACGACCGCGTCGTAATGGTTCTTCTTGTCCTCGGGTTTGCGCCTCACGACCTCGACGGCCTTGCCGGTCAGGAGGACGTCTCGAAGGCCGGGGGCGATCGTCGTAGCGAAGTCGACAGCGCCCATCTTCTTCAGAGCGGCTCCTGCGCGGCGGAGGTTGTAGAACTGCTCTAGGTAATCGAGCAGAGCCTCCTGCGGATCGACGGCTAGAGCCCAGACCTCGCCACCATCTGGAGCCACCGCGATCATCCGCTCCTCATAGGGCAGCGGCGCCGTGTCGAAGAGTTGCGCGATGCCTTGACGGCCCTCGACCTCCATCAGCAAGGTGCGCTTGCCACCCTGAGCGAGGGCGAGTGCCAAGGAGGCCGCCACCGTCGTTTTTCCGGTGCCCCCCTTGCCGGATACGACATGCAGGTCGACTCCAGGCCACAACTGCGCATCGCTCACGGAACCAGCCTATGCGCTAACCCGCGGTCACCTACTACTGTCATTCCATGACGAAATGGGAATACGCCACAGTGCCGCTGCTCGTACATGCCACCAAGCAGATCCTCGACAACTGGGGTCTTGATGGCTGGGAGCTCGTTCAGGTCGTTCCGGGTCCAAACTCGGAGAACCTGATTGCCTACATGAAGCGACCGGTGGGGTGAGCATGTCAACAGTTGAGATGCGACTGACTGCCGCCGGCTATTCACTGCCCGAGGCTTCCACGCCGCTGGCCGCCTACGTTCCCGCAGTTCTTGCCGGTCGGTACGTCTACACCTCGGGTCAACTCCCCGTGATCGATGGCGAATTGATGGCAACCGGAAAGGTCGGTAACGAGATCGAGCCGGAGCAGGCCGCGGAACTCGCTGCCCGTTGCGCGCTCAATGCCATCGCGGCGATCAAGTCCGTGATCGGCGATCTCGACAAGGTGGTGCGAGTCGTAAAGGTTGTCGGGTTCGTGGCGAGCGATCCGGAGTTCTCCGGTCAGCCCGCAGTGATGAACGGAGCGAGCAACCTGTTGCTGGAGGCATTCGGTGACGCCGGCAGGCATGCACGATCTGCTGTGGGTGTCGCTGTACTGCCTCGAAACGCGCCCGTCGAGGTCGAGATCATCGTCGAGGTAGCCGACTAGCTATGTCAGTCGTTCGCGAGCGGGCACTCCTGCTCGCATCCGGATCACAGGAGTGGGTTCCGCCTGTTCCTCGGCCGGCGTCGACTCTCGTGCTCATTCGCGACGGTGATGCTGGCGTCGAGACCTTCCTCATGCGTCGGCCGCTCACGATGAAGTTTGCCCCCGGGATGTCGGTGTACCCGGGCGGTGCCCTCGATAAGACCGATTTCGCGGACGCGATCACCGAAGCCCTCGATGCGGAGTTCGCCCAGGCGAACGCGGTGCGCGCAAGCGCGACGGAACGCGAGTTCCGCGCACTTCTCGCCTGTGCGATTCGTGAGACACGCGAGGAAGCCGGAGTTGATTTCGTCGATCCACGTGACGTTGTTCTCACCGATCATTGGGTGACCCCCGAACACGAGACTCGTAGATTTGATGTGCGGTTCTTCATTGCCAGGATCCCCGAGGGGCAAAACGCCTACGTGGCATCGAACGAGGCCGATCACGCGGAGTGGATTCGCCCCACGGATGCCCTTGACCGCTACTTGCGCGATGAGCTTCCGATGCTGCGTCCGACCCTTGTGATGCTGCGCTTCCTTGCAATGTTCGAGACCGCAGCCGATGCAATCGATGCTGCATTGAGCCGTGATGTCGTCGCTCGCATGCCGCGTGCGGTTGCTATTGGAGACAACGACCTGAGTTGGCACATCATCAATGAGCGCACCGGGGAGATCATCGAGACCGATGTAGTACCTCCAGCGCAGCTGGAGACCGGGGGTATCAGCAGGTGAGCGGGCGCCAGATTCCGCTGGGCGATGAAGAGGCCTGGTCAGGGGGTGTCGTCAGCGACTGGAGTACCTGTCTGCTCGCACCGAACCCTTCAGCCTGGACGCTCGAGGGCACCAACACGTGGCTACTTGCCGAGCCCGGCTCAACGGATTTTGTCGTTGTTGATCCCGGGCCCGACACCGCTGAGCATCTCGAGCGCATCGTTACCACGGTAGGCGAACGCGGCACAATCGCTCAAATCTTGCTGACCCATGGCCATGCCGATCATTCAGCCGGTGCGCTATCGCTCGCGCGCATGTGCGGCGCTCCAGTACGTGCGCTTGATCCGGAACATGTGCACGGGGGAGAGGGTCTGCACGGGGGTGAAGTCATCACCTTCGGTGACCTTGTTGTTGACGTGATCTCCACGCCGGGTCACTCAGCCGACTCACTGTCTTTCCACATCAACGGCGACTCCTCGATCTTGACCGGTGACACGGTGCTCGGCCGTGGCACCACTGTCATCGCCTGGCCGGAGGGCAAGCTCGACGAATATCTGGCAACCCTCGATGCTCTGGCCGAGACCATCAATGCTCACGACATCACGAACATCTATCCAGGGCATGGTCCATTGGTGGCTGATCCCGCCGAGAGAATTCAGTGGTACATGCAGCATCGGGCTGAGCGGCTCAGTGAGGTGCGGGCAGCACTTGATTCTGGTGCGCTAACCGCAGACGAGGTCGTCGCCATCGTCTATGCGCAGACTCCGTCTGGCTTGCTCGGTGCCGCGAAACTCAGCGTGCAGGCACAGATGAATTACTTGAGCGCTTAGCGTGCGCGGCGGCCCAAACGCTCAACGTCAAGAATCATCACCTGGCGTGACTCGAGGCGAATCCAGCCGCGCTGCGCGAAGTCAGCAAGAGCCTTATTAACGGTCTCGCGCGATGCGCCGACGAGTTGGGCGAGCTCTTCTTGGGTCATGTCGTGGGTGACGAGCAGGCCGTCGGGCGTGACCTGGCCGAACTTCTCGCCGAGATCCATCAGGGCCTTTGCTACACGACCGGGAACATCGGAGAAGACGAGATCTGCCATGGCCTCATTGGTGCGACGAAGTCGTCGTGCCAGAGCCTGGAGCAGGGCAGAGGCAACCTCGGGGCGACCTGCGAGCCATGGGACGAGCTGCTCATGACTGAGCCCGAGAACCGTGGCATCGGTGAGTGCGGTGGCGGTAGCGCGGCGGGGGCCGGGATCGAACAGGCTGAGCTCACCGCACATCTCACCTGGGCCGAGCACCAGCATCAATGACTCGCGACCATCGGCCGAGGACTGGCCGAGCTTGACCTTGCCTTCGAGGATCACGTAGAGGCGATCTCCGTCCTGGCCCTCGGTGAAGAGTTCTTCGCCCTTGTTGACGTGGATCTCGACGAGGCTGGCCCGAAGCGCCGCGGCGCCCTCGGCATCCAGGGCGGCGAACAAGGGTGCCTGCATCAGCACGTCGTCCACTGTGACCTCCGTCATCATTTACTAGGTAGTCCACATTCTTGCGCATCGCGGCTTCAAGAACCAAGCCAGGTCCCCCGCGGACGTACGCTGGGCAGATGTCAGAGCGGAGCCGCACCTGGAATCGTGAGGGGAAGATCGACTCCGACGCCCTCGACGGGCTGCCCGCCTGGCTCACCCCGGTCGTCGATTGCGTTCGTGGTCTTCACTCCGACCAGCAGAAGTACGCCGTCCCGACCGATGGCCAGGGTCGACATTCAGCAGTTCTCATCCTCTTCGGCGAGGGTCCTGATCCTGATCTGCTGCTCATCCGACGTGCAGCCCGCATGCGCGCCCATGCCGGACAGCCGGCATTCCCAGGTGGCGCGGTCGACCCCACCGATGTTGATGCGCGTGCGGCCGCTGTGCGCGAGGCAGTCGAGGAGACCGGGCTCGAGGCCACCGGCGTTCGCATCCTGGGTCAACTCCCCGATCTGTGGCTCAGTGTCAGCGGGTTCGTCGTCACACCGGTGATCGCGTGGTGGGAGCGGCCCAGCGAGGTCTGGGCCCGTGAGCCTGAGGAAGTCGAGTCGGTAACTCGAGTGCGGATCGCCGATCTCACCAATCCGGTCAATCGCGTCAGCGTGCGGCACCCCTCGGGCTACATCGGCCCAGGCTTCCGAGTGAACGACATGCTGGTCTGGGGGTTCACGGGTGGGCTGATCGACCTGATCCTTGATCACTCCGGGCTGGCGCTGCCGTGGGATCCCACCGTCATGGTCGATCTCGACGTTGTCGCGGCAATGGACGAAGAGCCCGTGACTTCGTGAATCTCGTCGACTGGCTGCTCGTCGGGGCAGTGATCATGTTCGCCTGGGCCGGATGGCGGCAGGGTTTCGTCGCCGGCACACTGTCATTCGCGGGCTTCCTTGGCGCAGGGCTCGCCGCAGCCTTCTTCCTACCCCGATTCTCCACGTCTGTGACTGATTACCCCGTGCTTCGAGTCGGCATCGTGGTTATCGGCGTGATCATTGCTGCGTTTATTGGGCAATTCTTCGCCTCACTGCTTGGACGCAGGCTCCATGCCGCCATCACCTGGCGACCTGCGCGGTTGGTCGACAGCGCAGCCGGATCAGCGCTGGCGGTAATCGCACTCGCCATCATGGCCTGGATCGTGGCGAGTGCTGTTGCCTTCTTGCCGCAGTTACCGATGGCCTCCCAGATTCAGCAGTCCAGGCTGCTCGTCTTCGTCGACACCGCAGTGCCGAATCAGGTGCGCGATGCCTTCGTCGGCCTGCGGGCCATGGTGAGCAACGCCGATGTGCCCCGTGTCTTCTCCGCATTGGGCTCCATCGCGGGCCCCGAAGTAGCAATTCCGAACCCCGCCGTGATTCTGGGCGGGGCAGTGACGGATGCGCGACCTTCTGTCGTCAAGGTCATGGGCGACACTGACGAGTGTGATCAGTCGGTGAGCGGATCCGGATTTGTCTATGCCCCGCAGCATGTCTTAACGAATGCGCATGTGGTTGCCGGAGTTACCGCGCCGGAAATCCAGGTGCGCGCATCGCAGCCGCTGCTGCAGGCCACCGTCGTGTACTTCGATCCCAAGGTCGACATAGCAGTGCTCTATGTACCTCAGCTAAGCGCGCCCGAACTCCAGTTCGCCTCCGATCCTGCTGAGTCTGGTGATGACGCAGTTGTCGCGGGATTCCCCGAAGGTGGCCCGTATGACTTCGTTCCCGCGCGAATCCGTGACTCAATTACTGCACGCGGAGATGACATCTACGGGAAGTCCGGGGTCGAGCGCGAGGTGTATTCCTTCCGTGGCACGGTTTTGCATGGCAACTCAGGAGGCCCGCTTCTCACTCCAGGTGGCGAGGTTCTCGGAATGATCTTCGCCTCGGGCACCGATGAGACCGGTTATGCGTTGACTGCAGAGCAGCTCGCGGTGCCGTCTGTGCGTGCGCTGCGCTCTAATGAGCGTGTTGCCACCGGTTCATGCCGTATTGACGACTGACTCCGAGTGCTATTCGCCGTTAAGCCAGGTGACGAGCAGTTCGTTGAACTGCCGTGGATTCTCCTCGTGCGGGAAGTGGCCGGTATCCATCGCGGAGAGTGCGTAACTCCCGCGAACGAATGAGGCGCTTCCCGCGCATGCATCGATACTCATCATCGGATCGCGGGATCCGTGCACATGCAGGACATCGGTGTTGATGTCGGCCTTCATGCGGGACATGTAGCGCAGCCCATCGGGTCGCGGTACCGAGCGGCCGGCCCAGCGGTGGAACTCGATTGCTGTGTGAGCAGTCGGCCAGCGCATGAATGCGGAGCGGTACATGGAAAGGGCCTCGGTATCGGGCCAGCCCGGTGTGCCCGACCACTCCGTGATCAGGTCGCCGACTCGTGCACCCTCATCGCGGGTGAGCGCCCGCTCGGGAAGGAAGGGCACCTGGAATCCAGCGGCGTAGCCCAGCGAGATGCGCCGGTGCCACGGTTGCATCGATGCACTGCGCACCCGCCGCGGGTGCGGTGAGCTGACCGGCACGATCGCCGTGACGACATCGGGTTCTAGAACAGCCATGGACCACGCGACAAAGGCACCCCACCCGTGCCCGACGATCACCGCCTCGCTCTCGCCGAGTGATCGGATCACCGCTGCAACGTCAGCGGAGAGGGTGAAGGGGTCGTATCCGTGCGGTGGGTGATCGGAGCCGCCGTATCCACGAAGATCCATCGCTATGGCGCGATAGCCGGCCTCGGCGAGTGCGGTGATCTGGTGTCGCCATGTCCACCAGAATGTGGGGAATCCGTGCAAGAGCACGACAGCCGGGCCCTCGCCTTGTTCGACTACATGGAATCGAGCGCCATGCGCCGAGATGTCGCGATGAGTCCAGGCGCCGGCAACGCGAATTGCAGCGTCGGGCTCAATGAGTGTCATGGGTGGGTTGATCGAATTACTCAACGGGCTTCGAAGGCGCCAGGATCTCCTGGGTCTTGCGAAGCTCGGCCATCGACAGGTCAGGGCCCTTGATGGTTGAGGCGTTCTTCTTGGTCAACAGGCCGGTCACGACGGCGGAGACGAGAAGGAAGAGCGAGACGAGTCCGAAGCCGGCCCACGTCGGCAGACCCATGGCCGCGAGGGCGAAGGCGATGGTGATCAGAATGAAGATCGCGAACAAACTGATCGTGATGATCGTGACCACGGCCATGATGCTCGTACGTGCGACTGCCTCGCCAGAGCTCTTCAGCTCAGCTTGGGTGAAAGCGACTTGAGCCTGCACGAGGCGCTTGGCGTCATTCGCGGTCTTGCGCACGAGGTCGGCGATGCTTGAATCGTTTGCCATGACAGCAGATTACTGCTCCTGGTCCTTTTCATACACGTCCGGGATTCCATTCCCGTCCAGATCGGCGGTCTCCGCCGCGTACACGAGGCGATAGTGCCTATTT
Source organism: Candidatus Nanopelagicales bacterium (assembly GCA_044374195.1). Taxonomy (GTDB): domain Bacteria; phylum Actinomycetota; class Actinomycetes; order S36-B12; family S36-B12; genus CAIKZY01. The sequence continues at coordinate 87,991 of JBILOY010000003.1, forward strand.
CGGGCCCGGATCGCGATTGTGGCCAAGATGGCTGAGATCACTGAGGCCGTCAGGACGGCCACCTTGGCGTAGTCCGTCTGGGAGGGCGAACTCGGGTACGCCAGTTCGCTGATGAGCAGAGCCACCGTGAAGCCGATTCCGGCGAGCAGCCCAACCGTGGCGATATCGCGCCAGCCCAGGAGTGGATTGAGCTCCGCTCTGGTGAACCGAGCGGTAAGCCAGGCGAAACCGAGGACCCCCAGCGGCTTGCCAATAACCAGGCCGATCATGACGCCGATCGCGATGGGATCGGTGAGCGGACCTAGAAGTCCGGTACTGCGCAGATCGACGCCGGACGCGAAGAAGGCGAACAGCGGAACACAGAGCGCGGCGCTGATCGGGTGTATGAGATGCGACATCCGATCAGCGGGCGTGGAGGTCTCCCCTGGATCGGGCTTCACCCGCGTGAGCAGTCCAAGGGCGACGCCAGCAACGGTGGCGTGCACGCCGCTCTGGAAGAGGCAGTACCAGGAGAGCACGGCAATCGGCACGTAGAGGAACGGTGTACGCCAGCGTGCACGTTGCGCGAATGCATAGAGAGCGAAGAGTGCGATAGCGGCGAGGAACCACCCCGCGTAAAAGCCCTTCGAGTAGAAGATTGCGATCACCATGATTGCGCCGAGATCATCGACGACGGCCAATGCCAGGAGGAATGCGCGCAGGGGGAGCGGCAGGCGCCTGCCTACGACGGCGAGCACGGCGAGAGCGAACGCGATGTCCGTTGCCATCGGGATGCCCCAGCCATGGGGAGCGCCGTCGGCGGCAGTGGTGTTCACGATCACGAAGATGACCGCGGGCAAGATCATTCCGCCGAGAGCTGCGGCAACCGGCACGATTGCCTGTGCGGGCTTGGAAAGCGTTCCGAGAACGAATTCGTGCTTGAGCTCGAGCCCGGCAATGAAGAAGAACACGGCGAGCAGACCGTCGGCAGCCCAGGTGCCCAGACTCAGGTTGAGCCCGAGAGATTCAGGGCCTATCTGGAAGTTGACCAGATCCGCATAGGACTCACCCCAGGGCGAGTTTGCCCAGACCAGCGCGATGACCGCCATGACGAGCAGCAGGATTCCGCCAACAGTCTCATCGCGAAGCTGACTGCTCAGCCACTGGCGCTGGAACAAGGATGGGCGAGAGAGGATCTGCTCTCTCGCCATGGTTCTACTCCTCTGTCGGTGAGCTAGATAGCCCTGCAGCGATCATATTCATGACGGTGGGGTCAGCCAGGGTGGTCGCATCGCCTAGATCGCGGTTCTCCGCCACATCGCGTAGGAGCCGACGCATGATCTTGCCCGAGCGGGTCTTCGGCAGCTCGGCGACGATCATGATCTGACGCGGCTTGGCGATCGGGCCGATCTCCTTGGCGACGTGATCGCGGAGTGCCTTCGCGACACCGGGACCATCTTCGGAACCCTTACGCAAGATCACGAACGCGACGATGCCCTGACCGGTCATCTCGTCATTCGCGCCCACCACAGCCGCCTCAGCAACAGTGGGGTGCGAGACCAGTGCCGACTCGACCTCAGTCGTCGAGATGCGGTGACCGGAGACGTTCATGACGTCGTCAACGCGGCCCAGCAGCCACAGTGCGCCGTCATCATCAAACTTCGCGCCATCACCTGCGAAGTAGTACTGCGGCCAGCGAGACCAGTAGGTATCGACGTAACGCTCGTTGTCGCCCCAAATGCCACGCAGCATTGACGGCCAAGGCTCGGTGATGACCAGATAACCGCCATGGCCATTGCCGACCGGGGTTCCGTTGTCGTCAACAATTGCGACGGAGATACCTGGTAGGGCGCCCATCGCAGAGCCAGGCTTGGTGGCCGTGACTCCGGGGAGCGGAGAGATCATCATCGCGCCTGTCTCGGTCTGCCACCACGTGTCGACGATCGGGCAGCGGTTGCCGCCGATGACATCGCGGTACCACATCCATGCCTCAGGGTTGATTGATTCGCCGACCGATCCGAGTACGCGCAGGGATGAGAGATCCTTCGACTGCGGGAGATCGTCACCCCACTTCATGAACGTGCGAATTGCGGTGGGCGCGGTGTAGAGAATCGACACCTTGTGACGTTGCACGATGTCCCACCATCGATCCTGGCCCGGCGTATCCGGAGTGCCTTCGTAGATCACCTGTGTCGCGCGATTGGAAAGCGGCCCGTAGACGACGTACGAATGACCGGTGACCCAGCCGATGTCGGCCGTGCACCAGAACACGTCGGTCTCCGGCTTCAGATCGAAAACGTTGTAATGCGTGTAGGAGGTCTGGGTGAGGTAGCCACCAGTGGTGTGCAGGATTCCCTTGGGCTTTCCTGTCGTTCCTGACGTGTAGAGAATGAAGAGTGGATGCTCGCTGTCGAACCCCTCGGGTGCGTGCTGCGGGCTCTGGCGCTCGACGATGTCGTGCCACCACACGTCAAGATCCGGATTCCAGTCGACGTCGCCACCTGTGCGCTTGACGACGAGCACATGCTCGACGCTCGGCGTGTTCTTGACGGCCTCGTCGACGGCCGGCTTCAACGGCATCGCAGAACCACGTCGATTCTGGCCGTCGGTGGTGATGACGAGCTTTGCCTCCGCATCGTTGATGCGGCTCTCCAGGGCACTCGCTGCAAATCCGCCGAAGATCACCGAGTGCGCTGCGCCGAGGCGGGCACATGCCAGCATCGCGACGACTGCCTCGGGGATCATCGGCATGTAGATGGCGACGCGGTCGCCGGCCACGATGCCAAGTTCGATCAACGCATTGGCTGCCCTGCAGACTTCGTCCTGCAGTTCTGCGTACGTGATGTTGCGAAGATCGCCAGGCTCACCCTCGAAGCGAATGGCGACCTGTCCGCCGAAGCCGGCTTCGACATGGCGGTCGACACAGTTGTAGGCAACGTTGAGCTTGCCACCCACGAACCAGCGCGCGAACGGGGCATTCGACCAGTCGAGCACCTGGGTGAAGGGTTCGGTCCAGTCGAGGCGCTCGGCCTGCTTGGCCCAGAAGGCAAGGCGGTCAGCGGAGGCTTCTGCGTAGATGCCGGGCTTCGCATTCGCAGCCGCGGCGAATTCGGCGCTCGGTGCGAAGGTGCGATCTTCGTGGCCGAGGTTCGACAGGGCATCGGTGCTCATGGTGATCCTTAGTGGTTCGGCTCGGCTTACTAGGCCGAGAGGCGGCGCAGGTGAGGTCAGGTTAGATGAGCACGTGACCTCGCGCGCCGAAACTCATGATCCGTTAGGTGACCTCCCTCTCAGTCACCCCTCAGCGGCCTTGCTCGCGGCCACCCGCGATGAGATCGATGCAGTTCTCTGGGACAGGGGCATTCGCGCGAAGGCCGCGGAAGTCGCCGCCGCCTCTGTCTTGCGAGGTGCCCGTGATTCGGCCGCGATTGACGGCGCCGATTCAGCCGTCGTTGACGACTCCCCAATGGGCCGAATCCTGGGCAATGCCCAGGTGCTCACGGCTCGGGTACCGGCGCTCGTTGATACCTGGGCAACCGCGCCGCTGCAGGTGCTTGCGGAGCTGCACGCGATCGCCTCGCAGGGATTTACCTCGGATGAGGAGCGCGGGCGGCCTCGCGGCGGCGATGAGGTGCGCGACCCGCTGAACATCGGCCTTTTGCCACCCGCAAGCGTTATCAGCCCGCGCATGACCGGCCTGGCCACGGTGATCACCACCTCAACCTCGCCCGCGCTGCTGATCGCCGCGATCGTTCATGCTGAGCTCTCCGCGTTGCGTCCATTCGAGATTGGCAGTGGTCTAGTCGCACGCGCGAGCATTCGCCTCGTGATGGCGTCCAAGGGAATCGATCCCTCTCTCTTCACGATTCCCGAGCACGGAATGTTCGAGCTGGGCCGTCCTGCCTACGTAAATGCGATTCGCGAATACTCGGCCGGAACGGCTGAGGGGATCAACGCCTACGTCACGTGGTTCGCCACGGCGCTTGCGATGGGCGCGAAGGCAGTCGAGATCTAGGCGCGCAGCGAACGGCGTCGCGCGTACCACGCAATGCCGAGTGCCACCGCGCCCAGCGCAACGCCGGCGCCTGCAGCAGCGGCCTGTTTCTTGTCGATTCGACTCTTCATCGCGACGGGTTTTGCGAAATCACGAATCGGCCAATGGTTCTCGACCGCGAGCTTGCGAAGTTCAGTATCCGGATTTACGGCTACGGGATGCCCGACGGCCTCAAGCATCGGCACGTCGGTGAACGAATCGGAATATGCGTAACACTCGTCGAGGTCATAGCCGCGTTCGGCAGCAAGGCTGCGCATCGCTTCAGCCTTGCCGGGGCCGTAGGCGTAGAACAGGATCTCCCCGGTGTACTTGCCATCTTCGATGCCTACCTGCGTGCCGATCGCGAGATCAGCCCCGAGCCGCTCACCGATCGGCTCGACAACATCGGTGCCTGATGACGAGATGATGATGATCTGATGACCGAGCATTCGGTGATGCGCGATCAGGTCGAGCGCTTCTTCGTAGACCATTGGATCGACGATGGTGTCGAGGGTCTCGGAGACGATCTGCTTGACCTTCTCGACTTCCCAGCCGGTGACCAGAGTCGACATGTACTGGCGCATTGACTCCATCTGATCGTGGTCGGCTCCCGAGGCCAAATACACGAACTGTGCGTAAGCGCTCTTGATGACGTCAGCCCTGCCGATCAACCCCTCCTTATAGAAGGGACGGGCGAAGGCGAAGGAGCTCGACTTGGCCAGGATCGTCTTATCGAGATCGAAGAATGCGGCGATCGGCGCGCGGGGGTCGAGTGCCGAGGTCATGGCACGACGCTATCTCGTCCACAGGCGAACTTGCCGCTCGAGTCATCCACAGGCGTGGCACACCGTATTGATCAGTCCGCATGAGCGGTCGATGCTCCCTGTACCAACGGGGAGGCCATATGAATCTTGAACGACTGCTGCTCGTCAGCACCGACACCGAGCTCATCGACGAATGCTCACGACTTGCCGCGGCTGCCGGCGCCGACCTGCACGTTGTCTCTCACGCCCTCGGAGATCGTGCACGCTGGGCGCGCGCATCAGTAATCCTGATCGATATCCCGAGCGCGTCGGGTGTCGCCGACCTTCCACGGCGAGCAGGGGTCATCGTCGTCACCCGAGGCTCGAGTGAGTCGGTCGACCCGGCCGCCTGGCGCGTGGCCGTCACGATCGGTGCCGAACATGTGGCGTGTTTGCCCGATGCACAGACCTGGCTAATCGAAAGGCTCGGTGCCTGCGCCGATGAGCCGTCGCGGGAAGGGCGTTTAGTTGCCTTCGTGTCAGCCACCGGTGGGGCGGGGGCCTCGACCCTTGCCGCCGCCTGCGCGGTCGACGCCGCAGCCCAGGGCCGCTCGAGCTTGCTCGTCGACGGCGACCGACTCGGTGGTGGCATCGACATCGTGCTGGGTGGCGAAGAGGTAAACGGCGTGCGCTGGCCTGAGCTCGTCGATACGCAGGGCCGTCTCTCGGTTGCCGCGTTCAAGCAGGCATTGCCGATCGTAGAGGGGGTCGCAGTCCTCTCCTGGGATCGTGAAGGTTCCCCGGACGCAACACCCCAGTCGTGGAACGCCGTGCTTGATGCAGCGGCGCGGGGATTTGATCTCACTGTGGTTGATCATCCGCGAGCTCTTGCTTCCTCATCTGTCGCAGCACTCAGCCGAGCCCACGCAGTGGTGCTAGTCGTCAATGCTCGAGTGCGTGGAGCCATCGCTGCGGCCCGGTGCTTGGAGGAGCTCACGGTGCTATCGACAGACATTCGGGTGATCGTGCGAGAGAAACCCAACGGAGTCCGGCCCGAGGCAATCGGCCAGATCCTTGGAGTGCCGATTCTCGGATCCATCCCGGTGGGTTCACCATTCATCGACGACGGTCGGCTACCCCGCATTCCTGAAGCAGTGGTGCGAGCATGCACCGATCAGGATGCCGCTCTTCGCACTACCTTCGCGGCTTAGGGCAGATGGCTGCCTCGCTACTTGAGCGCGTTCGTACTCGACTCATCGCAGGGCAGGGCGAGGCGACAGCGGCGCACGTCGCAGCGGCACTTCGCGAGGAGGGAGTGCTCCTTGGCGATAGTGCGGTACTCGAACTCGTCGAGGTATTGCGACGCGAACTCCTCGGCGCAGGTCGACTGGAGCCACTGCTCCGAAATCCGTGCATTACCGATGTTCTGGTGAACGCACCGGATTCGGTCTGGATCGACGAGGGTGCAGGTCTGATCCGTAGTGACATCAGGTTCACCGGCGAGGATGAAGTGCGTCGGCTCGCGCAACGTCTGGCGGCAGGCGCGGGGCGTCGACTCGATGACGCCGCGCCATTCGTGGATGCACGGCTCGCCAATGGCGCTCGACTTCATGCGGTGATCCCTCCGCTCTCGTCTGATGGCACGGCAATATCGATTCGCATACCGAGAGCAGCGGGATTCACCCTCGGCGAACTCAGCGCATCAGGTTCGGCAACACCGCTCATGGCCGAGCTGCTGGCCGACGTCATCGATGCCCGGCTCTCCTTCGTGATCAGCGGGGGCACCGGCGCAGGCAAGACCACCGTGCTCGGTGCACTTCTCTCACGCATCGGCGCACACGAGCGTCTCGTCCTGGTCGAAGACTCGGCCGAACTTGACCCTGGATGCGGTCACGTGGTCCGCATGCAGGCCCGAACCGCGAATGTCGAAGGCGCGGGCGTGATCACCATGCGTGATCTCGTCAGACAGTCCTTGCGAATGCGTCCGGATCGCATCTGCATAGGTGAAGTGAGGGGCGCGGAGGTCATCGAGTTGCTCACTGCGCTCAACACAGGGCATGAAGGCGGTTGTGGCACCGTGCATGCGAACTCAGCGAGCGATGTACCTGCTCGACTTGAGGCACTCGCGCTGATGGCGGGCCTTGATCGAATCGCCGTGCACTCGTTGATCTGTGCCGGTCTTGATTGCGTGATTCACGTTGAACGATTGCCGGGGGGGCGACGATGCGTGCAGGGTATTTACGCACTTGAGAGAGATGCAGATGCGTATGCGGCAGTCCGCGAGATCGCCGTTACCCGCGATGGGCGTACGCACATCGGCGAGCGGGGCCAGGAGTTCATTGATGGGCTTAAGGCCCGGCGAAAGAGTTCGCGATGACCTGGGTTCCCGCGGCGCTCGTCGCGGTAGCAATCTTCATCGTGATGCAACCTAATCCGACACATCGTCTCGAGGCAATTCTCGGCGTTACTCAGCGCCCGCCGGTAGGGAACCCACTGCGCGAACTTGGAGCCCGCCTCTTCGGAGGGGGGCGGGAGCGAAGCGCGGCTCGTCGACAGGCCATCGAGGCACTCGGCTCCCTGTCAGCCGAGTTATCGGCCGGGACTCCGCAGCAGCGCGCCTTGGTTATCGCCGGTGAGCATGTGTGGCCAGCTGCGTGCGGCGCCGTGCGCTTCGACGGTGACGTTGCCGAGGCACTTCGCGAGGATGCTCGTCGCATGCCGCTGATCACTCCACTTGCCGCGTGCTGGGCAGTGTCTGCGCAGCAGGGCAGTGGACTAGCAATCTCCGTCAGCCGAATCGCAGAACAGGCACGCATGGCTGAGGACATTCGCGTGCAACTCGAGGCGCAGTTGGCTGGGCCTCGCGCGACGGCTCGCATCTTGATGCTGTTGCCCCTTTTCGGAATCGCGATGGGGATGATGATGGGTGTCAACCCGCTCGCCTGGCTTCTGAGAACTCCGGTGGGCTTTGCTTGTCTTGTTGTGGGCCTGGCACTCACCGCTCTCGGCTATTGGTGGACCTCACGGATAGTGCAACGAGTGGAAAGACTCCTGTGATCGCGCTCGCCGCACTCCTGCTCGGCTGTGCAGTGTTCGTGCTCATTCCCGTTAGCCCGGAGCCCAGGCTCCAGCGGCTCGTTCCTCACGTCGCACGACGTCAGCGTTCGCTCACGGCTAGACAACTTCAGCTAGGCGCTGCACTGCTGGTGGCCATCGGCTGCGTGAGCCTTTTCGGCGTCTTCCCTGGCGTTCCGCTGGCGATTGGTGGGGCCTTGCTGGTCACGACGTTGATGGGTCGGCTCGAGTCCACGGACTCTCGGCGCAACCGTCTCGCGCTCGAGCGTCAGCTGCCCGATGCCCTCGATGTGCTGACATCGATTCTCGAGGCGGGCGCGCCACCCGCCAACGCCCTTTCGGTCGTCGGGCGGGCGCTAGGGCCACCCATTGAGGTTGAGCTGGAGAAGGTTGCGCGGGCACTTGCCCTGGGCGCGAGTACCGAGCAAGCGTGGTCCTCGGCTCATTCGGTGTTGGGTCCGCTGGCGACCGCCATGGGTCGCTCAGCACAGTCAGGTGCGCCACTGGCGCTCGTGCTCGCAGGGGCGAGCAGTGATGCACGTCGTGAGCATCGCGTTCGAGTGGAAATCGCGGCGCGCTCTGCCGGTGTACGCGCGGTCGCTCCACTTGCCGCGTGCTTCCTGCCAGCGTTCTTCCTGCTGGGAGTCGCACCGATTATTGCGTCGTTTGTCGAGCAGATACTCCAGACGTGATTCACAGCTGTCGTCAATGTGCCAGCTCATCCACAGAATTATCTGGTCACTTCTCCTCAGTGAGTGAGTTGGCGATTGTTCACTCGTGGCCACGAGGTCGCACTCGACGCGAGGAGGAAAGATGCGCAAGCTCAAGGAACGATTCTCGGATGACCGCGGTATGACGACTGCGGAATACGCGGTAGGCACCGTTGCAGTAGCTGGTCTTGGCGGACTCTTCATCAAGTTGCTGACCAGCGACGCTGTACGTGATCTGCTGTGGGGCATCCTCAAGGGCGCCTTCTCATTCATCGGCGGGTAGCAGCATGATCGAGCGCTCCGGTGCACCGAGTTGCGGCTCGGTGCACCGCGATCGCGGAAGCGTGACTCTCGAGGCGGCGCTGGTACTTCCAGTGTTGTTGCTCGTGGCAGTGACTCTCATGTGGGCGATGGGAGTTGCCTTCACGGCGTTGGCCATGGGCGATGCGGTACGCACGAGTGCTCGACTGATCGCGCGCGGAGAATCCGCTGATGCAGTGATGGCGCAGTTGCAGGAATCCTTGCCTGACTCTGAACTCATACTTGAGCCGCGTGACGTAGACATCCTGATCAGAGCCGAGCGCTTCGTATCAGTGCCCATCCCCGTCTTCGATCAAGTCGGGTTCACCGTCACTCAGTCTGCGACCGCACCGCTCGAAGGAGTGGGATGAGAAATCACGACGATGGATTCGCGCTGCTCTGGTCGCTGGCACTCGCGGGCGCGCTGGTGATCATCGGCATGGCGGGGCTGTCTCTATGCGCGCTGACCTTGTCGCATGCTCGTGCCGGCAACGCTGCAGATCTCGCAGCGATCGCGGCTGCCTCGAATGTCCTCGACCCCTGCGGTTCGGCCAATCGGGTAGCTGCCGCGAATTCGGCGAAGCTAATCGACTGCACACTGGTCGAGGGGGACGTGATCGTGCGCGTGCAAGTGCGGGCTCCGGCAATCGCTCAATGGCTCGGGAGCGACCGACTCGAGGTGGCGTCCAGGGCGGGTCCCTCGACCGAATAGCAAATGAAACGTACAATTCGTACATGAAGGAGATGCCCATGAGCAAGGTCCGGGAGAACCTCTCGGAGGTTGTTGATGTCACCCGTCGTTCCGGCGAGCCGCTGTATCTCACGAAGCACGGCAAGCCCGTTGCCGTCCTAGTCGACTACGAACTCTTCGAGAGTGTCGTGGAGCGTCTTGAGGACTACATGGATCGCGAGGCGATTGCCGAGACCAAGGGGGAGATTGGAATCCCTTGGGAGCAAGTCAAGCGCGAACTCGGTCTTGAGTGACTCGGGCCTACACCGTCATCATTCTTCCGCGCGCCCGAAAGTCGATAGAACGACTTGATCGAACAGTGCGGGCAAGGATTCAAGCAGCTATTGAGTTGCTGGCGGGAAACCCACGTCCTCCGCGCGCCATGCCTCTCGTCGGAGAGACTGATGTCTATCGCGTACGAGTGGGCGACTACCGAATCCTCTACTGGGTTGGCGACACGATTCGGATTGTCGAAATTCGCAAGGTCGCTCACCGCCGTGAGGCGTATCGATCATGAATCCAGAGGTGACAGGATGACCGCCATGTTCAGTGATGCGCCTCCACCCGCCGACAAGGCGCTTCTCGAGCCCTTGGGCGAGCGTGAGCTTGCCAGTGAGCTCTTCAGCCTCACGTGGGATTACCTCGGAATGCAGTCGCGCACGCCAGCAGAAGACGATGCGATGGTGCACGCCGCGCATGCGAGCCGTTGGCACTGGGGCAAGGTCGGCGGCCCGGAGCAGTGGGCGATCGGTGAATGGCTGTGCAGTCGCGTCTATGCGGTACTCGGTCGCGGCGAGCAGTCGTTGTATCACGGTCGACGCGCCAGTGAGATCTGCGCAGAGTTCGAGGTGGGCTCCTTCGTTCCCGCATCGGCGCATGAGGCGATTGCACGTGCTTACTGCGTTCTGGGCGATGTGGATGCTGCGCGCACTGAGCGCAATCTCTCCTACACGGCGGCAATCGATCTCGATGACGATGATCGTGCTGTGATCGAAGGTGATCTCGCAACGCTTCCGATCACTGACTGAGCAGTTGATCCAGAAAAGCAATCGCACCGGGCTTGTCGAGCGGGTTGTTGGCATTGCCGCACTTCGGCGACTGAATGCAGGCCGGGCACCCGCTCTCGCATGAGCATTCGGCAATGAGTTCGCGAGTGGCCGTGAGCCATTCACGCGCATGGTGGTAGCCGTACTCGGCAAATCCAGCACCGCCGGCGAGTCCGTCGTACACGAACACCGTCATGCGGCCGGTGTCGATGTGATGCGCTGTCGATACTCCGCCGATATCCCACCGATCGCAGGTCGCGAATAGTGGCAGCATGCCGATCGATGCGTGCTCAGCCGCATGCGCAGAACCCGGCACTTCGGTCGACTCAATTGCAGAGTCGATGATCTGCGCATCGCTCAACGTCCACCACACTGCGGTTGTCTCGAGTTCGCGCACCGGCATGTCGAGGGCTTCCTCGCCCAGCACCTCACCGGTGATCGCCCGACGGCGCATGAAGGCGACCACCTGAGAGCTCACGTGCACGCGACCAAAGCTCATGGTTGCCTCACCCAGGGCCACTCGCTCAAGTTCTTCGAGGATGCGGATGTCGCTCACTTCGCGCGCTGATGTCGAGTAGTCGACGTCTTGCTCGACGACTGTCGCAACTGAGTCCGCGAGGTTGAGTGAGGTGACCAGGTGAGTAACTCCTTGATGCATATAGACGGCGCCGGGGTGCGCGTTCGCATGGGCAGCTGCGACATCCATCGTGCCGAGGATGCGACCAGTGCCCTCTTCCACGATGCGCACGGGCGGCCCACCGGTGCCGCGAAGATCGGCGAGATCGCTGGCTCGATCACGCCGAGTCCAATACCAACCTGTCGGCCGCTTGCGCAGGAATCCATCGGCCACGAGCGAATCGAGTAAGACGAGCGAACCAGGGCCGAACCAGCGCACCGCATCATCGGCAGTCAGCGGAAGTTCCGACGCGGCTGCGCACAGGTGCGGTGCAAGGACGTAGGGGTTCTCGGGATTGAAGACATTCGCCTCAACTGGTCGGCCGAGCATTGCCGAAGGGTGGTGGACGAGATAGGTATCGAGTGGCTCATCGCGCGCGATGAAGATTGATAGCGCCGGTGCGCCACTTCGGCCTGCGCGGCCGAACTGCTGCCACAGCGACGCCCGAGTGCCCGGCCAGCCGGCGGTGATCACCGCATCGAGACCGCTGATATCGATGCCGAGTTCCAGGGCATTTGTCGTGGCCAGTGCTCGCAGGCTGCCGGAACGAAGACGTGCCTCGAGCTCGCGCCGTTCCTCCGGCAGATACCCGCCGCGATACGACGCCACGGATTCAGTCAACGATGGATCAACGTCGAGAAGCAGGTCACGAGTCATCACGGCGACAGATTCGGCGGCTTTGCGACTTCGTACGAAGGCCAAGCTCTGGGCACCCTCAACCACGAGATCAGCCAGCAGATCTGCGCACTCTGCGGTGGCCGTTCGTCTGATGGGTGCACCGTTCTCACCGGTGAATGCGGTGAGCTCGGGTTCCCAGAGGGCGATAACTCGTTCACCTGCAGGGGAGCCATCGACAGTGACCTCATCCACGCGCGAGCCAACAAGACGCCTTGCCGCGTCACCGGGCTGCGCGACGGTTGCTGATGCGCAGATGACGATCGGGGCGGAGCCGTACGACTCGCAGATACGTCGAAGCCGGCGAATCACCTCAGCAACGTGCGCTCCGAACACTCCCCGATACGCGTGGCACTCATCAATGACGATGTATCGGAGCCTTCGAAGGAATGGTGCCCAACTCTGATGCGAGCCCAGCATCGAGTGATGAATGAGATCCGGATTGGTGAGCACGTAGTTCGAGTGATTGCGCGCCCAGTTGCGGGCTTCAATCGCGGTATCGCCGTCATACGTTGCAGCGCGCAGCCAGGTGAGCCCGAGGCCGGAGAGTGAGCGCAACTGGTCATTCGCCAGGGCCTTGGTGGGTGAGAGGTACAGGGCAGTGGCGCCACGGCCATTCGGTGCGCTCAGCCCGTCATGAATGGCCTGCAGCACTGGCATTCCGAAGGCGAGGCTCTTGCCTGAAGCCGTGCCGGTCGAGAGCACCACGTGCTGCCCACCGTGAGCCAGGTTCGCGGCTTCCGCCTGGTGGATCCACGGCCGATCAATGCCGCGCTTGGCGAAGGCCTCGCGAATCTCCGGCGCGAGCCAATCGGGCCATTGGGCGAGTTGCGCGGCACGTGCAGGAATGCGCTCGGAGTGCACGAGTCGGTCAGCGCGACCGACGGCGAGTCGACTCAGGACATCCATCACATCAACGTACGCCAACTATGCGAGAGTACGGACGTGAGCGTCCTTGCCATTGATCAGGGAACCTCGGGAACCAAGGCCATCGTTGTCGATGAGGCAGGCAACGTTCTCGCCCTGGCCGAGGAGCCTGTTCGCCCGCAATACCTGGCCGACGGAGCTGTCGAGCAGAGCCCAATCGAGTTGCTCGAATCAGTTCTTACTGCGGGTCGTCGTGTGATCGCCGAGGCCGGAGTCCCGATCGAGGTCATCTCACTCGCGAATCAGGGTGAGACAGTTCTCGCCTGGGATCCCGCCACGGGGGAGCCGCTCACCACGGCACTGGTCTGGCAGGACAACAGGGCACAGTCGGTCTGCGATCGACTGCGCGGGCACTCTGACGTGATCGCTGCGCGTTCTGGACTCGTACTCGATCCCTACTTCTCCGCTCCGAAGATGACCTGGATTCGCGAGAACCTCACTCGCGAGGGCGTGGTGACGACATCGGATTCATGGCTCCTGCATCGGCTCACGGGGGAGTTTGTCACTGACGTGTCGACAGCGAGCCGATCGCTAATCATGAATCTCGACTCGCGTGCGTGGGATGACGAGCTACTCGGCTACTTCGGTCTCGAAGGCGAGTTGCTTCCCCGCATTGCTGCGTGCGATGAGGTTATTGGCCAGACGAATGCTTTCGGTGGCTCGATACCTGTCGGCGGAGTGATCGTCGATCAGCAGGCAGCGCTTCTTGCCGAGGGGTGCCTCGAGGTGGGAGAAGCGAAGTGCACCTACGGCACCGGTGCCTTCTTGCTGATGAACACTGGCACTTCAGCGCCGCGCTCGACGAACGGTTTGACGACATCAGTGGCCTGGACTATCCGAGGTGAGTCGAAGTACTGCATTGACGGGCAGGTGTTCACCGCTGCGTCGGCAATTCGCTGGCTTCAAGAGCTCGGCCTGATCTCCGATGCGCGCGATATCGACACTGCAGCGGCAGCCGACAGCGGCAACGTCTCCTTCGTTCCGGCGCTCGCGGGGCTTGCAGCACCGTGGTGGCGCGCAGACGCGAAGGCAGCTTTCAGTGGGATGAGCCTGGCGACCGATCGTGGCCAGCTCATTCGCGCGGTTCTCGAGGGCATCGCGGCTCAGATCGCAGATCTTGCTGCCGCATGCGCTGCTGATCTCGGCGACTCCTTGAAGTCACTACGTGTCGACGGCGGGCTGACTCGCTCGGCAGTACTCATGCAGGCTCAGGCCGACATCCTTCAGCTACCGATCGAGGTGTACCCCTCAGCACATGCGACGGCACTTGGTGCAGCAGCACTCGGCAGGCTCGCGGTGCGGCCGCAGGAAGCAGTGCCTGCATTGGAGTGGGTCCCCGAGCACGTTTATGAGCCGCGCTGGAACGCCGATCGTGCGGCAGACTTCATGGGTAACTGGCGCGCGGCAGTCATGCGCACCTTGTCGATGGAAGGAGAGCGATGAGCTACGACGTCGCGATCATCGGCGGCGGTGTCGTGGGGTGCGCGGTCGCCCGTGAGCTCGCGGGCTTCGACCTTCGCATTGTCTTGATCGAAGCGCGTGGCGATATTGGTGACGCGACGAGCAAGGCGAACACCGCGATCCTGCACACCGGCTTCGATGCGGTGCCCGGCTCGCTGGAGTCGACGATGGTGGCCCGCGGCTATGCGCTGCTCTCGGAGTATGCACAAGCAACAGGTATCCCGGTCGAGCCCACGGGTGCACTTCTGGTCGCCTGGGATGCCGATCAACTCGCGGTACTCCCCACGCTGCAGGAGAAGGCCGTCAAGAACGGCTATGCGAGGTGCGAGATCGTCGGCGCGGACGAGGTTTATCGGCGCGTGCCTGATCTCGGCCCCGGAGCCCTCGGCGGGCTGACCGTTCCCGATGAATCGATCATCTGCCCGTGGACAACCCCGCTCGCGTATGCGACCGAGGCGAAGTCCCGCGGCGTCGAGTTTCGGTTGAACTGCTTCGTGGAATCCATCGAGGTTGGCACCGACACCTCTGTGCTGCGCACGAGTTCGGGTGACATCACCACACGTTGGGTGATCAACGCTGCAGGTTTGGGCGGTGACGTCATCGACCGCATGCTTGGTTACGACCGCTTCACTATCGTTCCCAGACGCGGTGAGCTCTTTGTCTTCGACAAGCTGACGCGGCCGATGGCCAACACCATCGTGCTACCTGTGCCGACCGAGAAGGGCAAGGGCGTGCTCATTAGCCCGACCATCTTCGGCAACGTGATGCTGGGCCCGACTTCGGAGAATCTTGTCGATCGCACCGACACCTCCACTTCGGAAGAGGGTTTCGCCTTCTTGCTGACAAAGGGTGCGGCGCTCATGCCATCGCTCATCAACGAGGAAGTCACGGCCAGCTATGCCGGCCTGCGCGCGTCAACCGAGCACAGCGACTTCGTCGTGGATAGTGATCCCGATCAGCGTTACTTATTGCTCGGCGGCATTCGCTCCACCGGTCTAACTGCATCGATGGCCCTCGCGGAGCATTCGCGTGAGCTACTTGCAGCAGCAGGGCTCAGTCTTGTCGCGCGCAGCGATCTGCCAGCGCCACCTCAGATGCCCAATATCGGCGAGGCGTTTCCCCGCCCGTACCAACGAGAAGACCTGATCGAGAGTGATCCCGAGTACGGGCAAATCGTCTGCTTCTGCGAGCGCGTCACCCGAGGCGAGATCCGCGATGCACTCTCCTCGCCGATCCCTCCATGCGATCTCGATGGCATGCGTCGACGTACGCGCGCGTTGATGGGTCGTTGCCAGGGATTCTTCTGCGGCGCTGAGGTTGATGAACTGATGCGTTCAGGCGGAACTGTTCATGAGTGAGATCCTGATCATCGGTGGTGGCCCCGCAGGCCTCAGCGCAGCACGTGAATTGAAGGTGCAGGGCGCCGACCGTGTCACGATCGTCGAGCGCGAGAACGAAGCGGGCGGGATCCCGCGCCATAGCGATCACACGGGTTACGGGCTTCGCGATCTCAAACGCGTGATGACCGGCCCTTCCTACGCGCGCACTCTCGTCGAGCGCGCACGAGCCGCAGGAGTCAACATTCGCACCGGCGCCATGGTGACCGGCTGGGCTGGGCCGATGAGTGCCGAGATCACATCATCACAAGGTCGCGAAGTCATCACTCCCGATGCGATCATCTTGGCCACCGGCGCGCGCGAGCGGCCCCGTGCAGCACGGCGCGTACCCGGGGATCGTCCGAATGGCGTGCTGACCACGGGGCAGTTGCAGAATCTCGTTCACCTCAAGCACCGGGCAGTTGGCACGCGTGCAGTCGTCGTCGGAGCAGAACTTGTCAGTTGGTCTGCAGTTCTCACCTTGCGCGAGGTTGGCTGCCCGACTGTTGCGATGACGACTGAGTTCGATCAGCCGGAGTCTTATGCGGCGATGAGCATCCCTGGTCGACTAGCCCTGCGAGTGCCCATTGCCCGCCGCACGCGCGTTATCCGCATCATCGGGCGCACGCGGGTCGAGGGTGTGGAGATCGAGCAGATCGACACAGGTCGACGTCGTGTCGTCGAATGCGACACCGTGATTTTCACCGGTGACTGGATCCCGGACTACGAACTTGCGCAGAGTAATGGTCTGTCGATGGACCCGGGCTCGCGCGGTCCGATTGTCGACACAGCTCTGCGCACGAGCCGCGAAGGCATCTTTGCCGCCGGCAATCTGCTGCACCCGGTTGATACAGCTGATGTCGCTTCACTCGATGGCAATCACGCTGCTCGCCAGGTCATGCGCTGGCTTGCGGGGGAGCAGGCACCGCAGACCGCGGCACGAGTTCTCGCCGACGCACCCTTTACCTGGGTCAGCCCGGGTCTGGTGCGAACCGGCGATGTCGCTCCCGCTCGCGATCGAGTGCTGCTCTGGTCGTCGGAGTATCGGGCCTTTCCGAAGGTGGTCGTGCGTCAAGGGGCCCGCGTTCTCTCGCGTCGCACCCTGCCCTGGCCCCTTTCGCCTGGCCGGGTATTCCGCCTGCCCTGGTCGATGCTCGAGCCGGCCCGCGGCTCGGAGGACATTCGCGTCTCACTGGCCTGATCATGGGTGCCTCGGCGACCTGATGAGCCGACAGCAAGTCTTGAAACAACTAGATTAATCAACTAGTCTGTCCCCATGAGCATGACCGTGGGTCTCTTTGACGCCAAGACCAGGCTGTCCGAGCTCGTGGAGCAGGTAGCCAATGGCGGCGACGACATCCTCATCACCCGCCGCGGAAAGGCAGTCGCGCGACTCGTTCCGATTGACGAGTCATCCGAGGTAGAGCGCTCGTTGGCCCTTCTCCTGGCCGCGCGAGAGTCCTCGAAGGCAGGTTCGGGTTCACTTCGTGAACTCATCGACGAGGGTCGCCGGCTGTGAAGTGCGTTCTCGATGCCTCGATGGCTCTGAGTTTCGTCCTGGCCGATGAGTTCACCGCGGAATCGGAGCGTGCGCTCTCGACAATTGCCGCCGCCGGCGCAGTGGTACCTGCTCTGTGGGAGTTCGAGGTGCTGAACGGCCTTCGTTCTGCAGAAAGGCGCGGACGCATTACTGAAGCTGCGATCACCAATGCGCTTCAAGGGCTTTCCGGCCTTCGCATTGAGACATATCGCCAGTCGGTCGATCGTCCTCAGGTCCTCGCCATCGCCAACCGTCTTGATCTCAGCGTCTACGACGCGAGTTATGCCTGGGTGGCCATGCAGTCGAACCTCCCGCTCGCCACACTGGACTCAAGGCTCGGGAAAGCGGCAGCCTCAGCGGGAATTGCCCTCATCTAGCCACTGACTCATGCACGTATGCCACAGTTGTCTCGTGGATCTGACCATTGATGTTCATGAGAAGCCCTCGGCGACAGTTGTCACCGTAGGCGGCGAGCTCGACGTGCATACCGCCCCGAGTCTTCAGGCCGCCCTTGCAGCCCTTGACTCGAGCGGTCGGATCGTGGTCGATCTGACCGGCGTCAGCTTCTTGGACTCCACAGGCCTCAGCGTCTTCGTCAACGCCCTCGCCGATGCCCGCGATCGTCAGGCGACCTTGGCCGTCGTGGCCAGCGCTCCGCGGGTGGTCAAGGTCTTCACCCTGACCGGCCTCGACTCAGCCCTGTCCTTGTATTCCACCCTCGATGAGGCTCTCGCCGCCTGACCGCCCATCGCGGCGTTATGCAATCGTCATCCCAATGAGACGCACATCTCATTGGGGCCCACACTCCCCCCTAGGGGCCCTGCGTAGACTCCCTCGCGTTGTGGTCATTTGTGACCGCGCCCACTAAGAGGAGACCCATGATCGAGTTGAGCGGAACCAACCTGACGCTGGTCGTCGTCGTTGCCGTCATCGCGCTCGCTGCCCTCGTTGTCGCCGCCATCCTCGCCCGCGAAGTTCTCGCGGCCGATGAGGGCACCGACAAGATGAAGGAGATTGCAGCAGCCGTCCAGGAGGGCGCCTCGGCGTACCTCAGCCGACAGTTCAAGACCCTCTCGGTCTTTGCCGTCGTTGTGTTCTTCGTGCTGTTCCTGCTTCCAGCAGAGACAACGAGTGAGCGCGTCGGACGAAGCATCTTCTTCCTGGTGGGCGCCGTGTTCTCGGGCGTCACCGGCTACGTGGGCATGTGGCTTGCAGTGCGCGGAAACGTGCGCGTCGCCGCCGCAGCCAAGGATTCCGGTGAGCAGAAGGCGATGCGGATCGCTTTCCGCACCGGTGGCGTGGCCGGCATGTTCACGGTCGGTCTCGGCCTCTTCGGCGCAGCACTCGTTGTGCTCGTTTACCAGGGTGAGGCACCCAAGGTGCTCGAGGGCTTCGGCTTCGGCGCCGCACTTCTCGCGATGTTCATGCGCGTGGGCGGCGGCATCTTCACCAAGGCCGCTGACGTCGGAGCCGACCTCGTCGGCAAGGTCGAGCAGGGCATTCCCGAGGACGACCCCCGCAACGCCGCGACCATCGCCGACAACGTCGGTGACAACGTCGGCGACTGCGCCGGCATGGCAGCTGACCTCTTCGAGTCCTACGCCGTCACGCTGGTGGCCGCACTGATCCTGGGCAAGGCTGCCTTCGGCGAGCTCGGTCTCGTTCTTCCGCTGATCATCCCGGCCATCGGTGTCATCACCGCGGTCATCGGCATCTTCGCGGTCTCGCCGCGTGCCAGCGACCGTTCCGGAATGTCGTCGATCAACCGCGGATTCTTCCTATCGGCCGTGATCTCGGCAGTCCTTGTGGTCGCAGCGGTGTACACCTGGGTTCCCGCAAGCTGGGATGAAATCGAATCCATCGGCGGCATTGATGCAGTTGCCTCAGGCGACACCATCAGCCCGCGTCTGTTCGTGATCTTCGCCGTCATCATCGGCATCTTGCTGGCCGCACTCATTCAGCAGCTCACGGCGTACTTCACCGAGACCAACCGCCGCCCCGTCGACGACGTCGCGAAGACCTCGCTCACCGGTCCGGCCACGGTCATCCTCTCGGGCATCTCGCTCGGCCTCGAGTCGGCGGTCTACTCGGCACTGCTTATCGGTGGCGCGGTGTACGGCGCATTCCTGGTCGGCGGCGGCTCCGTGCTGCTGTCGCTCTTCGCGATTGCACTGGCTGGCACCGGCCTGCTCACCACGGTGGGCGTCATCGTCTCGATGGACACCTTCGGTCCGGTCTCCGACAACGCTCAGGGCATCGCCGAGATGTCGGGCGACGTTCACGGCGAGGGCGCAGCAGTGCTCACCCGCCTCGATGCCGTCGGCAACTCGACCAAGGCAATCACCAAGGGCATCGCGATCGCGACGGCAGTGCTTGCCGCGACCGCCCTGTTCGGTGCGTTCCGTGATGCCATCATCGCTGCGACGACATCGTCGGGCGCCAATGACATCCTGAACACCATTAAGGATCCGTGGCAGTACGCAGGCATCCTTGACGTCGCCTCTCCGGCGAACCTGGTCGGCCTGATCATCGGTGCCGCAGTCGTGTTCTTGTTCTCGGGTCTTGCCATCAACGCGGTGTCCCGCGCTGCCGGCGCCGTGATCTTCGAGGTACGTCGCCAGTTCCGCGAGCACCCGGGCATCATGCTCGGAACTGAGAAGCCGGAGTACGGCAAGGTCGTCGACATCGTCACGCGCGACTCGCTGCGTGAGCTCGTCACCCCGGGCATCCTCGCGGTGTTCGCACCGATCGCTGTCGGCTTCGGCCTCGGCGTCGGCGCCCTGGGCGCGTACCTGGCAGGCACCATCGCCACGGGCGTGCTCATGGCAGTGTTCTTGTCGAACTCCGGCGGTGCCTGGGATAACGCGAAGAAGTTCGTGGAAGACGGTCACTTCGGCGGCAAGGGCTCAGAGGCCCACTCCGCCACCGTCATCGGCGACACCGTCGGCGATCCGTTCAAGGACACTGCAGGCCCGGCGATCAACCCGCTGATCAAGGTGATGAACCTGGTCGCGCTGCTGATCGCACCGGCTGTCGTGGCCATGAGCATCGGTGCGGATGAGAATGCGCCGCTGCGCTGGATCATCGCGCTGGTGGCCGTGATCATCATCGTCACCTCGGTGGTCATCTCCAAGCGTCGCCCGATCGCCGTGGGCGATCAGGAGTTCGCAGACACGAAGTAGCTCGCTCATCAGTTCGCCCCGTGATCCGATAATCGGACACGGGGCGAACTGCTTTCCCCGAAGGGGAACCCCAAATTCGCCTATTTCTGGGGGCGGTCGAATTTGACAGAGCACCCTCGCTTACCGTCAGACTCCGCCGAGTAATTCCGTCGTGCATATAAAGGAGAGGCTTTCGTGGCGCATAAGACCCTGGTGATCGTCGAGTCACCGGCCAAGGCCAAGAAGATCGCGGGCTACCTCGGCCCCGACTACACGGTCCTGGCATCGGTCGGCCATATCCGCGACCTCGCCGCCAAGGCCTCGCAGCTGCCCGAAGCCGACCGCAAGAAGCCGTGGTCCAAGCTCGCCGTGAACGTCGACGACGAGTTCCAGCCGATCTATGTCGTGCACGATTCCAAGAAGGCGACCATCGCCGAGCTGAAGAAGGCTCTCAAGGACGCCGACGAACTCCTCCTCGCCACTGACGAGGACCGCGAGGGCGAGGCTATTAGCTGGCATCTCATGGAGGTGCTGCGACCCAAGGTTCCCGTTCAGCGCATGGTGTTCAACGAGATCACCCCCGAGGCCATTCGCGCCGCGGTTAACAATCCGCGCGATCTCGACATGCAGCTCGTTGATGCACAGGAGACTCGTCGCATCGTCGATCGTCTTTACGGTTACCCGGTCTCTGAAGTGCTCTGGAAGAAAATCGGCCGTGAGGCACGCTCGGCCGGCCGCGTGCAATCGGTAGCAGTGCGACTGGTCGTCGACCGTGAGCGCGAGCGCATTGCCTTCCGTAGCGGCAACTACTGGGACATCCTCGCCGAGTTTGCGCCTGGCAACTTCGACGCGAAGCTCAGCTCCGTCGATGGCGTTCGCGTGGCGACGGGCAAGGACTTCGATGAGAAGGGCGTGCTCAAGGGCGGTTCTGTCGTGCTGCTCGATGAGCGCACGGCGAATGAGCTCGCCAATCACCTGATCGGCTCCGACTTCACGGTTCGCTCGGTCGTGCAGAAGCCCGGCACTCGCCGTCCATCAGCGCCGTTCATGACCTCGACCTTGCAGCAGGAGGCCTCGAAGCGTCTTCGCTGGGGTTCGCAGCGCACGATGCGCGTGGCGCAGGCGCTGTACGAGAACGGCTACATCACCTACATGCGTACTGACTCCACCACGCTGTCGGATCAAGCGCTGAACGCTGCTCGTAACCAGGCCCGCGAGCTCTATGGCCCCGAGTACGTCTCTGAGGTTCCTCGCCGTTACGACCGCAAGGTGAAGAATGCGCAGGAGGCTCATGAGGCCATTCGCCCGTCGGGTGATGTCTTCCGTACGCCCGGCGAAGTGTCGAAGGAACTCCACGGAGATGAGTTCGCACTCTACGAGCTGATCTGGAAGCGCACCGTCGCCTCGCAGATGGTTGACGCCAAGATCGCCACCACCACGGTCAAAGTTGGCGCCACCGCAACCAACGGCATGGACGCCGAGTTCAGCGCATCGGGCACCGTCATCGTGTTCCCCGGTTTCCTCGCCGCACTCAAGGACATCACCGAGGAGAGCCTCGACGATGATGAGCGCGAGCGTGAGCTTCCGAACATGGCCGAAGGCCAGATCGTGCATGCCAACTCACTCAACCCCGCGAGTCACAATACGACCCCGCCTGCGCGCTTCACCGAGGCTTCGCTTGTCGCACGACTCGAAGAGCTCGGCATCGGTCGTCCGTCAACCTACGCATCGATCATGTCGACCATCGTCGATCGCGGTTATGTATGGAAGAAGGGCTCTGCCCTTGTTCCCAGTTTCACCGCGTTCTCGGTGATTCGCCTTCTTGAAGAGCACTTCACCTCGCTCATCGATTACCAGTTCACCGCGAACATGGAGGAGGTTCTCGACCTCATCGCCTCCGGTCAGACCGATCGCGTCAAGCAGCTCGCAGCTTTCTGGCGCGGCGGCGACAGCGTCAATGGCCCGTTCCCCGGGATCAAGGCCCTTACCGAGGATCTCGGCGCTATCGACGCACGAGAGATCGCGATCACGCCGATCGAGGGCACCGATGCCTACTTGCGCGTGGGTCGCTACGGCGCCTACGTCGAGCGTGGCGAGGAGCGAGCGAATATTCCCGTCGGCACCGCACCCGATGAGCTCACTGCGCAGCTGGCCGAGGAACTCCTCGCGATGCCGTCGGGCGATCGCCTGCTGGGCACCGACCCCGATACCGGCCTGGAGATCATGTCGAAGTCCGGCCGTTATGGGCCGTACGTCACTGAAGTGCTGCCCGAGGGTTCGCCGAAGTCAGCGAAGCCGCGCACTGCGTCGCTGTTCAGCGACATGAACCTCGGCGAGATCGTCCTTGACGACGCTCTGCGACTGCTGAGCCTGCCGCGCGTTGTCGGCACCGACCCCGCAGATGGCGTCGAGATCACCTCGCAGAACGGTCGCTATGGCCCGTACCTGATGAAGGGCACCGACTCGCGTTCACTGACAAGCGAGGACGAGATCTTCTCTGTCGATCTCTCCAAGGCACTCGAACTGTTTGCCCAGCCGAAGGTGCGCGGTCGGGGTGCGGCTAAGGCGCCGCTGCGCGAGGTCGGTAACGATCCCACTAGCGGCAAGCCGATCGTGGTGAAGGAAGGCCGCTTCGGCCCCTACGTCACCGACGGCGAGACCAACGCCTCGCTACGTGTGGCCGATGACCCGATGACGGTCAGCGTCGAACGTGCCAGCGATCTGCTCTCCGAGCGCCGTTCCAAGGAGGCAATCGAGGGCAAGCCGGCCAAGAAGGTCGCCAAGCGAGCCGTGAAGAAGACCGTCAAGAAGGCGCCTGCCAAGACCACGGCGAGAGTCGTGAAGGCAACTAAGAAGACAGCGGCCAAGAAGGCCGCCAAGAAGTCCGCGGCTTCGGCACAGTAGAGCCATGACCGGTTTCTTCATCGCTTTCGAGGGCGGCGAGGGCGCGGGCAAGTCCACTCAGGAGGGCTTGCTGGCTGCGCATCTCGCCGAGAACGGTCACGCCATCGTGCGCACCCGCGAACCAGGCGGGACTCCCGCCAGCGAGGCCATTCGCTCGGTCGTGCTGAATCCGGAGTTCACCGGTCTTGACTCCCGTGCCGAAGCGCTGCTCTTTGCTGCAGCGCGCGGTGAGCACGTGGCGCGCGTCATTCGCCCGGCGCTCGAACGCGGCGATGTTGTCATCTGCGATCGCTACATCGACTCCTCGGTCTCGTATCAAGGAGTCGGACGCGAACTCGGTATTGAGACCATTCGTGATCTCAGCGGCTGGGCCACTCAGGACTGCGTTCCTGATCTCACGATCGTTCTCGACGTTGATCCTGCATTGGGGCTATCGCGGGTCGCCAATCCTGATCGCATGGAGGCCGAGCCGATTGAGTTCCATCGTCACGTGCGTCAGGGTTTCCTGACTCTCGCAGCACTTGACCCCGCTCGTTACCTGGTTGTCGATGCGCGCCAGACGATCGACGAAATCGCTGCCGAAATCCGTGTGCGCGTCGACGCCGAGCTCGGGGCACGCGCATGACCATCTGGTCGTCGCTGGTCGGCCAAGATGCCGTCGTCGAGCAACTGAGTCGAGCCGCGGCCGACGCGCAGTTGATGCAGCGCGGCGAGAGCGGCCCTTCGATGACGCACGCGTGGCTGTTCACCGGCCCGCCCGGCTCTGGTCGATCCACGGCTGCCACCTGCTTCGCTGCGGCGCTCGTCTGCCCTGAAGGCGGATGCGGGTTCTGCCAGGCCTGTCGCACCGCTCCGCTGAACGGCCACGCCGATGTCGACGTGGTCAGCACTTCCGAGCTCACCTACGGAGTCGACGATGCACGCGAGCTCGTGCGTACCTCGTCGATGTCGCCTGTAAATGCGCCGTGGCACGTGATCGTCATTGAGGACGCCGATCGACTCACTGAGCGTGCGGTCAATGTGCTGCTCAAGGCTCTTGAGGAGCCACCGCCGCATACGGTCTGGATCCTGTGTGCCCCGAGTGTCGAGGATGTTCTGCCGACCATCGTCTCGCGCACGCGGCATGTGAACCTCGCGACACCGAGCACGGCATCTGTCGCGCAACTGCTCGTCGATGCTTACGGCGTCGACACCGCAATGGCCGCGTTCGCTGCGAGAGCATCACAAGGTCACATCGGTCGAGCGCGCGCACTCGCGAAGGATGAGCATGCACGCATGCGCCGCCAGGAAGTTCTCCGAATTCCGCTGAGCCTGCATGACATCCCGGGCTGCTTCGCCTCCGCAAGCAACCTGCTTGGCGCAGCGACAGATGATGCCAAGGCCATCACTGAGCCGCTTGATGCAGCTGAGCAGGCGCGCCTCGAGGCTACGTACGGTGTCGGAGCCGAGGGCGTGACGAAGGCCAAGATGGATAAGCTGATGAAGTCAGCCCAGAAGGATCTCAACGAATCGCAGAAGAAACGTGCCACTCGCACTCTGCGCGACCAACTCGATCGCGCGCTCGTCGACCTGCTCGGTCTCTACCGCGATGTCTTGATGATCCAGCTCGATTCTCCGGTGATGCTGATCAATGACGAGATGCGCCCGCAGCTCTCACAGCTGGCGGCAGGCAGCACGGCCAACGACACTGGTCGGCGTCTCGAGGCCATCGAGCACACCCGTGCGCAGATTCGTGCGAATGTCGCACCGCTCTCAGCGCTGGAGTCACTCATGGTCGAACTCAAGGATCCCTGGATCCGGACCGCATCGGCCTGAGATGCGCAGGCCCCTCTCTCTCGCCGCTGCGGCGTTGTCCGCAGTGTTCTTGGCGGGCTGTTCGGGAGCCCCTGCGGCTACGCCCGTCATGGCTTCCGTCATGCCAAGCCCGCCGTCAGGACTCGAATCCTTCTACTCGCAGCCGGCCACGTGGCGCAATTGCGGTAATGCCGACTGCATGCTCGTCACAGTGCCGCTTGACTACTCGAATCCGACCGGCGCGACCATCGAGCTCAACGTTTCGCGCGTGAGCGCGGGCGAAGGTGATCTCGGTTCGCTCTTCGTGAATCCGGGTGGTCCTGGAGGCAGTGCATTCGACTACGCGAAGTTCGCCGAGGCTGTCGTAAGTCCCGAGGTTCTGAAGCATTACGACCTTATTGGCGTGGACCCGCGCGGAGTCGCGAGTAGCTCACCGATCGAGTGCCTGACCGATGAACAGAAAGACGATCTCGCCACGATTGATTCCACTCCAGATACGTCGCAGGAAGTCGATGACCTGGTGTCAGCTAGCACGACCTTGCGCGAAGGCTGCGCTGCATCCGAATCACCGCTGTATGGCCGCATGGGCACCGCCGATGCTGCGCGCGACCTCGACATCGTGCGCTCCGTTGTCGGGGACCCCGCATTCAACTATCTCGGCAAGTCCTATGGGACCTACCTCGGTGCGGTCTATGCCGAGCTCTTCCCAATGAACGTCGGACGCATGGTTCTCGATGGCGTATTGCCGGCCAGCACTGATCTGGTGGAGACGACGCGTGTGCAGGCGGTCGCGTTGGAAGGTGAACTGCGCAACTTCGCCCAGTACTGCAGTGAATCGGATCAGTGTCCGTGGCAGGGGAGTGCTGACGACATTGTCACTCAAATGCAGCAATGGTTCACGAGCCTCGACGCCACGCCACTCATCGCTACCGATGGCCGCGAACTGACCCAGGCGCTCGCGCAATCCGCGGTTGTCTCGTATCTGTACTTTCCACCGGGCGATTACGAAGCGCTCATCCCTGCGCTTGACTCCGCGGTGACGAAATCTCAACCTGATGAGTTGCTGGCATTGAGGGATCAGCGTGCCGAGCGTGATGCGAAGGGCCATTACACGAGCAACGCCCTCGAGTCCTTTTACGCGGTGACCTGCATCGATCGCCCATTCGTCGGCACTCCCGATGACGCGGCTGCGCTTGGCCGGGAATGGACGACCGAGGCACCGACTTTTGGTCCGGCACTGGCCTGGGGACTATTGGGCTGCATGGGCTGGCCTATGGCCGAGGGAATGTCAGCCCCGATCACCGACGTCAGTGCTGCGGGCGCCGCGCCGATCTTGGTCGTCGGCACGACGTATGACCCTGCAACTCCGTATTCGTGGGCCGAGCAGGTGGCGGGAGAGCTCGAGAACGCCGGCCTGCTGACCTGGGACGCCCACCAGCACACTGCATACAGTCGCGGTTCCGCGTGTATTGACGAGCAGGTCGACACTTACCTGCTCAGTGGGAAGTTGCCCGTTCAACAACAGTGCTAAGGTTCGTGAACTAAACATTGTTCACATCTTGGAGTATCTGTGACTGACGCCGCTGCGCCCACGAATGCCTCGGCAGTTATCCCCGACCCCAAGCGCTGGGGTGCGCTCGTCGTCATCGCTATCGCACAGTTGATGGTCGTACTCGACGCGTCGATCGTGAATATCGCCCTGCCCTCGATGCAGGCCGACCTGGGCATCAGCGACGCTGACCGCCAGTGGGTCATCACCGCCTACACACTTGCATTCGGCGGACTGCTGCTACTGGGCGGTCGTATCGCCGACTACGCCGGCCGCAAGAAGATGTTCATCATCGGCCTGATCGGCTTCGCATTCGCTTCGTTCCTCGGTGGCCTCGCTCAAACCTCCGGCACATTGTTCGCCGCCCGTGCCCTTCAGGGCGTGTTCGCTGCGGTGCTGGCCCCCGCGGCCCTGAGTCTCATCTCCGTGACCTTCACTGATTCCAAGGAGCGCGCGAAGGCCTTCGGCGTGTACGGCGCACTCTCCGGCGGTGGCGCAGCAATCGGTCTCGTGCTCGGCGGCATCCTCACTGAATACGCCAACTGGCACTGGACCTTGCTCGTCAACGTGCCCATCGCGATCATCGCCGTCATCTTGGCGATCCCATTCGTGCGCGAGTCACGTGCAACGGGCGATACGAAGTACGACATCCCCGGCGCGATCACTGCGACTCTGGGTCTCGTCTCCTTGGTCTACGGCATCACCAAAGCTGAGACAGAGGGCTGGAACGGTTCGCAGACACTGCTCTTCATCGGCGCCGGCTTGATCCTGCTAGCAATCTTCTTGTTCATCGAGTCGAAGAGCTCGCATCCTTTGCTTCCGATGCGAATCCTGAAGAACCGCAATCGCGGCGGCGCCTACCTTGCATCATTCTTCGTCGGTATCGGCCTCTTCGCGATGTTCTTGTTCCTGACCTTCTTCTTCCAGGCAGTGCTCGGCTACAGCCCGCTGAAGTCCGGCCTGCTCTTCCTGCCGTTCTCCGCGGGTGTCATCGTCAGCGCGGGCATTGCCAGTCAGCTGCTTCCGCGCTTCGGCCCTCGCTGGGTCACCGGCGCCGGCTTCATCATGACTGTCGTTGGCATGCTGCTTCTGCTCCGCATGACGCCGAACAGCGCGTACGCCTCCGACATCCTGCCTTCGCTGATCATCATCAGCCTTGGCATGGGCCTGGTGTTCGTGCCCCTCTCGGCTGTCTCGCTTTACGCGGTGGGTGACCACGACGCAGGCGTTGCCTCAGCGGTGCTCAACACCAGCCAGCAAATCGGCGGCGCTATTGGCGTGGCCTTCCTGAACACAATCGCCACCTCCGCAACCGCGGCCTACATCATCGCCAACAACCTTCAGGGTCCGACTCCGGACGCCCTGGTCGCAGGCTTCAATCGCGGATTCCTCTGGGGCGCGATCATCCTCGCGATTGCCGGCATCCTGTGGATCGTCCTGGTCAACATGACCAAGAAGGACATGGCCGCCAACGATTCACCCATGGCTCACGTCGGTTAATTGGCCACCAGTCGACTGGGATAGCATTCCCTAGCCCTCGGAGGGTTGCCGTATGGCCCCTCCGAGTGCAGGCCGCCTTAGCTCAGGGGTAGAGCAACGCACTCGTAATGCGTAGGTCCGGGGTTCAAATCCCCGAGGCGGCTCTCGTTCGAAGTTATTGCAGCGCAACAGGGATGTGCGACTGACGATCACCCTCTCGCTGCGGTGTCGGTGCCAAGTGGGAACACATTGGGAACAATATGTGCCCAGCGCACCCGCCTCGACTGCTCTGTTTGGACACTGGCGAGGGCGCCGAGGTCGTCATTGGCCGAGCGCCGGCTCTGGCCGTCGACGAGCTCATGCCTCCGCTTTCCATCGAGCCGAGCAGTATTGGCACAACCGGGTCCAGGCTGGTCACGGCCGGTATAGGGCGCGGCTTCGCCCGATGATCGGACAGACGAACGACCGGACCGCGAGCGTCGTTGTCCGCGGGCACTCGTTCATCCTGAACCTGCGCACGGAACGCAACCAACTCGCAGTCTAGGTAACGCTGGCGTTCTGGCCGGTGGCCGCAGTCGACGGACTCCAGTTGGCGAGCAGAAGGCCACCGCCACCGCCCAGGATCCCGCAGGGTCCGCGATCGCCCAGAGCAACAGCGCCGATCCAGCCTGCTGGAGTGCATTCTCCCTGACATGTCTCTCCGTGTGCGGTCCGGACGAGGGTGCTCTCTTAACAAACGGGTTGTCGTAGAAGGATCCGGCGAGGTCTATGCCCGGGTCAGAGCTCACTACAAGACGTCTGAGGCATGCCCCTAGGGCTCAACTGGGCGGGCCAGTGAACCATCGGGCCAGGACGCTAACAATTTGCGGCATTCTTGGGAGTTTCATTGACACTGGGACAACGCCGTTGTACTCTCGTTCAAACTTGGGACCGACCGGGCCTGAGGACAGCCCGACTGCACAAGTGGAGTCGTAGCAGTGCTTGGGCAGCGTCATGCGATGAGAGAGGAAGTGGTCATGAATCGAAGGCGAAACGGAGTGGGGGCGATCCTGCTGCTCGCGGTGCTACCGCTAATGGCAGCGTGTGGGTCGGGTGGGAGTGCATCCGGTGAGTCGTCGGCCGCGCCGGCGAGTTCGGCCCCGGAGACCACGAGTGGTGAAGTGGTCGAACTGCAGTTCCTGGCGCAGAACAACTCGCCGGAGGCGTGGGCAGTGTTGGAGGGCGTGGTTGAAGGCTTCAATACGGAGTTCGCAGGGAAGATCAACGTCACAGTGACGGGGGTCGATGGCACTACCTACCGAACGAAGGCTCCCGCCGACCTTCGAAGCGACAATCCCCCTGACATTGCCTGGTCATGGGCTGGCGGTTGGGCCGAGAAGATGATCGAATCTGGATTCGCTGCCCCGCTAGACGACTACTACGCGAAGTTCGGCTGGGATGAAACGCTTAGCGACGCTGGTATCCAAGCCTCGACTTTCGATGGAACCAAGTTCTTCGTTCCCGACAGCATGTCTTCGGCTGAGTGGTGGTACAACGCCGATATGTACGAGGCGAATGGCCTTTCGGTTCCCACAGATTGGACGTCGTTCCTCAAGAACTGCGAAACAATCTCGTCGACCGATGCGTCATGCATGCTCATTACTGATGCTGGCAAGTGGGAGGCGCAGTATGAGTGGCAGGGATACTTTGTCAACGCCTTCGGCCTAGACAACTACAACGCATTGCTTAACAACGAGATTCCTTGGACAGACCCCAGTGTCGTGGAGACGAACAAGGTCATGCGTTCCTGGACCGAGAGTGGACTGGTCTTCCCGGGCTGGAACAGCATTGATCTGGCCGATGGCCTGGTTCCCTGGAACCAGGGCAAGGCAGCCAACTGGTTTGGTGGATCGTGGATGGTGAAGTACTTGTCAGGCGACGGCGAAACCGAAGTCCCAGCATTCGACTACTTCCCCTTCCCGCAGGTCAATGCCGAGCACCCGGCCGTGCCAATGGCGTTCGCCGACAACATCCTGATGATCTCGGACAAGTCGCAGCACAAGGATGAAGCCGCCGAGTTCGTCAACTACTACACAGGCGTAGCGGCTCAGCAGGCGTTTCTTGACTCTGGCTTGTGCTGCTCAGCCAATCGTGGCGTTGATCTGAGCGGGCTCAGCCCGATTCAGCAGCGCCTAGCGGAGGACATCCAGAATGCTGGTCCCTCCTTTGCCGCGATCGACATCGACTTCGATCCCGCGATTGCCGACGTGTTCTTGACACAGCTCCAGGGTGTGCTTGACGGGGCAATCTCGCCGGAGGACGCGGCGGCCGCCGTGGAAGCCGAGGCCACAAAGGTCCGGGGCCCAGTGCAGTAGGCAAGCCAGTGCAATAGGACCACTAGCACGAATCTGAGTGGGCTGGTCACGCTCCATCGCTGGAGTCTGGGGCCAGCCCACTCGGATTCAAGCGATCTGCAGGTAGATTGCCGGTCGCGAATCGCGAGCGAACCTAGAGTTGAAGCTCCAGGCGCTACGTTGGGAGGGTTTGCATGCAGCGGCTCAGTGGGCGCCGGGATCCAAGAACGAGTTTGATCAGCCGTCACAAGTTCATCTGGGTGTTTGGCCTCGCCCTTCCCGTCGTGGTCTACGCCGTTTTTGTCGGTTTCCCGATTGCTCGGACCTTCTATCTCAGCCTCACGGACTGGGATGGCATCTCGCCAGCGCAGGAGTTCATCGGCCTGGCCAACTACCAAGCCTTGATCCGCGACCCTGCCTTCTGGCAGTCGTTCAAGAACAGTGCGATTTGGACGCTCCTCACCATCATCATTCCGGTGGGCGGTGGCTTCCTGCTTGCTGCCTACTTGGCGAACCAGAGGCCCCGCATTGGTGACACAGCGCGCTCGGTGCTCTTCTTGCCTGCGACGATTTCACTAGTCGTAGTCGGACTGATGTTCAGGCTCATCCTGAACCCCGTATTCGGAGCGATGAACGCGCTGCTCAGTGCCGTGGGATTGGAGGAACTCAACCGCGATTGGCTTGGGGATCCATCCATCAATCTGTACGTGCTGATCATGGTCTTCTCATGGGCGTACATTGGATTCCCACTCGTGATGTTCTACGCTGGCATTCAGCAAATCCCAGCCGAACTCTACGAGAACGCTGAGCTCGCGGGAGCGTCCGCGCTGCAGACCCTCCGATACGTAACCATTCCATTGATCAGGCCTGTTGCCGGTGTGGTTGTGGTCCTCGCCGGCCTCGCAGCGATTCGATCTTTCGACCAGGTCCTGGCAATGACACGAGGCGGCCCCTACGGAAGCACAACCGTGCTCGGCTACTTCATGTACTCCCAGACCTTCCTCTCCTATCACTATGGGTACGGCGCAGCGATCAGCGTCGTCATCCTCTTGATCAGTGGGCTCTTCGCGATCTTCTACCTCAGAAGCCTGGGGAGGGATTCCAATGCGGACACGTGAGGATCACCGACGGCGGTCCACCCGTTGGAGCGGCGCGCGGACGGCGCTAGTCCTCCTGGTCGTGGGCGGGACTATGGCCATTTGGTTCTATCCACTCTTCCTGGTGATCAGCACTGCGCTCAAGACGCAGTCGGAGGCCGTAACCTCACCCCTGGCACTGCCCTCGGAACCCTCGTTGGATGCGTTTTGGAGCGCATGGACCACGCTCGACATGGGCACGCAACTCCGCAACACCCTGATCATCGCTGTGGGGACCGTCGTAATCGCAACGGCACTCTCGATCGTTCCCGCGTATGCCTTTAGCAGGTTCTCCTTTCCGTGGCAGACACCGATCTTCATCCTTCTGCTGACGACGCTGATGCTGTCGCAGCAGTCAATCGTCATTCCGCTCTATGAGCTGCTCGAGGCCATCGGGCTGCTGAACAGCCTGTTCGGACTCATGCTCGTTCACGCTGCCTACGCGCTGCCTTTCTACATTTTCATCCTCCGTGGGTTCTTTGCTGCCATTCCGATCGAGTTGGACCAGGCAGCATCCGTCGATGGCGCCTCGGATCGACAGACGCTGCAGTACATCATTGGGCCGCTCATGATTCCAGGTATCGCCGTCGCAGCATCCATCAACTTCATCAGCGTATGGAATGAGTTCTTCTTCGCGGCGATCTTCTTGGCGGACTCTGACAAGTATCCCGTTACGGTCGGGCTCGTGCTCGTGACAACCTCGAAGTACTTCGCCTCGTTTAACATGCCAGCGGCGGCGGCTCTCATTGCCCAGCTACCAACTGTGATCTTCTACGTTGTCGCCTACAGGTGGATAACGAGGGGCTTTGTCGGAGGGGCCGTGAAGGGGTGACCTTCTGAAAGGGCCGCGGTCAAGCGCTATCCGCGGCTTGCGCCGGTGGGAATGCGTTTGCGCCCGATGCACCATCGCTCAGGCGACTGAGACCGTCCGGGCACGGCGAAGGCCTTGAGTACTGCCGATGTTAGGGCGACTAGGAGTCCGGTGCGTCTGAGGACACAGATGCAGCGTCAATGCTGACCGCGCTTCTGAGATCTGCGCCACCTAGCGCCAGCGATATCTGATCCGCCGAGGCCCTGACTTCCGCTCCGACCTCTGGCAATCGCGCAAGTGTCATTCGGCCTTCAGGCCCGGACACGCCGATGGATCCGATGACCTTTCCGTACATATCGCGGATTGGAGCGGCGACACAACGAATCCCTGGGTAGTGCTCTTCATCGTCGTAGGAGTATCCGCGCTCTCGTACCTGCTCAATGTCAGTCATGAGGGCTGCGAGCGTCCGATGCGTACGGACCGTGAAGCTCTCCAAGGGGTCCACGAGAATCTGTTGCAGTTCCTCGCGCGTTGCATCCACAAACAGGGCTTTCCCCGTCGACGTGCAATGGATCGGCACCGTTGCTCCGATGTCTGTCTCGACGGTGAGCCTGCCGGTTGCCCGTTCCTGGGCGATGTACACCCCGCCCTGAGCGGTCCGTTGGGCGAGATGCACGGTCTCTTTTGTGGACTGCTTGAGAGCCCGCATCACGGGGCGAGCAATCTCCAGGAGATCTAGGTTTCGGAGCAGGCTCGATGCGAGGTTGACAATCTTGACCGTCGGTCGATATCGCTTCGTGGGCAAGTCCTGCTGAACGTGTCCTTCCTCCTCGAGAATGCGGAGGAGTCGGTGCAGGTTGCCCTTGTCCTTTCCAATTCTCGCCGCCAACTCAGTCACTCCGAGGCCATCGGGATGGGCGCATAACACGTCGAGTACCTGCAGGCCCGTTCGGAGCGACCCTGAGCGCGCCTCAGTCATGGCGTGAGGCTACTACAACTGCCTTGTACGGTGGTGAAGCTAGCATTCCCGCCGCTCAGGGCCTCGCTGGTGTCCTGTCGCACCATGGTAGGGCCGGTAGGCCGCTCGACTCACCGGCGCCCATCAGAGTGCACGCAGCTCCCAGTTCCATCCGCCCAGCAATTCAGAATTGAGCGTTCAAGCCCCGACAAGGAGTCATAACCATGGATCATTTCAAGGGTCATAGCAGCATTGACAACCGAGTTGTAACAACTCTATGTTTGAGAGGTCGGCAAAGGAGAGGCATGAGCGCGCCTGAACGTAGGGCGGGCTCGAGTGTCTCGGAACCCAAATCGCTCTGGAGGAACCAGTGCTCAACGTCGCTTTCATTGGCACAGGCCGAATTTCCACGCTGCACGCAATCGGCTACCTCAACAATCCCGAGGCCCGGATCGCAGCTGTCGCTGACGTCGACCGCTCCGTGGCGCTTGAGCGAGGTCGCCTGTGGGGCGTCGAGGACGAGTTCGTCTTCACCGACTACCAGCAGGTTCTTGCCCTGCCTCAGATTGACGCCGTCGAAATCCTGCTGCCCCATCACCTGCATCACCGAGTGACCCTGGAAGCGCTGGCGGCCGGCAAGCACGTCTCCGTTCAGAAGCCGATTGCGGGCACCGTTGCGGAGGCGGACGAGATGGTCGCAGCGGCTTATTCCGCCGGCAAGGTCCTGAAGGTGTACGAGAACATCATCTTCTACCCACCGATCCAGTTGGCGCGGAAACTCATCGACGACGGGGCCATTGGTAAGCCGATCACCCTGCGTCACAAGACATTTGCAGGTCGGAGTCCAAAGGCTTGGGCCATTCCCGAATCCTCGTGGGAATGGCGCGCGGATCGCAGTCTGGCTGGTGGGGGCCAGTGGCTAACTGACGATGGGCACCACGCCTACTCGCTGGCGTGGTTCCTGTTCGGATCGGCGACAGACCTCTTCGTGTGGGCGGGAAAGACGCCCGCCCATGGGGCGATCATTGATGTGCCAGCCCTCGTGTCCTACAAGTTTCCGGACAACAGGCTCGGCTCGTGGGAGGCGACCTGGAGTCCAGAACTGGAGATTGACACGGAGTTCTACGCGGCCGACGACGTTATCGAGATCACGGGTACTCACGGGGTGCTGTGGGTCACTCGGTGCATGGGCAACATGCTGGGGCAGTCGCCTGTAGTCCTCTACAAGGACGGGACCTTCCAGCACTTCGATGATGTCGCGACCGGCTGGGATGTGAGCTTCTTGCGGTCCACCCAGGACTTCGTCACCTCGATGATGAATGGATCCTCCCCCCTACTTTCCGGGCCACAGGGCAGGGAGATTCTGAGCTGGTGCTTAGCAGCCGAAGCATCGGCAGCATCCGGACGCCAGGTCGCCATCTTCGAATGAGGAGAGTACCTGGCCGTGCGACCTCGAGTGGCCACGCAGTCGCACCGGACGGCGTGACGATTCCCTACATCAGGCAGGGGCAGGGGCCGCCAGTCATGGTCGTGGGATCGAGTATCTACTACCCCCGCACCTTCTCCGGTCACCTGAAGGAGGCCTTGGATCTCACGTTCGTCAACGGTCGGCACTTCGATCCGACTTACGCCCCAGCGTTGACGGAGGTGGCGAACCTGTCGTTGGAGTCCTTCGCTGACGACATCGAGGCGGTCCGCGCGCAAACGGGCGTTCAGCGGTGGACGGTGGTTGGTCACTCCATGCATGCGCAGGTAGCGCTGGCGTACGCCCTCAAGTACCCGCAACATGTAGACGGACTCGTGATGATCGCGGGGGTGCCGTTCTCGTTCGAGGAGCTAGCCCCGCGGGTGTCGCAGTTCTGGGAGACGTACGCTACTCCGCAGCGCAAGGATGTACACGAGCGGAACCGGGCCGCGATCGCGAGCGTGCTGGACCATGCCGCCCCGAGTGAGTACCCCATACTCGACTACATAGGCGATGGCGCGATCTTCTGGGCGGATCCGGCATACGACTGTCGGTGGTTGTGGGAAGGGGTGTCAACCGGTCCAGCGTTCGAGCACTTGGCAGAACTGATGCCGGACCGGGCGGATATGCAGTCCCGGCTTGACGGCCTTCAGACTCGGATCCTCCTCGTGCTGGGCGAACTTGACTTTTGCATCCCTCACGGAGCCTGGTCCACCCTGGCCCTGGATTCCCAGACCTCCCGCCGGCTGCTCTACCGAGGAGTCGGCCACACGCCCCAACTCGAGGATTCGCAGCGCTTCGACAATGACCTACTCAGATGGATCGCAGAGGAGATGAGTTGTGGTGCCTGATGACGTGCGCGGTGGCAGGCGCTTCGTAGCAGCCGAGGTACTCTCTCCCAGCGCCTTGAGTGCGCCGTTCCCCGGAGTGGTGTGGGATACATCGGTTGATGCTGTACTGGACTCCTATCGCGCAACATTCGGCGTTGTAACGCAACTGATTGTGGACTCTTCCTCGGGTGCGGCGGCACGAACCGTGCATTCCGATGAGTACGTCGACTTCATCCTCGAGGGGTCTGACCTCGAGCTTGATGAGCCGTCCTTTCCCCTCTACTTCGTTCGACGCGAGGATGCTGTATTCACCAAGCCGACCTCGTATCTCGGGAGGCACACCGGCTACTTCTTCGACGAGGTAACCCGGGCGACTCCCGAGGTGTGCAGAAGCGCCCTTCTCGCCGCGACAACTGCCCTACGTGCAGGTGAATGGGTCTCCAGTGGTGCCAGTGGTGAGGTTCGCATGGGACTTGCTGTTTGCAGACCTCCAGGCCATCACGCATTCCCTGGATTTGGGGGAGGGCTCTGCATTTTCGCGAACGCGGCAATTGCCGCAAGGGCCCTCAAGGAGTCTGGGACTGTTGCAGTGCTCGACCTCGACGCCGATCATGGCAATGGAACACAGGCGGTGTTTTATGGAGACCCCGACGTCCTCACCGTCTCGCTTCATGCCGAAGGCTGGCCTTGGGTCTCAGGCTTCCGTGAGGAGATCGGGAGCGGTGTTGGTCGTGGAAAGAACCTGAATCTCCCCCTTCCTCGTGGCTCCGCTGGGGCGCAATACCTCCCCGCCTTCGACCTGGCCATCGAAGCCATTCGGGACTTCGCTCCGAGTTCGCTAGTAATCGCGCTGGGCTGTGACTCCCATGAGGGCCAGTCAACGCCTTGGATCAACCTGTCAACTGGCGACTTCAACTACATCGGGAACCAATTGGGTTCTCTCGAGTTGCCGACCGTCGTAACGACCGAAGGCTGCTATGGCTATGAGTCCACTCTGGCGGCCTCGGGAGCCTTCTTCGCCGGTTGGCGATCAGCAATCGACCGTGAACTCGGCTAAGGCACCACGTTCTTCTTAGTGAAGACAGAATGACCTGTCGGGAGGCCGGGATGCTCCGCCCTAGAGCACGGCGACGGGATTGACGGGCGAGCCAGTCCCGCCGATCAGGTGGAGCGGGGCAAGCGAAAGCAAGAACTCGCAGCGACCCTCGTCGTGGCAAGCCTCGGCGAGTGGTTTGAGAGACGCGTTGTCCACGAGTGCTACCCCGAATGCCCAGATTGCGGCGTGGACGGCCCAAGGTAGCCCGAAGCCATTCGGTGTCAAGTCCATCATGTCCCAGACGAGAACGCTGGCATCCGTGTCTCGGATGTACTTCAGACAGGAGGCGTGCAGGCCTGGACGTTCGTGGATCAACCCTGTGGGGTTTCCGTCGATCGGGACGCCGCCCCATGGCCCCTCTGCTCGTTCGTAGTTCTCGCGACCACTGAATACGACGAGGGCATCGCCAGGGCCGACGTCAACTCCCTGTCCGACCGCGATCGCCTCGAGCTCGCTGCCGTGCACCGGCTCGTCAACGGTCACATACGGGACGCCTCTGAATCTCGGTACGTCAAAGAGGACGCCGCGAGTGACGATGCCGTCCGCCCACGCCTCAATTCCTCCGAAGCGCGCGCCCGAAAAGCCGATCTCATCATCAGGCCGACGTCCGTTCCACATACCGTCGACATCCCAAACATGGCACAGCGCGTCAATGTGAGTGGTCTGGAGTCCATGAGCCCGGACTCCGAGGAAGTCGAGCGCGGCGCCGCCTTCACCCCGTTCAACGCGAGACATGAAGTGTTGCGCGGGATGCGGGTTCTGGCTCGACGGTGTCACGGGCAGCGGAAGACTCAATGAGACGATCCGCCCACTTCGTACACATTCAGCGGCCTGGCGTCGCTTCGCCTCGTCAATCAGATTGATGGCGCCTTTGGCGTCGTCAGTTCCCCACCGGCCCCAATTGTTTCGTCGCCTCAGTAGATGGCGCAATTGCTCCAGTGTGACGTCGGCGTCGGAGTCAGGCCAGACTCGACTCAGGTCGTGGGAACTCACGACAGATCGACGATCACGGTCTTCAACTGCGTGTAGTGCATCAACGCCTCAAGCCCCTTCTCGCGGCCCAGTCCACTCTGCTTGTAGCCGCCGAATGGAGTCTCGACTCCACCCGCCGGGTACCGGTTGATCTGCACCTGACCTGCTTCGAGCAGCCTTGCGAGTCGGTGCGCGCGGGAGAGATCTCGCGTGAAGACGCCCGCAGCCAATCCGTAGTCTGAATCGTTGGCCATTGCAACGGCCTCGGCTTCAGTTGAGAATGGCAGAATGCACTGAACCGGACCGAAGACCTCCTCGCGGACGACGGCCATGTCAGGCCGAAGATCGCTCAGTACTGTTGGCTCG
Source organism: Candidatus Nanopelagicales bacterium (assembly GCA_044374195.1). GTDB lineage: Bacteria > Actinomycetota > Actinomycetes > S36-B12 > S36-B12 > CAIKZY01. Next base: position 126,116 of record JBILOY010000003.1, read on the forward strand.
AAGTAGAATCCGGACTGAAGATGTGGCGCGCCAGGGCGCTTGCCTCCCCGCACAATTCTTGCACCATCTTTCACTGCACCGGCGACGTAGGCCTGCACCCGCTCGAGCTGGGCGAGCGATGCCAGCGGGCCGATGTCTGAGTCGTCGAGCGCTGCGCCAATGGTCAGTCGATCTACGCGGGAACTCAGCAAGTCGACATACGTCTCGAAGACGCTGTCTTGAACGAGGATCCGGGTGGTCGCGAAGCACGACTGTCCGGCGTTTCGTGTGATGGCGGCCACCGCCGCCGAGGCAGCCGCCTCCAGGTCCGCATCGGAGAAGACGAGACTCGGTGACTTGCCTCCGAGTTCGAGGCTAACGGAGGCAATGCGCTGAGCGGCGGCCGTCATCACCTGTCGGCCACCGCGGATGGAGCCTGTGAACGTGATGTGCCCTATGTCTGGATGCCTGACTAGTGCAGTGCCCGTGCTGATACCCCGACCAACGACAACATTGCAGGCGCCTGGTGGTAGTCCGGCGGCGACGAACAGCTGGGCCAGAATCAGCGACGAGAGCGGTGCTACCTCGGAGGGCTTCACAACCACGGTGTTGCCGACTGCGAGAGAGGGTGCGACCCCGCGGGAAAGCTGGCTGATGGGCGAGTTCCATGGCGTGACATGGGCCACGACCCCGAATGGCTCGCGAACTGTGTAGGTCAGGGTGTCTGGCGCGGTGGGAATCGTTTCCGCATTGACCTTATCGGCGACTCCGGCGTAGAACTCAAAGTAGCGAATCGCAATCATGACGTCGCCGAGCGCTTGCGAGCGGGGCTTGCCCGTGTCGATTGCCTCCACGTCAGCCAGGTCATTTGCGTGCTCCTCGAGCATCCTTGCGATGCTCATGAGAACGCGTCCACGTTCGAGTGGGCGACGGTCCCTCCACGACCGGAAGGCGAGGACCGCGGATTGAACTGCCTGATCCACCACCCGGTCGTCGGCTTCGCCTACGGAGGCGATCGTTTGACCCGTGGAGGGGTCGACGACAGTCAGTGGGATACCTGAGTAGCAGGGCGCTCCGTCGATGAGTGCGCAGAGCCCATCCGGTGAGGCGGCATTCAAGGCCTCGTGTGCCCGGTTCAAGTGAGAATGCGGATTCGTGTGGGACCGGTCAGAGTCGTTCAATCGTTCTGTCGGCATTACATGAACCGCCGTTGCTTCAGCTCACGGGTGCGCTCGTACTCCGCTCGAACTTGGGTTAGGCGCGGGTCATTCGCCACCGCTGCTGGCGCGACGTCGTGCCAGACTTCAGTACGCCGGAAGTAGTGCGTCGGATCAGTGGGGACGACGATAACGTACGGCTGGGGGTCGCTGAGCGACTGATGAATCGCCTGGCGGAGATCGGCTTCGGTCGCAGCCAGCAGCGCCGCAGCCCCAAGGCCCGATGCGACAGCTACGAGGTCGAGTCCAATTCGCGTGCCTGACAGTTTTCGCGTATGGATGTCACGGTGCTCGAGTAGGTTCGCGAAGGGTTCGTGTACTAGTTCGCGCTCAAGGCGATGGATGGACTGAAAGCCACCATTCTCTGAAACGATGAATGTCACTTTCAGGTCATGTTGTACAGCCGAAACGATCTCGCCTGGATTCAGCAAGAACGTGCCATCACCCACCAGGACGAAGACGTGGTTGTCGGGTCTGGCGAGGCGTACCCCGATTCCAGCGGGAATCTCGTACCCCATACAAGAGAAGCCGAACTCCAGGTGGCAGTGCGTACCGCCGCTCGTGTCCCAGAGCCGCAACACGTCGCCTGGGAGTGTTCCCGCAGCAGCGACAACGGTGCTTCCCCGCGGAGCCTCCTCATTAATGATGCGAATCAGGCTCGGCTGACTCATTGTTCTGCCATCGGTGATCGCGGTGAACTGATCGACCGTGCGACGCCATGACTCCCTCAGTGCGAGGGACTGATCGCGGACTTCATGCCCCGCACTCCAAGTCCCGAGCAGGTTGCTGAGTTGCCCCAACGACGCCTTCAAGTCACCAACGACCGACAGCGCACCCTGCTTCACAGCGTCACTTCGAGCAATGTTCAGGCCGACGAAGCGTACGCGTGGATTCTGAAACGTCGACTGCGCCCCGGAGATGAAGTCGGCCAGTCGAGTGCCGGCGCAGATCACGAGGTCTGCTTCCATCGCGAGAGTGTTGGCGGGGGTCGTACCCTCGACGCCGATTCCACCGAGGTTCCGCCAGGAGTCCTCTGCGAGGACGCCCTTTCCCGCGTAGGTTTCCGCGACAGGAATCCCGTGTCTCTGGGCGAAACTGCGCAACTCGTGCTCGGCATGTGAATAGGCAACCCCCCCACCAGCGATAATGATGGGCTTCGTCGCCTCCTGAATGACGGCCGCTGCGGCAGCCAGGGACTCGCTGTCAGCAAGGGGTCGATCTATGCGCCAGTCCCGCTGACCAAAGAACGCGAGAGGGAAGTCGAACGCCTCTGCCTGTACGTCCTGCGGCAGGCAGACCACAACCGCTCCGGTGTCCTCGGGGCTGGTAAGTGCCCGCATGGCCGCTGGAAGCGCGGTCAGCAACTGCTCGGGCCGCGTGATCCGATCGAAGTAGCGTGCGATTGGCCGGAAGCAGTCGTTGACAGTGGTGTCGCCCGAGCGAGGGTGCTCCAGTCCTTGGAGGATGGTTCCCTGACGGCGGTCCATGAACTCGTCCGATGGCAGCAGTAGGACCGGAAGTCGGTTGACTTGGGCGCCGGCCGCCGCAGTGATCATGTTCAGAGCCCCCGGGCCGATGGACGTCGCGCAGGCGATCGTGCTCAGGCGTCGAGTTGCTCTGGCATATGCCGCCGCAGCGTGCGCCATCGATTGCTCGTTTCGTCCCTCAAGGAAGAAGAGCTCTCCGGGCTCGACTTCGGCCATCGCCTGGGCCAAGCCTCCTGTATTGCCGTGTCCAAAGATCGCGTACATCCCTGCGATAAGCCGCGTTCGCTGCCCGTCTCGGACGGTGTATTGAGCGATCAGGTAGCGAACGGTCGCCTGGGCGACAGTCAGGGAAATGGTTCTCGGAGGTTCGTCCGTCGAGGCACCTGCTCTCCTGTCAACTGTGAGTTCACTATCAATCATGAGAATGCACCTCTGACTCTCGAGCGGTTGGGAGGAGGTCCAGCGAGCCCTGCATGGGCTTCTCGGCCGACTTGCTTGTGAAGGTTCGGCTTCTCACGGCGATGGGCGTCACCATGCCGTCCACCCTCCGTCGACGGCGAGAATGGCACCAGTGATGTAGGCGGCTTCTGGGCTGCACAAGAATGCGATTGGCCCCGCGACGTCGTCCGGGACCCCTACTCGACCGAGCGGGATTCGCAGTTCCGTGCGCGCGAGTGCACCGGGTTGTGCGAGACGCTCTTCCGTGAACGCTGTGCGGATGGACCCAGGGGCCACCGCGTTTACCCGGATCCCAAGTGGCGCCAACTCGAGGGCAGCGTTCTTCGTTAGGAGGGCGACGGCCGCCTTGCTGGCTCCGTAGTGAGCGGTGTTGTGGAGTGCGATTGATGAAGACATGCTCGCCGTGTTGACGATGGACGCGCCGGATTCCATTCTGCGCGCCGCACTCTGTATGCCAAACAGGCAGCCTCGTGCATTCACTGTCATGAGGCTGTCGAAGCGCTCAGCGTCGATATCCAAGAGCGCCGTCCGGTCGATGATGCCGGCGTTGTTGATCCAGTAACGCAGTGCCCCCAGCTCCGCCGCTGAGGAGGCCAGAGCCTCGACTGATTCCCAACTGGCCACGTCGACCTGGCGCTTGGCGACGGCGAAGCCCTTCTCTGTCAGCTGCTTGCACTGCTGGGCAAGACGGCGAGTCTCGATGTCTGCTAGCACAACCGTGGCGCCCCGCTCGGCAAGACGGTGAGCAACCGCCGCCCCGATTCCACGTGCCGCGCCGGTAACGACCGCCACCCCGTCTAGAGCCCACCGCTCAGGCACGGATGGCCCACGATCCGTGGCGATCACACCTTCTCCGCATTCTTTGGTCCTCGCCAGGTGTCCCACAGCGTGATGATTGACGCGTAGTCCTGATCACCCAGTGCGTGGGCGAGCGCAACCTCGTACAAGGTGTCGGCGGCCCCCATCACGAACAGAGGTGTGTTGGCGTCTCGGGCCATCTCCAATGCGAGACTGGAGTCCTTCCGTGCTGCCAGAGTGGACATCCCTCCTTCGAAGTCGCCGCGGCGATAGCGTCCCGCAAGGCGCGCAGTCAAAGGTCGCAAGAGTCCGGCATCTTCCTGCGAAAGCAGTTCGCACAGGGTGTCCAGGGGTACCCCGCTCGTGGTTGCAAGCGCGTTTGCTTCCGCGAGAACAACCATGACTGCATGAGCGACCGCGTTGTTGATCACCTTCGCGGCCATGCCCGCGCCGGCGGGACCCAGGATCAGGTGCCTTGAGCAGATGCGATTCAGTGTTTCGAGCGCCCGCGCAATGTCGCTGTCCGAGCCACCAATCAGGAAGCAACTGGATCCGTTCGCGACATCCGCAACCCCACTGAGTATCGCGGCGTCGACGTAACCAATTCCCAGCGCCCTCGCTCGTGACGCCATGGCTTGGGCCTGCACCATCGTGATGGTGCTGGTCTCAACAACAAGCGCGAGGGCGGATGTCGACGTAACCAACTCATCCACGACGTTGACCGAAGCAGCCGGAGTAGGCAACGAGAGAAGCACGGTCTCACATCGCGCTGCGACGTCGCCGGCGCTCTCGGCGGGAAGTGCTCCCAGTTGTGCCGCCGCGGACTGGCGCTCGGCGTCCAGGTCGAACACGACGACGGGCCCACCCACAATCAGTCGGGCCAGGAGCGCAGAACCCATGTTTCCCAGTCCGATCAGACCAACCGGGCCTCGAGGCCGGGCACGTGTAAGGGATGTGCCTGCCATGTGACTCCCTTCGCCCGGGCGAGTGCCTATACGACCGATCGCCGCAACCGGCACTCGAGGTCAGAACGAGCCTAATTCCGGACAATGACATTGTCAATATGGCAACTGTGGAGTCGAATGGAGGCTCGTCAGTCACGTGGCCGGCCCCAGCAGACGGGAGCAACCTTGCCCAATACGCAGTTCTATTGCGTTATTGACAATGGAATTGTTTAGGATTACCTTCACCGGCATCGACCAACGGCAGGCATGCATTTGGAGTGCTGACCGCAATCCCATATCCGGCACAAGCGAAGGGGCAACTGATGGCTGCCAAGAAGATCCTGATTCTCGCAGGTGACTACTCGGAGGACTACGAAGTGATGTGCCCATACGTCGCGTTGCGGTCCGTGGGGCATGACGTCCACGTCGCGTCGCCTAACAAGAACGCAGGTGACACGATCCGCACGTCGATCCACGAGTTCGAGTTTGATGATGAAGACAACTACAGCGAGAAGCCGGGTCACCGGTTCACGTTGAACACCACGTTTGCCGACATCAACGTCGACGACTACGACGGACTCTTCTGTCCAGGTGGACGTGGCGCTGAGTACATCCGGACCGACGACAGGGTCAAGGCGATTGTGCGTCACTTCGCCGAGTCGGGAAAGCCGATGGCATCCGTCTGCAACGGGCTGCAAGTATTCACCGAGGCTGGGGTCGTAGATGGCAGGGTCTGCATCGGATACCCCGATCACAAGACCGATGCCATTCGCGCAGGTGCCAAGTGGCCAGACGTCGAGGTGGTGCGTGGTGCCACCGCTGACAAGGCCTATATCGACGGGAACATGGTCACGGGGGCCGTGTATGGATGCTTGTCTTCGGTTCTTGGGGGCTTCCTTGGGCTGCTTGGCACCCAGATCGATCTCTAGCTGAACGATCCGAGCCACTTCCCCGACGCCTTGGAGTTCTGCAACTGCGAAGCGCGCCGGGATCGTGGGTGGGGCCGAAGTCTGAAGCCTGCGAGCCCGTGCTCGTCGCACGAGATCGTCAGACCTAGGCTTGGGGCACTGGCTTCTAGTAGCCGCGGCGTGCCCTGTACGTCAAGGCGCGCCCACGGATCAAGACACTGGCCGTCCAGCGGGCATTCATGGCGCACGCGTCGCAGCCATGTACTCCACTGAGGGGACGCCTGCCGACTGTTGACCCGAACCCTTGTCCCGGTGAACACATGGAAATGCCCCGGATATGACCCGGAACAAGGCGCATGAATGGCCGGGCATGGCGGGGTATGGCCGGAGTAAGCACGAGTATGAGCGTGACCCTAGGGGGCTGTCGAACGGCTCGTAATGCGTAGGTCCGGGGTTCAAATCCCCGAGGCGGCTCCATTGTGAAGTCCCGGAACATCGTTAATAGATGTCCCGGGACTTCGTTTGAGTCTGGGGTTTTCTGCCGCCGCGTTGGGGGCTTCCTTTGGGTGGTCCGGGTGGTTTGCCGAGGGGTTGGTCAGCGAGGCGACTAAAGCGGCGACAGTCCCATAGGTAAAGACGTGCAGGGAATTAACGCCTCGCATGCGGCCGTGATTGCGACTTGACTTTTGTCGTCAGTGAAGGTCGCAGCTACATGCCTCGAGCAGTCTTCACTGCGCTCACGTACTCAGCTGCGAGTGCGGTCAGGCCCTTCCAATTCTGAGCCGCCAACAAGTCCTTTCGGACGAGTGCTGAGCCGGCACCAACAGCGAAAGCGCCTGCTGAGATCCACTCGGCCACGGTCGTGAGGTCCACCCCCCCTGTCGGTGTCAGTTTGAGTTGCGGCATCGGACCGTGAAGGTCCCGGAAGTATTGCGGTCCGAAGTGGTTGGCTGGGAAGACCTTGACGGCGTCTGCCCCAGCTGACCACGCGGACAAGATCTCCGTGGGCGTCATTGCCCCGGCAATGATTGGGCAGCCGTACCGGTGAGCCATCTCAATGACCCTTGGGTCGAAGGTGGGGGACACGACGAACTGGGCACCAGCGAGGATCGCCATGCGAGCAGTCTCGGCGTCAAGGACGGATCCGACTCCGACGAGCGTCTGATCGGCGAGTTCGTGTGCCACTGCGGTGATGCCTGCCAGAGCCCCGGGGGTGGTCATGGTGATCTCGCAGGCAGAGACTCCACCCCCGCTGAGGGCACGGGCGACGTCGACCAGGCTGGAGTCTGCGCCTGCACGGACCACCGCTACGACTCCCACTGATTCGATCTGGGCCATCACTGATGCGCGATCACGCATGGTTTCTCCGCTCGATGTTGTCGTGTTCATAGGGTTTGGATGGACATGCCGCCGTCGACGGAGAGGATTTGGCCTGTGGAGTAGGGCAGGTCTCCGCGAAGGAGCGTTCCCACGACGGCTCCGAGATCCTCGGGTGTGCCCCAGCGCGGCTCAACGAGGAGCCCTTGAGCAATGAGTGCGTCGTACTTCCCCTTTACCGGCGAGGTCATCTCCGTCAGGATCAGGCCAGGCCGAATCTCGAAGCAATCGATGCCGTGCTGACCGAGGCTTGCTGCCATCACTTTCGTGGCCATACTCAGTCCGGCCTTGCTAACGCAGTAGTCACCTCGGTTCACCGAGACAACCGAGGCACTTACGGATGTGATGTTGATGATGGTTCCCCGGCACGTGGGGTCAGCCTTGTGTTGCTGGGACATCTCTCTGGCGACGAGCTGGGCAAGGAAGTACGGGGCTTTGAGGTTGATGTCGAGGACGCGGTCGAATGACTCCTCCGTGGCGTCGAGGAATTCCAGTCGCCCTTGTGATGTGACGCCGGCGTTGTTCACGAGTGCGTCGATCCGGCCGAAGGCGCTGATGGTGCCCTCCACCATCGTGCTTCTGCACGAGGCGTCGGAGATGTCACCGCGCAGGTAGATCGCCTCGCTACCTTGTTTCCGCAGTTCTGTGAGGATGGGATCGACGAGAGACTCTTCGCGGCTTCCGTTGAGGGCCAGCCGCCAGCCCTCGCGAGCCAACTGACGACTGATGCCTAGGCCGATTCCGCTGGCCCCGCCTGTAATGAGTGCCACTCGGGCGCTCATGAGGTGGTGCCCGGCGGTCCGAAGAAGGTGTAGTAGTTCGGATTTCCGTCGATCATGCGCTTCACCATCAGAGCGACCTCGACAAGGTGGTAGTCGCCCCACATGACTGCCTCGCCTCTGGGGACACCATCGGGGTCCGGGCAGTAGTCCCATCCACGGGGCCGGTGGTAGACGCCGTGCAACAACAGCCCTTGGTGCTCCTCGCTCGTGGACAGATAGGGCGCCTGCAGGAGTCGCCGGACGATCGTGAGACCAGCAGAGGTATAGCGGGCGCCGTCAGAATCTCCTTGTCGACTGAGGTAACTACCTAGGCGAAGTAGTCCTTGGGCGCCGATAGCGGCCGAGCTTGAATCCACTGGCTCATACGGGTTGAAGGGGTCAGCGGGCACATCGGCATGTCCGGGCAGGTGTACAAGTCCTGGCGCTCCCGTGTCCCAATAAGGAATGCCGTCCAACGGGCTTGAAAGGAGGTAATAGTCGCAGGCCGCTCGAGCAGCACGCAGCATGAACGCCTCGACCGCGCCCCGCCCGCCGTGGATCGCGAGTTCGTCGTCGCCCACGATCTGGAGGAACTCCAACTGCTCGGGGAATCCGGCCATGACCCAGGCGAGCCCTCGAGTCCAGGTGGTGAAGGCGGAGTAGCCCTGCTGCGTGGCGGACGTCCGGAACCGGCCGTCGGTCGTGTTGAAGACGCTCTCATGCGCCACCCGGCCCCACTCGTCGTAGATATCGCGGCCGGACCCGTAGAAGACGTTGTACTCCGCCGTGTTCCTCGCATGTTCTATTCCACGATCCAACAGTGAGATGGACTCATCATTCTCGCCCATGAGCCGATGGCCGAGATGGTGGGCGAGTGATAGGGATCGCACGGAGCGAATCGTGTCGGCGAACAGTGACTGGGGACCATTGAACGAGTGGATGTATCCGCTGCCTTCGAAGGTTCGACTCCACCGCGCCGCTTGCACCGCGCCGCTCGCCTTGAGCGCCATCTCATAGAAACTCAACTCCCAGTCATCGTGGGGGATGCGTCCTTCCAGCATGAGGCGGCGCAGGTTGCCGTAGGTGCTCACGTTGTTAAAGCCGTGATCATGGACGCCCGTGTGCGACACATGGGACGCCATGTGACCGAGGGTGCCCTCGCGGCCTAGATGAAGGAATTGCTCGTCGCCGGTCGCATCGAACTGGAGGATGGACCACCCGTACTGAAATCCTTGCGTCCACTCTGTCCAGCCCTTGGACGTGTACCGGCCCTGGACCGTGAACACCGGTGCTCCGATCGCTGGGTCGTGGTCTTTGCACAGACTGGCGATCTTCCGACCGGAGACGGGCCAGAAAGCTGCCAGCGCACCCGCTAGGTCACTGGGGCTGACCGTGTCATCGATTTCCATCATTGCGAGCCGCTCCTATCGCAGGATCCGCGCACTGCCGCCAGCAACGACCCGCTCGAGTTCTTTGAGCGTAATCTGACTGGTGTCACCGCGCGTGGTCTGCAGCAATGCCCCGTGGGCGGTCCCGACTTTGACAGCTTGGGCGGCGTCCGCGCCGGTGAGGAATGCATAGGCGAAGCCTGATGCGAACCCGTCGCCGCCACCCACACGGTCCTCGATCTCCATCGCATCGAACTGAGATCCGTGGTGGAAGGAGTCGGTGGCTGCCTCATAGAGGATGGCGGACCAATTGTTCACAGAGGCCGAGACCACCTCTCGAAGCGTTGTCCCTACGACAGACAGATTCGGATACGCCTGGACGACAGCGCGCACCATGTCCTTGTAGGCCTCGATGGGGAGCTCGGTCAAGCTTTCGTCGAGCCCGTCGATGTCAAAGCCAAGGACCTTCTGGAAGTCCTCCTCATTGCCGATGAGGCAGTCGATGTACTTCACGAGAGGTCGGGTGGTCTCGATGGCCGTAGCGCTGTCCCACAGGTTCGACCGGAAGTTGAGGTCGTAGGAGACGATGACGCCCGCCTCATGTGCCGCCTGCAGCGCCTCCGCGGCAACCGCGCGGGTTGACTCGCTCAGGCACGTGAAGATCCCACCGGTGTGGAGCCAGCGGACGCCCCGTCGGCCGAAGAGGTCGGACCAATCAACGACCCCGGGAGCGAGTTGGGAAGTCGGGGAGTGCCCCCGGTCGTACATCGTGACCGATGCGCGGGGTCCTGAACCAACCTCGGTAAAGTTGAGTCCCATTCGCGACCGGCGTCCGACCCCGTCGTAGGGCACGGTCACGGCCGCTGAGATGTCAACTCCGGCGGCACGGGCGTGGTTGCGTACGAGCGCACCGAGAGGATTGTCGACTAGGCCCCCCACCCATCCAGTGCGAAGTCCAAGGCGGGCCAATGCGTACGAGACGTTGTATTCACCGCCCCCCACATGAACTTCCATCTGGGACGCGAACTCGATGCGTCCATGCCCCGGGGGGCTCAGGCGGATCATGCATTCGCCCAGGCTTACCAGGTCGAACTCTGCGTCTTCTTCGGCTCGGATCTTCATGTTCTTCCTTGCGCGTGGGGTTAGGGAGCGGTGGCGAGTTCGTAGCCGCCGTCGGCTAGCAGGACCTGCCCAGTAACAAAAGAGGACCTGCTGGAGACGAGGAAGTAGATGCACTCGGCGATCTCCATGGGCGCTGCGCCCCGGTGGAGAAGCGCCGTGGCAACCTCGTTGCGCACTCGGTCCGACCAGCCGTCGGCCATGTCTGTGAGTGTGAAGCCGGGAGCTACGGCGTTAACGCGGACGCTGGGAGCGAACTTGCGCGCGAAGCCGGTGGTGACATTGATGAGTGCAGACTTTGCCGCACCGTACGCAGCGACCTCCGCGTCGGCCATGGTGTGGAGTCCCCGGATGGACGAGACGTTCACGATGGCACCGCCGTCCTTGGCCAGCATGCCCGGCAAGACCGCCTGACAAAAGTGCACGGGCCCGAGCACGTTGATCGCGTATTGGCTGAGCCAGACTCCGTCATCGTCCTCGAGCACGTTCGACTCCACGACTGCACCGAGGCAGTTGACTAGACCATCGAAGTCGTCGCGGACACCTGTGGCATCGAGCGAGGCGAAGACGGCGGCGCGGTCGGAGCCGTCACAGGAGATGGTCGGTGCGGACAGTTCCTCGCCGAGTGCAGCAAGTGATTCTGAAAGCGTATGGCCGTGCAACACGAGTTCCCAGCCGTCACGGTAGGCAAGCCGAGCGACCTCACGCCCAATCCCTCGGGAGGCGCCTGTAACCAACATCCGGGGCATCTCACTCCTTGCCTAGTGCTTCCACAATATGAAGGCCGACTATAGCCGCGTTATCAAACTGTGACTGCGGAAAATCGCAATAAGCATTGACAGTTTTGGGTCTCACTCCGATACTTCTCCGTATGCCTGTGTCATTCCACAATGTGGAAGTTGGGGGCGCGAAGTCCGCTTATCGGCTCCTCGACATCCTCACAGATCTCGCCATTTATCCTGCGGGCGTCGGGTTGACCGACCTTGCCCTTTCCGTTGGCCTGACGCCGAGCACCGTGAGGCGCCTTCTGCTGGTTTTGTGTGATCGCGGGTTTGCTGAGCAGGATGAACTGACGCGCACATACCGCCTCGGCCCGCAGACTCGCTTACTGGGCGGACGGCACGTTGACCGCGAGGTTCTTCGCAGCGTGTCGGCAGGGGTTCTGCGCGCCCTCCGGGATGAGTCGACTGAGACTGTGTTCTTGTCAGTACGCGAGGAGCTGGACGTGGTGTACGTCGAGTGCCTCGCTGCGATCCATCCGGTGAAGATGTACGGAGAGCCGGGAACACGCCTGCCGCTTCATGCAACTTCCCAGGGCAAAGCGATTCTTGCCTACCTCCCAAGCATGGTGGTGGAACGCCTCACCCGGCGGATGGAATTCGAGATCTTCACCGCAGATACCATCGCGAACACATCGGGCCTGCAAGCCAGTTTGCAGCAAGTTCGCGAAGTGGGCTTCGCCACCAACTTCCAAGAGCGCGAACCGGGAGTCCTTTCGGTGGCCGCCCCCATTCTCGATCCCTCGGGTCAGGCGGTAGCAGCAGTGTGCATCGGTGCCCCGACTCTTCGGTGTACTCCGGAGAGCCTCGTCCGGGATTACGCCCCGCTGGTTATGCGGGCCGGCGAGGCGATCTCAAGGACCCTGTTCCCCCTATCGGAGGCGGGTTCACGCCTCACAAGTGAGAGGGGGAACAGGGGTTAGCAAAGAAACGCGTCTGTGAAGAGCTCCATTTCCTGCCAACACGAAGGGTAGTACCAATGAAATTAATCGCAAAGTCGCATCGGCGACTGCTAATCGGATCGCTCGCAGTTGCCATGGTGGTTTTGACGGGGTGTAGTTCCACCAGCACTGAGGATTCCTCGGCCGCCGCACCAGATTCATCCCAGGCCGCACCTGCTGCCTCTGTGGCCGCCGCGGGCGAGTGCCCGAACAACGACGCCCGCATAGCCGAATTGGACGCGGTGCTGGCCGACAACCTGTACGTACAGGCATTCGAACAGTCCGGCAAGGAGACCACGACCAACCCGAATCCGGTCGCCGACGGTGATCCGATTAAGGTCTTCTTCTCACTCGAGGGACTCTCGCATCCCTTCCTCGTTGCCCAGCAAGACCTAGCCCAGGCGAAGGCCAAGGAACTTGGTGTCGATGTCGACGTGGTCAGCGCCAACGATGACGTCAACAAGCAGTTCAATGACATTCAGGCAGGTATTGCCGGCGGTGCCTCGGCGATCATCATGATGCCGGCCAACACAGAGGGTCTGTCAGAGGTGCTTGCACAGGCCGAGGAGCAGAGCATCCCGTATGCGTTCACGCAAAAGGGCATGCTCGGCGTCAAGCCCATCACGCAGGTTTTGGCCCCCTATGCCGCTGAGGGCAAGGCTGTCGGTGAGTGGGTCGTAGAGCATTACGCTGCTGAGACAGGTCCGATCAAGGTGGCCCTTATCGAGGGCATCACCGGTGACGTGTCGAGTGTGGCCCGGACTGGTTCCTTCGAGCGCGAGCTTCTGAAGGCCTGCAAGTTCGAGATCGTCGCTACTCAGCCGGGTCAGTATCGCCGAGACGCTTCTCAAGAGGCGATGGAGAGCATCATTGCAGCGAATCCCGAGGTCAATCTCGTGTTCGGTGCTAACGATGAGGGTGCCCTCGGCGCTCTCGCCGCGCTCGAGGCAGCCGGACTGTCTGACGTCGGCGTGGTTGGTATTGACGGCCAGACGACGATGTTCGATGCCATCAAGGCTGGCAAGGTTCTCGTGACGATGAAGCACAACCCGACGGCGCCTTTCGCGCTAGAGAACGTCGTGGATTACTTGCGCGGTAAGCCGGTTCCCACCTTCGAGGTGAATCCAGGTGAGATCGTTGACGCAACCAACGTCAACGATCTTAAGCCGGCCTTCTAGAATGATTCCAGAAGGTGCACCCGGTGGGGTGGCACGTAGTGCTGGGTGGCGCAATGCGCCACCCAGCACCATCTCCCCTCGCCCAAGTCTCCTGGCCCGAGTCGGTGATCTTGGCCCTGTACTGGCTCTGATAGCTGTGGCAGGACTCTACGCAATCATCGCCCCGAACTTTCTCACGGTGTTCAACCTCACGAACGTCTTGACGCAGGTGAGCATCGTCGCCATTGCTGGCGTGGGTGTGACGATGGTAATCCTCGTGGCAGGCATCGACTTGTCCGTCGGCTCTGTAATCGCACTCTCCGGCTGCCTGGCTGCCCTCACGCTGACGGACGTGGGCCAGCCGCACTCACTGACACAGGCCGCGGTGGCAGTACTCGTTGCAGTTGGGGTGGGGCTGCTGGTCGGCCTGTTCAACGGCCTCCTGGTGACGGTGGGTATGGTGCCCGCATTCATCGCGACGCTAGCGACGCTGGTGGCGGTTCGGGGCATCGCACTCCTGATCACTCAGGCAGCGCCTGTCACCATTCCCGACGGTCCTTACGTCGACATTGGTCGCGGCAAGCTAGGCCCGATCCCAATCCCCGTGATCGTGATGGGCTTCGTCTTCGCCGTCGGCTACGTCATCCTCCACCGAATGAGGATCGGGCGACGCATCTATGCCGTGGGAGGCAACCTTGAAGCGGCGCGGCTTAGCGGCGTGCGCGTCAATCGTGTTCTCCTCTTCGTCTTCGGTGCTTCGGGGCTGTGCGCGGGCATCTCAGGCGTTATCGTCTCGTCCAAGTTGGCCGGCGGGCTACCGGCCGGTGGCAACGGCTTCGAACTCGACGTAATCGCCGCCGTCGTCGTAGGCGGCACTAGCCTCTTCGGTGGCCGCGGGCGCCTCCTTGGAACATTCGTAGGTGCCCTGCTCATCGGAATCCTTGGAAACGGCCTCGTTCTTATGAACGTCTCGGACTACTGGCAACGCATTCTCACTGGCGCGGTAATCGTTGGCGCAGTAATCATCGACCGGGTCGTGCGAGGTCGCGCGACATGACCTACTCGGTTGAGGCTCGCCAGATCTCCAAGCATTTCAGCGGAGCTAGAGCCCTTGAGGACGTCTCGGTCACGTTCGGCGGGGGAGAGATTCACGCACTCGTCGGGGAGAATGGTGCGGGCAAATCCACGCTGTCGAAGATTGTCGCTGGAGTTCAGATGCTGGACTCGGGAGAGTTGATCGTCAACGGCAACCCTGCCCACTTCACAAGTGCAGCAGCGGCGAACGCGGCCGGCATCACGATGGTGCATCAGGAGCTCTCCGTGATCCACACCTTGTCTGTTGCCGAGAACGTCCTCATCGGCATCGAGCCGACCCGCAACCGGCTGATTTCTAGGTCTGCTCTTGTCGAGCGCGCGCAGGAGTATCTGACAATGGTGGGACTGTCGGTGGATCCCAGGATCTCCGCGGGAAAACTATCCGTCGCTCACCAGCAACTGGTTGAAATTGCGCGAGCCCTGGCGCTGCACGCCTCACTCCTGATTCTCGATGAGCCAACCTCGTCGCTCGGGCAGGAGGACTCGTATCGATTGCTCTCACTGGTTCACGGTTTGCGGGACCAGGGCACTGCCATCGTTCTCGTGAGCCATAACCTCAAGGAGGTACTTGAGACCGCCGATCGTGTCTCGGTCCTCAGGGACGGGCGCCTGGTGGCCTCGGACCTTGCGGGTGAGTTCGACGAGCACACACTCATCCGGCACATGGTCGGTCGTGATGTCGACCTGCTTTCTCACAGATCCTCCGTCGTGGCGACGGCGGGCGATGTCGCGCTGGATGTCAAAGCTCTGTCGGCGCCAGGGGTAGAGAACGTCACGCTCCACGTCCGCGTGGGAGAGATCCTGGGTATCGCCGGCCTTGTCGGAAGTGGCCGCAGCGAAGCCCTCGCCGCGATCTACGGAGCCACACCTCGCGCCAGCGGCGAGGTAACCCTCTTTGACCGTCCGTTCAAACCAAGCTCGCCAACCGAAGCCCTGAGACGGGGCGTCGGACTGGTTCCTGAGAGTCGCAAGGATCAAGGACTCCACCTTGGACTCAGCGTGGCCCACAACATCGAACTGGCCTCCCTCGATCGACTATCCCGAGGTCCTTGGGTACTGCGCCGTAAAGGAGAGTCTCTCTGCGAAAAGTACGTTTCCCGCCTGCGCGTGAAAACGGCTAGCACTCGCGCGCTTGTATCGTCCCTGAGCGGCGGAAACCAGCAGAAGGTCGTCCTGGCAAAAATCCTCGCCACCGAACCGCGGGTGTTGCTTCTTGACGAGCCCACTCGGGGTATCGACGTGGGCGCCAAGGATGAGGTGCAACGACTCATCCGAGAGCTTGCGGACGATGGGATCGCCATCATCATGGTGTCGTCCGTCATCGAAGAGCTGCTCGCCTCCTGTGATCGCATCGTGGTGATGCGCAACGGAAGCACGGTTGGCGAGGTGAGTGGCCTTGATGCCAGTGAGGAGAGCCTGCTGAGCTTGGCCTTCAAGGGTGAGGCGGGATGAGCTCGGCTCTGTCCCCCGGTGCTCCTGGTGTCGCGCTCGTGACAGGCTCGACGGGAGGGATCGGGAAAGAAGTTGCGCATGTGCTGGCGAAGTGTGGCTACTCGATTGTTCTCCATCACTTCCTCCAGTTCGATGCGGCGAGCAAACTTCAGTCTGATTTAGGCCCGGACCGGGCGTTTGTCGTTCAGGCGGATCTGAGGCTTCGCGCGGAGGTCAAAGCAATGATTGACTCAGTCGAGGAGCACTACGGGCGCCTCGACGTTGTGGTCAACAACGCGGGCGTTATGGAGCAGGCCGCATTTGAGGAGTTGACCGAGGAGATCTGGGAAAACGTCCTGAACGTTAACCTTTCGGGTCCTTACCGGGTGCTGTCGGAGGCACTTCGGTTACTTCAGAGAAGCGATCACCCATCGGTCGTCAACGTGTCCTCACAGGGTGCGTACTCGGGACTGGCGGGGGCAGTGGCTTACTCTGCCTCGAAGGCTGGCGTGCTGGGTCTCACGCGCGCTCTCGCCCGTGAGATCGGCCCGCACATTCGGGTGAATGCGATCGCACCGGGACCCATCGAAACCCCCATGACATCAGCTCACGCCACGGCCGAGTGGATTCACGAGAAGACCAGCAAACTCGTGATGGGTCGTTTCGGAACGCCGGCCGAGGTTGCGAGCGTGGTCCGATTCTTGGTTTCGGATGAAGCGTCCTTTATGACCGGCCAGACACTTTCCGTCAATGGTGGGGGGGTCATGACATGAGAGTTCACGGTGGATCCGCGCCTCTCGTGGTGAGCGCTCAAGAAGCTGTGGGTCTCATTGCAGATGGTGACTATGTGCTGCTGGAGGCATCCGGAGGTGGCGTGCTCGAACCCTCCGCCCTCATCGACGCGCTGGCCGAGAGGTACTCAGCGACTTCGTCACCGCGTGATCTCACTCTCATGTTCTGCAGCGGCGTTGGCGACCGCGAGGGCAGCGGCGCCGGAAGGCTCGCGCTACCTGGATTGCTGCAGCGAGTCGTCGCCGGGCACTGGGGAATGGCCCCCGCGCTGGGTCGACTGGTAATTGAGGAGCGTCTGCAGGGCTACAACCTTCCGCAAGGTGTTCTCGCGCAACTCCTGCGGGAGGTTGCCGCGGGGCGTCCCGGTCTTTTCACGAAGACGGGGATCGACACATTCTGCGATCCGCGACTCGGAGGGGGGAAGCTCAACGCGATCAGCACCGAGGACTTGGTGGAATTGCACGAGATCGACGGTGAGGAGTACTTGCGATATCTCCCGCCTAAGTTCAACGTCGGGTTCATCCGCGGAACGACAGCCGATGAGAAGGGCAATATCACCCTGGAGCACGAAGCTGCGAAGTTAGGTCTACTGGCTGCCGCTTGTGCAGTGCGCAACTCCGGAGGGATCGTCATTGCACAAGTTAAGCGAATTGCCGAATGGCAGACCCTTCCGTCGCGGGACGTCATGGTTCCGGGCAATCTCATCGACTATCTCGTCGTTGATCAAGGCCAGTGGCAAACGGTCAAGGACTTCAACAACCCGGCATACTCGGGCGAGATCCGGGTTCCGCATTCGCGCAGTGAGCCAATGCCGCTATCGGAGCGCAAGGTGGTCGCGCGTCGGGCGATCGCCGAGGTCCCCTTCGGTGCGGTAGTCAACTTGGGCGTCGGCATGGCGGACGGTGTGGCGACGATTGCGGCTGAAACTGGGCGTCTTGACGACATCACCCTGACAGTTGAACAAGGGCTCGTGGGAGGTGTTCCTGCAAGAGGAGTGACCTTCGGCGTCTCGTGGAATCCGGAAGCGTTCGTTGATGCACCATCGCAGTTCGACTTCTATGACGGCGGAGGACTTGACGTCACCTGTCTGGGTTTTGCCGAGGTTGACGAGGAGGGCAACGTCAACTCGTCCTTGGTTGATGGGCGAATATTCGGCGCTGGCGGTTTCATCAATATCAGCCAGGCGGCAAAGACCGTCGTGTTCTGCGGCACCCTGACCGCCGGGGGGCTTCGATGCACCGTGGCGGACGGGGCCCTCACCCTCGACTCAGAGGGCACCCACCGAAAGTTCGTGACATCGGTAGCCCAGAAGACCTTTAGTGCCAGACGTGCAAGAGCCAGCGGGCAGCGTGTCGTGTACGTCACAGAACGAGCAGTGTTCGAACTCGGCGGTCGCGGCCTCATCCTCGTCGAAGTGGCTGAAGGGTTCACCGTTGAGGACATTGTCGCGCAGATGGACTTCACGCCTGAGATTGCCGCCGAACTACGGCCCATGGACCCCGCCCTTTTCCGCGAATAAACACCCGCCGCAATTCCAAGTTAGGAGAAACATGCCTCAACCCGTTATCGAGGTAGAACCGGACGCGAAAGAGCTACTGGACGTAGTCCTTCGCTTCTGCGTGGACGAGATCGCGCCCGCCGCGCGCCACATTGATGAGGCGGGCGAGTTCTTCCCGGACCTTCTCAAAACAGCAGCCGCGATCGGACTCCAGTCCCTCATCACGGACGAACGCGGTGCGATCAACTTCGACGGATTGCCGCTCGCACACGAGACCAACGAACTCATTGCGTCGTACTCGGGCGCCGTGGCTCTCGGTGTCAGCATCAGCCGCCTGCACGCCTACCTGCTGTGCCGATTCGCGCGGGCGGAAGTTCGTGACCGGTGGCTTCCTGGTCTCTTGGCCGGGACGACTCTCGGATCCTTCATGATTTCGGAGCCGCACGCGGGCACTGACGTACGCGCGATGACCACCGTCGCGCGCCGGGATGGCGACGACTGGCTCATCACTGGAGAGAAGGCCTGGATCACCCAGGCGCCGGCCGCGCACTTCGGAATTGTTTTGGCGAAGGTCGACTCACGCGGGCGCGATGCTAATACGGCCGCGTTCGTAGTCGACTACGCAATGCCCGGCCTGACGGTTGGCCGCGACGAGCCTATGGCTGGATTTCGCGGGATGCCGATGGCCAACGTGATGTTCGAGAACGTCCGAGTACCAGAGGAAGCCCGCCTTGAAGTGAACGGCTTTAGTGGAATGCTCGAGGGCGTCAACCTGGCTCGGCTGGACGCCGCGTCGTATGGCCTCGGCTTCATGCGTGGCTGCCTCCGCGAATGTGCTGAGTACACGACACATCGTGAAGCCTTCGGGGCAACTTTGGCAGACTTGCAGTTGGTCCAGGCTGGAATGGGGCAGATGCTTGCCGACTACCTCAGCAGCCGCGAAATGGTCCTGGCGGCTGTGCGGAGCTTCATGCGAGGCGACGGCGGGGACAACACTTTGGTGTCTTCGGCGAAACTCATCGCCTCTGAAGCGGCCATGCGCTCATCAGTAATGGCCGTACAACTGCTGGGCGGCGCGGGGGTACACATGGACTACCCAGTACAGCGCTACATGCGGGACTCCAAGGTTATCCAGATCATCGACGGAACTAGCCAGATTCAGCTGCTGATGCTCGGCCGCGCGGCCGCGCGGATCGATTGGGCGGGCGCTGTCCCGCAGAAGAGGGGCTGAAACAGTGACGGGTACAGGCAAGGTACGGACATACGGCCCATTCATTGCTGGGGCGGCGTTGGCCGGTGGTGAGCGCCCCGAGATCACAGTCCACGACAAGGCCACAGGCGAGATCATTGGCATCGTTGCTGTGGCTTTGGAGTCTGACTGCCGGGAGGCCGTGGCCCGAGCGGCCAATGCCCAGGAGGCGTGGGAGGCAACTCCCGTGACTGAACGCGCGCGGATCCTTAACAGGGCCGCCGAGATCCTTCAATCGCGCACACCCGAGTTGGTCGACATGCTGATCCGCGAGTCGGGAGGCTCACGCGGCAAAGCTTCCGGCGAATGGGCCGCGAGCATTGGTGAACTGCCGCTGGCAGGAGGACTGGCTCTCGCCGCGGAAGGCAGCATCGTCCCCTCTGGGCAAAGTGGCCGGGTTAATCTCATTGAGCGGCGAGCTGTTGGGGTCTTAGCCCTGATTACGGGCTCCAATTACCCCACCCACCTTGCATTTCGCATCCTCGCGCCAGCCTTGGCGTTGGGCAACGCGGTGGTGCTGAAGCCGGCTTCACTGACCCCGCTGTCAGGCGGAGTGGCGTGGGCGGACGCTTTCGCCGAGGCGGGACTCCCGCCGGGAACCTTGAGCGTTCTGCCGGGCATGGCGGCGGGACCAATCCTCGTATCGTCTCCCGACGTCGACATGATCCACTTCACTGGATCAACGGAGGTGGGGCTAGGTATTGCTCAAGAAGCCGCCAAGAGCCTCAAGAAGGTCGGTCTGGAATTGGGTGGCAACAACGCCACGATCGTGTTGTCAGACGCAGACGTCGAGCTGGCAGCGGAGAAGGGAGCTATCGCCACGTACGTCCATCAGGGCCAAGTCTGCATCGCGACGAGTCGGCACATCGTCGTGCGAGCAGTACTTGAGGACTACACGGCGGCACTTCGCCGACACGCGGAGGCGATCGTCATGGGCGACCCCTTCGCCGCCGACGCTGAGTTCGGCCCGCTTGTCAGCGCCTCGCTCGCCGACAGCATCAGCGCCATGGTTGGGGAGGCCACAGCCGCTGGAGCCAAGGTCGTCCTGGGCGGCACGAACGACGGCCCGTTCATGGCACCCACCATCCTTACCGGCGTAACGCCCGGAATGGCGCTGTTCGATGAGGAGCCGTTCGGCCCCGTCGCCTCGATCATCGTTGCCGAGGACGAAGCGGACGCCATCCGTCTCGCAAACCTTTCCCGGTTCGGCCTGTCCGCGGCAATCTTCACCCGCGACGTCGCCCGAGGTTGGACCATCGCCCGCCGGATCAAGGCCGGCATGGTGCACGTCAACGATATGACGGCGCTGCACGAGAGCCACGTTCCATTCGGAGGGATCGGTGCCTCCGGTGCAGGCGAGATGTTCGGGGGACGCGCCAGCATCGACTTGCTTACCGAGCGACGCTGGATCAGCCTCCAGATCGATGAGTCATCCACCAATCGAAAGGACGTATTGGCATGAGGGTCCAGGCAGCTGTTGCACACGAGATCGGCGGGTCGTGGGTCACTCAGGAGATGGAGCTTGCGGAACCCGGCTTTGGGGAGGTTCGCATCCAGGTAGTGGCCTCGGGACTATGCCACTCGGACGACCATGTTCTCACCGGTGACTCTCAGGTGGAACTACCCTTCGTGGGCGGTCATGAGGGCGCCGGAATAATCGACGCCGTCGGCCCCGGGGTCACGCGTGTCAAACCCGGTGATCACGTTGCCACTGCCTACCTACCCACTTGTGGCATCTGCCCCTGGTGCGCGCGAGGAATGCAGTTCATCTGTGACAACGGTGCCGGCCTTGAGCGCGGTCGAATGATGGACGGGTCGGCCCGCTTCTTCTTTCCCGATGGTCGCGAGTGTGGAGCCATGCAGCGGCTCGGCACGTTCTCCAACTACCTCGTCACCCCTCAAGATCAGTGTGTCAAGATCGACGACGACATTCCGTTCGAGCTCGCCGCACTCGTCGCATGCGGCGTAACCACTGGATGGGGAGCATCGGTCAACGTTGGCGGCGTCAAGCCGCGAGATGTCGTCATGATCGTGGGTTGTGGTGGCGTCGGCATGAATGCCGTTCAGGGAGCGGCCCATGCGGGCGCCATGCATGTTGTGGCCGTGGATCCGGTCGCATTCAAGCGTGAGAGCGCGATGGAATTCGGTGCCACGATTGCGTTCGCGTCGATTGACGAGGCGATGCCGTTCGTATACTCGGTGTCAAACGGTCAGGGTGCGGACGTCACGGTCGTGGCCGTTGGCCGTGTCGATGGCGACATCATCGGACAGGCGTTCTCCGCGGTCCGGAAGATGGGGACCTGTGCCGTCGTATCGGTTGGATCCCACGAGCCTGGAATTGCGATCAATCCGCTGGAGCTGGTTGTTTATGCGAAATCGCTGAAGGGAGTCCTCTTTGGCAATTCGAACCCAACGTACGACATCCCCAAACTTCTCAGCTACTACAAATCGGGTGATCTCAAGTTGGAGGAATTGATCACGCGCCGCTATTCCGTCGACCAGGTAGCTCAGGCCTATACCGACATGTATGCGGGGATCAACCTTCGTGGCGTTCTCATTCACGAACATTGAAGGGGGAACCGTTGAAGCTCGTGAGCGTGCACGTAGACCGCGGTATAGCGGAGTTGACACTTCACCGGGCTGACAAGCGCAATGCGCTGACCAAGGACATGCTCGCCAATATCGTTGCCGCGATTGACGAGCTTTCGTTCAGAGCCGATGTCAAAGCCATGGTTGTGTTGGCTGATGGCCCCTTCTTTTGCGCAGGAGCGGACCTGACCGAGTTCCGCGAGTTGTCCGACGAGCAGGCCCGCGCCGAGTGGACCTCGTTGGGTCTTAGTGCATTCCATGGTCTAGCGGAGTTCCCCAGTCCTGTTATAGCGGGCATTCAGGGTGGTGCCATCGGAGGGGGAATGGAACTGGCCATTCACTGCGACCTTCGCATCCTCGGCCGAACTGCGGTGCTTTCCATGCCGGAGGTGTCGTTGGGGTGGCGCCCCGATTGGGGCGCATTGGAGCGCCTGCCCGCTCTAGTGACGCGCCCAAGGGCCATACACATGATGCTCACTGGACTGAAGGTCACGTCCAAGGAGGCACTCGAATGGGGACTCGTCACCGAAGTCAGTGACGCTCCTCAGGATCGCGCACGCGAACTGGCACGATTCCTTTCGGGCCTCCCGGTGGACGTGGTCAGGGACGTACTTGAGGAGGTGAGACCCCGGTTGGCTAGTTCAGGCGGAGGAGCCACGTGAGACAAACCAGAGCGTTTGTCTCCGTCGGAATGGAGGAAGAGGCGACGTTTCTGGCTGGACGAACCCGCGTCGAAGACTTCGCGCGAGCGTCGGACGACTATGCGCGCCACCACCTTGACAACGAGTTTGCGTCACAATCGTCATTAGGGGGCGCCGTCGTTCACGGTGTCTTGCTTTTGGGGTTCGTGTCGGCAGTGTCGTCGACCTTGCTGGAGACGGTGGAATCGCACTACGTCACGACCGGCTATGACAGCGTCAGGTTCAGGCGACCTGCTCTCGTCGGAGATGAGGTGGTCGTGCGCTACGTGGTCATCGAAGCGGATCCAACCAAAGGGACATCAACAGCGGAGTTCGAAGTTCGTGGAGCGGATGGCAGGATTTGCTGCGCGGGGCGTCACCTCATGAAGCGAATCCCGGATGACCCCGTGGCCGGAAACGCCGATCCGAACATCGCGCAAGCGTAGGCCCACGCCCTCGCCCACCCGCAGAACTGCTAGGGAGCACCCCCGCTTTAGTTGCCTCGCTGACCGACCCCGCGGCAGCACGCCTGGACCACTCAAAGGAAGTCCCCAACGCGGCGGCGGAAAACGCCCGACAGAAACGGAGTCTCGGGAGATCAGTTAACGATTTTCCGGGACTTCACACCCGAGGCAGCTCCAAAGCAAAGGTCGCGAAAGATCATTAGTCGTGGGAGCAAAGCGATACCCTTCCGCCATGGGAAAACTGCTCCTTGTGAGATCATCAATAACTGCCGCACTAGTGCTTTGTTTAGTTCCAGTGCAAGCTCACGCAGCTGTCCCAGAGCTACCTTCGTGCGGAAAATACACGGTAAGTAAAAATCAAATCATTGCTGGTCGAGAGTTTTCTAAGGGAAAGTATCAAATACAAGCCTACGGAATTTCGTGCTCAAGAGTTCTAGGTAAAAATGGACTGTTTAAGAAGTTTCTAAAGCTAAATGATCAAGATCAACTACCGAAGCCTTGGAAATACATTTCAGGCTCTGCAGGAACTTCCAGGTTTTCATCAGGTCCTGGAGTTGGATTTAGAGTCAACTTAATCTCAACTTTGGATAAATCGGATCCAACTTCTGCGTGGGCTGGAACCAAGCAACTGGGTTCAGCTAATCAAATAACTTTTGGTAACGCTGTTGCAACCGATAGCAGTGGCAATGTCTACGTGACAGGCTCTACAAAGGGCGGACTAGATGGTAATGCGCTCACTGGTGTTTATGATTTCTACCTAACCAAATACAACAGGGATGGTGTGAAGCTCTACACCAAGCAGCTGGGGGTGGCAGATAAAGATACCGTTGCAACCGCAGTTACCACCGATGCAAAAGACAATGTTTACATTTCGGGGTATACAACCGGTGGGCTATATGGCAACACCATGCAACCGAATAGTACCCACGAGGTCTTCATCACCAAATACGACAAAAGTGGAGTCAAGCAATTCACACGTCAGTTGGGTGTGGATGGAGAAAAAAAGGTCGGCATAGCTCTTGCGATTGATGCTAATGGCAACCTTTTCGTCGCCGGTTATACCACTGGTGCACTAGACGGATACTCCATGACTGGAACAGTTGATTCCTTCTTTAGCAAATACAACAGCGCTGGCGTCAAGCAATTCACCCGTCTATTGGGTGTGGCTGATAAGGAAACAAGAGGCTACGGTGTCGCAACCGACACCAATGGAAATGTCTTTGTCGCAGGCTATACAGAGGGCTCACTCGATGGTAATTCCCTGTCTGGGTCGAAGGATTTCTTTGTGGCCAAGTACGACAACAATGGGGTCAAGCAATTCACCCGTCAATTGGGTGCGGTTGGTGCGGTAACCGTCGGTACTGCTGTCACGACGGATGACAAAGGGAATGTTTTCACCGTTGGCTATACAGAGGGCTCACTTGATGGCAACGCTCGGACAGGTCCCAGAGATTCCTTTGTCACTAAGTACGATTCCAGGGGTGTCAAGCAATTCACCCGTCAGATGGGCGCAGTTGGTGCGGTAACTGCTGGAAACGAAGTAGCGACCGATTTGATCGGGGACGTCTTTGTCGCAGGCTCCACCAACGGCGGGCTTGATGGAAATACCCAAACCGGTATCCACGATTTCTTCGTCACCAAATACAGTCCCAGCGGTGTTAAGCAATTCACCCGTCAGATGGGTGTGGCTGGTCGAGAAACTTATGGCAACGGTGTTGCGACAGATGTGATCGGGGACGTCTTCGTCGCAGGTTCTACCAACGGCGGGCTTGATGGCAATACTCAGACGGGTGCTTACGATTTCTTCGTTACGAAGTTTGCTCCCAACGGGGCAAAAAAATAACCATCCCTTTTTGGCATTCCGCCCTGTCTGGGTGTTTCTTTTTGGTCCTGGACTAATTACGCGGAGTGGATGTTTTCTGGAGGGTCTTCCGCTCGCACAGCGTTCATAACGATCGAGACGGTGCCGCGGTGGTCACTCAGCGCACCACGCGGCCGGGCACCTCGCGGAAGCCGACCGCCACGACGGCTTCGACCGGTCGAGTCGACCGGGAGCGGATTAGCACCTGGTAGGTCCCGCCGACGCCAACGCCGGACAGTCGCGCCAGGTACAGGTACTTCGTCCCGGAGTAGGGCTCGAGGAACGGCGAGCGCTCCTCAGGAGTGAGGATCGTGCGTTTTCCGCGGGGGTCGGTGATGACGACCTCTGGCAGCGCGGCCGCGGCGAGGGCGTTCCCGGGTGCCTTGTCGACGATGAGCAGCTGGGTCTCCAGGCGCTCACCGCTACGGAGGCCGAATCGGAACCCGCGGGTTTGCTGCCCTTTCACGGTGGCGTAGACGGCGAAGGACACGGTGCCGTCGTCGAGTAGCGGACCGCGGTCGGCCGTCGAGTTTGCGGCGGTGAGCCGGACAGGCTGGTGGGCCTGCGCCGGGGAGCTGCCGGCGACCAGAACAGCGACAGTCACGGCGAGGAAGATCAGGAGGCGTCGCACCCAGCCAGTATGGCGGCAACGATGCTCAACCGCGTAGAGAACCGACGCGTAGACCACCGTTCCGACGTCCATCGAAGCGACTGATAGCGCACGGATGAAATGACCCGGAACAAGGCACGTGCAGGGGCGATGCTGCCGGGCGGGGGTAGCCGGAGTTTGCACGAGTAAAAGCGTGAACTTCGAGGGCTCGCGGACGGCTCGTCATGCGTAGTTCCGGGGTTCACACCCCCGAGGCGGCTCCAACTTCGTATCCCGTTGCTGTTCAGTTCAACCAGTCGCATGTGAAGTGGGCATTAGGCTTCCACCAAAGCTGACCCTCCCGGAAGGTTCCCTGATGCGTGTTCGTCAAATCCTCATCGCCCTCTCTTCGCTCGCCGTTGTTGCGGCGGGGCTGACCTTGACACCTTCTGCGTCAGCAGACTCGGTGCAGGTGCAGTCCTACCAGCGGGCGGGTCAGACCGAGGCGTGCGCAGCTCAGCCAGGTGAAACCCCATGGCAAGCATCATGGGGGCCTGATTCTTCGTGGAAACCATCATGGGAACAGTGGGCGAATAACGGCACTGGTGGATGGACCTGCACCAGGAGCATCACGTGGGCTAAAGATTCATCGTGCGCTACCGGTGGCCCCTATGCACTGGGTGATATCGGCCCTGGCTGTGGTCTGGTGTTCCTCATCTCCGGTGGACTGACCTATGAGATGGCACCCAAGAACTGGAATGATCCGACGAATCCAAGTGCAATCGATCCTGTCCTTACCTGGTGTGACAACCAAACGACAAATGTTTCAGGAGCCAGTGGTACGGCTGTGGGTACCGGCTCAGCAAATACGGCAGATATGGCCGCCTCAGTGGCGTGCAGCTCGAATGCTGCCGCGGCAGTTCGGGCCTACGCCCCTGCTGGCACCACCGCCGGGCAGTGGTACTTGCCATCCAAGGATGAGTTGAATGCGATGTGTAATTACTCGCGAACCTGGACGGGGACCCCGTCCACCAGTGCATGCACAGGTGCGCAGAATGGTTCGTTCGCGAGCAGTGACCATGGCTTCTCTAGTACCTATTACTGGAGTTCAAGTCAGGTGGACGCGCTATCCGCGTTTTCCCGGAATTTTACTGATGGCGCAAACAACATCGGCTATAAGGACAACATCCCTTACACACAGTCAGTTCGTCCGATCCGGGCCTTTTAGCCTGGAATCACCCGGGTCTGGTGAGGCATGTAGGGGGTGAGATTTTTCTGGCGCGAGATACTGGATTAATGAGCCGGCAACGGCCAGGAGTGGGGGGGGATTTCATGAAATTCAGAGGTACTTTGCGAACCTTCGCGGGTCTGGCGTGCGCAACATCGCTACTCGCGGGTCTGACGGGTGCTGTGGCATCGGCGGCTCCAGCGGCCGCAGCCTTCGAGCCGAAGTTGTCCTACTTCAAGTGCCCGCCTAAGTCGCTGCCCGCTGGCGTGCAGTGCGCCAGGCTCACGGTCCCCTTGGATTGGCAGAACCCCAATGATGGTCGGACGACGACCATTGATGTGCGAGTGATGCGCTCCAAGGAAGGCAAGGGTGGGCTGACCTTCAACCCGGGCGGACCTGGAGGGTCTGGGATCGAAGCCTTCCCGGCTATCTACTCACTGCTCCCGGATGACGTGGCATCCACGTTTGATTTTGTGGGATGGGATCCGCGCGGTGTGGGAGGTAGCGGACCGAAGATCACTGGTCCAGCTCAGCCTTTCGTGGGACTCGTTCTGGCGCCAGGTGAGTCTGGTGGGGCCGAGGTTGCCGGGACCAAGCCGGGTTCACCTGCTGCCAAGGCAGGCCTGGTCAACGGCGACATCATCACCAAGGTCAGTGATCGCGCAATAAGCAACGTCGCCGATGTGCTCGCGGAAGTCCGCGAGTCTGTGCCGGGCGATTCGCTGGTGGTGGAAATCCGTCGCGGTGGCGCAAGTCGCGAGGTAACCATCATTGTCGGCTCCCAAGAATCCGGTTGCCAGTATCCAGATCTTTATCCGCCATCGACCGGTCCAGTGGACTGGCGGGAGTTCTGGCAGAAGTGGGCAGATGAAAATGGGGCGGCTAATGCTGCCTGCCTAGCGGCTAACCCAGATTCCGCTCCGTATGTGGGCACGTGGCAGGTCATTCGTGACCTCAATGCGCTGCGGGTGGCGCTTGGTTACTCGGCGTGGAACTACTGGGGTATGAGCTACGGCACCCGAATCGGGTACGCCTATGCGCGCACTTTCCCCAGCAAATTGCGGACTCTGATCATGGACGGCAGTATGCCGGCGGGCGAAACAATCTATGGGCTTGGCACGTCATTTCCGTCCAACTTGTGGATTTCCACGCAACTGTTCCCTGCCTTGGCGGCCCCAGAGACGGCGCGCAAGATCACCGTGATCGAGGATTATCTCGATGCCACGGTCTTGGCACTACCCGATGGCACCGAGTTCACCCGTTGGGATTGGGCAGAGCAATTTCGGTTACTCCTGACGGCCCAGAGTCAGTACCCGGCAGCGCGGGCTCTGATCAACAACTTATACGGGGGCATCACCGCGAAGACGCCGGGCGCGCGTGCCAAGCAACTTGCAGTGGTCGCAACTATTGCTGAAGGAGTGCGCTCAGTCATAAAAGATTCTGCAAAAGGAGTGCCTGTTCAGCAGCTCGTCAACTGCTCGGACCTGCACGATCGCCCGACAGTCGCGGAATTAGCGACCGCCTCGGAACCAATCGCGCGCAACTTTGGTACGACGTCACCGACATTCATCTCCAACTCTGCCACATGCTTCGGGCTTGATCCAAAGGACCTGTCGCCTGCTGTCTCCAGTGCACCAGGCATGACCAATCTCAAGACACCGCCCCTGTTCGTACTGTCCTCTGGTGATGCGGCAACCCCATGGGTGTGGGGGCGCAGTCTTGCGAATGCTTTCGTAGGGTCACGCACAATCACTTACGACAGCACCCAGCATGTCGCTTATCTGTTCACCCCGTCGGATTGTGTTAACGCACCGGTGACCGAGTACCTGCTGACACTCAAGCTTGGCCCCAGAAACATCGAATGCGCGTATTTCCCGGACAAGCCTGCGCCGCAGCGGTAGCAAGGGGTCATTCAGCGCAACTGCGCCGGCCGACGCCTCAGCGCACCACGCGGCCGGGCACCTCGCGGGAGCCGACCGCCACGACGGCTTCGACCGGTGCGAGCCTGACCGGCGCGAGGTTGGGTCTGACGCGCATGTATTAAGTGAACCTGACCGACACGAACCTGACCGGCGCCAAAATGGATGGTGCACTGATTTACAAAGCGACATGGTGCAGAACGATTACGTCTTCTGGCTGGCTCAGGGGTGATTGCTAGGTGTGCACCTCTTTGCTGTTAACCCACATCGCGATCTAGGACTGTCAACCAAGGCGGCTCCATGCGATGCGGAATATCGTGGACTACTGGGGGCCGTGGCTTAGCCGTGCGTCGGGAGCTTGTCCCGGCGTGAGGCACCGCTGGTGAGGCCGCGCTCCCGCCTACTAGTTCTGGGGGTAGATGCCATTGGTAGCCACCGCCCACCGATAGCCATCAGGCGCGACGATGAGTGGTAGTGAATTGCCCAGAAGTGAGCCAAGGTAGGGGTACTGGCTCTCCGAGATGACAGCTCCGTCCGCCGGAATGAATGGCGCAGGTAATGGCTGGGCAGTGGTGAAGAGACGGATTTCGCCCAGGTAAGGGCGATCGTCGTTGTCTGAAGGGGTGGGCCAGGATGAGGGGATGGCGTACGCCGTGAACCCCTTCCCCAGGTAGGCACCGATAGTGGTGTCGATCCGCGCGCCGGCATCCGTCATTTCGTATCGGAATCGACTGGAGTTGACCGCGGAGAGACGTATCTCGCCAGGAAAGGCATCAGTGACCGCGGTGTTCGAGTACATGCCCTCGATCGCTACCGCCCACTGAAGGCACTTTCCGTCACCGTTCTTGCCGGTTCGCACCCCCGCCCAGGGGCCGGTCACCTGCGGTAGCGCGAAGGTTCTCTGCCCGTCCCCTCCCCAGGTGTTGCCGAGAAGGGAAAAGAGCCCCTGGCGCTGGTAGATGTTCACCAGCTGCCCCTCGGCTCGCGCGAATTCCCTCGGGATGGTTGAAATCGCTCCGAGACCTATGCCGCCTATCCATGGGTAGGCCCCGATAGTCGCCCCGCCGACGTTCTTGCAGGGGCAGCCTCGGCTGTCGATCACACCTTTCGCCATCCGAGTGCCACAGGTCTTTGCTGATTGCAGGGCGGGGCTCAGCGCATCAAAGTCGGATGTTGCGCCCGTGAGATCGGCACCGGTCCAGACAGCGTTCGAGATACTCGCGCCTGTCAGTTGCGCATTGGTCAGGTTTGCAGAGGAGAAATTCGTACCCACGAGGATTGCACCCTTGAGGGAAATGCCCGAAAGATCTATGCCGCTCAGATTCTGGCCCGAAAGATCTGCGCCATCGCACATTGCTTTTGGTGCCGGGATGCATACGAGTGCGATTGGTGGCTTGTCGACCGCGAATGAATCCATCTGTTCTGATGTCGCCATCTCTTCAGTTGATGGATCAGTTGAGCTCTCCGAGGAGCCGGATGGAAGTGATCCCTTGAGCATTCCACTGGCTGCGCTGGATTGGTCACTCGCTGGTGATGCTGCGGTGTCATCGCTCTCAGAAGATGCTGAGCCGCATGCGGTCAGGAGTAGTCCGGCAATAAATACCTGAGCCAAAACCGATGCCTTCATGCCTATTCCCGCCTTAACCGCAGTGATGGACTCCTCAGTGTAGAGACTGCATTGGCAAATGAAGGGGATGTCTACGTCCCTGACAAAGAATTCGACGGCAAGGTTGAGGATTCATCTGGGCGAAATCATCAGTTCAGTTCAGTTCAGTTCCGTGAGGTAGCTCCCGGCCGTGCGAAGCACCGCGGCGTGCCCGGAGTTTTGGTGAAGCTTGCCGGGCGAGCCAGGGAGTTGCTCATCTCCGTTTGTCTCGATCGGCGCCCTTGCGCCAGGCCGAGAAGGAACCGGCTGCCCCACCATGCGGCTTTACGAGCCAAGGCCACGGGTGCACTTCGCTCGGCTTGATGAGGTCAGCTCTGCGACGCCAACCCGGTACTGGCGCGAAGGTCGTGGCAACCCCACCGCCTCTCAACACGTCAATCGGATTACCTCGCCAGATCTGCACCTCACGACGAGTGGCGAGATCAGCAAGACTCTCAGTCAAGAACACCAGTCGTTTGCCCGTGAGCTTG
>JBILOY010000014.1:0-51805 GCA_044374195.1 Candidatus Nanopelagicales bacterium
TCACCGCCTCTACGATATGATGCGCGAAGGCTCGCTGAGGTCCCCGGCGATCAACGTCAACGACTCGGTCACCAAGAGCAAGTTCGACAACAAGTACGGCTGCCGCCATTCACTGATCGACGGCATCAACCGTGCGACCGACACCATGATCGGCGGCAAGGTGGCCGTCGTCTGCGGCTTCGGCGATGTCGGCAAGGGCTCGGCTGACTCACTGCGCGGCCAGGGTGCTCGAGTGATCATCACCGAGATCGACCCAATCTGCGCCCTTCAGGCAGCAATGGACGGCTACCAGGTTGCCAAGCTCGAAGACGTCATCGACATCGCCGACATCTTCATCACGGCCACCGGTTGCTATGACGTCATCACTGTCGACCACATGTCGAAGATGAAGCACCAGGCGATCGTCGGCAACATCGGTCACTTCGACAACGAGATCGACATGGCCGGCCTCATGGGCCAGCCGGGTATCAAGCGCAAGACGATCAAGCCGCAGGTCGACGAGTTCGTCTTCGAAGACGGCCACTCGATCATCATGCTGAGCGAAGGTCGCCTGCTGAACCTCGGCAACGCCACCGGTCACCCCTCGTTCGTGATGAGCAACTCGTTCACGAACCAGGTGCTCGCGCAGATCGAGCTGTTCACCAAGCTCGATCAGTACCCCCTCGGCGTCTACACGCTGCCGAAGGAGCTCGACGAGAAGGTCGCCCGCCTGCACCTCGATGCACTGGGCGTTCGTCTCACTGAGCTCACCAAGCAGCAGGCTGAGTACCTCGGCGTCGACGTGGCCGGCCCGTACAAGCCGGAGCTATACCGGTACTAAGAAACTCCTGTTTTTCGCTGGGGCGTCCTCTGCGGAGGGCGCCCCAGTGTTTTGCCTTCTGTGTTGCTAGCGCGTAGGGATAGCCCCAGGTCGATTCGCTCAATCAGGTCGATGTTCTACACGCCGCATTAGCGTCGCTAAGGTCGTCCGTATGAAGCGCCTTCAGATCTTCGCCGTTGCGATTTCGGCACTCTCCGTATTCGGTGTATCTAGCGGAGTTGCTCAGGCGGCAACGACCCCCGATCAGTCGTATGACGTGGGCACTAGCAATCAGGCAGTGCCTCGAGGAAGCCTGGGGCAAATAGTGACTCCCGGGCTAAGTGGACAGTTGACCAATGTCGATGTCGACCTGCTTAAACTTGGTAGTGCGCCGGGGGGCGTGACTGTAAGCATTAGAAACGTATCGGCAGGGCTTCCCACTGGCTCTGATCTTGCTGCTGTGTACATTCCCGATTCCTCGATTGGAACCGCGGCCTCGTGGATTCAGGTGAATTTTTCGACACCTGTGACGATTACCGCTGGTACACCCTTCGCAATTGTTGTCAGCGATGCCAGCAATGCAAATGAATACTTCTGGAGACATCAATCGCCAGGCACCTACGCAGGTGGCGAAGGCTCCCGCACGATTCCGTCGTGGACCCTTTTTTCACCTTCCTACGATTTCAACTTCCGAACCTACGTCGACACATCTCGTTCGGACGCGACTCCGCCGCCCGTGCTGCAGCAGTTCGGTATGCCGTCGTCGGGCACCTGTGATGCATCGGCACCGGTGATGCTCAACTGGGGTGGCGCTGGCAGTGGTGGTTGGGGTAGCTCGTGGGCTCAGTGGGCCAACGACGGTAACGGCGGCCCGGTCTGCACGCGCACCCTGGTCTACAGCAATGCAGCCGGTCATTGGATCGTCGGCTAGTCGAACTACGTGCGGAAGGGTCGATGCCGGTGGCATCGGCCCTTTTGCAGTTACGGCGTGAAGGTGCGCTCGACCATTCGGTGGATGAGCTTCAGCCATTCCTGCTCGTCAACCGGCTCCTCGGTGACCTCGTCGATGAGCTTGCCGATCGTGTAGGCCTGGATGAACACAGCAGCGGCCATCGGGTCGATGTCGCTGGTGACCCAGCCTTGGTTCTGGGCTTCACGCACGAGATCGGTGAAGGCGAGGGTGAGTCGTTGCTGCTCGACACCGAGGGCTTCCCGGAAGCGCTCCGAGGTGCCGGCATGGCCGAGGGCGCGAGCGCGCTCGAAACGAATCGCGGTCATCTCGCGTGAATGCGTGATCGCCGTGACCTTCTCCATATCGGCGAAGAATTCCTCGCGGGTGGTCGCGGTGGCGACCGTGTTTGCAATCAGCGCGACAGAGCTGTCAACGACGCGATGGAAGCGGTAGACCAGCGCTGCCTCGAGCAGGGAAGGGAAATCCTCGAAGTGGTGGTAGAGCGAACCCTTGGAGATGCCCGACTTCTCGAGCACCATCTCGACGCCGACCTTCTCAGGATTCTCGGTATCCATGAGATCCACGGTGGTCAGCAGGAGGCGTTCGCGCGTTGGATGCATGGACTTCGTCACTCCCTCACTTTATGTGAGGGAAGCGTGCACAGCCTGTTGGCACGAGTGAATCAGGCGATAGCGTCGGAATGTGAAGCCCCCGACTCCCGCTGACTACCCGGGTTGCCCGATCACCGTGGCGATCGCGGAGGAGTCCGGGGTTCAGCTTCGCTCGCCGCGCTGGAGCCTCTGGGACTCCTGGCTGATGCTCGCAGGGGCAGTGATTCTTGCGGCGATCGCCACGGTCACCTTGCACCTGACCAATGCCCCGTTGGCCGTGACGATCATTCTCGGCATGCTCGCTCCGTGGGTGATGCTCGCCGGCTGGCCGGTATTCGCGACTCGCCTGAGGGGCAATGGCCCTGTCATCGATCTGGGCATCCGGCTCACCTGGCGCGATGTCGGCATCGGTGTGGTCGGTGGAGTCGTATCGCTGGCAGTGGCCGCGGTGCTGGCCGGACTCTCGATACTGATCTTCGGCGACTTCACCTCGTCAGCGGGAGATGTCGCAGCCGAGCTCACCGAAACCACAGGTCGCCCGGTCGTCATCCTCTTCGCCTTCATGCTGGCGTTCGGGGCACCGGTCGTGGAGGAGATTGCCTTTCGCGGGCTGGTCTTCGCCGGGCTGCGCAAGCACGGGTTCAGGCCGGTCGTCACGATCGCGCTCTCGGCCCTCGTCTTCGCTCTGTTCCATCTCGAGCCAAGCCGAATCCTGGTTCTTGCAGGAGTCGGCCTGGTGCTGGGCTACCTGCGCTGGCGCACCGGATCCCTAGGGGCCGCCATCGTGGCTCACAGCGTGAACAACCTCCCTGCTGCGGTACTTGTCGCAGCGGGGCTTGCGGGATGACACCATAGGAGCATGAGCGGTTCAGCCCGGGGAAGAGTTCTCGTCGTCGACGATGACGCTGCTCTGTCTGAGATGCTCGGCATTGTTCTGCGCGGCGAGGGCTTCGAGCCGGTCTTTTGCTCCGACGGCGCCCAGGCCGTTCAGGCCTTCCGTGACTCGCGACCCGACATCGTTCTCCTGGATCTCATGCTCCCGGGCATGGACGGCATCGACATCTGCCGCGCGATTCGCCAGGACTCCGGCGTGCCGATTGTCATGCTCACTGCCCGCGGCGACACCGTCGATGTCGTGGTGGGTCTCGAAGCCGGGGCCGATGATTACATCGTCAAGCCGTTCAAGCCCAAGGAGCTCGTCGCTCGAATTCGGGCACGCGTGCGCCGCTACGAGGATTCCTCGACCGCGAATCTGGCCATTGGTGATCTGACTATCGACGTCAATGCACACACTGTCACTCGCGCGGGGCTGCCGCTCGCGCTCACTCCGCTGGAGTTCGACCTGCTCGTCTGTCTTGCGAAGAAGCCCGGTCAGGTGTTCACGCGCGAGGTACTGCTCCAGGAAGTCTGGGGTTATCGGCATGCCGCCGATACGCGCCTGGTCAATGTTCACGTGCAGCGTCTTCGCGCCAAGATCGAGGATGACCCCGATCAGCCCGAGGTCGTGCTGACCGTACGAGGCGTCGGCTACAAGGCCGGCCCGGCGGTCTAGCCGGCCCATGCGTTTCTTCGACCTGCTCTTGGCGGGGCCCCGCTGGATTCATCGGGTCTGGACAGGCTCACTCCTCGTTCGCATTACGACCACGACCCTCGTGCTGTCGATGGTGGCGATGGGTGTGCTGGGCTTCTCGCTGCTCTCGCGCGTGACCACGGGCTTGCTGAATGCGAAGGAATCCGTGTCAGTGGCCGAGGCCAGCGCAGGTCTGGCCGATGCGCAGCGCTTACTCGATGCTGCTTCCACAGGTGCGGCGGCGCCTGCTCCTGCACGGCTTGTCGACACCGTCGTCACGGCACTTGCCTCGCGAGCGGGAGCCCCCGGAAACTATGAAGTCCTGCTGCTGTCCTCTAACCCTGGCGTTAGCGCTCCGGAACGCGGCACGAATCTCGTTTCTGTCGCCTCGGTTCCGCTTGATCTGCGCACTGCTGTCACCGAAACGCAGCGCGAGTCCTGGACGTACACCTCGATCGACTATCTCGATGGGCGTGCTGAGCCAGGTCTCGTGGTGGGCGCACCGATCACGATCTCCGGGGTAGGGCCCTACGAGCTTTACTACCTGTTTCCGCTCGACCAGGAGCAGCAGACCCTTGATCTCGTCAGGAGCGCCGTGCTCGGCACGGGCCTGCTGCTCGTCGGCCTGCTGGTGTTCGTCGCCTGGCTGGTGACTCGACAGGTCGTGAACCCGGTGCGTGCGGCAGCAGCGACCGCCCGCCGATTCTCCGAGGGTGTTTTCAGCGAACGCATGCAGGTCAAGGGTGCTGATGACCTCGCTCAGCTCGCCGCATCGTTTAACGAGATGGCCGCAAGTATCGGCGAGCAGATCAGCCAGCTCGAGAATCTCTCGCGCGTGCAGCAGCGCTTCGTCTCCGACGTTTCGCATGAGCTGCGCACGCCGCTGACGACAATTCGCATGGCATCTGACCTTATGTTCGAAGAACGCAGCGCATTCGATCCGCCGACCGCGCGTGCCGCCGAGTTGCTGCAGACCCAGATCGATCGCTTCGAGCTGCTGCTCAGCGATCTGCTCGAGATCTCGCGTTTCGATGCGGGTGCTGCGCAGCTCGAACTGGACTCCGTCGACTTCCGCGGCGTCGTGCGCCGAGTTGTTGAAGCGTCGATTCCGCTGGCCGACAAGCTCGGCACGTCAGTGCGCATGTTCGCCGGCACCCATGACTACCGCATCGAGGCCGACGCCCGTCGAATTGAGCGCATCCTTCGCAATCTCCTCGACAACGCGATTGAGCACAGTGATCGCAAGGGTGTCGACGTCGTCATCGACGTGAATGAGACTGCTGTCGCGGTGACAGTTCGCGACTATGGCGTCGGACTTCGCCCGGGTGAGGCCGCACTCGTGTTCAACCGCTTCTGGCGCGCCGATCCAGCTCGCGCCCGCACAACAGGCGGCACGGGGCTTGGCCTGTCGATTGCCTTCGAGGACGCTCGTCTTCATCGTGGCTGGCTCGAAGCCTGGGGGGAGCCCGGGCAGGGTGCCTGCTTCCGGCTGACCTTGCCGCGTTCGGGACGCGTCTCGATCATCGAATCGCCGCTGCCGCTCGATCCGGAGGAGACCGAGGTGCGCCTCAGCGAAGATTCGAGCAAGACTCGACTCGTCGGCCGTGACATTGAGTCTGCCGAGCGCGGGTACATCATCGACAGTGCGAGGAAGTCATGAGACGGAATCTGACCGTCGTGCTCGCGACCGCAGGAGCCCTTCTGCTCGCCGGCTGCGGGAATCTCCCCACCTCCTTGACCGCGCAGGTTCCGACCTCCGGCCCCATCCAGCAGGGCGAGAAGGTATCCGGTGGCACGAACGATCAGTTCATTCGCGTCATTGCTCGTCCGCCTTCGCCGGGCATGACTCCCTCGCAGCTTATTCAGGGCTTTCTCGATGCCTCGGCCTCGTTTGAGGGAGACCACTTCGTCGCGCGCCAGTACCTGACCACGCAGGCCAGTGACACGTGGGATCCGTCCACTGTTGTGCGTGTCTTCGAGGGAAGCGGAACCTTGACCGAAACGGGGCGAGTGATGACCTTCTCGGCCTCACAGGCCGCGACAGTCAGCGCAAACGGCACCTATCGGATCAGTGATGCAGGTGCGACGCTGCTCGCGAATTATGAGCTCCTGGACGTTGATGGCGAGTGGCGCATCAGCGGTCTGCCATCAGGACTAGTGCTGTCGCAGCCCGATGTCGAGCGCACCTTCCGTCCGCTCTCGATCTACTTCTTCAACCCTTCCTTCACTCAGTTGGTGCCGGACCCTCGCTTGATCCCGCTCTATGGTCCGGCGCAGGCCACGACCTTGACTCGGTATCTGCTTGCCGGTCCGAGCGAGTGGCTGCAACCTGCAGTCCGTACTGGTTTTCCTGACGGAGTCAGACTCAATCTCGAGTCAGTGCCCGTGGTCAATGGCGTGGCGCAGGTCGATCTCAATAGAAGTGCGCGACTAGCCAGTGATGAAGCCCGCGTCTCACTCTCGGAGCAGTTGGTCTGGACCTTGGCCCAGTTATCCGACGTCGAGGCAGTGAGTATCACCGCGGCAGGGGAACCATTCCTCGTTCCTGGCGTCCCGGCACTTCAGCCACGCGATGCGTGGCCCGAGGTGAACCCCGATGCGCTACCGGCTGGAGCGACAGGCTTCGTTGCCCAGACAGGTGGCGTGGTGGCTCTGACCGATGAGGGCACCCTGGCGGTAGCCGGCCCGGCCGGCACGACGGACTTCCTGGATATTGCGGTCTCAGGTGATAGCGCGGTTCTGGCTGGCATCGACACCAAGGGAAACCTCATCCGCATGCCGATGACATCGCGGGCTGCTCGGGAGCGCCTAGACCTAGGTGGAGCGGCGAGCTCGCCGGCGTTTGGTCCAAGCGGCTCGCTCTGGGCCATCGCCGCGGGCAAGGGGCTGATGTCGATTGACCAGCGTGGCATCGTCACGCCCATCACCGTGACCGGACTCCCGAAGAAATCCTTCGTGCTCGCAGCAGTTCCATCGCGTGATGGCACCCGAGCAGCATTGATCGTGAGAACAGGCGCGCGCACCCGACTGCTGCTCGCCCGCATCACCAGCGGTGGCCCCACATCGAGCACCGACCTGACTGTCTCTGACCCCATCCGCGTGGAGAATCAGCTCACCGAGGTTGTCGACGTCTCCTGGGCGGGCTCAGATGAGCTGCTCGTACTCGGAAACACTGGCGGGTCTGAACTACAGGCATTCACGGTCAACCTGGCTGTCGGCTCTATTCGCAGTGAGGGCGGAGTGCTCGGCGCTGTCAGCATTGCGGCGGCTCCCGGCAAGCCGAACCTCGTGGGCAGTGCGGAGGGCAAGATCTACGAAGAACTCGGCGGTGCGTGGCTACCGCGCACCAGCGGCGTTTCGCCCGCGTACCCGGGTTAGAGCAATGCCGCGCGCAGCGGGGTGCTCGCTACCGCTGCCGCACCGCACACGCTCAGACCGCCTTGTTCGAGTGCGTGACGCGCTTCGGTGATGGTGGTGCCAGTCGTGATGACGTCGTCGACGACGATGAGTTGTCCGGGGTGAGGTCGACGTCGGAGCGTGACGGCGAAAGAGGATTCGACGGACTCTCGACGCGCGGCTCTGTCGAGTTTCTTCACAGAGCTGCCCTCGCGGGTTCGCTTGATTATCGGTTGATGAATTGCCGGCTGCCCGATCGAGTGCAGATAGCGCACCGCGGCGCCGACGATGTCGGCGAGTGGATCTGTTCCGCGGACGGTAAGGGAATGCGCATGCGGGGGAATCGGTACGAGTGTCACGGGATCAGCAGTCAGGGAGGTCACTGCACGCGCGAGCAGGATCCCGAGCATCGGTGTGAGTGCGTGGCAGCCATGCTCCTTGTGCGCGATGATCACGTTCCGTCCGACGCCGAGGTAAGACGTGCTCGCGAATGCGAATGTTCCGTCAGGCAGGTCGCGCTCGATTGGTCTGCGGGTGAGGTGGGTCCAGCAGTTTTCACAGAGAACCGTTCCAGGGTTTTCGCAGCCTGTGCAGGTGCGAGCCAGCACCAGGTCGGCGAGATCCGTGCGTAGCGAGCGCCAGTCGATCATTCTTCGAGTCTGGAACCCGCTGAGTCTGCTCGGCCGAGCGCGTGAGCATCGGTGGATGCGGTGTCGCCCTGGGGATATCAGCCGGGCAGTCGAGTCAGGCCGAGGCCGACCCCTCGCACGACCGCATCTGTGCGCGAGCGTGCATGGAGCTTCTCGAGAAGTGCGCGTACGTGGTTTTTCACAGTGTTCTCGCTGATGCCAAGAGATTGGGCAATCGCGCGATTGGGCTCGCCGGCGGCAAGCAGGTCGAGTACCTGTTGCTCGCGACGGGTCAGCGCTACCGCCGGCGCCTTCGCTCGGGCCGCCTTCGTCGAAGTTGACGACGGCATCGATTGTGAAGTCGTCAGCGAAGCCAGGTCGGAGGCGAGCAATTCCCCTCGCCAGGCATCGACCCGCTCGCCCCGATGAGAGAGGCCCAGTCGGGCGGTGTCGGGACTAATGCGGAAGCCGACCCGCTGAGCCAGTGATCGTGAGGTGGTGTTGCCTGCGGCGGCCTTCCAGGTGATCACTTGAAGACCCCACTGGTTCAGCGCCCAGGTGCACACCAGGCGAATGGCCGCGGTTCCCACGCCACGCCCACGCAGCCAGGGGGCGATCAGGTAACCGATCTCGGCCGCCCCTTCGCCATCGGGGCGCAGGTCGACGGTGCCTCCCCAGCGGTTGTCTGCCTCGGTGATGGCCCAGGTGGGGTTTCGCCACCACTGGGTGGGGGTGAGGCGGTCATTGAGGTACGTGCGGGCGTCGGAGATCCCGTAGGGGCTGGGCACGGTGGTCCAGCGGATGACCTCCGGATCCTGGCAGCCCAGGACGATGTCCGGGGCATCGGCGGAGGTCGGCGGCCGCAGGGTCACTCGGCCGTCGCTGAGGATGGGCGGGGTCTCAGGCGGCACGCGGGCAGTCTGGCATGACCAACTACGATGGTGCAGGGCCGAGTGAGGCCCGGCCCGCACGTGTCGTGAGTCACTTCGCCGGGTACGCCACCTGAAAGGGCTCAACACCGTGGGCATGTTCGACAAGATCCTCCGCGCCGGCGAGGGCAAGACCCTGCGCAAGCTCGAGGCCATCAAGAACGCCGTCAACTCCCTGGAGTCGGAGTACACGAGCCTGACCGACGACGAGTTGCGCGCTCTCACTGACGAGTACAAGAAGCGCTACGAGGGCGGCGAGTCACTCGACGACCTCATGCCCGAGGCATTCGCAACAGTGCGCGAGGCATCGCGACGTACCCTGGGCCAGCGCCACTACGACGTCCAGATCATGGGCGGCGCCGCACTTCATCTCGGCAACATCGCCGAGATGCGCACCGGTGAGGGCAAGACCCTCGTTGCCACGCTTCCGTCGTACCTCAATGCGATCTCCGGCAAGGGTGTTCACGTCGTCACTGTCAACGACTATCTCGCCGAGCGCGACTCCGAGTGGATGGGCCGCGTTCACCGCTTCCTGGGGCTTTCCGTTGGCGTGATCCTGTCGAGCATGACTCCGGCCGAGCGCCGCGTGGCTTATGAGGCCGACATCACTTACGGCACGAACAATGAGTTCGGCTTCGACTACCTGCGCGACAACATGGCCTGGAGCCGCGACGAACTCGTGCAACGCGGTCACAACTTCGCCGTCGTCGATGAGGTCGACTCGATCCTGATCGACGAAGCACGTACCCCGCTCATCATCAGCGGCCCGGCCGATCAGGCCAATGACTGGTACGCCGAGTTCGCCCGCATCGTCGCGCTCCTCAAGCGCGATGAGGATTACGAGGTCGACGAGAAGAAGAAGACTGTCGGCGTTCTCGAGGCTGCCATTGACAAGGTCGAAGATCAACTCGGCATCGACAACTTGTACGACACGGTCAACACTCCGCTCGTCGGCTTCCTCAACAGCGCTATTCGCGCGAAGGAGCTCTTCAAGAAGGATCGCGACTACGTCATCATCGACGGCGAGATCCTGATCGTCGACGAGCACACCGGCCGTATCCTCGCCGGTCGCCGCTACAACGAGGGCCTGCATCAGGCGATCGAGGCCAAGGAGGGCGTCGAGATCAAGGCTGAGAACCAGACTCTCGCCACCGTCACCCTGCAGAACTTCTTCCGTCTGTACTCCAGGCTTTCGGGCATGACCGGTACGGCTATGACCGAGGCCGCCGAGTTCAACCAGATCTACGACCTCGGTGTCGTGCCTATTCCGACCAACCGACCGATGCAGCGCATCGACCAGTCCGATCTCATCTACCGAATCGAAGAGGCCAAGTACAAGGCCGTCATCGACGACATTGTCGAGCGTCATGCCAAGGGCCAGCCCGTCCTGGTCGGCACCACGAGCGTCGAGAAGTCCGAGCATTTGTCGAAGCTGCTTCGTCAGAGCGGCGTTCCTCACGAGGTGCTGAACGCCAAGGCCAATGACCGCGAGGCAGCGATCGTCGCTCAGGCAGGTCGCAAGGCTGCCGTCACCGTGGCCACCAACATGGCCGGTCGTGGCACCGACATCATGCTCGGCGGCAATCCCGAAGCCATGGCAGCAGCAGCACTCGCGCAGCAGGGTCTCTCGCCTGTCGAGGATCCCGAGGGCTACGAGGCGGCTTGGCCCGCAGCACTGGAGAAGGCCAAGGCGGCAGTGGCGGCGGAGCACGAGGAGGTCGTCGGTCTCGGCGGGCTTTATGTTCTGGCAACCGAGCGTCACGAGTCACGTCGAATCGATAATCAGCTGCGCGGTCGATCCGGCCGTCAGGGCGACCCGGGCGAGACCCAGTTCTACCTCTCACTCGAAGACGACCTCATGCGCCTGTTCAAGGCCGACATGGTCGATGCCTTCCTGCGTCGCTTCAACGTTCCCGACGATGTGCCGATCGAAGCGAAGATGGTGTCCAACGCCATCCGCTCAGCTCAGTCGCAGGTTGAATCCCAGAACTTCGAAATTCGCAAGGACGTCCTGAAGTACGACGATGTTCTCAACCGCCAGCGCCTGGTGATTTACGCTGAGCGCCGCCGGGTGCTCGAGGGCGAAGATATCGAGGAGCAGGTGCGCGAGTTCATCAGCGACACCGTGATCAGTTACGTGCGCGCCGCCACCGCTGAGGGTTACCCCGAGGGCTGGGATCTCGATGGCCTGTGGACAGCTCTCAAGCAGCTATATCCCGTCACTGTCACGATCGCCGAGCTCGAGGAGGCAGCCGGAGGCAGCCGCGCCGGGCTCAGTGCCGATTACCTCGTCGCCGAGCTCAAGGAA
This sequence comes from Candidatus Nanopelagicales bacterium, assembly GCA_044374195.1. Classification (GTDB taxonomy): domain Bacteria; phylum Actinomycetota; class Actinomycetes; order S36-B12; family S36-B12; genus CAIKZY01. The sequence continues at coordinate 11,195 of JBILOY010000014.1, forward strand.
GATGCTCAGTACGCCTACGACATGCGCGAGGAGACTCTCGGTGACGAAGTCACTCGCGAGCTCGAGCGCCGCGTGATCCTCTCGGTGCTCGATCGCAAGTGGCGTGAGCACCTGTACGAGATGGATTACCTCCGCGACGGCATCGGCTTGCGCGCGATGGCTCAGCGCGATCCGCTCATTGAGTACCAGCGCGAGGGCTACGACCTCTTCACCGCGATGATGGATTCCATCAAGGAAGAGACCGTCGGCTACCTGTTCAACGTCGAGGTTCAGGTCAATCAGCCTGATGCTGATGAGGTGCAGCTCGATGCAGCACCCCAGGCCGTGCCGGAGATCTCAGCGAAGGGCCTTGCTCCCTCTCGTCCGCAGCACATGGAGTACTCAGCTCCCAGCGAGGGTGGCGGAGTCGAGCACGGTGAGATGGAGTCAGTCGACGGTGGTTTCATCGAGATAGATCCCAACGCGAGCCGCGCAGAGCGTCGTCGCCTCGAGCGCGAGAACCGCAAGCGCAGCTAGTCGATCTCGCCTCGGCCGACGACCCATTCCGTCGGCTGACCCGTGCACTCTGCGATGAGGTCGAAGTAATGGTCGTAGTGCAACACCGTGAGGCCATGCCGCTGTGCAACTGCGGCGATGAGGAGATCGGGGATCTTTCGACCACGGTGCCCTCGATCAGCGAGTGAACGCTGAGTGAGCAGAGCGCTGTCGAAGTCACCGGCAGAGATCGCGATTTGTTCGAATTCACGCAACTGTGCAATGAGCACGTCGAATTCCTGGGCGTTGCGCGCACTGGACCCGACCTCCAAAGACGTGATGGCGCATACGTGAGCCTCTCGGGCCATGGCGAGAGATTCGACCCGAGCGCGAACACGGGGTTCTCGAAGTCGCGTGAGAACACTTGTGTCGAGCAGGACGCTCATCGCCACGCATCCGTGCGATCGAAGGCGGGCATCGACGCGAGGGTGTCAAGGCTCGAACGTATTCGGGACTCTCGATCCGAATCCATGGCAGCTCGCCGCAACGCCTCGTTGACAGTGGCCTTGATGGTCGAGGTGCCCAGTGCTGCTCGGGCGGCCGCGAGGGCCTGTTCGTCGAGGTCGATGAGGTGCTTCATTCCTGGAGTATATACACATGACACTTGATATATACCTCTCGGTTTCGACGCTGCAGTGCCCGCGGACTCGCCCTAGACCAATGCCGCTGCGGTGACCAGCCAGCGCCCGGCGACTGCCTCGAATCGAATCGCGATTGCGCGCGATCTGCTCTCTCCCACCAGCACCGCGGAGGTCTCGACGATTCCGTCGGCAACAGGGCACAGGCGAACCGAGCGCACGGTGCGCCACTGGTGCTCGCTGCGTGAACTGGGATGCCGGCGCATCGCTGCACCTCGATCGGCCAGCCGCTCGAGCTGGTGCCTTTCCACCCAACGGCTGAGCTGGGTGGCGGGGCGAACGCCAGCGGCGACCTCTCCGATGGCGCGGGCCATCCGCGCGACCCAGGCCACTTCGAGTTTCTCGAGGCCGCCCGTGTCGTAGGTGCCGGGGTCGCCAACCACGCGTAAATGGCGGGGGATTCCAGGAACGGCAGGTACGCCCGGGCTGATATCCCAGGTCAGGGGAAGGGCGAGTTGCTCGCTGCGGACGACGGACAGGTGTCGGGAGCGGGCAGGGACGGGTGCTGCAGCGGTCATCGTGCTCACGGACGTTCTCCTTCGGAGGACGACCGCGTCGGGGGTCGCGGATCGAGTTAGTGGTGTTTACCTGTGTTTGCCTTGTTTAGTCGATGCTTGCTGAGCTGCGCAATCGTGAGAGTGCAGCCTGTGGACAACGACTTTGCTCCTGCAGATATCGGCTCAAGACTCTTCCGCAGTACTGATCACATCGATGAAATTCGTTGGCGTGCCTGCGGATTCATGGGAAGGCGTTCGATGGCAAGCGATCCGGTCGAGGCGATGGGCAATGTCGTGGCTCTGGAGGCCAGCCGCCTTCAGTCCCTCAGCGATAGCGATGTGGTGCTTGAAGCCTTGGCGATCTCGGAGGCGGAGATGCAGCGTTCACGCCTTCACGATCGCCTCGCAGCTGCTGTTGGTCTCACGGTCTGCGTTCATCTGCCAGGTGAGCGACTGTCGGGCTCCGTGCAGGCCGTGGGTGCGGAGGTCGTGGTCATCGAGAGCCCCGGTGAGATCACGGCTGTGGCAGCGGGGTCCATTGTCAGCATCGAAGGGCTCCCGCGAGCCCTCAGACTTGAGCATGAGCAGGTGCCTCGGGTGCGGGTCACCTGGTCATCGGTGTTGCGCGGGTGGGCCGAATCAGTGCTCATTCGATTCTCGCTCAGCGATGGACGCTGCGTGCGCGCCTGGGTCGAATCCGTCGGAGGTGATCACCTCGATCTTCGTGACGCCGAAGGCGCACGCCAGACAGTGCCGTTTACCGCTATCCGCAAGGCCGCAATCAATCGATGAAGGCCTCATCGCGGCCGAAGGGGTGGGCTGAGACGAAGTCGCGCGTCTGGGCGTACATCCGAGAGATGTAGCTTTCGAGCTCAGCGGCTTCGATGCGCCACTGCCCGCGACCGCCGACCTTGATGGCCGGAAGTTCCCCGTTACGCACGAGCGCATAGGCCTGCGCTGCCGAGATGTTCAAGGTCTCGGACACATCGGCGAGGGTCAAGAAGCGCACGCGTCATTGTCGGCTTGGCAGGCACGCTCGCGACAGTGGTCAGCCGCATCTGTGGATAACCGTTTCGCCGATCGCGTGCGATCACCGATGCTGACTCGACTCGACGGAAGGATTTCTCATGGAGCACCAGACTGCCCGCACGCTGGTTCGAGTGCGCTGGCGCGATGGCCGCTTGTGGCTGGGCGTTGCACTCATCATCGTGTCGATGGTCGTCGGATCTCGCCTGATCTCGCACTCAGATGAGCGTGTGACCGTGTGGCGTGCGACCCACGACCTCTCGATCGGATCAACTCCCGTAGATCTCGAGCCGGTAGCTGTTGCCCTGGGCGATTCGACATCGCAGTACGTGCGCACCACGATGGATCCGCAGGGAGTGCTGGTGCATCCGGTGGCAGCAGGTGATTTGTTGCCCGCAGCGGCCCTCGGTGTCGCCGGCAGCGAACCCATGCGAGTCATCACATTGCCGGTCGAGCCCTTGCATGCGCCCGTGGGCTTGATCGCCGGCGATCGAGTCGATATCTGGTTCACCCCGGATCAGTCCTCAATGCCCGGCCCATCGCGCTTAGTCGAGTCCTCCGCCCTCGTGTCAGCAATCGCGGCCGACTCCATCGGCGTCGGGGGTGAGATCGGGGTGGCCATCTCGATTCCGCAGCCCCGTGCCGAGGCGATCATCGCCGCGGTGCGCGGCGGCGTGATCGATCTCGTTGCCGTGCCCATCGAGGCACAGGCATGAGCATCCCGATCGCGCTTGGTGCGCCTGGATTGGTCTTCGAGTCGCAGCTCCTCGCTGGTGCTGCAGCGGCAGGCATCGAGGTACGCCGACGGTGCGTCGATGCTGCTGATCTCCTGGGAGCCTGTCTCGGCGCGCCGGGCCTTGTAGCCGTGATCACCGCTGGGCTGCCGCGCCTGAGTGCTGACGTGGTCAGTCGACTGCGTGCGGCTGGCTCGCAGATCATCGGCATCACCTTGCATTCCGATGATCACGCGACACTCGAAGCCCTCGGGGTGAGCGAGGTGCTCGACATGAATGTCGGCGCTCAGGAGTTACTCGCGAGCATCGCGAGCCATCTTCACTTCAGCGCAGGGAAGCCGGGGGTGTGGAATGTCGAGGCGGTGAACACCAGCGCCATTCGCGAGGTGAAGCAGGGTCGACTCATTGCTGTGTGGGGGCCGGCCGGCGCACCTGGCCGAACCACGACCGCGATGCTGCTCGCGCAGAGTCTTTCGGCGCAAGGTCGAACCGTGATCATCGACGCCGATACCGCTGCGCCTTCTCTCGCGCTCAAGCTCGGGCTGGCCGAGGATCTCAGCGGGCTCATCATCGCTTGCCGCCATGCTGAAGCCGGAACTCTCTCGGGTCGAACACTTACCTCATCGATGAGTGTCATCTCCGAGCGCTACTTCGCTCTCACAGGCCTGGCTCACCCGAGGCGTTGGCCTGAGCTCAGACCAGCCGCACTCGTTCGGGTAATCGACCAGGCTCGCACCGATTTTGCCTACTGCGTTGTCGATGTCGGCGCCGCATTCGGCACAACAGATGCCTCCGGCCTTTCGCCATCAGCTCCAGCCGATGCTGCGCTGGCGGCGGCCGACGTCATCGTCGCTGTCTGCCACGCTAACCCTCTGGGTGTCACTCGATTCATCGGTGGGCTCACCGATCTGGCCGAATTCGGCGTGCCGATTGTCTGCGTCATCACAGCGGGGCAGCAGCGCGATCAGGCGCGGCAGCTTATTGGTGAGGTGGCGAACGGAGCCGGGATCGCCATTGCCATCGCTGATCTGGATATCGATGGTCGATCGCTGGACAACGACTTGCGGCGCGGTACTGCGCCTAGAGCCCGGCGCGGATTTCTTGGTCGCCCTCGACCGACAGCGCGGCTACTCGAACTGGTGGCCTGATTACGGCGACGGAAGAACGACGACGAGGTCGCCGACGCGCATGAACTTGTACAGCGCCTCGGACGCCTCTTGAGACAGTCGCACACAGCCACCCGCCGCGATCGGAAGACCGAGCTGCTTCACCGAATGCATCATGGTTCCGTCGTAGTACTTCGGAATGCTGTGGAAGCCGATGGGTGACTTCGTATCGGGGCCGTAGGTGAAGCGCATCATGTTGTTGAAGGTGACCTTCGAGTTCGGGTTGTAGGCAACCGGCGACTTGCTGAAGATCTTGTAGGTCCCCTTTGCCGGGCGATCCCACCGACCCACGACCGGATAGCGGCCGACAACTTCGTCCTTCTTGTTCATCATCCACACGGTCATCAGCGCCTTGTCGTAGACAAGCCGCTTTCCGGTGAAGGTGTCGCGCGGACGCTCGGGGATGTTCTTGGCCTTCTTGGTGCGAGTCGCAGGCTTCGGCTTCTTCGGCTTCGGGATCGGGCTCGCGCTCGGGCTGGGGCTCGACTCGGGCACTGCGGTAGCGGGAGCGGAGGACGAAGCCGTGGGGGAGGCGACAGGGCTAGGGCTGGTTTGCGCCGAGAACGCTGAGGCAGAGGCAATGACGGTCAGGCTCAGGGCGGCAGTGCCAGCGACGGCTCCGATAGCCAGGCGTGAAGGCGTGAGGGAACGAAGGAAATTCATGGGGGAAGCCATACATCCTTTCTATCAGAGGGTCGGATGGTTGGAGAACAGGCTCGCCGCCACGTACGGTGGGCACGTGAGTCAGAGGATGAGCGCGCTCGATGCGTCATTCCTGTATCTGGACCGACCCGAGACCCCGATGCATGTCGGCGGTGTGCTGGTCTTCGATGCTCCGGGATTCAGTTACGACGAGCTACTGGCCCGAGTATCCGCCCGAATTTCGATGGTGCCCCGCTACAGGCAACGCGTGCGCGAGGTTCCGCTTCGTCTTTCGCGTCCCGTCTGGGTTGACGACGAGGATTTCGATATCGAGTACCACGTGCGTCGAACCTCAGTGGCCCGACCTGGTGGCCGCGAGCAACTAGATGAGCTCGCAGCCCGACTGTTCAGTCGACCTCTCGATCATGATCGCCCGTTGTGGGAGATGTACCTGATCGAAGGTCTTGAGCACGGTCGCGTGGCGCTGGTGACTAAGACGCATCAGGCGATGATCGATGGGCTCGGCGCTGTCGATATCGAGCAGGTCATCCTTGATCGTGAGCCGAGCGCATTCAATGTCGAGGCCGAGCCGTGGATTCCGCGCAGCGAGCCGTCCTCGATTGATCTCGTGACCAAGGCGTTCAGTGAGAATCTCACGACACCTGCGCTCGCATGGGATGTCGTACGCACCAACGTCACTGACATATCGCACATTGCGAGCGCGCTTGGCTCGCGCGCCTGGGATATTGCGAGCACCGCCGTTCGCATGGCGCGCACTGTTCATCCCACTCCCTTGAACGTCGAGATCGGCGCACAGCGGCGCATTGCCACCGCTGACTACCGACTCGAGTCACTCAAGGACATTCGACGTGCCTTTGGTGTCACGGTCAATGACGTTGCGCTTGCGGTGATTGCGGGCGCCCTTCGTGCGTGGCTCATGACCCGCGGGGCTCCTGTCACGGGCAGTGCTCAGGTGCGTGCGATGGTGCCGATCAGCACGCGCAATGACGATCCGAACACACGCAACAATGTCTCAGCATTTCTCGTCGACCTACCCGTCGGAGAGCCTGACCCGGTGGTGCGTTTGCGGCGCATCGCCTTCGAGCTCGCTCAGCTCAAGGACGTCGGGCAGTTGCTTGGTGCTGATGCCATCATCAGTGCGGCGGGCTTCGCACCGCCCACCTTGCATGCCCTGGGTGCACGGCTCGGGGCCAATTTGACCAAGCGCGTGTACAACCTGGTCATCACCAATGCGCCGGGGCCGCAGCACGCGCTGTATCTCGGCGAGGCGCGCATGGTCGCCTCCTATCCCTTCGTGCCGTTGACCCAGAACCAGGCTCTTGGAGTCGGATTCACTTCGTACGACGGCGGCATCTTCCTCGCGCTCACCGCTGATCGCGAGGCGATGCCTGATCTTGACGAGTTAATGAGTTGCCTGGCTGATTCCCTCGCCGAACTTCGCGATTACCTGCCCGCCCATGACTAGGCGCGGAATCGTCCTCGGCGGTGGCGGCGTTCTCGGCGGAACCTGGGCCGTGGGCGCACTGTGCGCACTCGAGGAGCGACTCGGCATTCGTACCAATGATGCCGACGTCATCGTCGGAACCTCAGCCGGCTCGGTCATCGCATCGATGCTCGGGTGCGGGGTCACCCCGACTCAACTCAAGCAGCATTACCGAGGTGAGCAGATCACTGAAGGTCCGCTCATCGGCTATGAATGGGATCCCGGCACGGCGACAGGCGGTCCGCGTCCGACAAGGCCGCGCGCCCTCGCGCCGGGCTCGCTCCGACTGATCGGTCAGAGCGTGCTGCACCCAGGCCAGTTGCCGGCAACTGCGGTGCTCTCCGCCTTCTTGCCTACCGGCGGACGCTCACTCGCCAAGGTCGGTGAGCTCGTTGATGCCGTCACCGATGGCGGGCAATGGACGACTCATCCCGGAACCTGGGTAGTCGCCATGGACTACGAGAGTGGCAAGAGGGTGGTCTTCGGTCGGTCGGGTGCGCCGGTGGCCAAGCTCTCCGATGCAGTGATGGCCTCGTGCGCGATCCCGGGCTGGTTTTCGCCGGTGCGCATTGGCTCGCATACGTACGTCGACGGCGGAACGATCTCGGCGACTTCAATCGATGTGGTCGCGCACGCCGCCCTCGATGAGGTCTACGTCGTAGCGCCGATGGTCTCCTTCGAGCACGATCATCCGACCACCGTTGCCGCGAAACTTGAACGCAAGTGGCGTGAGCAAGTCACGAAGGCCGCGGTGGCTGAAGCCATTGAGGTTGAGCGGACAGGCGCTCGCGTGTATCTCGTGGGCCCGGGCCCGCAAGATCTCGAAGCGATGGGCGGGAATCTGATGGACGCCACGCGTCTCGATGACGTCCTGGAAACCTCATTGCGCACGAGCGCAGGTGTATGGAGTGAACTGCTCGACTAGATGACTGAGTCAGATTGCGGTCAGTGCTCGGAAAGCCACTGCTCGCCGAGCTTGTTCTCCTTGCCCAGGTACTTCTCCGTAGTCTCCTTGGCCAGTTGCTCGACCTTGCCGCCCACGAAGGGAATGCTGGCCTTGAAGGTGCCGGTGACCGTGATCGAAGTGCCGTCGCCCGCGGGGGCGAGGCTCATCGTGCCGCTGAACGAGATCGGCGCGGAGAACTCGACCTTCACCGGCACGCTGGCAGTGCCGCTTGCGCTGAGGGCAGGCCAGTTTTGAGTCTCGGTGACCGTGAGCGTCTCGCCGATCATCTTCGCGGCGAAAGACGGCACGTTCGCGGGCAGAACCCTCGCGCTCAGCACGGTGCACGCGCCATCGCCGCCGGCCGTGACCGAGGAGGTCGAACTCAGCGCGCCCGTGTTCTCAGCGCGAAATGTTACGAACTTTTCGTCGGTCAGCATCGCGTGTACCCGCTCAGGCGAGGCCGTATACGTTTGCATGACGGTGAAGTCGGTACCCATGCCCACATCCTCTCCTATTGCGGCTAGCGTATAGAGCGACGCGCACAACGGCGTGCGCGATGTGATGAGGCAGACGTGGTCGAGGTTGTCGCACCGTACCTTCGAGATGTCGTGTCCGGGGTCTCCGAACCGGCACTTCGTGACACCGTTCGACGGTTCTTCCGTTTCGTCGCCGAGGATGATCTCCGAGAGATCCCTCCCGCTCAAGTAGTCGAGCAAGTTCGCGAATTCCTGGAGTTTGCGCAGGTCCGACCCTCAGGCCAGGCCTTGATTCGTGTTCTCCCGCCGTCCCAGGATGCCGGAGCCGTGGTCTGCATCGTGACTGATGACATGCCATTCCTGGTCGACTCCGTCACCAATGAACTCACGCGTGAAGGCAGGTCCATTCATCGAGTGGTGCACCCGCAGTTTGCCGTGAAGCGTGATGCGAGTGGTCAGTTGATCGAGGTACTCGACCTCGATGTTGACGAGCCCGCGCCCGCCGGCACCCTCGCAGAGTCGTGGATGCGCATTGAGTTGCTTCCGGACCTGATCGCACCCACCGAATCCATGACGGAGCACAACCTGCATCGGGTGCTCGACGATGTGCGCGACTCGGTCGAGGACTGGTCGGCCATGAGCGGTCAGGCACTGTCCGTTGCGGCCGACCTCTCGATATCACCGCCTGTCGGCATTGATCCGATCGACGTGGCCGAGGCCGCCGACTTGATGAGGTGGCTCACGGAGGGGCACTTCACCTTCCTCGGCTACCGCGAGTACTCGTTGGTGTCGTGGGCAGGGCAGGACGTCCTTGAGCCGGTCGCCGGATCCGGGCTGGGCATCTTGCGCATCGACCCCGAGTCCGACTCGCCCTCCGCCTCCGCGAGTTTTGCCGCCATGCCGTCGGCCGTGCGCGCCAAGGCTCGCGAGCCGCATCTCCTGGTGCTCACCAAGGCCAACTCCCGATCAACAGTGCACCGCCCTGCGTATCTCGATTACGTAGGAGTGAAGACATTCGATGACAGTGGCAAGGTCACCGGTGAGCGGCGCTTCCTCGGGCTCTTCACTGCATCGGCGTACAGCGAGAGCGTGGCGCAGGTACCGGTGCTGCGTGTTCGCGTCGCCGCGATCATGGATTCGCTCGAGCTCGTGCCCGGCTCGCATTCTGCCAAGGATCTCCAGGCATTCCTGGAGACTTATCCGCGTGACGAGCTCTTCCAGGCGCACACCTGGCAGTTGCTAGCCATAGCCGGTTCGGTGCTGCATCTTCAAGAGCGTCGGCAGACCAAGGTGTACTTGCGCCCCGATGACTATGGCCGGTTTATCTCCTGCCTGGTCTACCTGCCACGTGATCGCTATACCAGCGTGACCCGAAAGCGAATCGAAGCAATCTTGATGCGCTCATTCGGGGGCATTTCCGTGGACTACACCGCGTTGGTCTCGGAGTCGGTCCTGGCCCGCCTGCATTACGTGATTCATGTCGATGCCTCGGTAGGCGTTCCCGATGTTGATCTTGCTGCGCTTGAGGCCGAGCTGGCTGAGGCAGCGCGCAGCTGGGAGGACAAGTTTGCCGATGACCTCATCACGGCGGTCGGTGACGAGCAAGCCAGTGTGCTCGCCCGCAAGTACGGGTCGGCCTTCACTGAGAGCTACAAGGAAGACTTCAGCTCCGAGACAGCGGTTGCGGACGTGCGCGTGCTGGAGAGCCTCGCCCACGGTGAGATGCACGTCGAGTTTTACGGCGGAGACGAGCCGCGCTTCAAGGTGCTGCGAATCGGAACCGCGATGTCGCTATCGCGCCTGTTGCCGATCTTGCAGCGCATGGGTGTCGAGGTCTTCGACGAATACCCGTACGAGATTCGCCGCGCCGACGGGCAAGAAGCGTGGGTTCTCGACTTTGGCCTGGCGCTTCCCGCCGGCGAGATCATGGGAGAAGTAAGCCTGCCTGAGCGCTTCGAGGACGGCTTCCGTGCCGCCTGGGCAGGGGAGTGCGAGGTCGACGACTTCAATGCGCTGATCGTGCGTGCCGGCCTGAGCTGGAAGCAGGCCTCCTTGATTCGGGCCTATTCGCGCTACATGCGCCAGATCGGCACGACCTTTGGGCAGGACTACATCGAGCAGGTGGTCGCGGAGAACTCCTCGATCACCGTGCTGTTGGTGAAGCTCTTCGAGACGCAATTCGCCGAGGGAGTCGCTGAGAGATCGGTGAACGCCGACGCCCTGGTATTCGAGATCGAAAGCCGCCTCGATGCGGTGGTGAGCCTGGATCACGATCGAATCCTGCGCACGATGCTGAGCCTGATTCGCGCGACATTGCGCACCAGTTACTTCCTGCCCGCCCGCAATCGCCGTGCACTCGCCTTCAAGCTCGATCCGTCCGATATCCCTGATCTGCCGCTGCCGCGTCCGAAGTTCGAGATCTGGGTGTACTCGCCACGGGTCGAGGGCGTGCATCTTCGATTCGGGATGGTCGCGCGCGGTGGCTTGCGGTGGAGTGATCGTCGCGAGGACTTCCGCACCGAGATCCTCGGGCTGGTCAAGGCTCAGGAGGTCAAGAACGCTGTCATCGTGCCTGTTGGTGCGAAGGGCGGCTTCTTGCCCAAGCAGTTGCCTGACCCCTCACTCGATCGCGAGGCCTGGATGACCGAGGGCAAGGCGGCCTACCGAGAGTTCGTCTCGGCCCTGCTCGACATCACTGACAATCTCGTCAACGGAGAACTCGTTCCGCCCGTCGGAGTCGTACGGCGCGATGGTGACGATCCGTATCTCGTCGTTGCTGCCGATAAGGGAACCGCGACGTTCTCGGATCTCGCGAACTCGATCTCGAAGGAGTACGGATTCTGGCTCGGCGACGCCTTCGCTTCAGGCGGCTCAGTCGGATACGACCACAAGGCGATGGGCATCACCGCGCGGGGAGCCTGGGAGTCGGTCAAGCGGCACTTCCGCGAGCTCGATCTCGATACCCAGACTCAGGATTTCACCGTGGTGGGCATCGGCGACATGAGCGGCGATGTCTTCGGCAACGGAATGCTGCTCAGTGAGCACATCACGCTGGTGGCCGCCTTCGACCACCGTGACATCTTCATCGATCCGACTCCTGATGCTGCACGATCCTTCGCCGAGCGTGCCCGGCTGTTCGCCCTGCCGCGCTCGAGCTGGGCCGATTACGACGCGTCCCTCATCTCGGTTGGCGGTGGCGTCTTCTCTCGCGCGGCCAAGTCGGTCACGATTACGCCGGAGATTCGGTCAGCGCTGGGGATTGAGCCAACCATTGATCACCTGACTCCTGCTGAGCTTATTCACGCGATTCTTCTCGCCCCGGTAGATCTACTGTGGAACGGCGGCATCGGCACCTACGTGAAAGCAGCCACCGAGACCAACGCGGCGGTAGGCGACAAGGCCAATGACTCCATTCGCATCGATGGCGGCAAGCTGCGCTGCCGGGTCGTGGGGGAGGGCGGAAATCTCGGCTTCACCCAGCTCGGTCGAGTCGAGGCGGCTCGCTCGGGGATCCGCATCAACACCGATGCCATCGACAATTCAGCGGGTGTCGATACCTCGGATCACGAGGTGAACATCAAAATTCTGCTGGACGGCCTGATCTCGCGGGGTGCTCTCGCCTCAGGTGCGCGCGATGCACTGCTCGCCTCGATGACCGGCGAAGTGGCCGCAGATGTCCTGGCCGATAACTACGCGCAGAACGTCGTGCTCGGAAATGCTCGCGCCGGTGCCGTCGCGCTGCTCAACGTCCATCAGCGGCTCATCGCCGACTTCGAGACACGCGGACTCCTTGATCGCGCAATCGAATTCCTGCCCGATGATGCGGAGTTAGCGGCACGCCGGGCTGCTGGAGAAGGCCTGACCTCACCGGAGCTCGCCGTGCTCCTCGCTTACGTCAAGAATGCGCTCACCGCCGAGGTGACGGCATCGACTCTGACCCAAGAGCCATGGACGGCTTGGGCACTGACTGACTACTTCCCGACGCGACTGCGCGAAGAGTTCGGGCAGCAGTTCGACACTCACCCGCTGCGCGCCGAGATCATCAGCACCGTCATCTGCAATGAGTTGGTCAACCTGGCCGGTATCACCTTCGTGTTTCGAGCGATGGAGGAAACTGGCGCGAATCCGATCGAGGTCGTGCGCGCAGCCGCTGTCGTCATCGAGATCTTCGGTATCCGGCAGATGTGGGAGGCGATCAACGCCGAGGACAACAAAATCCCGACGAGTGCGCAAACCTCCATGCACCTCGAAGTGCGACGTCTGCTTGATCGCGCCACCCGCTGGTTCCTCCAGACTCGTGGCGGCACCCTCGACGTCGAAGCGGAGATCTCCCGTCTTCGACCGATCATCGAGCAGTACAGCCCCGATGTCGCGGGGGCACTCGTGGGAAGCGAAGCCCGCCGGCTGCAGCGCCAGACCGCGGCCTTCGTTGAACTGGGCGCCGAGCCTGTTCTGGCCGCTCGTGCGGCCGAGGCCCTCGATGTCTTCGCGCTGCTCGACATCGCCGAGGTAGCCCGTCGCATCGAGGAGTCAGTCGCGACCTTGATGCCGCTGTACTTCACCGTCTCGGAAACGTACGGAGTCGATACGACCCTCGTACGCATTACGGCGCTGCCACGCACTGACCGTTGGAATGCCCTTGCACGCCAGGCTTTGCGCAGTGATCTATACGCAGCCGTCGCAGCGTTGACCAATCGGGTGGCTCGGTCGACACCTGCGACGATTTCTCCGGTGGAGCGAGTGGCGGCGTGGGAAGCCGTGCACGCCGATGGCCTTGGTCGAGCGCGAGCTACCTTGGCGGAAATCTCCTCGCAGGAAACCGCCGATCTCGCCACCTTGTCGGTCTCCCTTCGCATCATGCGCAACCTGGTGGCGCAGGGATCGGCGTCGCAGGGCAACACCCAGTAGTTGTTGATCCCGGAGAGCCGGGTGAGAGACCTTCCTGCGAACCCTGTGCAGGTGGCGATGGCCTGAGGGTCAGGCCCCGAGCGGAAGTTAGGCTGAGGCGTTGCACAAGCATCGCCAGCCGAACAGGAGTACGTCGTGAGCCTGCCTCCCCTCGTGGAGCCCGCCGAGAGCCTTTCCGTCGATGAGGTGCGCCGTTACAGCCGCCACTTGATCATTCCTGACGTCGGCATGGCCGGCCAGAAGCGCCTGAAGAACGCCAAGGTGCTCTGCGTGGGTGCCGGCGGTCTGGGTAGCCCCGCGCTGATGTATCTCGCAGCTGCTGGTGTCGGCACGCTTGGCATCGTCGAGTTCGACACTGTCGATGAGTCGAACCTGCAGCGCCAGATCATCCATGGGCAAAGTGATGTCGGTCGTTCTAAGGCCGAGAGTGCGCGTGACAGTGTCCGCGAAATCAACCCGCTCATCACGGTGAACCTTCACGAGACTCGCCTTGACTCCACGAACGTCATGGAGCTCTTCTCGCAGTACGACCTCATTGTTGACGGCACTGACAACTTCGCGACTCGTTACCTCGTCAACGACGCCTGCGTGCTGCTCGATAAGCCGTATGTCTGGGGCTCCATCTATCGCTTTGACGGTCAGGCAAGCGTGTTCTGGGCCGAGTACGGCCCCTGCTACCGCTGCCTCTACCCGGAGCCGCCGCCCCCCGGCATGGTTCCTTCCTGCGCCGAAGGCGGAGTCCTGGGTGTTCTCTGCGCAAGCATCGGTTCAATTCAGGTCACCGAGGCCATCAAGTTGCTCGCGGGCATCGGTGAGCCCCTGGTCGGCAAGTTGATGATCTATGACGCCCTCGAGATGACCTACCGCAAGGTAAACATTCGCAAGGATCCCAACTGCGCCGTGTGCAGTGCGAATGCCACCGTTACTGAGCTCATCGACTACGAGGCTTTCTGTGGTTCCATCTCTGACGAAGCTGCCGAGGCGGCGAAGGACTCCACCATTTCCGTCGTTCAACTCAAGGAAATGCTGGATCGTCGTGCCGCGGGCGAAGAGGACTTCGTGCTCATCGATGTGCGCGAGCCCGGCGAGTACGAGATCGTCAAGATCCCGGGTTCGATCCTGATTCCCAAGGGCGAGATCCTCGACGGCTCTGCGCTCAGCAAGCTGCCGTCCGACAAGCGCATCGTGCTTCAGTGCAAGGTCGGTGGCCGCTCGGCTGAGGCCCTTGCTGCAGTGAAGGCCGCCGGCTACAGCAATGCCGTGCATGTCGGTGGCGGCGTACTCGCCTGGGTCAACCAGATCGAGCCAGATCTTCCCTCGTACTAGTACTCAAGTGAAAGGCCTGTGATGGGCTGGCTATTCCTTGCTCTGGCGATCTCCTGCGAGGTCACCGGCACACTGGCGCTGAAGGCGAGTGATGGCTTCACTCGCCTGTGGCCGTCAGTCATCGTCGTTGTCGGCTACGCGCTGACCTTCGTGTTCCTCGGTCTGTGCCTCAAGGCACTGCCGCTGGGCACGTCGTACGCGATCTGGGCCGGAGTCGGCACCGCTGCCGCAGCCATCGGATCTCTCGTGCTGTTCCACGAGAAGCTCTCGTTGCTGGCAATCATCGGCATCGCCGTGATCATCGTGGGCGTGGTGCTCGTGACGTTATCGACCGAGCACGGCTAATCAGCCGACAAACCCTTCGCGCTTACCTGCGGCTACGCCGCATGCAATCGGTCGGCTGTTGTCTAGATGCGCAAGCGCATCAGCCAACGAAGCCTTCACGCTTATGAGCACCATCGCAGAAGGGCTTGTTCGCCGAATGTCCGCAGCGGCACAGGAATTGCTTCTCGCCCTCCTTGAGGGTCTCGCCGGCGGCGTTCTTCACGCAGCTCATGCCGGAAACCTCGAGGGGGCCGTTCTCTAGGGCAGTAATCGTCACTTCGCTCATGAACGAAGGTTATTGCGCGAGAGGTGTCTTGGCGCGTTAACCCGCGACTATGTCGCCGTCGGGATCAGAGACGTCAACACCCAGACCGGTCATGTACTCGAGGGCGGCGTCGAGCTGCGCCTGCTCACCCGCGAGATCAAGCACCATCCAGCCGGTGTGCTCCTGAATCGAGGCGCGGCGGATATTCGGCACGACATCGAACTGCTTGACGATCTGGTAGATCACCGGCTCGGTGGCAGGGCCGGGCGGGAACGTCAGTCGAATGCGCATGCTCTTCATTTCTCCATTATTGCCCAGGCAGGTTTTTCGCGTGCGAGGAGCGCTAGAGAGCGCCCTTCTTGGTCAGCCAGGTGAAGCACCAGTAGCCCGGAACGGTCGGCAGCCAGAAGGTGACGAGACGGTAGGCAAGCACGGCCGACACCGCTGTGCCGCCGTCGAGACCCGCAGCGGTCAGGCCCGCGGAGAGCGCAGCCTCGACTGCGCCCAGGCCACCGGGGGTCGGCGCCGCCTGGCCGATGGTTGCACCGGCGAGGTAGACCACGGCAATAAGCGCGATATTGAGCTGGCCGCCGAACGCGTACACGCACGCAGCAAGCACGCCGATGTAGGCGAGGTTGAGCAGGAGGATGCCGCCGATGCCCTCGAGCAGCTTGAGGGGTCGCTGCGCAACCGTGACAAGGCGAGGGCCGACCTCCTTGAGAGTCGGGCCCAGGCGCTTGCGGATGGTCTGACGCACCCACGGCACAGCGAACAGCCCCATGATGATGATCGCGACGGCAACGACGGCGATGACGAGGATTCGCGGCGGATTGAACGTGAAGTCACGCTGTGTGCCGGCCGCGATGCCGAAGGCGAACAGCAGCAAGATGTGGAAGACGAATGCCATGACCTGCGAGACGCCGACGCTCGCGGCGGCCAGAGCCGGATGCAGGCCCGCCTTCTGCAAGAAGCGCAGGTTGATCGCAACAGCGCCGAGGGTCGGGGGAGACACGAGCGTGGCGAAGTCGCCGGCCACCTGCGCGGCCACGGTGCGACGTAGCTTGAGAGGCTCGGGCACGAAACCGGAGAGCGACCACGCTGCAGCAACGTAGGTGATCAGGCTCAAGGCAAGTGCCGCGCCCATCCACCACCAGTTAGCCGAGGTGAGCAGTGTCGCGAGATCGACCGAAGCCAGTTGCGAGAGCAGCACATAACCGGCGATCGAGCCGACGATGATCATGATCAGAGTGCGCGGCTTGATGCGCTGCAGCTGGATCTGCTCGACATCGGCATCGGGGCGCATCTCGACAAGTGCGTCGCGAAGGTTCACGAGCAGCTTGCGCTGCTTGCGAAGGGCCTTGCGAGTAGCTGAAGAAAGCGCAACCTTCTGCAGTACTGGCAGGGCCCGAGCTAGGCCCGTATTTCCGAGAACAGTGCGACCGGTGCTGACGGCGCGCTCGACGTCGGTCAGCAGGGCCAACGTGACCAGGAGCTCGGCGAGGTCAATGCGCTTGGCGACATCGCCAGCCGCGATGCTGCCGCCGTTATTGCCGACCAGCCATACGTTGCTCTCGAGATCGCGCACCAGATTGCTGGCGTGCAGACCTCGATGGCTGAGATCGTGCTCGTGCATAGTGCGGATCGCGCGCCAGGCCGCTTCGAGATCAGCGTCACTGAGATCGGCGATCTGGTCGAAGGTCGTTCCCATGATCTGCTCGTAGGCAAGCAGTACTGAGTCGGGTCCGATCTCGGCGGTGACGAGAAGTCTCGGGGCAGCCACGCCGGCTGCTTGGCCCGCGTAGGCCATCAACGCGGCATGGTCGAGTGAGCGACGCAGGTTAAAGGTGCCTGCACCGGGCTCATTGCGCAGGCGTGCTGCTGTCCAGAGCCAACTGATGAGGCCAGCGCCTTCGAGATCGCGATCGAGCACGGTGACGCGCAGTAGGCCACCGCTGCGCGTTGTCGCGATGTAGCGGCGTCCCAGCTTTGTTGTCGTGACTGCGCGCAGGGTCGTGAGCGGGTAGCCGTTGTGATCAAGGGTGGCGGCGATCTCGTAACCGTTGGGCCGCGTGGTCGGCGTGCCGACGACATAGCGAGTCAGCAGGCCGAGAGCCCAGCCGATCGCCAGGGAGAAGCCGATGCCGGCGAGTGCGATGGACGAACTGATCACCGTGACGGCGATGACCGAGCCGATCACCGCGATGCTCAGCACATTCCAGGGGCGCCTGGTCATCAGTCGGCTGACGGTGACGAAGGCGATGAGGCCACCGAGGATCGGCGCGGTCGAGACGCTGTTGGGGCTAGGGGAGCCGGCGAGCGCGGCCATCAACTGGTCGCTGCCGTAGGCGGAGATCAGTGAAGAAGTCGCGGTGAGCACGACGACGGTGACGAGCATGGCGACGAGGGCATCGAAGAGCTGGCGCAGGCGCTTGCGCAGGATGAGTGCCACAGCCGCGGCAATAGGAAGGCCGAGGGTCCCGATGCCGCCGATGACATTGAGCACGAGAACGAGCGGGCCGGGCAGATTCTGAACGCCTGAGGCGATGTCGGAGTCCAGGCCGGCGGTCGTACTGGTCGCGAAATAGGCGATCAGGAGGGTGACGGCGGCGATGGCCAGGGCGATGACGAAACGGACGAGATCGAGCGGACGCCGCAGGCGCGGCTCCACCACGCCATCCTCAATGACCTGGGTGGCATCACTCGGGTCGACCGTCACCAGTAGATGGTGTCAGACGGGCGTGGTACCAATGCACCATGGGCGCATCCAAGGGGGCTGTTTCGGGGCAGGGTGCCCCCTCGAGCCGCTTCCTGCTCGATCTGAGCCCGCTTCCACCCTCGACCCCAGCCAGCCTTGATGCTGAGCAGGCCCGCGTCGTCGCTCACACCCGAGGCCCCCTTCTCGTGCTGGCCGGCCCGGGCACAGGCAAGACCACCACGATCGTCGAGGCGGTAGCCGCTCGGCTCAGTGACTCCGAGAAGCCCCTCGCGCCGTCCGAGATCTTGGTCCTCACCTTCGGCAAGCGCGCAGCCGGTGAACTCCGCGATCGCTTGGTCGCCCGCATCGGCGGCGGGCTGGTGCCGACCGTGGCCACCTTCCACTCCTTCGCCTATGGCGTGATCCGCGAGACCGCTGACGATTACCTGCTCTCCCCGCGTCTGATGTCGGGCGCCGAGGAAGACGTCCGCATTCGCGAGTTACTGCTCGGCTCAGTCGAAGACGGTGTCATTGAGTGGCCCGATGATCTCGCGGCTGCACTGTCAACCCTCGGCTTCGCCAATGAGGTGCGTGCCGTGCTGGCCCGTGCGGCCGGCCAGGGCATTACCCCCGATCGCCTTCGCGAGATCGCAGCGAGCTCAGGAATTCCGGCGTGGAGTGCGATCGGCCACCTAGCCCGTCAGGAACAAGACGTCGCCGACTTCGAAGAGGTGATGACCTACAGCGAGTTGCTGGAGCTCGCCACCGATCGACTCGTCATCGATTCGATCGCCGCGAAGTATCACGCGCGGTATCGCGCGATCTATGTCGATGAGTATCAGGACACCGACCCCGCGCAGGTGCGCTTCCTGGCGGCGCTCGCGGGCCCGGGTACCGCTGTCGTTGCCGTGGGTGACCCCGATCAGGCGATCTATGGCTTCCGTGGCGCCGAGCTGCGCGGCATCCTCGAGTTCCCGCAGACCTTCACCCATGCCGATGGCTCGCCGGCCGAAGTGATCGTGCTGCGCAATACCCGTCGGTTCGGCCGTGCGATTCGCGATGCTGCCCGCGTCGTGATCGGCGATCGACTGCACGCGGGTCTACCGGTCGAGCAGCAGCGACTACATCGCAATCCGCAGCTCGCCGACGAAGAGGCCGAATGCTCACCCGTTCGCGTCACGACCTACGACGGCGAGACCTCGCGCGCGATCCATGTCGCTCGCGAGATTCGCGAGATGAATATCGACCATGGGCTCGACTGGTCGCAGATGGCAGTGCTGGTGCGCACGGGTGGTCAGCTGGCCGCAGTGCAGCGTGCCTTGCTTGCTGACGGCATTCCCGTCGCCGTCGCGGCCGATGAAATCCCGTTGCGCAGTGAGCCCGCGGTTGCTGCGCTGCTGCAGGTGGTGCGCCTGTGTGCGCATCCGCGCCGCATTCGCCCCGCCGATGCATCCGACGCGCTCTCCGGCCCGATGTGCGGGCTCGATGCCACCGATATCCGTCGCATCGGTCGCGTGCGTCGGCAGAGTTTCCGCGAGGAGAACCCCGGCGCCCCCGTTCCCCCATCCGAGAATCTCCTCGCAGCGATGCTTGTCGAACTGATCAGTGGTGATGCCACCTCAATTTCGATTGACGCTGATCGCATCGATCGTCAGCTGCAGGCCTTCGGCACATTGCTGCGCCGCGCTCACCTACTAGTCACGAATGGCGCGCGGCCCGAGGAGGTCCTCTGGTCACTGTGGTGCGGTGATATCCCCGGTGGCCATGCGCATGGCTGGCCGAACCGGCTGCGCACGGCGGCATTGCATGGCTCGCGCACGGCTGATCACGACCTTGATGCAGTGATGGCGCTGTTCGAGACCGCCGAGCGAGCCTCCGACCGTCGGGCCGGCGTAGTGGGCATCGATGTCTTCTTGAAGTCACTCGATGATCAGCACATTGCTGCTGAGCCAGTAGCCGAACGCGCGGCCCGCAGTGATGCCGTGCGCCTGCTCACCGTGCATCGCGCCAAGGGGCTGGAGTGGGATGCCGTCTGGGTTGTCGGCGCCGAGGAAGGCCTGTGGCCCGATCTGCGTGCACGCGGCTCACTGCTGCAGGCCGAGCAGCTCACGCCCGAAGGCCTCGGTGCCGCGGCGCGTGCGTCCGAGATCCTCGCCGAGGAGCGGCGCCTGTTCTATGTCGCGATCACGCGTGCACGTACCTATCTGACCATTGCGACCATCGATGCCAAGGCCGGCGAGGGCGATCGTCCGAGTCGATTCATTGCCGAGATGCAGGCGGCGGGCGTGGTGGTCACGATTCCGTGCACTGTGCGTCCGCGTTTTCGACTCTCACTTGACGGTCTAGTAGCCGAACTGCGCGAAGTGCTCATCAATCCTGATTCGACACCTGAACTCATTGAGGCTGCCGCCTCGCGACTGGCAGCGCTGGGGCAGGTGCGCGACAGCAATGGCTTCGCTCGAGTTCCCCTCGCCGACCCGGCGCAGTGGTGGTCGACTCGCGAGCTCACTGCGGGTACTGGCCCGGTGCGCTCACTCGAGAAGCCCGTGGGTCTATCCGGCAGTGGTCTGGAGTCTGTTCTCGAGTGCCCACTGTCGTGGTTTCTCGCGAAGGAGGCGAAGGCCGAGACGCCCAGTCCTCCCTCGACTCGTTTTGGCTCCGTCGTGCATGCGGTCGCCGACTTCATTGGCAAGGAGCAACTGCCGGCCGATCTCGACTCCGTCGATTCCTACATCGATCGCATCTGGCACGAGCTGCGCTTCGAAGCGCCGTGGCAGTCGCAGGCTGATCGCGCTGAGGCGCGCGTCGCGCTCTCGCGCTTCATCGACTACCACCTGCGCCATGATCGCGAGCTTGTCGGCACCGAACTCGGCGCTGGGGCAACGCTGACCGTTCCGGCCCCCGACGGCACGACCTATGAAGTCGTTCTCGGCGGCTCAATAGATCGTCTTGAGCGCGATATGCAGGGCAATCTCGTGGTCATCGACTTGAAGAACATGAAGACCCCGCCGCCGAATACCGAGATTCCTGAGCATGGCCAGCTCGGTGTGTATCAGCTCTTCGTGCGCGAGCACGGCATCGATGGCGATCCCGAGGGTGGCGTAGGCGGTGCAGGCCTGGTGCAGTTGCGCAAGGCCGAGTCGTCGAAGTCCAATGCGCCCCAGGTACAGATGCAAGCGCCGCTTCCGAGCGAATCGCCCACGTGGGTCGAACTCAAGCTGGGCGAGGCAGCCGAGGTCATTCGCTCCGAGAACTTCGAAGCCAGGCCGAACAAGTTCTGCGAGCGTTGCGTCTACCGAACGGCCTGCCCCGCGCAGTCCGAGGGATTGCCGGTGATCACATGAGTGACATCACGCGTGCGCAGATGCTTCAGATTCTCGGCTTCGAAGTCAGCGATGAGCAGTGGGCAGCGATCAGTGCACCGATGGAGCCGGCTGTCGTCGTCGCCGGCGCAGGGTCAGGCAAGACCACCTCAATGTCAGCGCGCGTGGCCTGGCTCGTTGGTGGTGGCTACGTTCGGCCCGAGCAGGTTCTCGGCCTCACCTTCACCAACAAGGCTGCGGGCAACCTGCTCGACTCCTTCCGTCGCGATGTTGCCCAGGTGCGCGAACTCGGGTTACTTGCCCCTGCTGCCGATAGTGCTGAGATCGATAGCGACGACGAGTTAGTCGATAGTGATCCCTTCGCCTCGACCTATCACTCCTTCGCATCGCGGCTCATCAGCGAACACGGCCTGCGCCTGGGCCGAGAGCCCGATTCGCTGCTGCTCGGCGATGGTGCGCGCGAGCAACTGGCCTATCGACTCATCTGCACGACCTCCCTGCCCCTCGGCGTACTCGGCAAGTCACCGGCCACGGTCACCACGTCATTGCTGCGTCTCGATGACGAACTTGCCGAGCTCGACATCACGCCGGCTGCGCTCATTGACCATGATCGCGATCTGATTGCGCATCTCGAGACCTTTGACGAACGACAGAAGTCGTGGCATGAGCTCGTCGATACGTGTCGAGAGCGCATCGTGCTTGCCGAGCTAGTTCTCGAATGGCGTGCACTGAAGGCAGAGCGCGATGTGCACGACTTCGCCGACCACATTCGCCTTGCCCTGCAGATCGTGCGTACCTTCCCCGAGGTCGCGGCGACACTGCGCGAGCAGTACTCGATCGTGCTGCTCGATGAGTACCAGGACACTTCGATTGCCCAGCGACGCCTGCTGCAGGAGATCTTCGGCGGGGGTCACGCCGTCACCGCGGTTGGCGACCCTTGCCAGGCGATCTATGGCTGGCGCGGGGCAAGCGTGTCGAATATCGAGGATTTCGTCCTTCACTTCCCCAAGCGCTCCGGCGAAAAGGCCCAGCGCTATTCGCTGAGCGAGAACCGCCGTTCCGGCCCGGGCATTCTTGATCTCGCCAATGAGGTCGCGCGCCCACTGCGTGAGGTTCATGCCGGTGTCGAGCCACTTGCAGCGAAAGCAACTAACCGTGGCCCGGGGCATGTCAGTGCTGGTCTGTTCGAGACCTACGCCGAAGAGCTCGAATGGGTCGCCGATCGCATCACTGAGATTGGTGCTGCGAAGAACGACTGGAATGGCATCGCAGTTCTTGCCATGACCTCGAATCAGCTGGCCGAGATTGATGCGGCCTTGCGCGTGCGCGGAGTTCCGACCCAGCTGGTCGGTGCGGCTGGCTTGTTCGCCCAACCAGTGATCGTCGAATTGCGCAGCATCCTGCAGGTACTTCATGACCCCACGGCTAATGCAGCATTCATTCGTCTTGCTGCTGGCCCGCGCTGGGCGATCGGCCCGCGTGATCTTGCGGCACTTGGCTCGCGTGCGGCAGAGCTTGCCGGCGGACGTTCCCGCGCTGATGTCTCCGATGTCGATCAAGCGCTCGATGAAGCCGTCAAGGGCAGTGATCCCGTCGAGATGATCTCGCTGCCCGATGCCGCCGATGATCCCGGCGATTCGCCGCGCTACTCACCCGAGGCCCTCACCCGTTTTGCTGAGCTCAGTCGTGAGATTCGGCAGTTGCGTCGTCATGTCGGCGAACCGCTGCCTGAACTCATCGGTCGCATCTTGCATGTGACCGGCCTCGAGACCGAAGTCTCGCTAGCCGATGCGGCAATTGCCGAGCAGCAGCAGTTCGCACTGAGCACCTTCATGTCGCTGGCATCGACCTTCGGCGAGGCCGAGGGCGAGTTCACCCTCGGTGCCTTCCTGACTCGCCTGCGCGATCTCGAGCGCTTTGACGTCGACCTGCGGATGGATCTCGCATCTCGATCGCATCAGGTGCAGTTGATGACCGTGCATAAGTCCAAGGGCCTTGAGTTCGGCCACGTGTTCGTGCCGTTCGTGAGCACAGGCTCCTTCCCCTCGTCGAATGGCCGGCCGGCCTGGATCTCCAACGCCCATGTCGTGCCGTGGCCGCTGCGCGAGGACTCCACCGAGGCCCTGTGTTCATACCCCAATGGCAGTAATACGCCGAAGGCCAAGGAGCAGACGGCATACAAGGCCGAGCTCAAGGCAATCGAGAGCATCGAGAATCAGCGCCTTGCCTATGTCGCCTTCACCCGCGCCGAGTACTCGCTCACTGTCACCGGTCACTGGTGGGGCCCGACCCAGATCAAGCCACGTGGGCCCAGTCAATTCCTCGACTCCGTGCACCAGGCATGCGAGGGTGGCAACGGAGAGATCATCACGTGGGCGCCGAAGCCTGATGACGAATCCGAGAATCCCGCGCTCGGTGTCACGGCAGTGTCGTGGCCGGCGGCGCGCGACCCCCAACGCCAGGCAGCATTGCTGGCGTCCATGCAACGTGTCACGGCGGCTGATCCCGCGGCGGCGACTCCGGCTGGCCTGTCTGCTGCCGAACTCGAGCGCGTCACACGCTGGGATGCTCAGATCGACTCGCTGATTGCCGAGCTTGCCGCGCGTGATGCCGCAGAGATCACCGTGCGGGCCCCCGAGTCGATGTCCGCGAGTGCACTGATGCGCGCGCTCACTGACCCAGATGGTCTTGCCGTCGACATCCTGCGTCCGATGCCGAGTGCTCCGGCGCCGCAGGCCCGCCGCGGCACCGACTTCCATGCCTGGGTCGAGACCCGTTTCGGTCAGCAGTCGCTGCTTGACCCTGACGATCTACCTGGCGCCGCTGATCACGAGATCGTCACCGACGAGGCCCTTGCTGATCTGAAGGCCGCTTTCGAGGCCAGTGAGTTCGCCCGTCGCGAGCCGGCCGCGATCGAGCGCCCCTTCTCGCTGGTTCTCGGCGGTCGAGTGGTGCGCGGTCGCATCGACGCGGTCTTCGCTGATGGTGATCGCTTCGACGTCATTGACTGGAAGACAGGTTCAGGCCGCGGCCTTGATCCGATGCAGTTGGCGATCTATCGACTCGCGTGGTCGCAGCTCGAAGGCATTCCACTCGAGCGCATTGATGCAGCCTTCTATCTCGTCTCCGAATCGAAGTTGATCAGGCCCGAGTCGTTCCCTGATCTCCAGGCGCTGCTGGATCCTCGCTGACGATCACTGGCTCTGCACTCTCGAGCGGTTGAATCTGCTCCCCGGCCTCTTCCGTCGGCTTGCGACGTGCGCCTACTAGCGTGCGCATCCACTCGCGGGCCGGCTCCTCGACGAACTTCCACATCAGCCAGGCGATGAGAATCGCGCCGACCACGAGTACCACGAATCCGACGGCGTAGAGAGCGCCGCCGTCGATGCCCACGGCCTTCATGCCTGCACGCCACAGTCCGAACCACACCAGGTGGGTCATGTAGAGCGAGTAAGAGATGAAGCCACCGAGCACCAACGTGCGCGTACCAAGGGTGCGGGCGAGGCCACGGCGCGAGAGTGCGAGTGCACCGATCCAGATGATCAGCAGCGGCACGAGCAGCAGGTGGTAGTACGGCGGCAGCGGCTCGGCATCGGCGGCGAGGTTTGTCGAGATCGGCTGTGCAGCGGGCAGGTTACCGAGGATCACCGCACCGACGATCACGAGTATCGGCAACACTGCCGAGAGAGTGGTAGCGAGTTTCTCGACTCGAGGGCGAGGATCCAGCGATCCGTCGGGCACCAGGCGTCGGACGATCAGATAGGTGATCGCACCGGCGGTGAACTCGGTGAGAATTCGGTAGGTCGAGCCCCAGTTCGCCGTGTAGTACGCATCACCAGTGGTGAAGGCGTAGGCGACGAGCGGTGCCATCACGATGCACCAGATCACGATGATCCAGCCGGTGCTCAGGCGCTTGTAGAACAGCCAGATCAGCAGCACGAGCACGGGGAAGATCAGGTAGGCGAGCCACTCCATCGACAGTGACCACGCCACGAAGTTCCAGCCGCGCTGCGGATCAGAGCCCCACTCCTGCACGAGCAGCAGGTTCTTCGCGAAGTCGATGGGGTTGAGCCAGTCACGATCCAGGGCCTCACCGCTGACCTTGGCCTGCGCGAAGACAGCGATGCCGGCGATGACGAGCATCACCAGGTGAACGGGATAAACGCGGGCCAAACGCAGCCACCAGAAGTCGACCGTGGCTCGGCCCTTGAGCTTGGGCCCCAGGCGAGTGAGGTACGTGTGAGTCAGGATGAAGCCGGAGAGCGCGAAGAAGAGATCAACGCCGAGTCGGCCCACCCGCAGAACGTCGTCGAACACCGGGATACCCAGCAGGCCGAGATTATTGAGCGGGCCCTGCAGGTGGTAGAGCAACACCCACGCGGCGGCGACAAAGCGGATGCCGGTGAGCTGCCGGATGAAGACGTTGTTCACGCCTGCATCGTGTCACGTGGGTCACCTCAGCGTCCGCAACGGCGCGGGGATGCGCGAGCGGCAATAGGCTCCGCTAGTGACCGATCGCAATCTCCTCTCCACTCTTGTTCTTGCTCGCGGCACGCTCGATCGGGCCGCCCAGTTCCGATCCGATCAGGCATGGCAGCGCGCTCGATGCGCCGATCCCGCCTCCAAGGTGATGTGGGTGTGCGAGGGTGCGAGCCCCATGCTGGTCACCGAGACCTCCGCTGAGCTGATGTTGACTCCGGCTAACGAAGCCGACGCCGAGCTCACCTTCCTCGGCCTCGATGATGATGACGTCGCCTATTTCGCGGCCCATGTCGATGACCTTCAAGATGCCCGCGTTGATCCAAATGCACACTGGAAGAACCTACGAGCGACGGGTGCACAGCTCTCCGACCGCGATGCAGGGCTCATGGTCACTGCGGTGGCCATCGATAACTGGATGCGCACCCATCGTCGCTGTCCCAAGTGCGGTGGTGCGACTCACGTGAGCAATGCGGGCTGGAGCCGCAAATGCGTGTCTGACGGCTCGGAGCACTTCCCGCGCACCGACCCAGCTGTCATCGTGCTCGTCACTGACAGCGAAGATCGCGCACTCCTTGGCCGCCAGGCGGTGTGGCAGGAGGGCTTCTTCTCCACTCTCGCTGGGTTCGTCGAATCGGGGGAGTCGGCCGAGGCTGCACTTCGCCGTGAAGTGTTCGAGGAGTCCGGCGTCACGATCAGCACCGACCCCGCTGACATCGTCTATCTCGGCAGTCAGCCCTGGCCGTTCCCGTGCTCGCTGATGCTGGGCTATCACGCCAAGGCCACTGATCCCACGATCAATGTCGATGGATCCGAGATCGTCGAGGCGATGTGGATCAGCCGAGCTGAACTACTAGCTGCCTGCGAGAAGGGCGAGGTGCGTTTGCCGCCATCGATCTCGATTGCGCGCAAGCTCATCGAGCGCTGGTATGGCGGCGTGCTGCCGGAGTCA
This sequence comes from Candidatus Nanopelagicales bacterium, assembly GCA_044374195.1. Classification (GTDB taxonomy): domain Bacteria; phylum Actinomycetota; class Actinomycetes; order S36-B12; family S36-B12; genus CAIKZY01. The sequence goes on from JBILOY010000014.1 coordinate 37,630, forward strand.
TTCTCTCGGGCCTAGACGTTGTCAGTCGGGTAGCGATACCCGCAGTACCTGCACACCCGTGCTTCTCGCGCGATCTTCTCTGCGCAGTCCGGGCACTTCTTGTAGGCCTCATTGCGACCGAACCATCGGCGCGGATCGAAGAATGACGTGATCGCCTCATGCGGTGCCTGCACGCTGGCGGCGCAGTAAGCCGATAGCTTCTGCGCGTCGTCGGCAACCTTGCCCTCGGCATGCAGCGCGATTTCTGCGGCCATCAGGCCCAGTGCTGCCATGGCCTCGCCATTGCGTTGAGTCGCGCTATCGCTGGCTAGTGACCAGCCCATGCTCACGGCACTCGCGTAATCACCGCGATCGATGGCGATGCGGATATTCGCCGGTGAGTCCTTGGCCATGCTCGAGTCGGGCTAAAGCCCGAGCTTCTCCTTGACCTGCTTGGCGGTCGGGTTAGTCATGGCAGTGCCATCAGCGAAGACCACGGTCGGCACGGTCTGGTTTCCACCATTGACCGATTCAACGAAGGCAGCAGCCTCGGGGTCATGCTCGATGTCGATCTCATTGAAGGTGATGCCCTCGCGGCCGAGCTGCGCCTTCAGGCGCTGGCAGTAACCGCACCACACGGTGCTGTACATGATCGGCTTCTCGGCGGCGGCGATGTCACTCATAGGAAGTAGCGTAGCGGCGTGGAGAACACCGCAGCACGCATCCTGGCGGGCCTCGATCACGAGCAGCGGGCAGTAGCCGAGGCCGTCGAGGGCCCGGTCGTCGTGCTGGCCGGTGCGGGCACGGGCAAGACCCGGGCCATCACCCACCGCATTGCCTATGGGGTCGAGACCGGTGCCCATGATCCGCGGCGCAGTCTGGCCGTCACCTTCACCAATAGGGCAGCCGGCGAGATGCGCGGTCGACTTCGCACCCTCGGTGTCGAGGGCGTGCAGGTTCGCACCTTCCATGCGGCGGCATTGCGGCAGTTGCGTTACTTCTGGCCGCGACTGAGCGGCAATGCTTTTCCCGAGTTGATCGCCAGTAAGTCACGCCTGGTGGTTGAGGCCGCACGTACTGCCGGGCTGGCTACGAACTCCGCACTACTGCGCGATCTCGCCTCCGATATCGAGTGGGCGAAGGTCAGCCAGCTCGATGCCGAGGGCCTGCTTACCTCGCCCGTTGCCGCTAGCCGCAACTGGTCGGTCGATCTCGCCCAGTTCGCGAAGGTGTTCTCCGCGTATGACGAGATCAAGCACGATCGTGGTCTGCTCGACTTCGAAGACGTCCTGCTCGTCACGGTAGGGGCGCTGACGACGCGACCCGATATCGCCGATGAGATCCAGTCGGCCTATCGCTGGTTCACCGTTGATGAGTATCAGGACGTCAACCCGCTGCAGCACCGACTGCTGACCTTGTGGCGCGGCGATCGCGATGATCTCTGCGTTGTCGGCGATGCGAGCCAGACCATCTACTCGTTCACCGGTGCGCGCTCGGAATACCTGCGCACCTTCCGCACCGAGTTCCCCGATGCCACCGAGGTGCGCCTCGTGCGCTGCTATCGCTGCACACCGGAGATCGTCAGCGTCGCGAACTCGGTGATCTCGGCAAGCCCGGGCGCACTTGCGCTCGTCTCCCAGCAGCCGGCCGGCCCCGAGCCCACCATCGAGTCGTGCGCAGATGACCCCGATGAGGCGATGACTGTCGCCAACCGCATCCGCGCTCGTATTGATTCCGGGATTGCGCCTCGCGATATCGCGGTGCTGTTCCGCGTCAATGCGCAGTCGGCCGAACTCGAAACCGCGCTGGCTGATCGTGGCATTCCTGTCGTGCTCCGCGGTGTGGAGCGCTTCTTCGATCGACCTGAAGTGCGCGAGGGCATTACCCGTTTGCGCGGAGCCGCGCGTGCGGGCGGTCTCACAGGTCCACTTGCCGACGATGTTGCCGCGATTCTCACTTCGGCAGGCTGGACTCCCGAGGCACCGCGTACCAGCGGCGCCGTGCGCGAGCGCTGGGAATCCCTGGCGGCACTTGTCGCCTTAGCCTCGGAGATCGACGCACAGGTCGGTGGCGATCTCACTGCTTTCATCGCCGAGCTCGATCATCGCGCCGAGGTGCAGCATGCACCCACAGCTGACGGTGTCACTCTTGCCTCACTGCACTCGGCCAAGGGCCTCGAATGGGATTCGGTATATCTCGTCGGCTGCAGTGAGGGCCTGCTGCCGCTGTCGTATGCCGAGACTCCCGAGGCCATCGAGGAAGAACGCCGATTGTGTTACGTGGGCATGACTCGCGCGAAGAACCTGCTGCACATGACATGGTCGCGCTCGCGCACGCCGGGTGGGCGTGCATCAAGGTCGGTGAGTCGATTTATCGCGGCCCTCGACGACTCCGCGCCTGAGCGCAGCACCACCGGAGTGATGTCACGCGGCAAGAGCCGCGGTGAGCGTTCGCGCAAGGGCCCAGCGAACTGCCGCATCTGCGGCAAGGGCTTGGTCACTGCACCCGAACGCACCATCGGCCGCTGTCGCACGTGCCCCTCGACATATGACGAGGATGTACTCGACAACCTGCGTCGCTGGCGGTTGCATCTGTCGCGCGAGAAGAAGGTGCCGGCCTACGTGATCTTCACCGATGCCACACTCATCGCACTCGCCGAGCAGATGCCCACCGATGAAGAGTCGTTGATGGAGATCCCGGGCATTGGCCCGTCGAAGATCGATCAGTACGGCGAGGGCGTGATGTCAGTCCTGGAAGCCGGGTACCCAGTCGACGAGGGTTGATCGCACCGGCACGGTGGCCTCAAGCTGGCACAGCACGCCAATGCTGCCGAGCCACACGCGGTGAATGAGTGCATATGACGGCGGCAGGTTGAGCTTCATGCCGATCATGGCGTCAGGGTTGCGAATATCGCTCAGACGCGTGAACTGACCGCGCAGCCATTCGCGCGAGAAGGTGAACTCCGCGTGCCGAGCCGGCTCGACGAACGGGTCGAGGTACTCGAGCAACTTCTGCGGATCCAGCTCGATGTTGGGGCGAATGAATCCCTCAGCGCGCAGGCCCTCCATGACTGTTGCGGCATCACCGACGCTGGCAATACGCATCAGCGTGCCCATTGCCGTCGGCAGGCCATCGGGCAGTTGGGCTACGGCGCCGAAATCCAGCACGCAGAACTTGCCCTCCGGCGTAATGCGGAAGTTGCCCGGGTGCGGGTCGGCGTGCAGCAGGCCTGCGCGTGCCGGGCCAGAAAGCAAGAAGCGCTCGTACATCGTGCCCGCGGCATCGCGTTGCTCTTTCGTCCCCTCGCGGATGATGACGGCCATCGAGACGCCGTCGACCCACTCGGTGACGAGCACATGCGGTGCTGCGGCGAGTACATGCGGAATCAGCACCTCGGGGTCACCTTCGAAGGCAGCGGCGAACTTGCGCTGGTTCTGTGACTCGGCGAGGTAATCGAGTTCTTCGACGACTCGAGCCTTGAGCTCATCGAGCAGCGGGCCGATCTCGATGCCCGGGATCCACGAGCCGAAGAGCTTGCCCATGCGGGCGAGCTGATTGAAGTCAGACATGAGCGCCTTGTCGGCGCCGGGGTACTGCACCTTGACTGCAACGACCCGACCGTCATGCCACACGGCCTTGTGCACCTGGCCGATGGATGCGGCGGCAGCGGGTACGTCGTCGAACTCCGCGAAGCGCTCGCGCCAGTCGGCGCCGAGCTCCTCTTCGAGGATGCGGTGGATCTTCTCGGCAGGCAGCGGGGGAGCGGAATCCTGAAGTTTGGTGAGTGCCGCGCGGTATGGCCCTGCGACATCCTCGGGCAGTGCGGCCTCGAAAATGCTCATGGCCTGTCCGAGCTTCATCGCCCCGCCCTTGAGCTCGCCGAGCACGCTGAACATCTGCTGCGCAGTGCGCGCCTGCAATTCGGCGGCCACAGCCTCGGCCGACTTGCCGCCCACGCGCTTGCCCAGGCCCCACGCAGTTCGGCCTGCGTAGGCCGCCGGCAACGAGGCGAGTTTGACGCCTCGAGTCAGTGCACCACGGGGAAGTTCGACCATGCCTCCATTGTCTCCCGCTCTGTCAGCTCGTGCGCGCCAGGGCATCCCACTGGCAGCCGCAGAGCGGATGAGCGGGTCGTTGCTCGGTTTCGATTACGTCAATGGGCAGTTCGAGTCGATACGCCATGCACGACCAGTGCTCGACGGCTTCAGGTGCGTCGATCCAGCGACGAATCAGCGCCACTGTCATGCCGGCGAGTTGGTGAGCGAGCAGGGAGTCGATCGGAGTGTGACGTTCGGCGCATTGTGCCCATTGCACGCCGATAAGTGGCCACCCGGGGTCGCCATCACGGCGGTGCAGGTCATGGCAGCGCAGGCACGGGGTCAGGCCGGGCACGACGAGTGGCCCGCAGACTCCGTGTGACCCGTATGCGCGCACAGGCAGATGCGGCCCGAGGTGCTCACCCGTCGAGGGGCCGGCCGAGGCAAGCGGGTGCCCGCGCTCGGCGAGAACGGTGAGCGCTGCGCGGTCACCGGAGGCCAGAGTCATCCCGCACGCAGGGATCACCGATCTCAGTGTTTCGGCCATGACGCCATCGCCCACGACTGCAATCGAGGTCGCGAGACGTTGATCGACAATGCGGATTGCCGAGGCCGGGTCGGCGAGGGCGTGTGCGGCGGCGGCCAGATCGCCGAGCACTCGATCGCGTTGATCACCAGGAGTCCAGCGCAGGGCCTCGGATGTCAGGCGGGAGTCTTCGATAGCGCCCGCAGCAATGGCGGCGTTCAGCAGGCGTCGCGCCGAAGTGCCGGGGCACTGCGCTCGCACCTGGGCGCCGGGCAGCCGCCCGTCGAGGCCCACGACCCAGGCCACATCTGCGCTGGTGACCCCATCGACGATCACGCTCCCGCATTGCACCGTGCCCTCGCGGCGCCAGAGCACCGGCTGATCAGGGCGGTATCGAGGGCGGGCCTGGGCTGCCAGCACAGTGCCGCTGGTGGGGAGCGCATTGTTCATGAGCGCATGCTGCTCGGGCGTGCCTGTGGACGTCCGCTTGCGCTCCACAGGGGAAATCCAGGGGGTAATGTCCGAATTGCCCTGAAAAAAGATGGGGCGCGCCGTCCACAGAAGCCGCGCGGCACGGGGGAATCCGCCTGACCTTCCCCTATGGTGGAACCAGCCCGCACAGGCGGGAAAAGGTGGCGCACGCCACCGCCGCATCCCTCACAGGAAGCGGACGCCGAGATAACTAGGAGGGCCCCATGGCTGAGAGCTACACCGGCGAGGCGTACTGCGTGAAGTGCAAGGAAAAGCGCGAGTTCACCGGCAACGTTGAGGAGACCAACGGTCGCCGCTTCGCGAAGGGCATCTGCCCGACGTGCGGCACCAAGGTGACCCGCATCCTCGGCAAGGCATAAGCGGTACGCACGCTTACAGCGAACGCGTAAGGAGGGACGCCCGTCACGGGCGTCCCTCCTTCGTTTTGCCACGTATCGTGATCGCATGAGCGGAAACGTGCCCTTCGGCTTCGGTATCGGTGGCAACGACGACGGCTCCGGGGGCAATCCCTTCGGTCCGGGATTCGGCGCCGCCGGCGGTAACCCCTTCGATATGAACTCCCTGGGCGCGGCCCTGCAGAACCTTGGCCAGATGCTCCAGCAGGGTGGCACCGGCGATACGGGCCCGGTCAACTGGCCCATGGTCACCGACGTTGCTCGTAAGGCCATCGGCGCAGACCCGTCGATCGGCGACAGTGAGCGCCGCGCAGTCATCGACTCCGTGCGCCTGGCAGATATCTGGCTCGATCAGGCCACCACGTTCCCTGCTTCCACCTCCGAGCCGCGTGCCTGGAGCCGCGCCGAGTGGCTCGAGGGCACCATCCCTGCTTGGCGCCGCATCGTTGAGCCCATTGCTACGTCGATGAGCAATGTGATGAGCTCGCAGATGTCAGGCACTGATCTCGCGAACCTGTCACCCGAGGATCTCGAGGCCGCATTGCCCGAGCAGATGCGCGGCATGTTCCCCGGCGGCGTTCCCGCCGAGATGATGCAGATGCTGGCGCCGATGATGGGCATGATGCAGCAGCTCGGGGCTGTCGCGTTCAGCATGCAGCTCGGCCAGGCGCTCGCCGGCCTCGCCGGTGATGTGGTCAGCCTCGGCGACATCGGTATTCCGCTCACTGACGATTCAGTCCCGACATTGCTTCCACGCAATGTCGCCGAGTTCGGTGCAGGCATCGGTGTTGACGCTGATGACGTGCGCCTGTATCTCGCCCTTCGCGAGTCCGCGCATCAGCGCTTGTTCGCGCATGTGGCATGGCTGCGTCCGCGCATCGTCGGAGCCATCGAGGAGTATTCGCGCGGCATCACGATTGATCCGAGTCAGCTCAGCGAGCAGATGAACGGCATTGATCCGTCGAACCCTGAAGCGATGCAAGAACTCCTTGCTTCCGGCCTGCTTAAGCCGCAAGACACCGAGGAGCAGCGCGCAGCGCTTGCACGTCTCGAGACTCTGCTCGCACTTGTCGAAGGCTGGGTTGACGATGTGGTCGAGGCAGCGATCGGCGACCGACTTCCGTCGTCGGGTCAGGTGCGCGAAACAGTGCGCCGCCGTCGCGCTGCAGGTGGTCCGGCCGAGAAGACCTTTTCCACACTGGTCGGTCTCGAACTTCGCCCGCGTGCCCTGCGCGAGGCCGCGAATCTCTTTGCTGCCGTGCGGCATACCGGTGGCGCCGAAGGCCGCGATGCCCTGTGGGGTCACCCCGATCTGCTGCCAAGCGCTGACGATCTGTCTGATCCGCTGGGCTTCGTCGAACGCAGCAACGCTGATTTCGACTTCGACGCATGAGCCAATCCCTGCATGCAAATGCACGTGAGGTCCTGATCGCCTGGCAGCCCGCCGACGAAAGTCAGTCGCAGCTTCGTGATGACTACGTGGCACATCTCGATGAGCATGCTGACGGCACCTGGCGCGAATGCCGCGTCGGCCACATCACCGGCAGCGCGTTGGTGATGGATCACGAGCGCACTCGCGTCCTCCTCACCTTGCATCCCAAGGTCGGTCGCTGGTTGCAGATGGGTGGTCATCTCGAGCCCGGTGACGCCACACTTCAGGGTGCCGCACTTCGCGAGGCACGCGAGGAGTCAGGTATCTCCGACATTGAAATCAGCGAGTTCCCGCTGCGACTAGATCGTCATCGCGTGCGTTGCGCGGCCGATGAAAGCACCCATCTCGATGTCCAGTTCCTCGGATTAGTAGCCGCTGATGCCCGAGAGGAAATCAGCGATGAATCCGATGACCTGCGATGGTTCGAACTCGATCAACTGCCCGCGGATCTTGATGAAAGTGTCCGCAATCTGATCGCCGCGGCACTTTCGGCCTGATTTATTTTTTCTCCACAGCAATGTGGATTCATTTCCCCTGGTCAACGCAGTGATGTCCGACTTGTCCCCACGTTCGTACACAGGCTTATGCACCTGTCGTCCACATGAAAGTGGCAATCCGTCCCCAGTGGGTCCACAGCGTGTCCACAGGACAAGTCAGCGGTTTTCGGTTTCGCGTTGACGCACCTCACTGCAGTGCCTAAGTTTTCGGCGCTGGGACCCCCGGGATAACAGGCAGCATTCGCAAGGGGAAGGCGAATGGTGACCAGAGACCCGGGGGTCTCGCTCTTTTCCCCTCCCAGAACCCACCGCGTACTCTTGCCCAATGGGCGCATTGCTGTGGTGGTTGATCCCGATCGGGGCAACGGCTCTGGCGATCCTCTACGTCGTCTATCGCAGCCGCCCCGCCAAGCCCATTGATCCCCGCGATTCCATGCAGAACCTGCGTCGCCTGCAAGATGCCATGGAGCGACCCCTGCCTGATCTCGACCCTGAGGATCCCCGCCCGTGAGCACCCATGCTCGGCGTCATCTGTCCTCGCGAGCTCGAGTCCTGCTCGTCAGCGTCACCAGCGTGCTCGTGCTGCTTGCCGTAGCCCTGTTGCTGCCCGTGCCTTTCGTGAAGCTTGCCCCAGGCCCGACCTTCAACGTGATCGGCGAGTTCGAGGGTCAACCGGTCATCAAGATCAGCGATACCACCACCTACCCCGTTACTGGTGAGCTCGACATGACCACCGTGCTCGAATCCGGCGGGCCGCGCGGTGGTCTCACCTTCGTCGATGCCATCGCCTCGTGGTTCAGTTCATCGAATGCGGTGCTTCCGCGTGAGCTGATGTATCCCGACGATGTCACCGGCACTCAGGTCAAGGCCAGACAGACCGCGTTGTTCAGCACCGCAGAGTCCAATGCAACAGCAGCTGCGTTGAGGTATCTCAAGATGCCGGTCTCGACCAAGATCGTCGTGAGTGCGGTGTGGGCTGATTCGCCGGCCGACGGCAAACTCGAAGCACGTGACGAGATCATCGATATTGATGGCACGAGCATCACTGCGGCCGACCAGGTGCGCACACTCGTGCAGGCCAAGCCAATCGGCACTGCGTTCGCGATCAAGGTGCTGCGTGATGGCGAGCAAGGTGCGAAGAATCTCGATGTCACCGTCACCTCTGTGGCGAATCCGAATGACGACACAAAGCCGTACATCGGAATCAGCGTCGGGGAGTACTACTCAGCGAACTTCCCGATCGCATTCACCCTCGAGACTGTCGGCGGCCCGAGTGCAGGCCTGATGTTCGCCCTCGGGCTGATCGACAAGCTCGCGCCCGAGGATCTCGCGGCGGGCAAGCACATCGCGGGCACGGGCACCATCGACCCGGAGGGCAAGGTGGGCCCGATCGGCGGAATCCGGCAGAAGCTGGCCGGTGCCCGAAGTGCGGGAGCCGAGCTCTTCCTCATGCCCGCGTCGCGCTGCGACGAGGCGGCCGGGCATATCCCTGACGGGCTGACCGTCACCCCCGTCGAGACCGTTGACGAGGCCGTCGCCGCCCTGAAGTCGTGGGCCAAGGGGGCCCAGGTGTCCTCCTGCCCGATCTCGTCGTAGGTTATCTAGGTGAGCTTCGATTTCAGCGCCAGCATGAGTCCTGATTCAGCCCAGCCCAAGCCGCGTCGCCGTGGCGGAGTGCTGCTTCCCACGATCATTGTCCTGGGGCTGATCGTTATCTCCTTCGTGATCTTCACGGGCTTCTACACCGACTGGCTGTGGTTCGGTTCGGTCGACAAGTCCGAGGTCTTCACGACCACTCTGATCACCCGCGTAAGCCTCTTCCTGGGCTTCGGCCTGCTCATGGGCGTCTCTATCGGTCTGGTGCTGTTCTGGGCGTACCGCACGCGGCCCACCTTCCGCGGGCTCACCCCCGAGCAGGCAAGCCTCGAGCGCTACCGGGTCTCCATCGAGCCGGCCCGTCGCATCGTCACGATCGTCGCGTCGGTCGTGGTGGGCGTTCTTGGTGGTCTTTCCGCCGCAGGGGAGTGGACAACCTTCCTGATGTGGCGCAATGCGACACCGTTCGGCGTCACTGACCCGCAGTTCGGCCTCGACCTGTCGTTCTACACCTTCACGCTGCCGTTCATTCGCTTCATTCTCGGTTTCGCGTTCACCTTGCTCCTTATCCTCCTGCTCGCCGCAGTCGTCGTGCAGTACCTCTACGGCGGTCTTCGACTGCAGCCGAAGGGTGATCGCGCATCCGGTGCCGCGCAGGTGCAGTTGTCTTTGCTTATCGCACTCCTGCTGCTCGTCAAGGCTGCGTCGTACTGGTTCGATCGTTACAGCCTGGCTACCAAGAGCGAGAATCTTGTTTCCGGGTTCACCGGCCTCAAGTACACCGATGTCAACGCGGTTCTGCCCTCGCTGACGATCCTCACGTTCGTCGCTGTGCTTGTGGCCCTCCTCTTCATTGTGAACATCTTCCGCCGCCACTGGCTGCTGCCTGCGCTGGGCATCGGCCTGATGCTCGTCACCAGCATCGTGATCGGCACTATCTATCCGTTGATCATTCAGCAGTTCACCGTGCGCCCCAGTGAGCTCGTCAAGGAGCAGCCCTACATCGAGCGCAACATCAACGCGACTCGCGATGCCTACGACATCGCCGACGCCGAGATCAAGGATTACCCCGGCTCGGTCTCGCTGCCCTCGAAGAAGGTGCTCGAGGACAACGTCGGCACCCTGTCGAATATCCGCCTGCTTGATCCGGCCCTAGTTTCGCCGACCTACAACCAGCTGCAGCAGATTCGCGGCTACTACTCGTTCAACAATCGTCTCGACATCGACCGATACAACATCGGTGGCGAAGACCGCGGCTCGGTGGTTGCCGTCCGTGAGATCAACCTCGCAGGTATTCCCGACGGTCAGCGCAACTGGACCAACGACAAGGCCGTGTACACGCACGGCTATGGCTTCGTCTCGGCCTACGACAACACAGCGCTGACCAATGGCCAGCCCGACTTCTTCGAGAGTGAGATTCCGACCACCGGTGAGTTGAAGATCGATCAGCCCCGGGTCTACTTCGGAGAGCTCTCGCCGTTCTACAGCATCGTCGGCGCCCCGAAGGGTTCCACGCCTGTCGAGCTCGACTACCCCGATGATGCAAGCCCCACCGGACAGAAGACCAACACCTATGACGGCTCCGGCGGCGTGGCTATGGGTTCGCTGTTCAACCGACTCGTATTCGCCACCAAGTTCCAGGATTCGAACATCCTGCTGTCCGATCTCGTGAACTCCGAGTCGCGCATCCTGTGGGATCGCAACCCCGCTCTGCGCGTGGAGAAAGTCGCTCCGTTCCTGACAGTTGATCAGGATCCGTACCCGGTCGTCGTCGACGGACGCATCAAGTGGATTATCGATGCCTACACGACCTCGAACGACTACCCGTACTCGAGTCGTGTCTCGCTTGCGGATGCGACGAGCGATTCGAGCTCCCCGCGGAACCTGCCGCCGGGCCTGCAGCCGCAGGATCAGCTCAACTACATGCGCAACTCGGTCAAGGCAGTTGTCGATGCATACGACGGCACCGTCACTCTCTACCAGTGGGATAAGCAGGATCCGGTCCTCCAGACCTGGATGAAGGCCTTCCCCGACATCGTGGCCCCCATCGACAAGATGTCGCCGGAGCTTCTTGAGCATGTGCGCTACCCGCAGGACATCTTCAAGGTGCAGCGCACGATCATGAGTCGCTATCACGTGACTGATGCCGCCACCTTCTACAACGGCACCGACGTGTGGATCGTTCCCTTCGATCCGACGCTCAACCCGGCGCAGGTATTCCAGCCGCCGTACTACCTGACCTTGCAGATGCCCGGTGACACCACGCCCGAGTTCTCGCTGACCACGGCCTTCGCGCCGCAGCGGCGCCAGACACTTGCTGCATTCATGCAGGTGAACTCTGATCCGGGGGAGAACTACGGCAAGATGCAGGTACTGCAGCTGCCGAGTAACACCACGATTCCCGGCCCGCAGCAGGTGCAGAACAATTTCGAGTCGGACCCGACCGTGAGTTCGCAGCTGTCGCTGCTCCGACGCGGCGGCTCCGAGGTCGAGCTCGGCAATCTGCTCTCGCTGCCTTTCAATGACGGGCTGCTTTACGTGGAGCCGGTTTACATTCGCGCTGCGACCGATGGCTACCCGCTGCTGCGCAAGGTGCTCGTCGGTTACGGCTCCAATGTCGCGCTCGAGGACACCCTTGACCAGGCACTCGCACAGGTCTTCAACATCGGCGCGATCCCGACTCCCGAAGCGCAACCTGGTGACAACCAGGATCCCGATGCTGAGCCGGGCACGAACCCGACCCCGGCCCAGCCCGTGACCCCGGAACCTGAGGCTCCAATAACCGCGGATCCGGCGGCTGACCTGGCCAGGGCACTGGCGGCGGCCGATGCCGCCTTCCAGTCAGGCCAAGACGCACTGAGGGTTCAGGACTTCACTGCGTACGACCGGGCTCAAAAGAACCTCGAGGCCGCTCTCGCGAGGGCCCTGGAGGCGCAGGCTCGACTGGAGGACACCGGGGCGAGCGCCTGAGACAGGCGAAGTTCCGCGTTTTCCCGGTCGTTGAGGTCTAGCGTGTCGCCATGACCGCACGCGTGCTCTTTGCCATTACCGCTGCAGTGCTGTGGATCGGGCAGATCCTGTCGGCGATCCTCAGCGCCATCGACTACTACCCGGTGAATACCACTGAGCCCGGTCTCTACGGAAACAATCCGATCGGGGCCGCCGGATTCATTGGTCGCGAGCTTGACCACTTCAGTTACTTCACGGTGCTGAGCAACATGCTTGCGGCAATCATCTTCACGATGCTTGCCATGAATCCAAAGCGCACGAGTTCGCTGTTCCGCGTTCTCCGCCTCGATGCGGTCATCATGATGATCGTTACGGGAATCATCTACAACGTCCTGCTCAACACCGGTGGGCATGAGGGCTGGGATTTCTGGAGCAATGGCATCCAGCACATTTTTGGCCCCCTCTTGGTGTTCATTGTGTTCGTGATCTGCGGCCCTCGCGGCTGGATCTCCTCGCGCACGATCTTTGCGTCATTGATCCTGCCGATTCTCTGGCTGGTCTATGCCCTCATTCGCGGTTCGGTCACCGGTGCTTACCCGTATGACTTCCTGGATGTCAACGCCAATGGCATGGCTTCAGTCCTTGCATTCGTCGCCCAGATCGTGGTCTTCGCGATAATTCTCGGCTACTTGCTGTTGCTCATCGACAAGCTGATGCGCAAGTTCTTCCCGAACAGCAAAATCGCGGTCTGAAAGCAATAGCCGCCTTCAGCCGACGAGAAAGCCAACGCGTAAGGCTCAGTGAACCTGCGCTGAGCAGATGTCCGTGAGAGCCGTCAAGGTCTCGCCCAACGCTGCATTAATGCGAACCGAAGCCAGGTCATCGGCCTTGGTCTCGCCTTGGTTGACGATGATGATTGGTAGCTCGAGCTTGTGGGCATGAGTGACGAAGCGGCGGCCGGAGTACACGTGTAATGACGACCCAAGCACGAGTAGCGACGAGGCCGAATCGACCATCGCGTAGGAATCCGTAACCCGTGCAGGCGGCACGCTTTCCCCGAAGTACACGACGTCAGGCTTCAGTGGCCCTCCGCACGCAGTGCAGTCGACCATGACAAAGGCATCGACGGAGGTCTCGGGCAGATCGACATCGCCATCGGGGTTGATGCGCGTTGCAGCGCCTTCCCAACCCGCATTCACCGAGGCGATGCGATCATGCAGCGCAACGCGTGACCCGCGCAGCCCGCACCCCATACACATCACCGTGTCGAGCCGGCCGTGCAGATCGATCACCGCTGAGCTGCCCGCTTTGTGATGCAGGGAATCGACGTTCTGGGTGATCACTCCCGTGACCAGCCCTGCGGACTCCAAGGCTGCGACCGAGAGGTGCCCTGCATTGGGCTGCATGTCTCGCATCATCGGCCAGCCGATGTAGCTGCGTGCCCAGTAACGATGGCGACCGCGCGGGTCATCGCGGAAGAGCTGATACGTAATCGGGGTGTGATTGCGCGAATAGGCGCCCCCGGGCCCGCGATAGTCGGGTATCCCTGACTCCGTCGACAGGCCGGCGCCGCTCAGCACCACGACCCCGCCGAGGCCGATGATCTCGGCAGCAGCGGTCAGCCCATCAGCGGGCGGCAGTGATTCGGAGTGCATCAGGAGGGAAGCATGGCCTTCACGTCAGCCTCGAGTGCCTCGGGCTTCGTGGTGGGTGCAAAGCGCTTGACCGTGGTGCCGTCGGGCGACACCAGGAACTTGGTGAAGTTCCACTTGATCCGCGAACCGAGCAGGCCGCCGCTGCGTGACTTCAGGAAGCGAAACACCGGGTGCTCCGACTTCCCGTTCACATCGACCTTGGTCGACAGCGGGAAAGTGACGCCGTAGTTCATCTGGCAAAAGCCCTCGATGTCAGAGTCGTTGCCCGGCTCTTGGTTCATGAACTGATCGCACGGGAAGCCGAGCACGACCAGGCCCTGCGGGCCGAGATCGGCGTAGAGCTTCTGCAGGCCCTCGTACTGCGGTGTGAATCCGCACTTACTCGCCGTGTTTACCACCAGCACCGGCTGGCCTCGGTACTGATCCAGGCTCACCTGCTGGCCGTGGTTGTCGACGAAGGTCAGGTCGTACAGGCTCTCGTTGCTCATGAGCCCAGTGTCCACCGTGCGGGGGAGCCGCGCACCTCGCCACGAGGGAAGGAAGGGGTTAAGAGCCGATTTGGACGAAACCAGCCCCCGCCGTATCCTTGGGGAGCACAAAGCGACGCGGGGTGGAGCA
>JBILOY010000016.1:0-50773 GCA_044374195.1 Candidatus Nanopelagicales bacterium
ACGGCCTTGGGCGGGATTCCGGGCACAGATCCGAGTAGCTTTCCTTCGGGATCAAACAAGCTTGGGTACGTCATCCCATATTGATTCTCGAATTCCAGAGCCTTGTCCTTCGAATCAAAGGCGTCGAGACCAATGAAGGCGACATCGTCGGAGTTGAACCGAGCCGCCGACTTCACCAGGGCAGGTGTCTCCTGCTTACAGGGCTCACACCATGACGCCCACGCGTTGAGCACGACCACCTTGCCTCGGTAGTCGTTGAGGCTCAGTGTGTCGCCGGTCAAGGTTTCTCCCGACACCGTGTCGAGGGACACTCGATCGGCTGGCTTGAGGATCGTGACACCCACCTCGTCGGATCCGCGCAGGGCCACCGGGTCACGTCCACAGCCGGCCAGGAGCATCACGGCGCATACGCCTGCGGCAAGAACAGCGATGGGAGTTCTCACGTTCGCGCCTCGTCGGCGAGCTCCCGAGCGATGCGGCGATCCAGCGCAGCCTCCTTCTTCTGCTCGCTGGTGAACCATTCTGAGGCGGCAAGCATCATCCAGCCTGAGTCGACGACCATGACGAGCGCCCACATCAACCCCCCGGCAAGCCGTTGATCGTCGAGGACTGACAGTCCGAAGGGGCGCACCGTATCGAAGGCCGAGTACAAGGGGACGGAGGCGAAGTAGATGACCGCACCCACCAGGGCCTCGGGGAACATCATCGTTCCGAGCGAGAGCAGGCGAACCGCATGACTGGGTCGGCGCGGCTGCAGATTGGAGCCGATCAGTGGGAAATAGAAGAGGAAGGCCGCGATCAGATAAAGCGGCTGCTCGACGAAGAAGTCGAGGTCATGATTGCGCAGTGCTGCGTCGTAGAAGGGAGTGAAGTGCGTGCCGAGGAGCGCGCCGGCGAAAAGCAGCCAGGTCACCCAGGGATTGGTCATGATCCGCACCGCTCGGCTGCGCAGGACGGGAACCACCCAGCGTCGACGGGTAGCAGGGCTACTGGCCCGAAAGGCCAAAGTGACCGGGTTTGAGAGCACGAGCAATGGAGCGACCACCATCATGACCACGAGGTGCTGGGTCATGTGGGCCCAGAAGAAGGTGTGCGACCACGCAGCGATTGGCCCAAGGTAGGTCAAAGCTAGCAGCGCAATCGCCATGTAGAAGCAGCTTGAGGCCCACCGCGACCACGTTCCAGTCCTCCTGACCCTGCGCACCGCCCAGGCGTACCAGCCGGCGGCCAGGATCCAATTGGTCAGGAGAAAGAGGTCGAAGGTTCCCGACGCGAAGAATTCACTCATCGGTTGATCCTCGCTTCCTCGTTCGTGTCCAAACATTTTCCGCCTGGGAGGCGGCAAGCGGCTTCACGCCGACCCGCTAGAACGATAGTCTGCGCCCGTCACCAATCCTGGGGGCTAGGTCGCAGCCCGTACACATTGGGGGAAATGCGTGAAACGCGCACTCTTCACCATCCTTACCGTCCTGATCGGTGTCGTTGTCGTCGGAGGATCCGTCCTTTGGCTGAACAAGATCCAGTCTGAGCCTGCCACCTTGGCGGCCACGCTGACCGGCAAGACAGTGCAGACCCCCAAGGGTGAACTGCCCCATGCCACCTTGAATCTCGAGATTTACCCGAATCCCGGCTCTGTCGCCGGCCCGCCCCAGGGCGTGCCGATCTTGAACCAGAAGGACGGATGGCCTTTCTGGTGGCCCTCCACCTCGCTGGAACTGCCTGCAAACACGGTCATCACCATGACGGTGAAGCAGTACGACAGCTCCACGACCGTCTGGAACCCCTACTGGGCCGATGTGCACGGCACCCTTGATGGCACCGCGACCTACAACGGTGAGACCAAGACCGGCATCAAGCCCGCCGACGTAGCGCACACCTTCACGATTCACTCCTACCCGGAGAAGACCCAAGAAACCTTCTTCGTAAGCGTTCCGATGCTCGCGGTGGGAAATAACGCGAAGAACGAGGCCAACGGCTACCCGAAGCCGATGGAGATCACCTTCTCGTTCATTACTCCGGGCCCGGGTGAGTACGTCTGGAATTGCGAGGATCCCTGCGGAAACGGCTATCAGGATTTTGGCGGAGTGATGAACGAGCGCGGCTGGATGGCCGGAACGGTGACGGTGGTCTGACATGTCAGTTATCACTCCCCCCGAGACCGATCAGCCTGAGGAACCCACCAATCGCGCGATGCCCACGCATCGCCTGAAGGAGTACTACTCACGGCCGTACGTCCGCCGCATCTTGATCATGTTCATCATCATCATGGCGATTACTTCCGCCATGGGATGGGTCGTCATCGGCTTCATGAACATGTCGGGCGGCCCTGCCTCCGAGATTATGGAGGCACTCGAGCAGACAGTGCTGGTCTTCACCATCGCGTCAGCGCCCTTGATCGCCATCACGCTGTCGGTCATCTTTTACAGCCTGACCGGTTGGAAGCACTCCAGTGGCGAAGAGCCCCCGATGCAGGACTCCCCGGCGATCCGCACGAACTCCGTTGCCGTCATCTCCTGGATCACCGCGACCAGCCTGCTCGCCGGATTCCTCGTGGTCTGGGGCCTGATCGAGTTAGCGACCATTACGTCGGCGTCCTACGGTTCGGTCTCCGCTAATCAGCAGCCGAATTCGAAGAAGCCCATTGACATCAATGTCACCGGTCAGCAGTGGGTCTGGACTTTCGAATACCCCGACCAAGAGGGAATCACGAGTCCGACACTCGTGGTGCCCATTGATACTCCGCTGTACTTCAATACGACCTCCGTCGACGTCATCCACAACTTCTGGGTCGTGGAACTCGGTATCAAGATCGACGTAAACCCCGGCGCCATCACGAATACCGGTGTAACTCCGAACAAGCTGGGCACGTTCAACATCCGTTGCGCCGAGCTGTGCGGAATGCACCACGCGTATATGGAGACCGAGATTCAGGTGGTGACCCAGGAAGAGTTCGACTCCTGGGTTCGTGACAAGGGCGGGAAGAGGACAGCATGACCATGACTGCCGTAGTTTTCGAGCAGCTGGCTGTTCTTCAGCCTAAGCAGCATGGCAAGCCAGGTGGCTTCCTGCGCCACACGAGCATCTTCACCGGTCTTGCCGGTGGCATCGTGCTGGCCACGATCACCTACATGATCGGCTCAAAGCTGGTGCCCTGGGGAACCCAGAATGCCGACTTCAGTCAGGTCGGCCTGAACGCACTCATCGCGGCAACGATGTTCGCCTGGGTCATCGGCTTCATGGCAGGCATCGGCGCCTTCGCTGGCCCGATTCGATGGGCCCTCGGCCACGATCTCACCCACGACGACGCCGAGTACATGGCAGGCAAGGATCAGGGCAAGTTCCGCTACTGGAAGTACACGACTGACCACAAGGTGGTGGGCACCCAGTACTTCGTGATGGTGCTCGTGCTGCTTGGTCTCGGTGGCTTCCTCGCGATGCTGATCCGCACTGAACTCGGCTGGACCTGGAGCGAGCTCTTCGACCCTAATTTCTACAACTCCATCATCGGCACCCACGGCATCGTCATGGTTGTCGCGATGATCATCGTGGTGACCGGCCCGCTCGGAAACTTCATCATGCCGCTGATGGTGGGCGCCCGTGACATGGCGTTCCCCCGCCTGAATGCACTCAGCTTCTGGCTGCTCTTCGCTGCAGTTCCTCCGCTGGTCGCGACCTTGTTCATGGGCGGAATTCGCGATGGCTGGAGTGTCTACCAGCCGCTGGCCACCCAGGCCGGCATGGGCATGGTGGGCTACCAAGTACTCATCATCGTCTTCGCCTTCTCAACCGGCGTTGCCTCGGTTAACCTGATCACAACGGCAGTCACCATGCGGGCACGTGGCATGAACTGGAGCCGGGTGCCGATCTTTGTCATCGGCATCATCGCCTCCTCGGTGATGGGCCTCATCTGGTTCCCGATGTACCAGTGGTCGCAGATCCTCGCGATGAGCGATCTGATCTTGAACTCGTCGTTCTTCAACCCAGTGGCCGGCGGTTCAGTGTGGCTGTACGAGAACCTGTTCTGGCTGCTCGCTCATCCTGAGGTCTACGTCATCGTCGTGCCCGCAACCGCAGGCATCCTTGAGCTGATGACCGTGTTCCTGCGTAAGCCGCTGTTCAGCTACAAGTTGGCCATCGCCGGCTTCGCTGGAGTCGTGGGCATCTCGGCAATCGTGTGGGTTCACCACATGTACATGACCGGCTTTGCCCCACAGGTGGGTTACCCCTTCATGCTCTCGACCGAGCTGATCTCGATCCCGTTCGGCTTCCTCGTTCTCGTGGCGCTCGGCACCATGTGGCGCGGCAAGGTCTGGACCCGCCTCCCGATGATGTGCGTCTACGCAGTTATCTGGAACAAGGTCATTGGCGGCATCACGGGCGTGTACCTCTCTGACGTTCCCGTCGACCAGTACATGCACGGCAGCATGTTCGTGGTGGCTCACTTCCACTTCATGCTCATGGGCGCCGGCCTGTTCGGTGCCATAGCAGCGATCTCCTACTGGTTCCCGAAGATGTGCGGCCGAATGCTCAACGAGCGCATCGGCTCGATCGGATTCTGGGTGGCCTTCTTCGGCTTCCAGGTCACCTTCTTCTCGATGTTCGTCGCGGGCCTGCAGGGCCAGCCGCGTCGTGTGCTGCAGTTCGACAACATGTTCAACGTCTCGAACTGGATCTCCACGATCGGCGCTTACATCATCGGCGTCGGCATGCTGATCTTTCTCTACGCCATCATCACCTCATGGCGCGGGAAGACCTACGCACCGGCGAACCCCTGGGGAGCCAAGACCCTCGAGTGGCAGACCGAGACTCCGGTTCCGCTGGAGAACTTCCCCGTGCTGCCCGTGGTCACCAGCGACCCCTACGGCTACGGCGTTCCTGACCCGTATGACGCCATCGAAAAGGAACTTGCACGAGACGACAACGAAGCGAAGGTGCCGCAATGAGCACGACGACGACAACCGGACCTCTCTACCCCACCACCGGCGAGCCGGTAGCTGTCAATGCCCGTCGCAACCGCCTCGGCGTGTGGCTGTGCATCGTGTCGGACCTCACCGGCTCGATCGCACTGCTCATCGCGTACTCGTACCTGTGGTCGCTGAACGTCAACAACGCGTGGGCTCCCCCGAAGGACGCATGGGCGTCCGACGTGCCGTTCTTCTTGATCGTGCTCGGTACCGTGCTCGCCACGATCTCTATGTGGTGGGGATACAAGGGGCTGGTGAAGGGCCACAAGGATCGCATGATCGTCGGTGCGACCCTGGCAACCCTGCTCATCCTGGTGACCTTCATCGGCCAGATCGTCCAGATGTCGACCTTCCCGTTCGATATCCAAGACGGCGCATATGCCTCATCCGTGTTCTGGCTCTGCATGGGCTCAGCCATTCACCTTTCCCTCGTGCTCTTCTTCACCATGGCGATCGTGTTCCGCACGAAGGCTGACCGCATCACCCCGCAGAATCCGTACCACGCTCGTCTGGTATCGATGTGGATGACATATGTCTGCATCGTCATTGCCATCGGTGCGCTCTTCACGCTGGTGATGAAGGAAAGCCCGAACACCAACGCGCCGACGTTCGGCACCTTCACTACTGCGAAGTGAACCTGCGGATCGGGGCACGCCTGTGGTGGGGTGTCCCCATCCTGCTTCTGCTGCTCTGGGCTGCCGGCATGCTCGTCGTCGTAGCCTTCCCGGGTCTCCCCACTCCCCCGTCGTACGTGCTGTGGCTGCAACCCACCGGTCGCTATGTGCGCGACATTGCGTCGATGATTGCCCTCGGAGCACTGGTGGTCGGCGGACTGCTCACGACTTCACGCCGCGCGCTCCAGTGGGCAATGGGCTGGGCGATCATCTGGTTCTGCATCCTGTCCGTACTGCTCTTGCTCACCATCAGTGACGTCCAGGCCGTCACTCCCTGGCAGGCACTCGCCAACGCGCCGTCTTTCCTCACCGGTGACTATGTCGGCCGAGTGTTTCTCGCGCAGTTCATCGGGGTTATCGTCTTCGCTCTGTTGTTGACCAGATCCGACAACCGGCGAGTTGCGTGGGTCGCGGCGATCGTGGGCGCTGCCGCATGCATGACCCCGTCATTCCTAGGCCACGGAGGCTTCACCGGCGAGCATGTCGGGATCACGACCAGCCTCGCCCTCCATCTCGGCGCCGTGAGCCTGTGGGTGGGCGGCCTCGCTGTGGTGGTCGCGCTCGTGCATGCCGAACCGGAACTCGGGCCCAGCCTGCTTCCGCGCTTTAGCCTGCTCGCACTGTGGTGCGTTCTCATTGTCGCCGAGACCGGACTACTCAACTCTGCGCTACTCGTGGGCTCGATCAGCCTGTTCGTGGGGACGGTCTACGGCTCACTCGTACTCTTGAAAGTGGCACTACTGGCCTGGCTCATCCGCCTCGGCTGGCTCCAGCGTCGGCGCGCCATGCCTGAGGCACTGGGCGGTTCGACCGGAATGCTGACTCGGTTCGCCGGCCGCGAATTCGTGGTGATGGCCGCCGCCATCGCGATCTCCGTGGTGCTCTCTCGGCTCGGGCCACCGCACGGAACGCTGGCGACAGGTAGCTTCTCGCCTCTGGCCATCGTGGCCCTCGCAATAGTGATTCCGGCGGTATTCGCGTGGGCCTTGCCACGGCCCGCATGGCTCACGCGACTGTCGAACTACCCCGAGATCTCGGCCATGGCGTTGCTCGTCGTCGTCGCGCTAGTAGCCGGGCTCGGAATCTTCGATCGGTGGTTCGGGGTCGAAATGGCGTACGCCCTGGGCTCCCTGCTGATGCTCGGCGTGGGCTGGATCGCTGCCGCCTGCCTGTTCGGCCCCCGTGGCATCATCGGCATCGTGATCTTGGGTATCGGTTGGCCAGCGGTCATCGCGCTGACCGCTGCTCTCTCACCGACGACATTTCCCTGGCCTCTGACTGCACTGACCATCGCGATTGCCGAGGCCATCGTGATCGCGATCGGGCTACGTGGACGAGTGCGCACTCCTGAGCGTGAGCTCGTTCATGCCTAAGCGCAGGGCCAGCCGCCAGTTAACCGCAGAGGAGCTCAAGTCCAAGCGCAAGAAGGACTTCTGGACCCTCGACCTGCCGCTCGTCTTCGGATTGACCCTATGCACCATCTTCACGATCATCACAGGAACACGCGGCCTCGATGGCAACGGCCGAGCACTCGCCTACGCGTTTCAATGGCCCGTCATTGGCGTGATCATTTTTTGGATTTGGTACCGCTATAAGCGCGAAGGGCTACCGTCGAGCGAGGACGAGTCACCGCCTGGCGAGAACTCCGCAGATGCCGAGCCTGAAGCTGCCCCCAAGAAAAAGGCACGCTCCCTGGGTTTCGCCAATCATTACAAGGCACGGATCGAGGAGGCGGGCGCGGAGTACGCAGCCGCTCTGCACGCCGCCGACGAGGTCGACCGAGCTCCAGCAATCCCCGACTCTGACGAAGGGCTCCGCGAGTGGAAGGCGTACGTCGCCGACCTAAATCGCCGTGAGCCTCCCGGACATCCGCCTAACTCGAATTCATGACATACGGTGAGCAGATGCGCCGTCGCTCCCTCCCCCGAGCAGTCGCACTGCTGGCCGCCATGTCGACCGTTATCGCTGGTGCAGTCGTTGCGACCCCCGCGGCAGGCGCCACTGCGGGCCTAGAGAAGTTCTACGACCAGACGCTGCAATGGGGCCCCTGCGATGACCAGGGTGAATGCAGCACGCTGCTCGTGCCCGTTGACTACTCGTCGCCAGCCTCCGGTGACTTCCGTATTGCCCTGAGCAGGGCGAAGGCCTCGGGCACCAAGGTCGGCTCCATCATCGTGAATCCCGGTGGGCCAGGAGCCGGGGGCACCAGCTTCGCGGAGTATGCGCAGTCAAGCCTCGGCGACTCCGTGACCCGCGCGTACGACATCATCGGATTCGACCCGCGCGGTGTCGGCGACTCGGCTCCGGTCACCTGCATGACCGGCAAGCAGACAACAACCTGGCTACGTGCTGATGCGACACCTGACACCCCCGCTGAGATCAGCACTCTCACGCGCCTTGCCGCAGGCATTGGTCGCGGGTGCCTGACCTTCACCCCCACGCGCGCACGCAATGTTGGGTCGGTGGCAACGGTGCGCGACATGGACATCCTCCGTGCGGTGCTGGGAGATAAGAAGCTCAACTTCCTCGGGTACTCCTACGGCACCTTCCTTGGTGCTCTCTACGCACAGGAGTTCCCGGGCAATGTCGGTCGTTTCGTTCTTGATGGTGCCGTGGATCCCAGCATGGACTCCATGCAGATCTCCGAGGGTCAGTCGAAGGCATTCCAGGTGGCGATGACTCGATTCGCCCGCTCGTGCGCGCGCCTTGCCTCCTGCCCTTATTCGGGCAGTGCCGCGAAGGTTCTCGAAGGCATCAATTCACTGTTGGCTCGTCTTGACCGTCAACCGATGCGCACCGACAAACGCGAGACACTCACCCAATCGCAGGCCCTGGGGGCACTGTTCTGGGCGATGTACTCGCGTGACTACTGGCCGAATCTCCGTGATGCTCTCAGTGAGGCAAAGCGCGGAAATGGCTCTTACCTGCTGACTCTCGCCGATCTCAGCGCCGACCGCACGGGCCCCAACACGTATGGCAGCAACCAGAATTCCGCTTTCTACGCGATCAGTTGCTGGGACTCCCCTGCGTCGCCGAACGCTGCCGGTCTGTCTGCTGCGGCGCGTACCTGGTCAACTCGGGTTCCCGTGCCTGAGATGGCCCGAGCGCTGGCCTGGGGAAATGCTCCATGCTCGACTTGGTTCGGTCACTCCGAACTGGCGCCTGCTCCGGCGTCGTCGACGACCGATTCTCCGATCCTGGTGATTGGTACGACATTCGATCCAGCTACGCCTTACCCGTGGGCTGTCTCTCTCGCCGATCAACTGAGCACCGCGCGACTGCTGACTTACGTCGGGGACGGCCACACCGCGTTCGGAAATGGCAATCGTTGCGTCGACTCAGCCGTCAATTCTTACTTTGCCAGCGGAGCCCTGCCGGCCACCGGCACCCGCTGCTCGTAACCTGCTTCAGGCGTCCTTGCGCTCATCGTCCTCACGTAGTCCGTTCAAGAACTCCTCGACCTGGGCAGCGATCTCGTCACCCGTTGGCATCTCACCATCAGGGGTGAGCTCAGACAGCCCGGCAGCCATGGCATGCCCAGCAGCTAGCTGGTCGTACTGAGTCTCGAGCGACGTAACAATCACGCCGAATTCGTCGTTACCGTCAAGCTGATTGGCCACCTCGCGATCCGCGGCATCAGCAGCTTCCTGCAGCCCGGCACCCGAAAGCGAAAGCCCCGTGACAGCGGCGATGCCCTCGAGAAGAGCCTGAGCTCCACGCGGATACTCGAACTGAACCAAGTAGTGAGGCACCTGGGCGGTGACGCCCATGGACGGCACGCCCTGCTCGCCCAGGCTGAGTTCGAGCATTGCCCCGACGTGGCCGGGCACCTCGATCTCTCCGATCACCGACGTGAAACCAGCAACGAGCGAGGGCTCACTGCCGTGAATGGTCAGGCCCAACGGGCGGGTGTGCGGGGCGGGCCACGGAATGGCCGAAAGTCCGACAGCGAGGCGAACCTGGAACTTGTCGACAATCCCCTGAACTGCCGCAATGAATCGCAGCCACTGGTAATCAGGCTCAGGCCCGACGAGCAGCAGGAAACGTGCGCCCGTGGGATCAATGACCTCGTGCAGTGAGATCTGCGGAATGTCGACGGAGGCGAAGTGATCAACGACGTACGACATGCGCGGACGACGTGCGCGGTAGTCGAGAACCTCGTCGACATCAAATGTGGCGATCAGGTGCTGGTCGCACGATTCAAGAATATGGTCGGCCGCGATGCGAACTCCGTTACCGGCGTCGACAAACCCGGAGAAGGCGTGCACGAGCACTGGCGGCGTGTCGAATTCGACGTCGCGATGCCAGGTGTAGAGCTCTTCAGGATTCCGCATGGCCTTCCCTGTGGTCGGTACCTAAGTGTCTCAACCTCTGGGGGTAAGGAATGCTTCCACGCGTTCGCTTCTAGCGGAGTTTGGTGGTCTTCAGGAAGCCAAGGAAGGCCCGGGAGACCTCAGGCCCCGTCAAGAAGGCCTGACGACTCGTCGGATCCATCGTCAAGGCGTACTCGCAGACGCGTGACCACGCCATACCCACGGCCTTGGTGAGGCTGCCCGCAACGGTGGCCGAAATGGCCGAGCCCGCGATCATGCCACCCGGCACGAGCTTGAGCAGGCTTGTCACGGCATAGCGCCCAGCCATCGTGGCACCGCCGGTCAAGATCACCGCACCTGCCGCGGCCATCGCCCGCGAAGTACTGGGAGGCAGCCCATAAGCGGCCGTGATGCGGGCAATCATCGTCACCTGATTAGGAACGAGCAGCGCTGCGTCAGCGAAGGGAATCGGGGTGGCGCCGATACCAGCGGCGACGGCTACCGCCTGGTTGATGATCCGCGCCACCTCTTTTTTTTTACGCTCGACATCGACAATCTGCGCAGCAGTGAGGGCGCGTTCGGCCGCCACTGGCACCACCTCGTAGGTGGCATCCAGCAACTGCTGCAATCCGTACACCGGATCTCCGTGGAAGGAATCAGCCAGCGCGTTAGTCAAGATTGCGATGCCGTGGGGAGATATCGGCAGCTTCAGCCCGTCGATGTACTGGGCGAACTCAAGCGCTTCCGGGTGCACCACGCCATCGCGCGAGGGAACCTGGGTCAAGACGATGATCACGGGAAGGCCGAGTTCATGCAGTGCGCGAACGAAATCCTCCTGTGCGCGCTCGAATCGTCGGTCTGACCACCGCACGCAGTACCAGATCGCGTGAATGCCCTGCCCGGGGTCGCGCTGCTCGGCTACGAGCCTGCGCAGCCCGTCGAGGATCACGTTGCCCGCGGTGCCGGTCTCGAAGCCCTCGGAGTCGTAGACGCCGAGGAAGCCATCGGGATGTCGGTAGTAGACCAGCCCCTTGGTGACCGGTCGCCCCACTCCGGTGACCGCCACATCACGGCCGAAGATTGCGTTGACCAGGGTCGACTTGCCTGCACCGGTCTTGCCGAAGACTGCCAGGTTGAAGCAGCCCAGGGAGGCGAAGGCCTCGGCGAGCTTGGTCTCGAACATGCCCTCGAGTTCGGGGCGACTGAGATCGTGGGCACCGCCTGCCGGCTCGATGGTCATGGTTCACCGTACCCCGCGTATTCAAGGTTCTGCCCGAGTCGGGTTACCGTGGGGTATGGCATCAGGCATCGGCGGACGAATTCTTCGTTCACTGCTGGTGCTGGGGCTCGTCGTCGCAGTGGCTGCCGGCGGCCTGTGGTGGGCCACAGGCGTCGCCCGAGACAAGGGCATCTTGGGCCCTGTAGTCGTCCCCCAGGAGTACCGCGCGCTACTGCGTGATGCCGCCAAGAGCTGCCCGAAGATTCCCGTGGAAATCCTGGCGGCGCAGATCGCGGCAGAGAGCAGCTGGGATACCCGAGCGAGCAGCCCAGCCGGAGCCCAGGGTATTGCCCAGTTCATGCCCGCGGTGTGGGAGCAATACGGCATCGATGCCAATAACGATGGTGAGAGCAGCATCTGGGATCCCGTCGACGCGATTCATTCGGCCGCGCGACTGAACTGCGTGAACCGCACCCTGGTGAAGGGTGTCTCAGGCAATCGGCTGGAGAACACCCTGGCCGCCTACAACGCCGGCTACGGCGCCGTACGGAAGTACGACGGCATTCCGCCCTACCCCGAGACCGAGGCCTACGTGAAGAAGGTCCTGGCCAATGCCAAGGACATCAAGCTCGACTGAGTCTCATTGAGCAAGTGAGACCGATCTACACCGTGTCGAGCGGATCTACCTTGTCGACTGACTCCTTGGTAAACACCTGGCCCTTAGGCGCGGTAGCAGAGGCAAGGATCTGGCCCACGATCGCATCAGGATCGCTTCCGCCGCTCAGGCCCCACGACTTCACCTCGCGAAGGACTGCCTCACGGGCACGGGCAACCTGCTCGGAGACCACGCGCTTTTGTGCCCAGACAAGCTCGCGCTCGCGCAGGGCGCGCTCGATTGACAGCAGTTGCGCAGCAGTAACCGGCAGGTCGTAGGCAGTTGAGACGAATCGGGCGATGTCCTCGCGGTAATCGTGCCCACGACGGCCGAACTTGCCCGGTACCACCTCCATCGCGTTGATGAGGTCGACCCCGGTGAGCACGAAAGTCGTGCCTGGACGCCAATGGCTCGATTTGGGCACGCGATCCGGACGCTGGGCCTCGGGGCCCAGCCACCACGGCTTGCGCATCAAGAGGTTGGTGCCGAACTTCGGGATCGGGTCATCGAAGTGACTAATCAGGATGTGACGAGCGCTCGCGCGAGCGGCTTCATCCATGTTCAGGTACTGGCCGTAGTCATCGACCTCGATCACGCTGTGATTCGGATCGATCTTGTCGGGATCCAGGCGCCAGGCCTTGGCGAACTCGGTAGCAGACGGAGTGCCCAGGAAGATCGAGGAGTGCACGTAGTCACGATCAATTGCCTCGACGGTGCGGTGGCGCCAGATGTCCTGCATGGTGAGCGCGCCGAGGCTCTCGCCGAACAGCACGAACTTAGGGCGCTTGCTCTCAGGAATGCCGCGCATATAGCCCACCATCGCGTGCATCAACGCGCGGTTCTGCTCGATGGCCAGGCCGGTTCGAGTGAGTGACATTGACGACGGCAGCATCGAATACTGCATCGTGCTGATCGCGCAGTCACCGAGGGTCATGTACTCCAGGGCCTCGGCAAAGACGTAATTGATGTAGCCGGAGCCGGTGGGCGAGGCGAAGGCGAGCACCTCACGCTCAAAGGCACCTGCGCGGATCATCTCATCCAACAAGATGTCAACGCGATCCTCGAGATCAGCAGCCGTGTCGAGTCCAACGAACACTCGCACAGGCTCGGCCTTGGCCGGCTCGCCCATCACCGCAGCAATCTCATCGCCCGTCAACGCCATGTTGGTAAAGCGACGGCCTTCACGAGACAAGGTGTCAAAGGGCACGAGACTGCCCGGCCCACCGGATACGTACGCGCTAGTCGGAGGCGAGTCATAGGCCGGCTCTATCGCGGCTCCGCCTTGCTCTACTCGTCGAACTGCGTACTCGTAGCCGGCAAAGATCGCGCCACCGAGCAGGCCCAGTGCAACGATGTGACCGATCGGATTGGACACAGCGTCGTAAGACGGCGCGATTTTCTTCAGACCGTTGGAGACACCGCGCGCGATCAGCCCTTCGCCGCCTTGCAGCCCCAGGACTCCGGCGCCGACGCCGATCGCGATAAGGGTCGAGTTACGAGTCGACACGTTGGCAATCGTCGTATCGCCATACTCTTCGGCACGCTTGTGCACGCGATGAATCTCGTATGCAGAGACGGCGGTGCCTGCAGGAAGCGCCAAAGGAACCCGCTTCAGCCAGGCGGTGCCCGGCCTCGCCTCGGAAATGATGTCGATGGTGCCGATGACTGCGGACAGGCCGGCGCCGACCGCAGCAACCCGGGCCGAGCGATTCGCGGCCACGCGCAGCAAGCCGCGACGGGGGCGCTCATCCTCACGCGGCGGAATGGCGCGGGCCACGCCTTCGGCGGCCGCCCCGATGAGCGCATTGGTGCCAACAGCGAAGGCCAGACGAGCCGCCGCCGAGCCCGAGTTCGTGCGTCCGCGGGCAATGGTGCGACCCAGGGATTCGATGACCGACTGGGTTGCGGTGACGGCCGACAAAGTGGTGGCCGCGATCACACCGGTGGCAATCGCCTGGTCGATAGTGCGGCGCGGCTGGAGACCGGGCTCAAAAGACGGCCCTACCGAGGCAGCAGCGGCGAACAGCGCGGCCCGCTCGGCCAGGGAGAGATCGGGGCCCAGTCGGCCGATCAGGGTATTGAGGAGTCCAGCAGCGCTCTCGGTCATGACGACCATCCTGCCACTTGGCGCGGAGTGAGTCTGACGCCTCTGGAATCTTCGAGATCAGCCCATCCAGCGCACGCTCAGGGTGCTGCCCGAGGTGGCCGGCAGGACGTCAACCCGTTCCAGAATTGCCCGCTTCATCTCGGTCACGTGACTGATCACCCCGACAGTTCGGCCATCGGCACGCAGCCTGAGCAGCTCGGCCATCACGTCGCCTAGGCGCTCGACATCGAGTGCCCCGAAGCCCTCGTCGATGAAGAGCATGCCAATCTCGACTCCCCCGGCGTGTGCCCGCACGGAATCGGCCAGGCCCAGTGCCAGGGCCAAGGAGGCGCAGAAGCTCTCACCGCCTGAAAGCGTGGTCGTGCGCCGCTCGGTATCGGTGCGCAGATCGCGCACCTTGAGCCCGAGGCCGAGGCCGGTGCGGCGAGCACCCGTGCGCTCTTGGGTGGTGACAAGCCGAAAGTGCCCGCCGAGCATTGCTGCCAATCGGGCATTGGCCGCCTCGACCACTTCATCAAAGGCTCGTTGCACGACGTAGGCACTCAGCGACTGGCCCCCTGACCCGGTCAAGGCCTGCGCGAGTCGAATGGTCGCCGCAGAGTTGCGGGTGACACTCTCGTGTTCGCCTTGTGCGGTGTCGACATTCGCGCATAGGTCGCCCACAACCTGCAGTAGCCGCGCGGCGCTCGAGGACTCCGCCGTGGCGCGTCGTGCCGCAGCACTCGCGTCGTCTCGCGCCGTTTGTGCCACTGCGAGTTCGGCTGCGTCATGCGCGGGCGCAGATTCACCGCCAGTGAGGGATTCAAGCTGTGTTCGGGCCTGCTCTCGCAGGGCGCGAGCCTCGCGCAACTCCGTCAAGGAATCGCGTCGAGCACGAAGCACGTTAGCGCGATCGCTGACGCTGGGGTGCGCACCTCGCGACAACTCGACTCGTGCGCGGTCAGTTTCGATACGAGAGACAAGGTCATCAAGAGTGCTCTGCGCGACTGCTAGCTGCGAGTTCGATTCCTCAATACGCGATCCGATCCCGGCCAGCGCATCAATCTGTACCTGCAGCGCATCAAGCATCGCCGCACGGGACTCACGAGCAGGCTCTACTGCAGGTGCTCGCTCCGGGACTGAACTCACTATCACCGCAACACTCGTGCTCAACTTCTGGAGTTGCTCGCGCTGGGCCTCGAGGGAGTCCTCTTGCTCCTCGACAGCATCGGCAGTGACGTGGTCGGGGTGCACTGGCGCTGGTGAGGGATGATCCAAGGCGCCGCAGACGGGGCAGGCATGGCCGTCGAGCAGTGCGAGTGCGAGCTCACCGGAGAGCCCTGCCACGCGCGCAGCCCGCAGTGCGCCAACATGTTGCTCCTGGGCAAGAACGGATTGCTCGGCGACACGGACTTCCTCGCGCAAGCCCGCCACGTAAGCTGCCATCCTCGCGGGGATCTCCTGATCGCGATCATGCTCGAGCTGGAGGATCAGCTCAGCACGTTGGTCGCAACGAGTGAGCGCTGCCGCTGCCTGCTGCTCCAACTCCGGCAGTGCCGCTTCGACGGCCGCCTCGGCGGCGCAGACCTCGAGTTCTGCCTCCGACTGCGCGACGAGATCGTCGAGTGAGTCAGCCTCGGCGCCCGCTCCCAGAGCCGACTGCAGAGCGGTGACCCGAGCTTCCAACTGCACGAGTCGTACCTCGGCCGACTCCCGAGCCTTGGCTGCTTGCTGCGCGGCAACGAGCACGTCCACTCGCCCGGTTGCCTGTGCGAGCTCCGCATCTGCTTGGGTCGTCGAGGCATTCGCCGACTCGCCTTGGTTGCGCAGCGCGGCGAGCAGTTCGTCACGTTGCTCGGGCCAGGTCGCTAGGTCATGCTCACTGTCGATTGAGACCGCACTTCCCTCAAGCTGACCGCGCAGGACATCGCGGCAGCTCTGGAGCGCCAGCATTGACTGCTCGCGTTCGCGAATCGCGACCCTGCGCT
Organism: Candidatus Nanopelagicales bacterium; assembly: GCA_044374195.1. Lineage (GTDB taxonomy): Bacteria > Actinomycetota > Actinomycetes > S36-B12 > S36-B12 > CAIKZY01. The sequence goes on from JBILOY010000016.1 coordinate 15,900, forward strand.
CCTCATCAAAGGCCGCTTGGATCCTGCCGTAAACCTCCGTGGCAAAGATGCGCTCGAGGATCGGCAGGCGTTCGACGCTCTCAGCTCGCAGAAAGGTCGCGAACTCGCCCTGCGGCAAGACCACGGTCTGCAGGAACTGGCTTCGCGAGAGTCCGACGGCCTGGGATATCTCGGCATCCGCTTCGGCATGACGAACACTCAATGCCTCCCAGGTCTGCTCGCCCACGAACCGGAAGACCTGCACAGTTGCCGGCTCGGCAGTCGTGCCCGTGCCCCGCTTCTTGGCCCGCTCATAGGCGGGGGTGCGTCGCACTCGAAAGTGCCCGGTCATGGAGGAGAAATCGAGTTCGGCGAAGGACTCTGTTTCCGGGGAGGCGAAGGCTGATCGCAGTCGCTCCTTGTCAGACGCCTCGCCCGCGACATCGCCATACAGTGCGAAGACGATCGCATCGATGATTGTCGACTTTCCGGCGCCGGTCGGGCCATCGATCAAGAACAGTGCGCTGGGCCCCAGCGCGTCGAAGTCGATGATCTCCTCTCCCGCAAATGGCCCCAGGGCGGCGAAGCGAAGACTATGGATTCTCATCGTGGCTCTCGCACTCGCTCATACACGGCTCGAACCAGTGCAAGTTCTGTGTCGCCATCAGTCGTCACGCCGGTGGAGTCGAGGAAGTCGCGCACGACATCAAGGGGGTCGCGCCCACGGGCATCGCCGCGCGGAGCCTGCATATCTACGCTCCTGGTGGATTCGAATTCCTTGCGCAGGGCATAGGGGAAGACAGCGTCGAGCCGAGCGTGCATGCGCTCGGGATAGGCCTCCTCCGTCACGATGAGTTCCACGAAATGCTCACGGGCCTTTTCATGCGCATCGGATATGAGGTCATCCATCGAGCCGCGCAGCCGGCTCATCGGCCGCGGCTGCGGTATCTCGACCTGCTCGATCGCAGGCTCAGTGCCGGCCGCGCCCACATCGATCACGAGAAACGACTTCCCGTGCCCGGCCTCGGAGAAGGAGTAGCGCAGAAGTGAACCGCTATATCTCACTGATGAGCTGCCGACCTGCTGCGGACGATGCAGATGGCCTAGGGCGACGTAGTCGAATACGTTCGCGAATCGCGAGACGGGCACGGACTGCACTCCGCCAATGGAGAGGTCTCGCTCGCTCTCACTCACCTCAGGTGCATCGCCGGCCACGATGAACGCGTGGCCGATAGCAATGCTTCGCGGATTGCCGCGTGCGGCTCGATCAGAAACGATCAGTTCCACTGCGCGGGACATCACCGCATCATGACTGCGCTCCAGCGGCTCATCGGTGCCGAGCTCATGACGAGCGAGATCGGGGTCGAGAAACGGCAGGGCATAGACCAGCACTTCGCCGTTCTCATCGCCCAGAACTATCGGAATCGTCAGGTTCTCGGTGTCACCTACGACCCAGACGCCAGAGCGCAGCACGCTCGAATAGGTCGAGAGCCGCTCACCACTGTCGTGATTGCCCGCGATGATGATGACCGAGATAGAAGCCTCACTCAGGCGAAGGACTGCGTCATTGAGAATGCGGAGTGCCTCGATCGGGGGCACTGCCCGGTCGAAGACATCGCCGGCGACGACAAAGAGATCGACCTCACGGTCTACGGCCTCTCGCACCAGCAGATCGACAGCGTCGCGCTGAGCCTCGATCAGGGAAAGTCCGTGAAGGGTGCGCCCGAGATGCCAGTCGGAGGTGTGGAGCAGGCGCATGCCCGCACGCTATCGCGTCAGGCGCTGGCGGAACCGTCAGTAATCGGCACGGGTGCGGGCGCTGTCGTGTCTACGGTGCCGGTGACACTTCGCAGCGCTGACTTCTTCAGCCACTTGTCCCACGGGATGTTCCACAGGCCGCCAGGACCGTTGCCCGGCTCGACTGTTTCGCCACCGGTATTCATGTAGATCGAGACATCGCCTGGAATGGTTTTGTCATATATCCACTTGGCGTCCTCGACTCGCATGTTCGTGCAGCCGTGGGAGCCATTCCAGCGCCCGAGGCGACTAAGCGCCCACGGGGCGGCGTGCATGAACTCACCCGTGGGGGTCAGGCGTGTGTTCCAGGGAATGTCCTTGAGCTCGTAGTACTCGGGGTTCGTGGTGTCATCGGCCGTCGTGAGATCCAAGGACACGCTCGTGTAGGTGTGCTTGGGCTCCTTGCGAGTACTGATCACCTTGACCCCATTGCGGGTCTCCCACTCCTTCTTGCCCAGCGAGACCGGGAAGGTCTTGACCAACTTGTCGTTGACGTAGACCTTCATCTGAGAGGTCTTGCCGTCAACTTTGATGACCATGCGACGCGCGGTCGTAAATGTGTAGGTGGTGCCCAGGGTCGGTGAGCCGATCACGTAGGTGGAACCTGTCTTGCCCAGCACTGCGCGATCCATGGTCGAGATGATGTCGATGCGGGCGTTGCCCGGCCACCACGACTTCGGACGGAACATCACCGAGCGGTCATCAAGCCACCCCCATGAACCCGGGACGACATAGGGACGACCGAGTTGATCGGTTGTCTTCACGCTCAGATGTCGCTCGACAACAGCCTTGCCGGGAATCGCCCGGTTGAAAGTCAGCTTCGGAAGTGTTCCGACGCCAAGCGGAGCAGTTGCTCGCACGGATAGACCAAGGTCATTGCCGGCCGGGTTGAACACCGCGGTCGCCCAGACCCGCGGGGACGGCAGCGTGGCGGGCTTGTCAGGATCAGGCCCCGGCGGCGCGACAGGCACTCCGGTGACCGCGAGACTGGCCGGGCCTGGGCCAGCGGCGTTGACGGCCCGGATCTGAACGGAGTAGGTGTTCCCATTGATGAGGTTCACCAGCGAACATGTGCCCGCCGAGTCGGAGCACGTCGGCCAGTTGGCGCCACCGTCGACTGACGCCTGGTACGACGTGATCGGGCTGCCGCCGTTCGAGGCGGGAAGTGAATAGGTGACGACCAGCGTGCCTGTGGTCGTAGGCGTGACCGCCGTGATCGTGGGGGCATCGGGGTAGGTCGGGGCCGCCTGGGCGGGTGCCGCCAGCACAGCAGACGAGAGAGCGAAGGCGAGGGCAGCGCCCACGACCACACGAAGCTTCACGTATTTCCCCACAAAAGATCCACGGCTGAGCCGACTACCTCACTACTGTACGTCGGCTTTTCGCGTGGGCAAAAACCGGCCGAATCGGCGCACTTCGTGAGGGATTCCCTACAGCTGAATCCAGGTCGACTTCATGTCCATGAACTTGTCCAGGGCATGCAGGCTCTTATCCCTGCCGAAGCCGGACATCTTCACTCCCCCGAATGGGAAGGTCATATCGCCTTCCTCGTAGCAGTTCACCCAGCAGACGCCGACCTTGAGCGCACGTGAAACGCGGTGGGCACGGGAGAGGTCATTCGTCCAGACTCCCGAGGCCAGCCCGTAATCGGTTGAGTTAGCGATGCGGATCGCTTCCTCCTCGGTGGAGAAGGTGCTGATAGCCAGCACTGGGCCGAAGACTTCGTTCTGCGCGATGTATCCGTCAGGAGAAACCTGATCGAAGACGGTCGGCGGGTAATAGCAGCCGCCTGTCTCGACCAGTGTCGGAGCGCCGCCGATGACCAGGCGCGAGCCCTCCCCCTTGGCCTGCTCCACCATCGCGTGCACGCGCCCGAGGTGGGTGGCATTGACCAGGGCGCCTGCGGGAGCTCCTGCAGCAAGCGGATTCGTCGGCTGCATGGTCTCGGCGATCGCGAGCACGCGCTGCACGACCTCGTCGTGCAGGCTCTCATGAACGAGCAGTCGCGATCCCGCCGTGCACATCTCGCCTTGGTTGAAGAAGATCGACCAGGCTGCGGTGTTCGCGGCTCTCTCGACATCGGCGTCAGGAAAGATGATGTTCGCGCTCTTGCCGCCGAGCTCGAGCCACACGCGCTTTAGGTTCGACTTCGCTGCGGCCTCCATGATCGATCGACCAACATTGGTCGAGCCGGTGAAGGCCAGGACATCGACATCACGGTGAGCGGAGAGCGCCGCCCCTGCATCGACGCCGAGTCCGTTAACAACGTTGAGGACGCCCGGCGGAATGCCGGCCTCGAGAGCGAGCTTGGCCAACAGCAAGGCGGAGAGCGGTGACTGCTCAGCCGGCTTCAGGACAACAGAGCAGCCGGCAGCCAGCGCCGGGCCCAGCTTCCAGGCAGCCATGACCAACGGGAAGTTCCAGGGGACGATCGCACCGACAACACCAGCGGGCTCGCGGGTGATCAGTGCGAGGGAGTTCGGCTCGGTATGCGGGATCTCGTCGAGGATCTTGTCAATGGCTTCGCCGTTCCACCGAATCGTGTTGGCGACCGAGCGAAGGTCGATAGTCCAGGACTCATGAGCCGGCTTGCCCATCTCGAGGGTCTGCAGCACCGCGAGCTCCTCGCGATGGGCAGTGATGAGATCGGCCCAGGCGATGAGCACGGCCTTGCGCTCAGCAGGGGCGGTACGAGACCAACGGCCATCCTCAAATGCTGTTCGACCATTGGCCACGGCGCGATCGATATCCACGGCGGAACCCAAGGCAATGGAGCGGATCACGGAGCCATCGATGGGGCTCACGACATCAAGACGCTTGCCATCGACAGCTGGCACCCACTGTCCGTCGATGAGCAATTCGGTGGGGGTGTCGAGGCGACCGGCTAGTGATGCCCAGTCGGTCAGCGCGCCGGTGGTGGTCATGTGTCCTCCTGATCGGTGTCCAGGAAGGCTACACCGATCGGCAGTTTCGTTCGTTCCCTAATGATCAAGTGGCTTGGCGGCGCGCATCTCGATCAGGCATGCCAATGCGCCGGCCACGAGTGCGACGATGATGGTCGAAGGCCAGGCCCCGACGAGCTTGGCAAATGGGTGCGAAAGCACGAAGGCCACGAAGTAGACGACCACCCCGAGCACTGCAGCGAGGAGGCCGAGAGTGCGCCACCACTTCCATGCGCACCACAGGCCGCCGAGCACCAGCACGATGCCCCCGAGCCAGACCACGCCCGTCGCCCGGGCCACCGCGAATCCGACGATCAAAGTGGCCGAGGCGACGAGCGGGATCCGAAAGCGCATGCGGGCAGGCTAGCTCGCGACGCGAGCGGCGTGTACCTCGGCTTCCTTGACGCAGGTCTCCAGCGCAGTCACTGCAGAGGTCAGCTGGCCATCCCAATGCCCCGCACGCACGCACCACATCACTGAGTCCTGTGACTCGACGAGCGCATCGCGCATTCCCTTAGGCCCACTTGCGCCGAGGCGTCCAAGCACGCGTTCTGCCGCCGCCACCCAGGTGTGCGATACCTGAAGATGCGAGATCTCCTTGGTGAAATCGCGCACCATCGAGGCAGCATGCGGAACATCGGGCGAGATGTCGTGCAGGCGCTGCTGCACGTGATCAATGGCTTCGAGGAAGTCGATACGCATGGCTTCATGGATCGCAGATCTGCGAACATCATGTGTGAGGTCTTCGCACATCGTCTTGGCGGCTGATTTAGCCGCGAACAAACGGTCAGATGATCGATGAGGAACTTTCTTTGCAGCGGTGCGGCTCAGCCGACTCGGACCTGTGGACTGCTGTGACATTTTGCGCTCCTTCACTCTGGGCGATGGATACGAATCACGGCCAGGCGTACCTGGTCATTTCCTGTTCTACTCCCCTTTTTGCGCCCACGCCGCAGAACTCGCCAGGATTTTCAGGCCCTGACATTCCCCTGACACAACCCCTGCACATGACCATTCCAAAGCGATGCCCCCGGCCGATTGGCAGGGGGCATCGTCACGCGAGGACAAAAAGGTACGAACTACTTCTCGACCATGTTCGCCGCGCTACTTAGCGTCATTGGCATGAGCCCGTGGCCACGAGCCGGACGTGCTCGTGTCGTCTGAGCACACTAGGCCGAAGTGACAGACACGAGAGTTATCTTTTCTGTCTCAGCGCGTTGGGCTCGAGCCAACGCCGCCACCTGACCCCGGCCATCGACGCCCAGCGTTCGATAGATCGCCATGGTCTCCTGGCGGATAGTCGACTCGCTGAAGCCCACCACGTGTGCAATCTGCGCGTTGGTCCGGCCCGCGCAGATGTGATCGAGAACAGTCGCCTGCCGAACGGTGAGATCCAAGATCCCGGAGGGACTGCCACGATCGCTCGTGATTGCCGCAGCACCGGAGGGATGGCGTCGCTCCGCGGTCGCCCATCGGTTCTGACTAATCCCTGAAGCGAGCTGAAGCCGCATGTAAAGCGCAATGAGCGCGACAATGGCCTCGAAGTCGGCCGTCAACGGCGACTGCAACGAATGCTCATCAAAGAAGAGCTGAATCGCCCCGATGCGTTCACCTCGCGAGCTGATCGGCCAAATCGCTGTTGGAACCAGCAGGAAGCCACGCAAGGAGAACTCTGGGAAAAGCTCTCGAATCCCGGCTGCATGAGCGTGGAAGGTGGGTTGTCCCGAGCGGATAGCTTCGGCGAGCGGTGACAGATCCGCTGCAGTCTGCTCCGCGCAGGCCGCAAGACTTTCCTCGTCGAGTCCGAAAGAACCGGCGATTCTCAGGGATCCGCTTGTCTCGAGAACGCTGATTAATGCGCCAATTGGTCGGGACTCCGCAGCGACATTCAAGGTGAGGTGCCGACAGAGGGATTGCGGGTTCGGGGTTCCACCGAGGAATTCAATTGCGTCGAGAAGCACATCAGCGCTGGGCTTGTCCAGAAAGGCATTCCAGGTTGTGCTCTCCAGGACTCTTTCTCCTGGCTCGTGATTCTCTTCATGTCCGGTCATGCCGCGGGTGCCCATGACACCCCCTCCCCCTAAGCGAATGACGAACATGTCGAAATCGCTAATGTCAACGTAGTCCGCAAGCGTGAAGGCAAGAGTCCATGCTGCACATTTGACCGAACATTGGACAGGCTTCCTGACATCAGGACACAGGTTTCTGCTAACTCCTTAGCGCACCTGAGCGATGCGAGATGTTCGCCATCCCCTTCTCGACCAGCAGCCAAGCGAACTTCAGTTCATTGACCCCGGTCACGAGCGACTGAGCGGGGCTCAGCCCTCAGTCCGGAGCCGATACTCCGCGATCAATTCAGTGCCGGCCGTTGCCGGCTCGAAAAGGAGTTCATTCATCTCGGTCACGACCTGCTCATGCACCATCCGCGAGTAAAGATCAGTGAAGACATGCGCTTCGTCATCAGCCCAGCCCTCGAGTGCCGCGTTGACCACATCGCGCGGGTCCGCCTTGGCGATCTCGTAGGTGGCGATGATGTCGGTGTTCGTGAAACCCGGGTGAACGTTCGAGACCTTGACACCTACCTTGCGCATGTCCTCGCGCAAACCCATGCCCATGAAGGTTGCCGCCGACTTGCTCGCGCTGTACATCGGCCCGCCACGTGACATGGCCAGCGCTGCCGTGGACTGCACGAGGATCACGCCACCTTGCCGCTCGATGATTCCCGGCAGCAAGCCGGCGATCAGCCGACGCGGACCAAAGACGTGCACTTCGAAGAGCTCGCGCACGAAGGCATCGTCGAGTTCATGAACGCTTCCGCTGCCACCTCGCCCGGCATTCGAGATCAGCAGGTCAACATCACCTGTCTGCGCGATGACTTCATCGACCTGTGCAGGCTCGGCCACATCGAGTCGCAGCGTGACGACTCGCGAGCCATACTTTTCCGCGGCCCACTGGAGACTCTCGGTCTTGCGGGCGCAGGCATAGACCTTCGCGGCACCCGACTCCATCAGTGCATCGACGAAACAAGCACCGATTCCGCGATTCGCGCCCGTGACCAGTCCTACCTTGCCTTCGAACTCGAACACGCTGGCCCCTCGCACCTAGGTGTGGTGCAGCCTAGCCATCAGACACGAGCGACCTGACGGAGCAACCGACCCGTACGCAGACGAATGCGCGATTGTCGGGGCCGGCTGCATCGAGATTTTCCTGATGCGCGTTACTGATGGCCGTTACTGATGTTGTGAATGTGTCCCAGTGTTACTGGAGTAGCGTTCGACGAAAAAAGATTTTGAATTTCTTGGAAAAAGCTCTTGCACGCGAAGTGTTGCGGGGGTACAAATCTCCTACCGAGCCGCAAGGCGAGGGTCAGCACCAAGATCGAAGGCCCGCCCGGGGAAGGTCCGGGGCTCCACATGCTGGTGGGGTGGCAGCGAAGAAGGGCTGAGGCGGTACAGGGAGACGGCAGCGCGGCAACGCGAGGCGAGCGGCGACGGACAGCATCCGGCGCAGGCCCCGAGAAATCGGACGAAACTCGAGCAGCCAACGCGAAGACCCCTCGAACTCATACTTCGAGGGGTCTTCGTACTTTTATAGGACACACCCCCCTGGTCATCGTGGAGCCACGCCGAGGAAGCCGCGGCTCAGGTCTAGTGCGGGTCTAGACCACGGGCGATGCGGGAGGCCGAACCTCCACGTAAGGTGATCGAGTGAGGCTCACCGCTCGTCTGCGACGTCGCAAGGCGGTCATTGCCACGGTCGTGATCCTCGGAATCCTCGCTTTGATTGCGGTTGTTGCCTCACTGCGCTCATCTGGTTCACCCGTGACGCCGGAGGCGCTGACACTCGATGGCGCGCGCACGTCGTCCTCGGATCCAACGCCGGTCCGTCTCGAGGCCGATCTCTATCTCCCGCCGAGTGAGGGAACTGACGCCTCGGGAAGCGCGGGGAGTACCTCGCCGGCAGTCCTTCTGGCCCATGGTTTCGGCGGCAGCAAGAAGTCAGTGGCCACGCAGGCCGAAGCTTTTGCCGCAGCCGGTTTTGTTGTGCTCGCGTATTCGGCACGAGGCTTCGGCGCTTCAACCGGCTCCATCTCGATGAATGCGCCGCAGTTCGAGGTCGCAGATGCCTCTCGGCTACTGGATTACCTCGCCACTCGACCCGAGGTCGCTTCCGATGCCGCTGGAGATCCGCGAGTCGGAGTTGCCGGTGGTTCGTACGGCGGCGCACTCGCTCTGATGGCCGCGGGCTACGACCCGCGCGTTGACGCGATCGCCGCAGACATCACATGGAACAGCCTTGAGAACTCACTGTTCGGTCAGTCTCTGATCGGCGACGGCGCCCGCATGCAGGGTGCCTATAAGTCCTTGTGGTCAGGGTTGTTCTTCAGCGTCGGACAATCGGCACCGGGTGCACCGGTTACCGAATGCGGTCGGTTCACCACCGAATGGTGCGCGGCATACACGCTCGCGGCTGTGAACGGCACCGTCGATACCGCCGGCGCAATGCTGATGCAGGTCTCGTCACCGTCGAGCATCACTGACCGAATCACGGTGCCCACGCTTCTTGGTGGCGGGCAAGCCGACTCGCTCTTCCCCCTCAACCAGGTCAATGCGAACGCGACCCAGATTCTCGCGGCACATCCCACGACCCCGGTGAAAGTCGTGTGGCATGCAGGTGGCCACGACGGCGGCCTGGCTTCCTCGGAATCCGTAAGCGAGCAACTTCAGGAGTTGACCACCAACTGGTTCACCGCGCATCTCGCCGCGGGCACGAGCATCGATGACTCATTCCTCTACTCGGTAGCGGAGGGCTCAGCTCTCAGTGACCGCGCCGCCGGCACTTTCGAGGTGCAGAGCACTCCTGATTACCCCGGCGTAGACGGCAGCACCAGCAGCTCGATCAACCTCGCAGGGCCGAAGCAACAGATCCTGGCGCCCGCCGGCGGTATTCCTGCAGCAATCTCCTCCGTCCCCGGGCTCGGAGCAATCGGCTCACTCCTCAGTCAGGTCAGCGGCAGCGCAGATCGCGGGCTCGGGCAGCAGATGGCGACATTCGTGTCAGATCCACTACAGGCACCGATGAGCATCGTGGGGGCTCCCCGAGCTCGAGTCGAGATCTCAAGCGATCGCCCCATCGAAGGTGCGACCGTGTTCGCTGCCCTGCGAATCGTGGATGACCAAGGCCGAGTGCGATTACCTGCCGGCCTGGTCGCTCCCATTCGTATCTCCATGCTGGACTCTTCACCTGTGGCCCTGGACATCGAGCTACCGGCGATCGTCACTGAAGTTCCGCCGGGTTCACGCCTCGCGTTGACCATCAACACGACCGATCAGGCCTACCGACTGCCCTCGGGCCCTGCCGTTTACACGGTCGCACTCGTCGACGCGCCATTAGCAGTGCCATCAGTAGCCGGAACACCGATCGGGTCGACGTGGCCCGTGTGGGCGTGGCCGCTTATCGGTGTGGCCTTCCTCGTGTTCGTCGCCATCATCTTGCTGCTGACACGCCCTCGCCGTCACTCGGCAGCCATCGACTCGAACGGTGTTCTGGCTGAGCCGGTCGTTGTCACCGGACTCGTCAAGGAGTACCCCGGTGGCGTACGAGCCGTCGACGGCGTTGACTTCACTGTGCCGAGCGGGATTGTGCTGGGCCTGCTCGGCCCGAACGGCGCAGGCAAGAGCACGACGATGCGCATGATGATGGGCCTCATTACGCCGACCGCAGGTGAAGTGCGCGTGTTCGGTGAACTGATCACCCCGGGCTCTCCCACGCTGTCGCGTGTCGGCTGTTTCATCGAAGGGCCGGGGGTGCTCCCCCATCTGACGGGCCGCCAGAATCTGGACCTCTTCTGGCGAGCGTCGGGTCGATCGGGTGATGCACGCATGGACGAGGTACTCGAGATCGCCGGACTGGGATCCGCGATCGACCGACGGGTCCGCACCTACAGCCAGGGCATGCGCCAGCGAGTGGGCATTGCTCAAGCAATGCTCGGCATGCCTGACCTGTTGCTTCTCGATGAACCGACAAACGGCCTCGACCCGCCCCAGATCAAGGAGATGCGGGAGGTGATGAAGGCGTATGCACAAGACGGCCGAACCGTAATCGTCTCGTCGCACCTTCTCAGCGAGGTCGAGCAGACCTGCAGCGATGTGGTGGTGATGGGTGCGGGCAAGGTCATTGCCCAAGGCAGCGTTGATGGACTGCTGCGGGAGCATCACGGTCGACGACTCGAAGACGTCTTCTTGGATCTCGTAGGCGAAGGACATGAGGTGGCCACATGATCGAGACCACGAGAGATGACACGGCTGCGCGACCTGCCCAGCCGGACTACAAGCCGCGCCGCACCCTGACCGTGCGCGTGGAGTTTGTACGACAACTGCGCAGACGCCGCACCATCATCGCGTTCGCTGTCGGAATCGTGCTCCCGCTCATCGTGGTCGCGGCAGTCAAGTTCGGTCCTGACGGCGGATCCGGTGGCGGCGGCTTCGGCGATGGCGACCTCGACCTCGTAGGCCTAGCCACGGCCGGCGCATGGAATTTCAGCCTCACCATGTTGTTCTTCGGCGCTAGCTTCCTGCTGATGATTATCGCAGCGATGTTTCTGGGCGATAGCGTCGCCAGCGAAGCTTCATGGTCGACATTGCGCTACCTGCTCGCAGCTCCGGTGCCGAGGCGAAGGCTGCTGCGCGCGAAGGCAATCGTCGGACTACTGCTAACCGCGATCACGCTTCTCATCTTGGTGGGCGCCTCGTGGATCATCGGAGCCGTGGCGTTCGGGACAACCCCGCTCGTGAGCCCGCTCGGAGGGTCCTTCGACGTCACCGAATCCTGGGCGAGACTTGCGATAGTGGCGGGCTACATGTTTATCGTGCTGCTGATACCTGCCGGCCTTGCTTTCCTGATGAGCGTGCTCACCGACGTGCCTCTCGGCGCTGTTGGAGCAGCAGTCGTCATCATCATCGTGCTCAACATTCTCGATGCGATCGAGGCTCTCGGCTCAATACGTGACTTCCTGCCAGGCGAATACGCCAACGCCTGGGTAGGGGCACTGAACTCCACCATCAACTGGGAGACCATGGCGAAAGGCACCGCCTACAGCCTGGTGCTCTTCGGCATCTTCGTACTCATTGCCACCCTGCGATTCGATCGCAAGGACATCACCAGCTAACGCCGCGAAGCGTCTGAACGAAAGCCACAGTCGTTCATTCCCCTGAGTTCGCATGAGCTGAATCGGATGACCTTCGCGGCGAAAAGTTCGATCGGTGTTCAAGAAGAAGGCCAACGCTTCGAACACGCTCCGAGGTGTGCGAATTCTTGGGGTGTATTCTTGAGCAAACAACTCCATGCGTCTGTGCCCAATACCGCTTCATCGGTATCGCAGAGTCACACGAATGACCTCATCTACATGACGGAGAACTCATGAAGAAGCATGTTGCGCTGGGAGTCAGCGGACTCGCCGCCTTGACACTCGTGGCCACCGGCTGTGCCGGAAGCTCAGCCTCGTCCGAGGCGTCAAGCGCTGCTGCGAGCGAGTCAGCCGCAACATCGACAGATGGCGGCATGGTCTCCACGCCTGAGTGCGGCGGCATCATCGCAGTCATGGTTCCTCTCACCGGCGGAGATGCTTCGATCGGTCAGGAGCAGCTCAACTTCGCCAAGCTCGCTGTCGATGACTTCAACTCGGCAAATAGCGGGATGTACACCATTGTCGAGTCAGACACGAAGCTAGATGCAGCTCAGGCCGCCACCGACTCAGCGGCGCTCGCATCAAATAGCGCCGTCATCGGCGTGGTTGGCCCGGCTTCCTCGCAGGAAGTCACCGCCGTTGGCCCGACCTTCAAGGAGGCGAGCATGGGGTATGTCTCTGCTTCGGCCACCAACCCGGATCTGACCAATGGCAGCAACCCCGGCTTCTTCCGTGTCGTGCCCACCGACGCGGTCCAGGGCCCGACCGATGCTGCGTTCATTGCCTCAACTCTGGGTGCGAAGAACGTAGTCATCATCGAAGAGGAGACCGAGTACGGAAAGGGACTGTCAACCTCTGCTTCTCAGGCACTCACAGCTGACGGCGTAAACGTGACCAGCATCCCGGTGGCTGAGAGCAAGAAGTCGTACGACGACGTCATCGCCAAGATTCCCGACAACACCGACGTGGTGTTCGTAACCTTCCAGGTCGCCGCCAAGTCACAGCAGGTCGCTGAGGGCCTGACGAAGGCAGGCAAGAAGGCCGTGGTGTTCGGTTCAGACGGCTCTTACGCACCTGAGTTCAAGACGCCAGGTGCCTACGTCTCTGCGTTCGCTCCCGACGTCACCGGCATCCCGGCCGCTGCCTCGGTCGTTGAGGCCTACACCGCCGCGTACGGCACCTTCGGCACCTTCGGGCCGCCGGCCTACGTTGCTGCACAGACGATCCTGCAGGCCGCCCAGCGCGCGTGCAAGGCGTCCGGCGCCTCAGCCGATCGCGCTGGCGTGCTCGGCGAGCTCCCCAACACGAACATCGTCGATTCGATTCTTGGTCGCAACATCACGTTTAACTCCCAGGGCGATGTCGACGGAGCACAGTTCTACATCTTCAAGCTCGATGACGCCGGGATGCCGGTGATGGCGCAATAGCCACCTCTGGAGCGTGCCGCGAGCGTGACGATGACCGGATCTCCGTTCCGCCCCCGAGAAGTCCGCGTCTCGATTCGCCCACCCGCGCAGTGAGCGCCGTTTAGACTCCAGTCATGTTCTCTAGGGATTCGAGGACGCTGGCTCGCTGATCGGAGAAGATTGAGTACTCACATTTTGCCAACCCTGCGAGGGCTGGCCGTTGTCTCAGCGATGGCACTCATCCTTGCCGGCTGCGGGTCGAGCACATCCGAGTCGGCAGGGGCTCTGAACCAGCAGCCTCTGGGGGCAGTAGAACCGGCAAACCCCCAAGCGGGATACCCATTGCCCGACTGCACCGGACTCGATCCCGCGTCGTGTTCCTACGACGGCTTCGATCCCAATGTCGACGGATTCGGCTTCGAGAATTGGGGAGAGGTGGGCAACCTCGGTGCGACCGAATTGATTGCACTCTTCGGCCGCAAGAAGGTGTGTGCGAGCGGTAGTGGCAGCACCTGCGTCCTCTTCCCGGCCGCTCGCCAATTTGCAGCCCAGGTTAACGAGGCCATGGCAGGCGGCCACTGCGAAGGAATGGCCGTGATGGCCGCTCGACTTTTCCTCGGATATGACAATCTCGCGGACCTCGATCCCGCAGCGACTTCAACTTTCGAGCTGGCTCGCGAAACTCCCGCTGTTTCACAGGCGATTGAGACGTGGTGGGCCACCCAGATGCTGCCACCCGTTCAGCGGGCCTTTCAGGAGTACCAGACGTACCAGCCTTCCGAGCTCGCTGCGGCGCTCGCCGACGGGCTCGCTCGAGGCGTTGGCTTCACGATGGGCATCTACTCCGACGCGGGCGCCCACGCCATCACTCCGATCGGAGTCACCGAGCTCGAAGGCAAGCTCGCAGTGTCGGTCTATGACAACAACTTCCCGGGCACCGTTCAGCGGATCATCATCGATCCAGAAGCGGAAAGCTGGAGCTATGCCATGGGCTCTACCAATCCCGAGGAGGCTGCCGCTGTCTGGGAGGGTGGACAGGGCACCATCGAGCTCACACCCATGGAGAGCCGGGCCCTGCCAGGAGAGTCTCCGTTCACCGATGAGGTAGCCAAGGGCACCGCGGGCAACAAGACATCACAACTGCTCGTGACCTCCCCTGACCCGAGTACGCGTCTTGGCCTCCAGTTGGCTATTGGCGGCACCACGTACGACCTCAGTGACCCCACCACCGACCTCCCCGATGGAGTCATCGCTCGATCCACTCTCGGCTCGGTGCTCGCAGGCAAGGGCCTTGCCGTGTCGGTGGATCGCACCAAGGTAGGTGCGTTCACAGCTGCGCTCTCAACTCCCGACGCCCAGGCCGGCACGGTGCCGGTCACGATGTCTATCGATGATCCCGGCAGCCCGCGAGTCACCCTTCGAGGTGTCGTCGACCAAGGAACAGGAATGTCGGCCTCCTTCCGTGTCGGCAAAGGCGGCCGAGTCACGGTCGACCCCGCCGAAATCGGCGGTGCGGAGGTCAATGTCTCCAACGGCCTCATCAGCGCGGACTTCGACCTGCCCGATGGCGTCGACATGAGTGTCGGTGCTCGCGACGGTGACGGCGTGGCCGAAATCGAGTACTTCGATGAGGATGGCAACACCATCGGCGCCTACGAGGTCGAATACGAGACTGCGGATGGCACCGTGGTCGACATCGTCGCTGACTTCGATGAGCAGTCCGGAGATTTCGATGTGACCGAAGAAGCTGCCGAAGCCGAAGACGTAGATCCCGCCCTGCTGACAGCCTTGGAAGACGACCTCGTCGACGAGGGCGAGACCGCTTCGGGCAACGACAGTGGCACCGCCGCGGACGATGAGGGCACCGGCCAGGACTCCGCAGGTGATTCGGGTGACAGTGGCACGGATGGCTCCGCCGATAGCGGTGCGGACAACAACTCGAGTGAAGGCGACAACGCCGGCGGAGCGAACGACTCAGCTGGAAGCGGCTCGACCAACGATGAACCAATCGCTGAAGAGGAGCCTGCTCCAGACCCCGGCAGCGGAGAGGCTGAGTAGAAAACTTCGAATCGAGAGATCGACGCATCTCATCGCGGCGACTCGCGGAGTCGCAGGGTGACCGCAAGGAAGCGCACTAACATTGAGCGATCACCTGTTGGAGGCATTGGCCTGCGTTACCTAGCCAGTCGCCTCCCGCTAAGAAGGGCCTAGCCGTGAAGATCTCGAAGTCCATGACACTGCTCATCGCCTCCGTGGCCATCGCGGCGCCGCTTTCCGCTTGCTCGACTAGTACGGCGGCGAGCAGTGCCAGCCCCGAAGCTTCGGGAACAACCCCTGCGAGTCCGACCGCTGCGACGCCATCACCATCAGGGGCTGCTGCCCTCGGGGTTAAAGGCGCTGGGCCCATGGAGAAGTGCTTCGGCGTTGCGAAGGCCGGTCGGAATGATTGCGCCTCGTTGTCGGGCTCGCATTCATGCGCCGGTCAGGCAAAAGCCGACAATGCACCAGAGGACTGGACGTACATTGCCAAGGGAACCTGCCTCGACATTGGCGGAATGACCGGTGAGATGGCGAAGAAGAAGTTGGCGAAGTAGCTCCACCAGCCCAATACGGAATCCGACCAGTGACAACTCTCGACGCAGCGGCTGACGTATCTCAGCTCGGTTTCGGCATTGGCCTTCGGGCGATCCACTACCGCGAATTCCTCGAGCATCGACCTCCTGTCGACTGGCTCGAGATCCATTCGGAGAACTACCTTGACCAGGCCGGCTGGGATTGGCATGTTCTGGAGGAACTGAGCGCGCACTATCCGTTCAGCCTGCACGGCGTCGGCTTGGGTCTCGGGTCTGCGCGTGGATTCTCCGATGAGCACCTGGAGAGGGTGCGGTCTCTCGTCCACCGCGTGCAACCGGCACTCGTGTCGGAGCACCTGTCGTGGGGCGCAATCGACGGACGCCAGCTCAACGACCTGCTCCCGCTCGTGTTGGACGATACCGCGCTAACGCTCATGTGCGAGCGGGTCGAACGGGTGCAGGAGAGCCTGGATCGCCAGCTGCTCATCGAGAACTTGTCTACGTACGTCCGCTTTCACCAAGACTCGATGAGTGAAGCGCATTTCTTGGCAGCGCTCGTGGCGCGAACAGGTTGTGGGGTACTGCTGGATGTGAACAACCTCTACGTCAATCAATGCAACCACGAAGAGGATGCGCTCACCGCACTTCAGGAGATCCCTGTGGGCAGCGTCGGCGAGATCCACCTCGGCGGACACCTCGTCACCCCGGAGGCGGTCATCGACCATCACGGCGATGTCGTTGCTGATCCAGTCTGGCGACTTTACGAGGCAGCCATCCAACGGTTCGGCCAGGTGCCCACACTCATCGAATGGGACACCGATATCCCACCACTCGCAGTGCTCCTCGGCGAGGCCGAGCGTGCGCGCAGCGTGGCTACGAGCGTCAGTCATCGAGTGCACGTCGAATCCGAGACCACGGTGTCAAACATCGGCAGTAGCCCTGCCAGTGTCGTTGGCTCGACACGTGACGGGCTTGCAGCAACCCAAGAGGACTTCGCTGCAGCCCTCATTGATCGCAGCCAATCGGATCGGGCTCTTCGCCTGTTCAACGGAGAGCACAGTTCACATCGTCTCGCCCTCTACCGCGGAAATCAGTTTGCCGCGTGGGAGAAAGCGCTGAGCGGCGCATACCCGGTCATTCAGATGCTCGTCGGCGACGAGTTTTTCGGAGGGCTGAGCCGCGAATTCGGTATCGCTGTGCCGTCGAGCAGCCCGGACTTGAACGAGTTAGGGTCAGGATTCGCTGACTTCCTCGAGGGCTTCCCTCACGTGGCCGACTACCCGTATTTTCCCGATGTGGCGCGTCTTGAGTGGGCACTTCACCGCGCCCACTACGCCCACTCGGCCGAGCCTGTCTCCGCGAACTTCGTTCTCGACCTGCCACCCGAGCAGTTGGCGAAGGCTCGTTTGCAGTTTCACCCTGCCTGCGTGCTGTTCGCATCGCAATGGTCCGTGGTGCAGATCTGGCGGGCTCATCAAGAAGACGCCGACGTCAACTTGCCGGAGCGCGTGGACGAAGCAAACCACGCACTCATCGTGCGGCCGCACTGGAAAGCTTCGGTCCTGCCGCTCGAACCGGCCAGCCATGCCGCATTGGCCCACCTGGCCGACGGTGGGGATCTTGGCTCGGCGCTGCAGGCTGCCATGGAGATTGATCAGGACTTCGATTCGGATGACCATTTGCGGCAGTGGATCGACGCTGGCCTGTTCACCCAAGTGAAGGTCTAGCGAAGCACTGACCGTCGCCGTGCTTGGAATGCCGCGAGTGACGCATCTCCGGAGATAAGCCCTTCGCACTACAGCTCACGAAACGACGAAGGGCCGCCCCCGGTGTGCGGGCGGCCCTTCGTTCTGTTCGACTATTTCTTGGCAAGGAGTTCGAGGGTCGAATTCATCACGTTAGTGATGCACGTGTCGGAAACCGCCGGCACATCATCCACGCCGAGTTTCTTGTAATCCTCGAAAGTAATGCAGTCGGCAACATCGCCTTCACCCACGGTGTCGTAGTAGTCGGTCAGCAGGCCGTATCGACCTTCGGGCTCATTGAGATATTCAATGACAAAATCAACGGCAATTTCCGTGCCGTCTGCCGCGGTGCAAGTCAATCCATCGGCAGAGAGAACGCCGCCCAGCCCATCGTTCTCTTCAGATGCCGTGCACGCTGCGCTGAAGTAGGCAGCGATGAGCTCGGGTGCGATGTTCAATGCACCTTCTGAAGCGGCGGCTGAAGCGGCAGGCGATGCGGCGGCCGACGCCGCGGTTGACGCTGCGGCACTGCTGGGGGCGGATGACGAGGACGAGCCCGAGGAGCACGCGGCAAGACCGAGCACTGCGACGGAAGCAAAAGCGATGGATGCGGTGAGTTTCGCGTATGAAGTCATGGTCGAAGGCTAAAGCGCCAACCCCGGCCGGGCAAATCAAGGATTGATGCAAGGGGCCGGCAGATGGTGAGAAGTGAAGGCCACTACCGACCCGCAGGTCGCCACAGTCCCGCCCCCGGATTGACCAACGCCACGACAGCGACAAAGGGCAGAGCGAGTAACGGGAGAATCGGCACAAAACTTGTGCCAACGAGCAAAGAAAGGAGCACCTGCATCACCACGATGGGGAGCCACAGCAGTGCGAGCGCAACGATTCGGTGGCCTTGATCCGCGCTGCTCGAGAGAATCTCAGAGGCGGCCCAGACGGTCCATAGAGCCGCAGCAAGAGACGACGTTGCCGCAGCAATTGCGTACGGCAGAGGCGACCAACCAGCCACTGCTGAAAGCAGAATCGTTGCGACCCCCGAGAGAGCCAACGCACATGAATGCGCCGGCTTGCGGACAATGTGTGACCATGATTGCCGTGGTGCGGGGGCAACTACCGAGGCAGCGACAGGCGCTGCCTGAAGCAGAACACGACGTGCCTCTTCAAGTTGGGTGAAATGAGCAGGATCACCATCAACATCCGGGTGAGCGATTCGAGCCCACATCCGCCAAGCATGGCGAACCGCTTCTGGATCTGCGGTGACAGGAACACCAAGTAAGACCGCAGCTTCGTCGCGATTCACCCGAAACTCTCCTCCAGAAGCTGCGACGGTTCCTCGTGCTCTTGACTAGTTGGTTGGCTCTGGAATGACGGCAGATGGCACTTGGCATGTCGGGCCTGCGCAGTCCTTTAGCACGTTCCACTCAGCCCAGAGCGCGGCCTTGACCTGTGCGTACTTGGGGTCATTGGACACTGACGCCATCTCATACGGATCGATGGAGCGGTCGTAGAGCTCTTCGAAACCGTCCTGGTACTTCCAGTACGAGTACCGGGCGTTGCGCACGCCGTCAAAGAGCGGAAGTGGCTGGCCACTCGGTGCATTCTGCGGGCCGCTCGAGAGCAACAACGTTCGGTTCACGATGGGCGTCCCGTTGAACAACACGTTCTTCAGGGAAATGCCGTCTGGCACTCGCCCCGTGGGCTTCACATTGGCAAGATCGAGGATCGTCGGGGTGATGTCCATAAGCGTGACCATCTGGTTAATGGTTGCTCCCTGCTTGATCCCGGGGCCAGCCATGGCGAACGGGATGTTCAGAGCAGGCTCATACGGGAAATACTTGCCCTTGCTGATGCGGTGCTGACCGAGCACGTATCCGTTGTCACCGACGAAGACGATGTACGTATTGTCGAGCTGTCCCGTCTTGGCGAGGGTCTTGACGATGCCGTTCACTGCCTCGTCGACAGCAAGCAAAGACTGACGACGCTGGCGGTTGTCATCAACGAGACTTTGCGTCTTCTCAGCTGTCAAGAGCGGAAGGGCCTGGATGAAGGGGTGCTTGTCGCTCACGTCAAGTTCGTTGTAGCTGGGATCCGTGTCCAGCTTCATGTCCTTGAGGAGATTTTCGTGGCGCGGAGCTGGCCGCGGCGGGATGGACTGAATGCCGGTTGAGGCATCCGGATCATCGATATCTGCCAGAGCCAAGGCGGCCTGCTTCGAGAGCGTCATCTTCAAGGGCTTGGTCTCGATATGTGGCGCAAGGAAGGCGACCTGCAGATAGAAAGGATCCTTCTTATCTGCCTGCTCGGTGATGATGTTCTGCGCGATGCTCCGGTAAACGTCCGTCGAGTAGTACTTCGGATTCTTGACATTGAAGTTTCCGTACTTCTTGCTACCGGTCGGCTGGTTCAACCGGTAGCCCCACATCTGATACGTGGACAGATCGGTTGAACCGTGCCACTCAGACCATCCCTGGGGGGTCTTCGCCTTCGGGTTGTTCATGTAGCCGTAGCCATTGATGTACTTTCCAATGTGCGCGGTGTGGTAGCCGGCATTCTTCAGCCAGGCGCCAACGAACTTCGTACCGTTGTACTTCTCCCACACCCCGTAGCCGCCATCGGGAGGGAAGTTCGCGTTCACCTTGTTGTTATGCGGGTAGCAAGCCGACATCATCGCGGCGCGTGAGGGGCAGCAGATCGCAAATGGCGTCATCATCTGAGTGAAGTTGGTGCCGCGCTGCTGAAGTAGCTTCTTCACCGCTGGCATCACGACTAGGTCCTGCACCGTCTGGTCGTCGGTCTGAATAACTACGAAATTGGGGCGAGCACTCTCCTTGGAAAGGGGTGCGCGAGCGGGCTCGGCGGCCAATGCACTCGTGAGCGAGAGGCCAACGGTCAGCGCGGTGACGACCGCGAAGATGGCGGGCGTGCGTACTGCTTTCACAAAAACCTCCAAAAATTGCTGACAGTGGCCTGACGACTTAAAGTTCCACGCCTCGAATTCGCATTGGTCCGCTGGGCAGCCTACAGAAGGTCGGCGGACCCAGGTGCAAGATCCGCGTAGGCCAGTCGACTGCGCAGCCAGATACCGCGCCATCACCTATGCACGTTGAATCACCGACGAAGCCCGCCTCGGTCCGACCGAAGCCCTGCAGGTCGAAAGTACTGTTCTCTGATGGAAATAGATGGTGGGGCGGGTCGGGCTCGAACCGACGACGACCAGATTATGAGTCCGGGGCTCTAACCAGCTGAGCTACCGCCCCCGTTGGGGATGCTGAATCCTATCGACTCGGGCGAACCCTTCAGCGCGGAAGGATGTCGATCACGAGGTGGTGGTCAGATCACCGTCGAGCAGGTTCTGCGCGACCACGTCGAAGTGATAATCCGAATCCCCTGGTGCCTTGCTGAGCACCCAGATCAGATCGAAACGATCCTCGGGCCAGTGACTTGGGATCTCGGCACGGTTACTGACGGGCAGCTTGGCGATCACGTCAGTCATCGAGCCGTGATGCCAGCACACGAGGGTGTCTCGAGGGTCGCTGAGGATCGATGCCGCGAGCTCTGCGCCATGCTCGTGATCGAAGCTCTGGTCAACAGGTAGAGCGAGTCGGTGCGCCAGCGGCGTAGCCGTGTCGACCTCGCGCTTGCTCTTGTAGCCATCGGTTGACTTCGTAGCGACAATGCGCGCCGGCATCACCACATTCGGGTGCGTGGGGTACGGCGCATGAGCGAAGAGCGCAGCGAGCGCACCTGCCCTCGTCCATCCACGAACCGAGAGCGAATGAGGGTCGTTCTCGCCCTTGTGGTTGATGCCATGCGGAGGACCATCGTCGCCAGGCTTCTCGCCATGGCGGATGAACATGACAACGTCAGGATTCCTCACGAGGCGACCTTATGAGCAGAACTTGCCGAGATCGGCGAAAGCCACTTCAGTCTCGTCCTTGAAGGCCTGAGTCTGGGCGATCTTCAACGTCTCGGCGTCAACCCCACTGGCCTTTGCCATTTCATCGACCGTGCCGTTCTCGAGGGCCGGGTTCTGGAGCAAGGTCAAGAAGATGGCCATGGTGACCTGAAGTTCAGCCACCTGCCTTTCGGTGAGCGCCTTAAGCCGCTCGGCCTGGCTGAGAGCCTGAGTGCCCTTGATCAGTCGCTTTGCCGCGAGCAGGACGCCAGCTTCGGTGTCGCCGGAGTTCTCCGGCAGTGCCGCCTTGTCATAAAGAGGTGCGGTGAGCAGGCAGAAAGCGTTCTTGCTCAGGTTGGACGGGACCGGTGAAGGATCGGCGGCGAGTTCGGCGGCGTCCTCCGATGACAGTGCCGAAGCTGCGGGCGAAGCAGCATCCGAGGCCACTACTTCCGTCGAATTCGATGCAGCAGGACTCGCGGAGGTTGCCTCGGTCGCGGTCGACGAATTGGAGCAGCCGGTGAGCACGAGCGCAGCGCACATCCCCAACGCTGCGAAAGTTGCGGAGAGGGCTCGAACGCGTGACATGTGACTCCTATCGGGATGTCCGCTCAGTCTAGGCAACAAGCTCAACGCGGCTTGAGCGCGGCCGCGCTGAAGAAAGCCAAAAGGCCGGGATTTCTCCCGGCCCTTTTCGCTGGCTCCCCCATCTGGACTCGAACCAGAAACCCTTCGATTAACAGTCGAATGCTCTGCCAATTGAGCTATGGGGGATCAAGGCCTGAGAAGGATATCAACCGTGGTGCTGCGCTTCGAATCGGGCTGGTTCAGATGCCCAGGGCCTCGCGCAGGGCGGCTAACTCCTCATCGGCTCGTGCCCGAAGGGTGGGATCCGAGGCGTTGAGCCCCGTGTCGAAGACGACCGACCACCAGATGGTCCCCTCATCCCCATCGCGGCGGGCGACCATGCGGGCTCCCGCACCCTCGCCGAGCTCCACATGCTCGGAGATCACCACGCTCTCGGTGACGAGAGCAAAGACGGCAGCCGGCAGATCACCGGACTCCTCGACGCGAAGCTTCACGATGCCCTTGGTGGCGCCTGTCGTGTCGTGCACCGTGATGGTGAGAATCGGATCGTCCCAGGTTGCCTTGCTGATGGAATCCCAGCGGAACCGCTCCTTGACCTGCTCGGGATACAGCGCCTTGTCTGTGGCAAGGGTGTAACGGTCGTTGGCAGGGTCGACTCCCCACGCGATGATCCGCTCACCCTTGGGGATCTCCAGGCGTTCACGAATACCGGCGGGCAGGCGGCGCGTGCGTCGTAGGCCGAACATCAGGTGGTCTGCCCTGTGGCATTGGCACGCAATGATCGGCGGTAATCCTCGAGTGCCATCAGGTCGCGCATGACCTCGGTAGCTGCTTCTGGATCATCGTCGGTGCGTTGCAGACGGCCCTTGAGCTCTTCGATGCGACGGGAGGCATCAAGCTCAAGCAGACGAGCGATGACGCTGGTGGCGTAACGCACATCTTGACCGGCGTCGGCGGGCAACGGATCGACCGAGAGTTCGCGCACCAGATTGCGCACCTGGTCGTCAGCGCAGTGCTCAAGCACCGCATCGATCCAGGCGAGACCATCGACACCCTCGGACGGATACCCCGCGCCGGCGATTGCCTGGTGCACTGCGACAGCGCTCGGGTGCGTGTAGGCGGTCTCTTCCACGCTCTCGTACCAGTGAGTGACGATGGCCGGCTGCTGCAGGGCGCACTTGAGTGCCTCGCGCTCGATCACCATCACGGGATCACGACGGCCAGGTTGGGTCGGGCGACTGGGCAGAGTTTGCTGCGGCGGCTGCGCATCACGGGCTACCGGCGCAGCTGACTTGCCGCCCTTGCCCACGGCCTTTCTCACTGTCTCGACATCAAGGCCGAGCCACTTCGCGAGTTCGCGCGTGTATTCCGGGCGGATCGCTGCATCGCGAATCTTCGCGACGATCGGCGCTGCATCGTTCATCGCGGCAATGCGACCCTCGACGCGATCAAGATCGTGCTGCTTGAGCGCAGATTTGATGGCGAACTCGAACAAGGGAACTCGTCGATCGACAAGTGCCCTAACCGCAGCATCGCCCTGCTGCAGGCGAAGATCACAGGGGTCGAGAC
Source organism: Candidatus Nanopelagicales bacterium (assembly GCA_044374195.1). GTDB lineage: Bacteria > Actinomycetota > Actinomycetes > S36-B12 > S36-B12 > CAIKZY01. The sequence goes on from JBILOY010000016.1 coordinate 39,583, forward strand.
CGCTGGGCTCGACTGCCACGAAGGTCTGGCTCACAAACTTCTGGTCCTCCTCGAATGCGCGCAGGGCGGCCTTCTGGCCGGCAGCGTCACCATCGAAGGTGAAGACGACGCTGCCGCGCATCTGGTCGGAGTCCATGAGCAGGCGGCGGAGCACTTTGATGTGCTCGGCACCGAAGGAGGTACCGCAGGTTGCGACCGCATTGGTGACACCGGCGATATGACAGGCCATGACGTCGGTGTAACCCTCGACGATGACGGCCTGCTGCTCCTTGGAGATGTCCTTGCGAGCAAGATCGATTCCGTAGAGCACCTGACTCTTCTTATAAAGAGGTGATTCGGGGGTGTTCAAGTACTTCGGCCCCTGGTCGTCGTCATAGAGCTTGCGAGCTCCGAAGCCGACGACATCTCCGGCGAGATCCTTGATCGGCCAGACCACTCGGCCACGGAAGCGGTCGTAGATGCCGCGGTCACCCTGGCTGACCAGGCCGCCGGCCTGCAGCTCAGCATCGGTGAAGCCCTTCTTGCGCAGATGCGAGGTCAGTGCGTCCCACGACTTCGGCGCGTAGCCGACGCCGAAGTGAGCGCACACCTCGTTGTCGAAGCCGCGCTGCTTGAGGAACTCGCGGCCGATCTGGGCCTCGGGAGACTCGAGCTGGTGACGGTAGAACTCGGCAGCTGCCTTGTGCGCCTCAACCAGACGAGTGCGCTGACCGGCCTGACGGTTGACTGCCGCTCCACCGTCGACGTAGCGCAGCTCGACGTTGGTCTTGGCAGCGAGCTTCTCGACCGACTCGGCGAAACTGAGGTGATCGATCTTCTGGAGGAAGGAGAGGACGTCACCGCCCTCGCCGCAGCCGAAGCAGTACCACATGCCCCGACTCGGAGTGACGTGAAAACTGGGGCTGCGCTCATCGTGGAAAGGGCACAGGCCCTTCATCGAGCCGCCGCCCGCGCTCTTCAGCGTGACGTACTCGCGCACGACGTCGTCGATCTTGGCCCGCTCACGGACTTCCGCGATGTCCTCATCGCGAATTCGGCCGGCCATGGGCTGATTCTAGGCGGCGGTTGACCACCTTCAGACGGAGGAATCCACACCGCTCGGGTAGATCGGGAGACGCACACCCCCGTTCCTCCGGTGCCACCTCTGCAGATGCGCGCCGGAGCCACGTCTCCCGCCCCGAGCCGAACTCGACGCTTCGCAAGTTAATGCTCGAAAGCCAGGTCGACCGACAGTTAGGGCCCTTAAGAAGGACAAAACGGGATATGTCCAGACTTCTCCCTTTTCACTCGTCCACCCACCCCGCAGCCGATCGCGGGGATATCGTTCCTCCACCTGTCATCACTTTTGTGGCAGACATAGGGATGCTCCAAGATTCCCAGGAGGGCGAATGCCGTGAGCGACGAGTCTCTCTTCGGTCTTCCCGCCTTCTTGAGGCTGCTCTCAGCGCACCCAACCGGCGATGCAGTTGCGCAGTGCCTCAACGACGGAATCTTTGCCAAGTTCGGGGCTAGCGGCACTGTGATCTGGCTTCTCGAGGAGCGCGAATTGCTCTACCTGGTGGGTTACGCCGGGTTTACCGCAGACGAGATGAGGCGGTGGCACCGAGTTCCGCTGAGCTTGAAGACTCACATGGTCGATGTGGTGCGCGATAACGAGATCATCATCATGCCCTCGGCTGAACTCCCCACTCGATACTCGGAAACCCAATTCGATCGGGTGAGGTTCGCGAGGGTCGTGTCGCGAATCGGCATTGGCGAGCACGTCGGCCTACCGGTGGTCCATCAAGGGCGATGCTTGGGTGTTGCTCAGTTCATGACTTCAGCTTTTCGTGAGTGGAGGAGCCTGGATTACTCCGTCCTAAACTCAGTGTCGGCAGCCCTTGGCCTGTGGGCAACTCATCAGGAAACCCCCATCACTCGGCTTTACGTCGCCGCTCAGGACGAAGCACCGCTCATCGTGAGCGAGCGTCAAAGACAGATTGTCTCCCTCGTACTTCAAGGGGTGGGCAACAACCAGATCGCCAATGAGCTTCTCCTCTCAGTGTCTACGGTCAAGCAGGATCTCCAGAAACTGATGAGATCGACTAATCAAAGTGATCGACTCTCTGCCGCTCGCCATGCGGTCTCGATGGGACTGGTACCCCCCCCGAAATAAGTAACTGAATACCTCACATCGGCCCGAGCCAGGGTTTACTGGACCCATGACAAAGAAGCCGCTCATCGCCCTAGCCGCCGTCTCACTCGCTGCCTCAGCAGCCGTCGGGGTGGCCCCCGCCACCGCAGCCGCCACCAAGCCCACGTTGGTCGTTACCCAGCTGCCCGCCCAGGTGCGCCTGATCCCCGGCGAGCACATCCTTCTTTCGCTGTCGACCAATAAGACGACCGGCTACACCTGGACTACCAAGGTGACCGGCAAGACCTCTGCAGTGAAGGTCTTCCAGGGTGTCTACTCAGCACCGGCGTCAACTGATGGCATGGTCGGCGTCCCGGGCACTACTACCTGGGATATCGAGGCCAAGGCTGTCGGTACCGCCACGGTCAACGTGATTGCCACCAGCCCGAGCGGAACCGCAGAGGCCCCGCAAAAGCTCACGATCATCGTGATGAAGAAGCAGTAGTCGCTTCTTCAGTTCTTCGCGTCAGTGCCGCACGAGCCGTGTGTGCCAATCGACGATGCTGACATCAGTCAGGCTCGCGATCTGATCGACGATCACTCGATTGCGCTCGCCGTCAGTGTGTGCTGAATCGAATGACGGCTTGAGCCAAGCTTCCAGCGAACGGCCACCATCGAGCACGAGCGCGTGATACAGCTCTGCGATCTGCTCGCGCTGGCGCGCATACTCAGCCTCGGCACCTTCACGGTTCATGACGTAGCGCACAGCGATGGCCTTCATCACGGCCACCTCGCCTCGCACTTCCTCGGGAACGATCAGGTTCCCTGAATAGCGGGTGAGCGGCTCACTGCCGTACTCGACCTGCGTAGCCACCTGGGCACTGACACAAAAGCGACCGATGAGATAACTGGTGAATCGCTTGAGTGCGACCAGGTCTCCCATGGAACCGTCAAAGGACGACGGCCAGTATTCGAGCCGCGTCAGACGGCCGATCGCATCGGTCAGCATGCCGACATCGAGCCCGTACCGCTGATGCGCGATCTCAACCAGCGCTGCACGCTCCGCGGGCGAGGTGAACTCACTGAGCTGTACGTGCCCGCCGTGCACGGCATCCTCGACATCGTGCACCGAATACGCGACATCGTCGGCCCAGTCCATGATCTGCTCTTCGAGGCAGGTACGCCCCTCGGGGGCACCCTCGCGCAGCCAATCGAAGATGGGCAGGTCGTCGTCATAGACACCGAACTTGCGCACGCCAGGCTTGCGCGCCCACGGGTACTTGCATGCGGCATCGAGTGACGCGCGCGTGAGATTCAGGCCAACGCTGCGACCGACGCGCGGATCGACGACCTTGGCCTCAAGTCGGGACAGGATGCGCAGTGACTGAGCATTGCCCTCGAATCCGCCGAATGAGGCGGCGAGCTCATCGAGTTCATCCTCACCGTTGTGACCGTAAGGCGGATGACCGAGATCATGGGCAAGGCCGGCAATGTCGACGACATCGGGGTCGCAACCGAGCGCCTCGCCGAGTTCGCGCGCGATCTGGGCGACTTCGAGAGTGTGAGTTAGGCGGGTGCGCGGGAAATCAGCCTCACCGGCGACCATGACCTGGGTCTTCGCAGCCAGGCGGCGAAGAGCCGCGGAATGCAGAACCCTGGCACGATCTCTCGCAAAGTCACTGCGTACAGACTCTTTCACCGGCTCATGCACGAACCGGGCAGCGTCATGCTCGGAGTAGCCGTGGGTCACGTCACGAGACTAGTGCGCAACAGAGACAGCGAAGCCCAGCGCCCCGAGTGAATCGGAGACGCTGGGCCCTCGCCGGTAGATCGTTAGCTGGCAGCGCCAGCCTTCGTAGCCTGGGGAACCTCGCGAAGAACGCCGGTCTCCACCTCGTACACATGTCCGTAGATCGGGATGCCCGCCGGAACGAGCGGATGACGACGAATGCGCTCGACATCTTCGACGACTGCCTTGTCGCGATCGCTGATCGTCAACCAATCGATGTAGGCAGCCTCAGTCGAACCCGGGCCCTGGCCGACGTCATAGAACCCGGCGTCACCGAGTGCTGCGGTCTCCAGGCTTTGTGCGAGCAAGCCGCGCATGACGTCATCAGTGAAGAACTCCATGCCGCAGTTGCTGTGGTGGATGACGAACCATTCCTTCGTGCCCAGCAGCTTGTAGGAGATCACGAGCGAGCGGATCGCATCATCGGAGGCGCGGGCGCCTGCATTGCGGATCACGTGGGCATCGCCCTCGCTGAGACCTGCGAACTTCGCAGGGTCCATACGAGCGTCCATGCAGGTCAAGATGGCGAACTGGCGGGCGGGGGGCAGGGCGAGGTCACCCTTGTCAAAGCTGGCCACATAAGCCTGGTTTGCCTGAAGAACTTCGTTGAGAACAGACATGACACTCCAAAATTGGTGGTGGTGGATCGACTTTGCGATGCTCCGGAAATTACAGAGATCCAGGTGAAGGTTTGAGAACCCCCTCGTGCACGTGCAAATTGATTGCACTTCTCAGATCAGCGCAGGAGCGCTTACCGCCTCGATCAGGATTCGGGGATGATCCGCGGCTGACCCCAGCGGGTGAGCAGGTAGTAGCGCATCAGCGCTGCAGTCTCGCGCCCGACGTACTCCGAGGTGAGCGCCGTACCTGGGCCGGTCTTGGTCGGCGATAAATGCGCATCGATACCGAATTGCGTTGCCGTGGCATCAGCGCGGGCCGCGTTGGCCGGATCTGTGACGACAGTGGCCGATGACCAGTCCAGATCCTTCATCACCGACGCGATGACCTGGAGTGAGCCGACGGTGTCGCGGCCGGTGGTGAATACGACGATGTCCTGCTCGGCGACTCCTTTGCCGAGCAGATGGGCCTTCGCCTGATCGGAGTAACGCTTCGGCCCGGCCACGATGATCACCGGTGCCACGCCTTCGGCATACAGATCAGCTGCGTGGTCGAGTCGGGCTCTAAGAACCGGCGCGGGATTTCCCCACACCCTGGCCGGGTCGAGTACGACGATGGCTTGGGTCTTCGTGCGATCGTCGAATTGGGCAGTCAGCACGATCTGCAGGACAACCCCGATGGGGATGAGCAAGAGGGCGAAGGCGAGCAGCATGGCCAGGGCGGTGATGATGCCTCGACCTGTGCGCGGAACACTCGCGGCAACCTGACTTGCAGCACTCGGGCGCGACGGCGCTGGTGCTGCGGTGGACATCCCCCCATGCTCACATGTCACTCGTGTCACGCACCCGACGCCACACCGTCAGTACCTGCTTGTGATCTAGTGCTCAGCCACCGGAGACGTGCAACTCCGCCTGCGATATCTCGGCGGCCTGTGATTCGTCGAGATACTGCGAATCGAGCCAGCCATCAGGAAGGGTCGGACGACGACCACCGGAAGTTCGTCCGCGCGGCCCGGAACCGACCTCCGCATTGAAATCCTGGTCGGGGTTGATCTGCGCGAGCAGGTCATCAAGTTCATCCAATGTGGCGACTGTGCCAAGGGCCTGCCGCACCTGCTGCTTCACACTGAAACCCTTGAGGTACCAGGCCATGTGCTTGCGAATATCGCGGCAACCCTTCACCTCGCCGTAATCGATGACGAGCAGCTCGGCGTGACGGCGCAAGATCGTGAGTACTTCGCCGAGGCGCGGATCCGCGGGGATCAGCTCGCCGGCGAATGCAGCAGCAAGCTGCCCGAAGAGCCACGGGCGGCCCAGGCATCCACGACCGACAACGACTCCATCAGCACCCGTGCGGGCGACCATGTCGAGGGCATCCTGCGGAGTCCAGATGTCGCCATTGCCAAGAACCGGCGTGCCCAACGGCGCGAGCTCGCTCTTGAGAGTCGCGATGGCGGCCCAGTCAGCGGTATCGCCATACATCTGCTGAGCAGTGCGCCCATGCAGTGCCACCCACGCAACACCTTCTTCCGCTGCTGCACGACCAGCCTCGAGATATGTCAGATGATCGTCATCAATTCCCTTGCGCATTTTCACGGAGACGGGAACGCGACCATCAGCGGTGGTGACCGCAGCGCGCACGATCGCGCGGAAGAGATCCTTCTTCCACGGCAGTGCGCTGCCGCCACCCTTGCGTGTGACCTTCGGAACGGGACAGCCGAAGTTCAGGTCGATGTGATCAGCGCGATCCTCGTCGACGATGATCTTCACCGCGCCAGCCATGACCACCGGATCAACGCCGTACAGCTGAACTGAGCGCGGGTTCTCCGTCGACCCGAAAGTCACCATGTCGAGGGTCTCCTCATTACGCTCGACGAGCGCTCTCGAGGTCACCATCTCCGACACGTAAAGCCCGTTGGGCTTGTCAGGATCGGTACTTCCGTACTCGCGGCACAAGGTGCGATAGGCCCTATTGGTGATGCCAGCCATGGGTGCAAGCACCACCGGTGAGTCGATCTGGACAGCGCCCACCTGCAGGAAGCGTGGCGAGACGTTGACCAACATGCGGCGATTCTCCCACGAACCCCCGCGCTCGCCCCCACTAGTCTCAAGGAGCTTGATCCCTTCACGAATGGACCCACATGAGCACGAATGTCGAACTGACCGGCAAGAAGCGCTGGTTGGCCCTGGTCGTGCTCGCCCTGGGCGTCGCGATGATCATTCTCGACGGCACTGTCGTGAACGTCGCGCTGCCGGCGATGGTTCAAGACCTCGACCTCAGCACCACGGACGCTGAGTGGGTCACTGCCGCCTATTCGTTGACCTTCGCCTCTCTCCTGATCCTCAACGGACGCCTCGCCGACCGATTCGGTCGTCGTCTGCTCTTCGCCATCGGCGTTGTGGTCTTCGTCCTTGCCAGCGTTCTCGTCGCGATGTCGACGAACTCCATCGAGATCATCGGAGCACGTGCCCTGCAGGGCATCGGCGGCGCGATGATCTTGCCAGCCTCGCTCTCGGTCATCAACGCCGTGTTCGTGGGTCGCTCACGCGCCATTGCCTTCGCCGTGTGGGGCTCGACCATCGGTGGCATGGCTGCACTCGGCCCGCTCGTGGGCGGTTACCTCACCACGTACCAGTCGTGGCACTGGGCCTTCCTCATCAACGTGCCGATCGGCATCATCGTCCTCGTTGGCCTATTCCTCTTCGTGCCGGAGACCAAGGACGAGACAGGGCGCAAGGGCATCGACGTTCCCGGCACACTTCTCGTCACGCTCGGCCTGATCGGCGTGGTCTTCGCCCTCATCGAGGGCCAGCACTACGGCTGGGTTATCAGTACCACCGAGTTCACGGCAGGCTCACTCACCTGGCCCGCCGACACGATTTCCATCGTTCTTGTTGCGGGCATCATCGGCATCGCCGCACTCGTTGCACTTGTCTTCGTTGAGAAAGCGCGACTTCGCGCCGGCAAGATCGTCATCATCGACCTGCGTCTGTTCAAGATTCGCAGCTTCGGAGCCGGCAACATCGTGGCTCTTGTCGTCAGCCTCGGAGAATTCGGGCTGCTCTTCACCATCCCCCTCTTCCTGCAGGCAGTGCGCGGCTATAGCGCCATGGAGACCGGTGTGATCCTGGTGGCACTCGCCGCAGGCGCGTTCGTCGCCTCCGGCATCGGCGCGGGGTTGTCGCAACGTCTCGGCCCCGTGCGAGTACTCCAGATCGGCATGGCACTCGAGGTCATCGGCATCATCGGTATCGGCGTCTCAATTTCGACAACGGTTACCGGTTGGGGTCTTGCCCCTTGGCTGTTCATTTACGGCGCGGGTGTCGGCTTCGCCACCGCGCAACTCACCGGAGTCGTGCTTTCCGAGATTCCCGTCTCGGAGTCCGGTTCGGCGAGTGCCGTGCAGTCGACATCACGTCAGGTGGGCGCGGCCATCGGTACTGCAATCCTCGGCACCACGCTGCTGATTGGCCTTGGTCACTACACGACCACTCAGCTCGCTGATCGCGGAGTTCCCGCGGCAACAGCCACTCAGGTGGCCGACGCCATGCAAGCATCGGCGGGCCAAGCAGTACCGGCACTTGCCTCGCAGCCTGATGGCCAGGTTCTGGTCGAGGGCGCATCCGAGGGTTTCGTCGATGCGACGAAGACCGTGGCCTGGGTAGCGGCGATTTTCGTCTTCCTCGGATTGCTCGCGAGTTTCCTGCTGCCGCGCAATGCAGCGCGCGTGGAGTCAGAGGGCTATGAGCCGCCGAAGGACAAGGAATAGCAAAGGGCCCGCCTATGGCGGGCCCTTTCGCTTTGCGCTCTAGAACGCAGGAAGCCTTGTGGACAACCAACCGATGATCGAGTCAAGGCCGATGCGCTCCTGCTGCATCGAGTCGCGCTCGCGCACGGTGACTGCCTGGTCATCGAGGGTCTCGAAGTCGACCGTGATACAGAACGGCGTGCCGATTTCGTCCTGTCGACGGTAACGACGACCGATTGCACCTGAGTCATCGAATTCGACATTCCAGCGCTTGCGCAGTTCCGCAGCGAGATCCTTCGCCTTCGGCGAGAGGTCGGCGTTGCGCGAGAGCGGGAGCACGGCAACCTTGACGGGCGCCAACCGCGGATCAAGACGCAACACGGTGCGAGTATCGACACCGCCCTTGGAGTTGGGTGCACTGTCCTCGTCATACGCGTCGAGCAGGAAGGCAAGCACTGCACGGGTGAGGCCTGCTGCGGGCTCGATGACGAACGGCACGTAGCGCTCGTTCTTTTCCTGATCGAAGTACGAGAGATCAGTGCCCGAGTGCTCACTATGTGACTTGAGGTCGAAGTCGGTGCGGTTCGCAATGCCCTCGAGTTCGGCCCACTCCGAGCCGGCGAAGCGGAAGCGGTACTCGATGTCGACAGTGCGCTTGGAGTAATGCGAGAGCTTCTCCTTAGGATGCTCGAAGAAGCGCATGTTCTCGGGGTTCATGCCGAGTTCGACGTACCAATCCCAACGAGTCTTCAGCCAGTACTCGTGCCAGTCCTCATCGGTACCGGGCTCGACGAAGAACTCCATCTCCATCTGCTCGAACTCGCGCGTGCGGAAGATGAAGTTGCCGGGCGTGATCTCGTTGCGGAAGCTCTTGCCCGTCTGGCCGATACCGAACGGCGGCTTCTTGCGCGCGGCGTTGAGTACGTTCAGGTAGTTCACGAAGATGCCCTGAGCGGTTTCAGGGCGCAGGTAGTGAACAGCACCGTCATCATCGACCGGGCCCACCGTGGTGCGAAGCATCCCGTTGAAATCGCGCGGCTCAGTGAAGTCGCCCTTAGTTCCGCAGTTCGTGCACGTGATGTCTGCGAGACCATTCTCGGGAGACTTGCCGTGCTTCTCCTCGTAGGCCTCGATCAACTGATCGGCACGCCAGCGCTTGTGGCACTTCTTGCACTCGGTCAGCGGGTCAGTGAAGGTCGCAACGTGGCCGGAGGCCTCCCACACCTGCGGGGCGAGGATGACTGAGGAGTCGAGACCGACAACGTCATCGCGACCACGCACCATCGACTGCCACCACTGGCGTCGCACGTTCTCCTTGAGCTCGACACCGAGGGGCCCGTAGTCCCAGGCCGAGCGCGAACCTCCGTAGATCTCGGAGGACTGGAAAACGAAGCCACGACGCTTCGAGAGATTGACGACTGCATCGACACGATCGGCGGCCACTGGGCGCTCCTATTCCGAGCGCTTGTGCGCTCCACTCCGGCTGGTTGTCGGCGGACGGCGACAGTTTAGGCGGTGGGTGCGCGTAGGACTGAGGCTGGTGTGACGGGAGTGAGAGGGGTCAGGCGTCCACGGCAGCGATATCGGGGCCGGCGGCCTCCCCTAGGCCGATCGAACCGGCATCAAGGGCCAGGCCAGTGACCGCGTCGACGAACCCTTCAGGCGAGCGGTAATGCACGACTTCATAGGCGCTGGGCTCATCGATCGCGGTCGACAGCAGCGGGACAGCCGTCATCTTGACTTCGAAGTTCGACAGTGCCCGACGGTAGGCGCCGACCGAGACCCACCTCGTGGTGATGGTGCGCAGATCGGGCTCATCGGTGGACTGCCCCAGGTGGGCATCGACGAAGCCAGTGCAGGCGGCAAGGGCCGCAATCGCCGCACGGGCCGATGCAGGGAACTCAGCACTGCCATTACGGAAGCGACTGAGGACGATGAAGGTAGGGTCAGTCACCAGGCACACGCTAGTGGTGGGAGAGAGAACGTGGCGAAATCGGACAACACATCGTCGGGCAAGAAGAAGCCCTCGCCTGTGCGCGGCCCCGGCGGCCCCGCCAATCAGCCGGCCTCAATGCGGCCGCAACTGGAGAAGGCCAGCATGCCCGTGCTGATGCGCCTGACCCGCGTGCCCCGCTGGCTGCTCGTGGTCGGCATCGCCCTGTGCCTCTTCGTCGGCCTCGTTCTGCCCCGGTCACTCTCGTGGCTCGGCGGCATCTTGCTGCTGATCGTCGCCTTCTTCCTGGGATGGCTGCTCGCCCTGTCGTGGCCAGCACTCAATGGCCAGTCGAAGTTCCTGCGCACGCTGATCGTGATCGTCGTAGTGCTCCTGGCCCTGTTCAAGTTCGTCGGGATCCTCTAAACGCTCTTGACAATCATTTTCATTTAGACCACACTGAAGGCATGCGCCTTAACCGACTCCTCGCCGTTGCCGTCCTCCTGCCTGTTCTCGCCGCCTGTGCGTCAACCGCGAGCGAGCAAAGCGCCTCGAGTGCGCCGGCAAGCTCCGCCGCCGCGTCCATTCCCGCTGCTGACAAGCCAAATGTCGTAGCCGCCTTCTATCCCCTCCAGTACGCGGCCGAGAGCATCGGAGGCGATCTAGTCAATGTCAGCAACCTGACCCAGCCCGGCGTCGAGCCACATGACCTCGAACTCAGCGCGCAGCAAGTGGCGCAGATCGCCGAGGCAGACGTAGTGCTGTACATCAAGGGCTTCCAGCCTGCAGTCGACGAGGCAATCGAGCAGCAGGCCGCAGGCCGTGCCATCGACGTGTCCGAGCAGATCTCGCTGCTGGCCGCTCACGAGGGCGAGGCTGGGCACGAGGGCGAGGCTGGGCACGAGGGCGAGGCTGGGCACGAGGGCGAGGCTGGGCACGAGGGCGAGGCTGGGCACGAGGGCGAGGCTGGGCACGAGGGCGAGGCTGGGC
>JBILOY010000032.1:0-15381 GCA_044374195.1 Candidatus Nanopelagicales bacterium
TCCACACAGGCTTCGGCCAACTCGGGACGCTCAGCCAGAAAACCATAACCGGGATGGAGCGCGTCGCATCCGGTCGCGACTGCCGCTTGCATGACGCGATTGATGTCTAGGTAGCTCTCGGTCGACGGGCCTGGGCCGATACAGACAAAGCGGTCGGCCAGGTGCGCAGCCATGCTGTCTCGGTCAGCCTCTGACACGATGGCGACAGACTCAATGCCTTCGTCCGCGCACGCGCGAATGATACGAACCGCAATCTCGCCACGATTCGCGACCAACACCCTTGACAATGCCATGGTGCGCGCTAGTCGTGCGGACGGATCACGACGAGGAGCTGACCGAACTCCACCATCTGACCGTTCTCAGGCTCGATGGCGATCACGGTGCCGGAGACGCCGGCCTTGACGTGATTCATCAGCTTCATCACTTCGACGATGCCCACGGTGTCCTCGGCATCGACCTCCTGGCCGACGTCGACGAAGTGCGGCGCCCCGGGTTGCGGGGAGCGCCAGAAAAGACCAAGGGAGGGAGCACGAACAGCGTGACCTTCCGGCGCGAGCGCCGGTCCGGTGCCAGAGGACACCGGAGCCGCTGCGGCAGCAGACACCGCTGCTGCAGGCGCAGCGGCGATCGGTGCAGCAACTGCGATGGGCGTAGGGGCGGCTGCGGCGGCTGCGGCCGGTCGCACCGCGGAAGCCTCCGGCGGCCTGCCCGTGCGGGTCAATTCCAAGGTCGTATCACCGATTCGCACGGACATCTCAGCCCAGTCTGATGCCTCAAATGAGGACACGAGCACCTTGATATCTTCTGGGGTGAGGGCCATGACCAACCTTTCTGCGCGGGACTCCTGGCAGGAATTCCGGAACCAATACAAAGATCCGATGTTTAAGGCAGACTAATACCAAGGAGGCGGTCAGACAATGGACTTCGGAAAATTCATCAGCACGGAGCAGGCAAGGCCGTTCTGCACACCGTCACTCCTTACCCAAGCAACGGGGGCACCACATGAGCGTCACTGACGAAGCCATTTTGAAGATCCGCGATCTCATCGCGAGTGGTCGGATCAATCCCGGAGATCGGCTCCCCCCCGAGCAGGAATTGGCCACATCCCTCGGGATTTCGCGTAGTTCCCTGCGGGAGACGGTCAAAGCTCTCAGCCAGGCGAAGGTCCTGGATGTCCGCCGAGGTGATGGCACCTACGTCACCAGCCTGGAGCCACGTCTTCTGCTGTCCGGGCTCTCCTTCGCCATCGACCTCATGGGCGACCGAACCCTCGCTGAGATCTTCGAGGTCCGCAAGCTCCTTGAGCCCGCAGCAACAGCGTTAGCCGCGCAACGCATCACCCAAGAGCAGCTCGACACCCTCTACGCCAGCCTGAATTCCATGCGAGAGGCACATGACCCCGAGGAACTCGTGGTGCGCGATATCGATTTCCACTCCCACATTGCCGAGGCCACCGGAAACGCGAGCCTATGTTCAATCCTTGATGCGATTTCCACTCGAGCAGTGAGAGCACGCATCTGGCGCGCATCCATGGTCGGCCTGAAATCAATGACGCTTTCCCAGCACGAGCTCATCCTCCAGGCCCTGACCGAGCGCGACCCCGCGCTCGCCCGGTCCGCGGCGACCATCCACGTCTCCGAATCCGAGCGCTGGTTGCGGGAATACCTCTCCGACCCCAAGGCAAACAAGCGCAAGACCCTGAGTGACGCCCCTAAGTCCATCGCAGGAGACACAGCGGAGGTATGACTATGACCAGCCCCATCGCCGTAACCGGAACAGGAATGACCCGGTTCGGGAAGCAACCGAATGAGACGGTCGCTTCTCTTGCGGCGTTTGCGGCATCCGCGGCACTTGTCGACGCCGGGCTGGCGGGCTCAGACATCGACGTCGTGGTCTTCGCGAACTCGACCCAGGGGGCCATGGACGGCCAGCACGGAATCAGGGGTCAGCTTGCCCTCGCCGGTCTCGACCTTGGCATCGTGCCGGTTATCAACGTGGAGAACGCGTGCTGCAGTTCGACGACTGCACTGCACGTAGCCACTGCTTATGTTCGCTCCGGCATGGCGCGCCACGTTCTTGTCGTGGGCTCTGAGGTCATGACTCAGGCCTCCCCCGATGCGATTCTCGCCGCCTTCGAGGGCAGTTGGGATGTCGCGCATCGGGAGGAAGGAATTGCGCGCCTCGCCGAATGGGGCAAGGGCGTCACCGTCCCCGCAGATGCCGTCGAGCTCGCGAGTCGAACCGTGTTCATGGACATCTACGCATCATTCGCCCGCGACCATATGGCTCGATTCGGCAGCACCGCCGGGCAGTTTGCCGCGGTGAGCTCGAAGAACCACATGCACTCGGTGCACAATCCGAATGCGCAGTTCCAGAAGCCCTTCACCGTCGACGAGATTCTCGGCAGCAAGCAGGTCATCTGGCCGCTCACCGTGCCCATGTGCTCCCCGGTGAGCGACGGTGCCGCAGCTGCTGTCGTGTCCACCCTGGCCAACGCGGAATCCCCGGATCGCGCCGTCATCATTCGGGGAATCGCGCTGGGCCATGGGGGCTCCTGGGATGGTCGCAACCCCGAGGATCACGTGAGCCACCGCACGGCATTGCGCGCATATGCCGAGGCCGGGCTGACCCCTGCAGACGTTGACGTGGCAGAGGTACACGACGCGACTGCAGTCGGCGAGGTGCAGCAGATCGAGCACATGGGACTTGTGCCCTACGGGGATGGCGGAGCCGCGGCAGTGCGCGGAGACACCACACTCGGTGGCCTCATCCCGGTGAACCCCTCGGGAGGACTGGAGTCCCGCGGTCATCCCATCGGTGCAACCGGACTCGCGCAGATCCACGAACTCGTACTCCAACTGCGAGGCGAGGCGGGGGCCCGCCAAGTTCACGGTGCGCGCATTGCCCTCGCGGAGAACAGTGGCGGCTTGGTCGGAGTAGAGGAAGCCGCAGTCGCCGTGACACTCCTCGAGGCGCCGCAGGGATGAACCTTGCTGAATTGCTGAAGGCATCGGCCACGCAGTTTCCTCATTCACCGGCGATCGTCTCAGGAACACGACAACAGCTGACGTACCGTGAATTCACCGGGCGCGTGGCCGGACGAGCCGCGGCCATGGCCGCTCGTCATGGGATTAGCCCCGGAAAGCGGGTAGCCCTCTACGCCAGCAATAGCACTGATTACCTGGAACTACTGTTCGCGATCTGGTGGTCGGGCGCCACTGCGATTCCGCTCAGTTCCATGCTGCATCCCCGCGAGGTTTCCGCGTTGCTCGAGGATTCCGCGGCCTCGCTGTGCCTGGTGTCACCCGACACCGCCGAAAGGATGAGCGGGGAATTCTCGCAAGGGTGCACGGTCGTGCTTCCCTCGGACATCGATCCCGGTGAGCTAGAGATGCGCGCGCCGCGCGAGGCGCAAACCGGAGATCCCGCCTGGATCTTCTACACGAGCGGAACCACCGGGAAGCCCAAGGGTGCGCTCCTGAGCCACGGCAACCTGATGGCTATGACCATGGCCTATCTCGCTGATGTCGAGCCCGTCGATGAGCGCTCAGGGCTGCTGCATCTCGCGCTCATGAGTCATGCCGGCGGCCTGTTCTCTCTCCCTTTCATCGCTCGAGGCGCACGGCAGGTCATCCCAGAATCCGGCGGTTTCGACCCATCCGAAACCTGGTCGCTCCTGGGCAGCAGCGATCGGCTCTCCTTCTTCGGACCGCCGGTGATAATGCGGCGACTGGTCGAAGCAGGTGAGGCGACTACTCCCGACACCAGCCGTATGGGCACTGTCCTCGTCGGAGCGGCACCTGTCCTGGTCAACGACCTGGTGACGGGCGTCGGTGTCTTCGGACCTCGAATCTGGAACGGTTACGGCCAAGGCGAGACGCCGTGCACGATCACGGCACTTGATGCACGGGCCATCGGTGAAGCCGTCGCGCAATCGAATCAGGATCTACTGCGCAGCGTCGGATTCCCGCGAATCGGTACAGAGGTTCGCGTCGTCGACGCGGATGATCGCGATGTCCCTGACGGCGAGGCCGGCGAGATCATCGTTCGTGGGCCGACTGTCATGCGCGGATACCTGAATCGCCCTGAGGCATCCGCAGAGGCCCTCCGCGGCGGATGGCTGCATACGGGCGATATCGGAATGCTCACGAGCGGAGCACTTACCCTCCTGGATCGCAGCAAGGATCTCGTCATCACCGGCGGCGCAAACGTCTACCCCCGCGAAGTTGAGGACGTTCTCATCGAGCACGCCGGGGTTGCCGACGTGGCCGTGATCGGAGTCCCTGACGAGGAGTGGGGAGAGCGCGTTATCGCCTTCATCGTTCCCTCGCCTGCCTCCTCACACGAGGCTCCCGAACTCCAGCGAGCTCTTGAGGAGCACTGCCTGGAATCCATGGCCCGCTACAAGCGGCCCAAGGAGTACCACCTGGTGTCACAACTCCCAAGGAATGGCGCCGGAAAAGTGTTGAAGACCGAACTTAGAGCAACCCTGCTCAATTCAGAATCCAAGGAGTGACTCGTGACCCACATTGACTTTCTCGACAGCACCCTGCGCGATGGGCAGCAGAGCCTGTGGGGCATGCGCATGCAAGCGGGCATGGCACTTCCGGTCGCACCCATTCTCGACCGAGCAGGTTTCAAGGTCATCGACGCAGCCGCGAGTTCCTTCTTCGAGGTGCTGATCAAGTACAAGCGCGAAAATCCCTGGCAGGGCCTCGACATGCTCATGGGATCCATTCGGCGCACTCCCGTTCGTGGCGGGATGAGATCGAATGCCTGCATCAGCTTCGGCACGACCCCCGATGCCCTGATGGACATCTGGATGCGTCAGCTCAATGAGCATGGAGTGCGTAGCTACTGGATCTATGACGGTCTGTTCAACATCGACAAGATGGCACGACTTGCTCGCATCGCCAAGCAGTACGGCTCAGAGGTTGCCGGCACGGTGATTTTCGCGATGTCACCCATACACACTGATGAGTACTACGCCGACAAGGTGCGTCAGCTCGCCGCCATTCCCGAGGTCGACACCATCTTGCTCTACGACACAGCCGGCGTGCTGCATGCCGACCGACTTCGCACGCTAGTACCCACCTTCGTCGCCAACGCCGGCGGCAAGCCCATCGAGATGCACTCAAACAACTTGATGGGCATCTCCGGGATGGCCTACTGCGAGGCCGTGCGGCTGGGAGTCACCGTGCTGCATACGACCGTTCGGTCAATGGCGAATGGCCCCTCGACGCCGAGCACGGAGAGCATGATCCGAAACATCGAATTGATGGGTTACGAGCACTCCGTCAACGGAGCCCTGCTCGGTGAGGTATCCGATCACTTCGAGCGAGTGGGTCGCCAGGAGGGCTACCTGGTCAATCAGTTTGCCGAATACGACCTGTTCAATATGCAGCATCAGATTCCCGGTGGCATGACCGGAACGCTGAAGGCTCAGCTAGAGCAGTACGGCATGACCGATCGAATGTCAGAAGTTCTCGAGGAGACAGCGCGCGTGCGTCGCGAACTCGGTTATCCGATGATGGTGACGCCATTTAGCCAACTGGTTGGCATTCAGTCGGTGCTCAATGTGGTCACGGGTGATCGGTACTCCGTGGTTCCTGATGAGGTCGTTCAATATGCAGCCGGCTATTACGGCCAGACCCCGGCACCCATTGAGCCTGACACCCTGGACCGCATCATGGCCGCGCCCCGCGCCGCAGAGATCTTCGCGAACCCACCGGAGCAGCCGACCGAGGATGAACTGCGTAAGAAGTTCGGCACCAATGACGATGACGAGCTGATCTTGAAGGCACTTGTCCCGCAGTTCGATCTTGATGCCATGCACGCGGCCGGCAATACGAAGCGCGATTACCCACTTGCCAGCGATGAGATTCAGCAGGTTCGATCACTCGTTGCCGCAATCAATGCGCCGTACGCGCGAGTGGTCACTGAATCAATGGATGTGGTGCTGAGAAGGCCGAATGGCTAACCCGCACGGGTCAGCCAAGCAGGTCGGCGCCTCCGTATACGAAGATGCTTTGCCCAGTGATCATTGCGGCTTCGGGCGATACCAGGTAACGCGCAGTTGCGCAGTAGTCAGCAGCTTCGACGAGTCGCCCACTTGGGTTCTTGGCCCGAGCGGCTGCGATCACCTCGTCAGTGCGGTCGCCGAAGACTACGCGCAGCGCCTCGGTGTCCTGGGTGCTCGGTGCCAGACCGTTCACCCGAATCCCATGGGGGGCAAGCTCCACAGCGAGGTAGCGAATCAGCCCATCGGCGTAGGACTTAGCTGGACCGACCGTGCCATAACCGGCTACGTAGGTAGCGCGACCCCTGCTAGTGAGGTAGAGGATCGAACTGCCACGGGTGAGGTACGGGCGAGCGGAGCGTGCCAGCCAGAGCAACGAGGTGGCATTGACGGCGAGGGTGTGGGCGAGATCGTCATCGCTGAGCTCCATCAACTGCCCGGGAACCACGCGGACAGTGCTGTGCACGGCAACCCTGATCGGCTCATTCAGCCCCGCGGCAGCCGCCACGAGTTCCTCGGCGCCGGAGGGCGAGCCCATATCGGCGCGCACCGCTATCGGCTTTCGACCTTCGCGTTCCAGTCGCTCGCATGCTGCACGCGCGGAGGCATCATCAGAGCCGTAACCGATGATTACCGACTCTCCGGGCTCAGAGAGTGTCGCGGCCAGTTCCAGTCCGATGCCTCGAGTTCCTCCGGCAACAAGAACGCTCACGTCTTTCCTTTCGGTCTGGTTCGCTGATGTCGCACCATACTCGCGGACTCCTGATCGGCTTCGCAGCGGTTTTGCTCTTTGGATTTACCGTCGTCATGCAAGCATTTCTGGTCGAGGAAGGAATCCGGCCTTTCGCCGCAGTCGGAATTCGCTACGCGATCTCCGGCATCGTGTGCCTGGCGATCGTGCTCGGGATGCGCCGATCCGCGCTTCCAGTGCGAGGTGAACGAATAGCCGCCATTGCCTTGGGTGCCATCGTGTATGGGCTCCAGGCTGTTCTTTTCTACGGGGCTCTCGAGCACGGCACCGTCGCCTCCGTTTCCCTGCTGTTCTATACCTATCCGGTCCTGGTTCTCGTGGCCTCTTTAGTACTTCGTCTTCGGGCGTGGGCGTGGCTTGCCGGTGCCTCGGCACTCATGTCAGCCATGGGCGCAGCACTTGTCGTGGCCGCCGGTCGCGAGGTGACCATCGATGGCACGGGCGTGGCCATGGCTCTGGGCTCCTCGGCCTGTGTGATGGTCTTCCTGCTTGCCAACAGTCGATTGATCCCCCGCACTCCCGCACTCGCAGCGGCGGCCTGGGTGTCCTTCGGAGTCGCGGCCTCCACCCTCAGCCTTGCGCTGATCCTTGGCGAGCTCGAGACGCTCTCCGCTCGCGCGTGGCTGGTGCTGGTGATCTCCGGGGCGACAACCGGGCTCGGCACTGCGGCGATGTACGTGGCGCTCGGGCTGCTCGGACCCGCCCCCACCTCGGTCATCCTCAGCCTGCAGACGGTCGTGGCCATCGTGGGCTCGGCCCTCCTGCTTGGTCAGCCTGTTCTCGTCGGCCAGATCATCGGCGGAGCTGCAATTTTGGGTGCTATCGCACTGTCTGCGGCAAGCAGCCGGCCGCGAAAGTCCACTCGACCCGAACCCATAGGCGCCGAATAGCCGGAGTTCACGAGGAAAACGTCCGACGTCACGGGTCGGACGGTCAGTCACCGTCGGGCTCTGAGCTACCCCTGCAGGCCTTGCTGTGTCGCCGCAAGAGGGACACAAATTGCCGTACCGATTCGGTAAATCCCCCTCGGGAGTTCCATGAGTCGTGCTAGACATCCTATGTCTGGCGCCATGCATCTACGTGATGCCTCAGCACCCGACGAAGTTCGGCACCCAACCAGCACTGGCAGGAGGATCCATGAGTAATCCGAAGGTCCTCGACGACAAGTGGGGCAAGGAAGCGATGATGCCCACCGTCGAGTTCTATCACGCAGCAATCCGTCGCCGAGTCGCAGAGAAATTCACTGCTTCAGGCAAGACCTGGGAAGAGTTCGTGGTCGACCCCAGCCTTGAACTGACGCGCGCCGATTTCGAGGAAATCGAGAAGGAGCTGCTCGCCACGGGTTACCGCTTCGAGACATCGGCCCAGATCTCCATCATCGAGGAGCCGGACAAGTACAAGCCCCTTCAGGGTGTCGGAGACTCGGGCCAGCAGGGCAAGGATGCTCAAGGTCGCCTCATTGTCGGCACCGGAGACAACGTCTTCCAGGCTGCTGACCTGGAGGGCACCGCGCGCTTCGTCGGTACCGTCGATGTCGTCATGGACATGCTCATCAATGGTGTGCCCGAAGGCACCATCGCCATCATCGACGATTCGGGCGGAACGCTTACGGCGCCGATCCTGGAGAACTTCGCCGGAGTTGTCTGCATGGGCGGCACGATCCGCTCTCACCTAGGCATCTTGACCCGCGAGTACGGGATCCCCTGCCTCATGGCCTCGGAACTCGATGGCCTGGTCGAGGGCGACCGCATCGCCGTCGAGTACTCCAAGCCCGCCGCCGATGCCTACGCCGAGCGAGATGACTCCGCTCGTGCCCGAATCGTCAAGCTCGCCTGAAAGGGAGACAACACATGCCTTCGAACTACACCTACGCCCAGCTGCTCGAGGACAACGCCTGGATTCGCAAGTCCAGCGATATCTTCTACTGGCAGTGCACCACGCGTACAGTCCAGGAATCCAAGCTCTTCCCCGTTAACCCCTACATCGCACTGTCGTACTACAACTGCTGGTACCGCTACCCGGAGTTGCTGCGCAAGATCGATGCGGCAATGCCTGCAGAGGAAATCGGCGATCGCGCTCGCGAGGTCTCGACCGGCGTCAATACGATCATGATGGGCATCATCCAGCAGTTCTACTTGGGTGGCCGCCAGTTCCTGCTCGACATGGGGATGATCAATCCGACCGACGGCATCGACGACATGCGGTTCGTGCTCGACTTCAGCCGTCGTATCAATCTCGGATACCATCGCCAGAATTCGTACGTCCTGAACAGCGATGACAACAACAAGGGGCAGATCCACCCCGAGCGCACCCTTCAGGTCTTCGAGGCGGACGCACTTGGCTGCAAGCCTGGCGACAAGCTGCATACGTCAGTCGTGCGATTCCTCGCGACGGCATCTCAGTATGCCTTCTTGAAGAACTGCGAATGCCGACTGGGCATCAACAACAGCGGTCCGTACAAGGTCGGCAACAACGAGATGCTCGTTCGTGACTTCATCGACCTGGCTGAGGGCGACTACCCCTGGCTCGACGGCGTCACCTCGGGCATCGAGTTCAACAACCTCACACTGCCCGTGATCATGAAGGACACCCACTTCAATATCGTCGATGACTGGGGATCCTTCGAAGCGACGCCTTCCTACGATCACGACAACATGGTCGCCGTGGGTCTTTACACCTCGGATTACCTTTCCGACGGCTACCTGCCCGTCCACATGAACAACGCGAGCGACATGGCCGACTACCTCGACCATGCGCGTGACTCGATGGCGACAGCTACCGCCGAACTCTGGAAGGTCATCTCGGGCTGGACCCGTGATCAGATGATCGATGCAGGTGCCCTGGTCTACTACTCGGTGGCGAAGGATCTGGCGCACTTCGCCGGCGTATACGAGCAGGACGATTGGTTCCTTCTTGAGGACCGCACCCAGCGCCTGAAGCCGATCATGAACGACGAATATGGAAATCACTCCATTGCCGAACTCGTGGGCTACATCACTCTCAGCAGCCAGCAGAACAACCCGTACAACATGAACAAGTGGTCGAATCAGTCCAATGACATGTGGTCGGCGATCCCCTACTCGGTGCTCGAGAATGATCAGTGGACCTCATCGGTTGGTCCGATCCGCAGCGGCAGCACGTCGCTTCCGGCCAAGACCGCCAAGTGGACGACGACTCAGGGCAAGCTAACCCAGGCGGAGGCCAATGCAGCCGCAAAGGCGTTCACTTCTGGCCCGGTAGCCGCTGGTTCGAAGTACTACGACGACTCGTGGATCAAGTACAACTACGCGAGCCCTGAAGCAGATGCGCTCTACAAGGCCACCCAGGCCAACTCGCGTCTGCTCAAGGGCAAGGGTGCCGGCCTCTCTCGCGCTGATATCGATGCAATCCGCATCGCCTCCGGTGAGCAGCCGATCGGCTGATCTGTCGCATGAGTGAAGGGGCGGGGATGCCAGATCGGATCCCCGTCCCTTTTCTTGTCGCACTCCCGCACGTTGCTCCCACCTTCCTCCCTTACCCCTCATGAACCACTGAAAGGAATGCCTCCATGGGAATTCTCGATGGGCGAATCGCACTCGTTACGGGCGCAGGTGCCGGAATCGGTGCAGCCTGTGCCCGTGAACTAGCCAGCCGTGGCGCCGTGGTCAGCTGCGCCGATATCGACGGACCAGCCGCGCAGGCAGTGGCAGCAAGCATCAACGACCTCGGCCAGCAGGCCAGCGCAGCCACTGTTGACGTGCGGGACCCTGATGCGCTTGTGAACCTGGTGAACTCGATCGTCGAGATACACGGGCGAATGGATATTGCCGTGAACAATGCCGGCATCAGCGCAGAGCAACTCCCGGTTGCGGACCTCACGCCGGCTCTGTGGCGCAAGACGCTGGACATCAACCTCGACGGCGTCTTCTTCAGCATGCTGGCCGAGATCCCGGCGATGGTGGCATCGGGTGGCGGCTCGATCATCAATATGGGATCCATCCTGAGCAGCATCACCTGGCCAAATGCCGCTGCGTACACCACCTCCAAGCACGGGGTTCTGGGCCTAACCCGAAGCGCTGCCCTTGACTACGCCGCCGCCGGCGTGCGGGTAAACGCGGTCGGTCCGGGCTTCGTGAGCACGGATCTCGTGCGCAACGCCTTGAGCCCTGAGGTGTACGACCAGCTCTCAGGAATGCACCCCATCGGACGCATGGGTACACCTGAGGACGTCGCCAAACTCGTGGCCTTCCTGGCGAGTGACGATGCGTCCAACATCACCGGTTCTTACCAGGTGACAGACGGGGGCTTCTCGATTCATTAGTCGCCCTACCTTTCACTCACGCTGGACACGAAGAGTTAAGACGGGCTTTACCACCGAGTAATGATGTGGTCTTCTTCAGGAGAGATCCTCTCCCCGTGGAAAACTTGCTCGGCATCATGGACATCTCCGCCAATTGGTCATGCCCGTGTTTCAGTGAGCCGAATCTAGAGGCCGCGCTGAATACGAATCGCCAGGAGCTGAAGCGGGAGCACCGGGCGTGCGACCACATGAGTGACTCCGGCATCAAGAGCCGCCTTCATGCCCTGCTCCGTCGACATCAGTGAGCCCCGCACCGCTACCTTGCCGGCCAAGGCTCGCTGAAGGCCTTCAGCGTCGATAACCGAGCCCTCGTGTCCGATGCCGAAACCGGCAAGATCAAGATCGAAGACGTCGGATTCGAGCTCAGTCGCGCTCGTCACCACCGTCATCGGAGATAGCTCAGCAGCCCACTCGGCAAAGCGGGACAGCCACGGATCATCCTCGACTCGCGTCTCCACCATGGGCATCACGCCCTCGTAAACATTTCCGCCATCGCCGTCGACGGTCAGCAGTTTCCCCTCGAGACCTGCGGCGACACCATCACCGACACCCACGACGCTCGGGCGACCCAAGGCACGAGTGACGACGGCAGCATGTGAGGTGGATCCGCCTAGATCGGTCACCACCGCGACAGCCGCGATCATGCCGTGAACGTCATTGGGGCTCGTATTGGGGCGCACCAGGACGATGGACTCGCCCTCAGCGCTTCGACGCTCTGCCTCATCCGGATCGACGACGCCGATTCCGCAGGCAACACCGGGACAGGCGGGCTCACCGCTGGCGATAGGCCGCTGCCGCGCATCGGCAGTATCGAGCCTGGGGAGAAGCACCGTGTGCACCTGCTCGGGAGTCACCCTGACCACCGCTTCCTCGGCCGTGATGACACCCTCATCGAGGAGCTCCACCGCGATACGCACTGCCGCGCGAGGGGAACGCTTTGCCGTGCGGGTTTGCAACAGGTAGAGCCTGCCTTCCTCGATGGTGAACTCGATGTCCTGCACTTCGCCATGCTCGCGCTCCAGCGTGGTGGACCAGCCCATGAGCTCAGCATGCGCATCAGGCATTGACTTCTCGAGGGTGACCATGTCCTGTACTGCGTGAGTGCCGCCCACGACGTCATCGCCCTGCCCGCCGGGAAGCCACTCGCCGTAGGGCAGCGCCTCGCCTGAGAGTGGGTTGCGGGTGAAGAGCACGCCCGTGCCGGATTTCTCACCCAGGTTCCCGAAGACCATTGCCTGCACGGTGACAGACGTACCGCCTGCATCCTCAATACCCCAGTGACGTCGATAGGCCTTGGCTCGAGCGGAGTCCCAGGAGTTGAAGACCGCGCAGATCGCGCCGCGGAGTTGTTCGAAAGGATCCCGGGGGATCTCGAGGTCTGTGTCATCGAGAACCATCGCCCGGATGTCATCCGCAGTGTGTCCGGCCGCATAGGTATCCAAGTCGGCCTTGTAGACGATGTCCCCGTATTGGTGGCAGAAGCGTGCGTGGGTGTCCCGCGCATACTCCGGATTTCCGGTCCGGCGGGCGAGTCCGGCCTCGACCTCATCGGTCACGCCCAGGTTGAGGACGGTGTCCATCATCCCAGGCATGCTCACCGCAGCTCCTGAGCGCACGGAGACCAGAAGCGGGGAGTCAGGGTCGCCGAATCTGCGACCGGATACGGATTCAAGGTAGGCGATTCCCGTGAGCACGTCAGCCCACAGCGCATCGTCAAGCACCTTGGAGGAGTCGAGATAAGCCCGGCATTCACTGATGGGCAGGACGAATGCGGGCGGGACACGCAGACCCAGGTTGAGCATGCGGCCGACGCTCCAGGCCTTGTTGCCGATGAGATCTCGTGACGGCAATTGCGTTCCGTCAAGATGGATTACCCGAGACTGGTTCACGACTTACTCCTGACGGGTGCGGCCGAGCATGCGAAGCAGGTCTTCATGCAACTCGAACCACACCGTGTGGTAGCTGTCGATTCTCACGCCGGACACGTAGTCAAGATCACCAGCAAGGACCTTGTCGTAAGCCGATTCCAGGCGCGCGAGGTATCGGCTTAGTCGAGCCTCGGACTCGGCACATCTGCCTACGACGCGCTCGGCCTTCTCGTGCAGGTTTCCGAGTCGATCGATGATCCCTCGGTCGTACTCCTTGTCGCTGTGGTCATTGGGCACCCGGGTCGTACCTGCGGGGATGGTCTGCCAATCCGTGAAAAGTGCGAGTAGGTCGGTGTTCACTCGCTCGAAACGCTCATAAGCGGCGGTGAGAGCTCCGTCTTGCCGAGCGTCGGCGTAGCGAACCGGATATTGCTCCGCGAGCCAGGCTTGCCCCGTGGGCGCAACCATGAACATCCCTCGCGCTCCAGCGACCAGCCCCTGCTCACCCAATGCATCAAAGGCGGCGGTTACCGCCTCCTCATCAACTCCCAGCAAGTCGGCCACCGCAGCCGGACCAGCAGCTTTCCGGACGGCAAGGCCGTGAATGGCCAGGAAGTCGATATCAGGCATGGTTTCAGCTCCTACTTTCACTCGCTGCCCCGAAATTGGGGCAAACATAGGATGAATCAAAGTGACCGGGAAAGACCCGATGTTCGGCTCATGGTAGGTGGCTGGACGGCAAATACCTCGTAAATGGGCAAATTTCCCGCAACATTCGCACTAGCGAGGGCGGTACGAACGCTCAACTCGATTTGTGAAAATGTGAAGATTGAACTGATGTCTAATCAGGGAGTGACGTCAGGCCCCAGAGTGAGCCCAATTGCAGCAGTGACTCGATGAGCAGATCTGGTTCCGCGTCCCGGAGCTCCTCACCTGAGTGCAGTCCGTGGGAGATCCCGACGGTCATGGTGCCCGCCGCCCGGCCGGCCTTGATGTCCACGGGACCATCACCGACCATCACCGAACGCTCGGCAGTCGCGTGGAGTTGTGCCAATGCCGCCAGCACTCCCTCGGGATCCGGTTTTGCCCGAGTGACATCGTCACCGGTGACCACCATGTCGAAGGCACCCACGAGTTCGCAGATCTCCATATCCCGATCCATGCGAAGACGGGTCTTCGAGGTCACCACGGCAACAAGCACCCCACGCTCCCGTAGCGCCTTGACCAATTCCACGCTGCCCTCCTGCGCAGTGATGTGATCGGCGGCGAGAGCAAGGTACGCGTCGGTGAAGCCGTCATCGAGTGCACGAACAACCTCAGGATCATCACTGAGCAAGGGGAAACTGTCAGCCCCCCGCATGGAGAGGAACTTGCGCCGATCTTCTTCAGTGATGGGAAATGGTGCCCCGAGAACACGCGTGGTGACCTCATGCCAGCAGGTCAGCAGGATGTCACCGCTGTCAATCAACGTGCCATCCCAGTCGAACAGCACCGCTTGCGGAATGTCCTTGATCGCCTCGGCTCTATTCCTCATGTCGCGCCTTTCCGATTCCTCGACTCCATGGATGTCCCGGATCCTTTCGCGTCCTGCTTACCCAACTCGCTTGCGTGGCCCTGAACGTGCCGCGAGCAATTTAGCCGCGAGTTGCACGTAGATCGCGCACAGTTCCTCGATCGTCAACTGACCATCGGGGCGAAACCACGTCGACACCGCAACACCCATCTGCAGTATCGCGTAAGTCGTGACCCGAATATCAGGTGATTCGAAGTCGCCGTCACGCACGCCCGCTTCGACAATCGCGCGCAGGGTGGCCTCGTACGAGGCACGAAGTTTGACCGCTCGCCGAAAGTGCGGTGCCGACAGCGAGCCCAATTGGCTGTTCACCACCAGTGCCTGATTTCTATTCCGCGCGTGGTAGTCCACGTGAGAAGAGACGAAGGCTGCTAGTCGATCACCATGCGAGGCATTCTCCGGGAGCCGAGACATTGCCAGTGCGCACCCGGCTGTGAGCTCGTTCAGCGCTGTCAGCGTGAGATCCCACAGCATGGCCTCTTTCGAGCCAAAGTGGTTGTAGAGACTGGCTGCCTTGATGCCGACATTTCCCGCGATTTCTCGCATGGTGGTCGCTTCGTAGCCCACTGACGCAAACTGCTCCAGTGCTGCTAGTCGGATCTCATCGGCCGTGGCCGATCCGCCTTGACTAGCGCTCGGGAGCATACCGACGAAGTTCACGACGGGCGATGCTCATCTTGTGAACCTCATCAGGGCCATCGGCGATGCCGAGCATGCGCGATTGCGCGTAGAGCTCGGCAAGCGGGTAGTCCTGGCTGACGCCGCCACCGCCGCACGTCTGGATCGCGCGATCAATGACCCATTGAGCCATGTTCGGAGCCGCAACCTTGA
>JBILOY010000009.1:0-97358 GCA_044374195.1 Candidatus Nanopelagicales bacterium
GCACAGCCGCGGCATTGGTCCCGCACAAGGTGATGCCTGGTAATCGCCCGGTCAACGTGATCATGATCGAGCGGCTTGATCCTGCTGCGCTGGGAGCCCTGGTCGCTCTCTACGAGCACAGCGTTTTTGTCCAAGGAATCATCTGGGGAATCGACTCCTTCGATCAGTGGGGAGTCGAGCTTGGCAAGAAGGTGGCCATGGGGATCCTCGGCCAGTTAGTCGATGGAACGCCGGCAGATGTCGATGTGTCGACGCAGGCGTCAATCGATCGCTATCTCAACCTGCGCTAGTCGTCGGATCCGCGTCGGCGGAGGTAGCGCTCGAACTCTCGAGCAATTGCCTCACCACTGGCTTCGGGAAGATCGGCGGTATCGCGGGCTTCCTCGAGCTGCTTGACGTACTCCTCGATCTCGTCATCCTCGGCTGCGAGTTCATCGACTCCCGCCTCCCAGGCACGTGCTTCCTCAGGTAGATCGCCCAGCGGCACGGGTACGTCGAGGATGTCTTCGATACGCCCGACCAATGCCAACGTCGCCTTCGGACACGGAGGGGCTGCCACGTAGTGCGGAACAGCAGCCCACAGGCTTATCGCCGGGATGCCGAAACGCGTGCAGGCATCCTGGATGACTCCGACGATCCCGGTGGGGCCCTCGTAATGCGAGGCCTCGATGCCCATCTGATCGCAGAGCGACAGATCTGTTGAGGAGCCTGTGACGGGTACGGGGCGTGTATGCGGGCTGTCAGACAGCAGTGCTCCGAGGGTCACCACGAGTTGGACGTCGAGTTCGGCCGCGAGCCCGAGAATCTCGCGCACGAACTGCTGCCACTTCATATTCGGTTCAACGCCCTGTACCAAGATCACATCTCGAGGGGACAGCGGCAGTCGCGCGACATGCAGTCGCGTGCCAGGCCAGGTGAGCTGTCGTACGCCCGCTTCGTCGATTGCGATCATGGGTCGGTTGACCTGATAGTCGTAGTACTCCTCAGAATCGAGTTCGGTCAGCAACTGAGCGTCCCAAGCGTCGATGAGGTGCGCGATCGTGCCGCTGGCAGAGTCGCCGGCATCGTTCCAGCCTTCAAAGGCGCAGACCATGACCGGGTCCACGAGCACCGGAAGCTCGTCGAACTCGATCATCAGGCCTCCTCGCTTGCCGCGGCGTGCACCGTGGTGATCCAGCCTGCCACGAGTGCGGGCCACTGCAGGGGTACGTCGTGAACTGCCCCCTGCCAGATTTGCAGGTTGATGTCACCGATCTGTTGAAGCCTTGCCTCCACCAGAGGGTCGATGGTGGGGGAGTCCGAGCACAGGACAGCCCACACGTCACGGTGACGGGAGCGAATGTCCGGGACGCTGTTGTAGTCGAGAAGACCGTCGAGTACCCGCATATGGCGATCAACCCCAATACGGGTGCGTACGAGGCCGTCGATCTCGATAAACGTAGGTTCCAGCGCGGCACGGACGTCATCGGTCCAATACGGACCGAGGTCACCCATGGTCACGAGTTGCCAGAGATCGTCCGCAGGAATGTTCAGCGCGGGCGGACGAAGCCGTTCGCGCACCTCGCTTCGCTCGCCCATGTCGGCAGGGCCACGCAGACCGCCATCGAGGAGACCGATCGTGCGCACGCGCGAAGGGTCGAGGGCGCCGAGGCGTGCCGCGACTGCGCCACCCCACGAGTGCCCGATGACCGAGGCTGTCTCCACGCCCAGTGCGTCCATGACCTCGACGACATCTTGGGCGCACCGCTCGATGGAGTAGTCAGAGTCGACGGGGGTATCGGAAAGGCCGTGGCCGCGCTGATCGAGTCGAATCACTCGCGGCTCATTGAGGTAGGAGCAGACCGGACCCCAGAAATGCCGTTGCTGGGAGAGTCCATGGAGCAGAACCACAGCATCTGTTCCGGAGCCGTGATCCACGCCGGTGACGATCTGGTCGTCGGAGGTCTTCACTGTCCAGGACATGTCTCAACCGTAGCGTCTCAGCGTTTACAGGTACGCTTGACTAACTATGGGAGAGAGCCTTCGGGAAGCACTGCGCAGTCGTGTTGTCGTCGCTGACGGGGCCATGGGCACCATGCTCCAGGCCCAGGATCCCAGCCTCGAGGACTTCCAGGGCTACGAGGGCTGCAACGAGATCCTGAACGTCACCCGCCCCGATGTCGTGGGCGCGGTACACGACGCCTACTTCGCTGTTGGCGTCGACTGCGTGGAGACCAATACCTTCGGCGCCAACTTCGCGAACCTGGCCGAGTACGACATCACCGACCGCATCTTCGAACTGGCCAAGGCGGGCGCCCAGATCGCCCGAGAGAGCGCTGACAAGTGGTCTACTCCGGATCAGCCACGTTGGGTACTTGGCTCGATGGGCCCTGGCACCAAGCTGCCGAGCCTCGGTCACGCTCCGTACTCGCTGTTGCGCGATGCCTATGAGACTCAGGCACTCGGGCTCATCGAGGGTGGCGTCGATGCCTTCCTCGTTGAGACTGCTCAGGATCTCTTGCAGGCCAAGGCGGCGATCATCGGCGCTCAGCGCGCGATGGCGAAAACAGGCGTTGACCTACCGGTGCTGGCTCAGGTCACGGTCGAGACCACCGGCACGATGCTGCTGGGCTCGGAGATCGGTGCGGCGCTGACAGCCCTCGAGCCCTTGGGCATTGAGATGATCGGCCTGAACTGCGCCACCGGCCCTGCCGAGATGAGCGAGCACCTGCGCACTTTGTCGAAGTCGGCGCGCATCGGTATCAGTGCGATGCCCAACGCAGGCCTCCCCGTTCTGACCTCCAATGGCGCTCATTACCCACTGGGCGCGGAGGAAATGGCCCAAGCGCATGTGACATTCACTCGTGATTACGGACTCGGTTTGGTCGGTGGCTGCTGCGGTACGACCCCAGAACACCTCGAGGCCATCGTCAAGGCGGTTCGCGGTCAGCAGGTGGTCGAGCGCACGATTGAGCCCGAGGCAGCAATTGCCTCGCTCTACCAATCCGTGCCGTTCAGACAGGACTCCACCTACCTGTCCATCGGCGAGCGCACCAACGCAAACGGCTCGAGGGCTTTTCGCGATGCAATGCTCGGCGGCAATTGGGATGACTGCATCGAGATTGCCCGTGCTCAGATTCGTGATGGCTCTCACATGCTCGATCTATGTGTCGACTATGTAGGCCGCGATGGCGTAGCCGATATGCGTGAGCTGGCTGGCCGACTAGCCACTGCTTCCACCTTGCCGATCATGATCGATTCGACTGAGCCCGCGGTTCTCGAAGCGGGTCTTGAGGCACTCGGTGGCCGCGCAACCATCAACTCGGTGAACTACGAAGACGGTGATGGCCCGGACTCCCGATTCGCGCGCATCATGCCCCTCGTGCGCGAGCACGGAGCAGCGGTCGTAGCTCTGACCATCGATGAAGAAGGACAGGCACGTACGGCCGAGTGGAAGGTCCGTATTGCAGATCGACTGATCGCCGACCTCACGACCAACTGGGGAATGCGCGTCGAGGACATCATGGTCGACACCTTGACCTTCCCGATTGCCACCGGACAGGAAGAAACCCGTCGCGACGCGATCGAGACCATGAACGCCATTCGCGAACTCAAGCGCAAGCATCCAACTGTTCAGACCACGCTGGGCCTGTCCAACGTCTCCTTTGGCCTGAACCCCGCTGCTCGCCAGGTGCTGAACTCGGTGTTCTTGCACGAGGCGATGGAAGCTGGCCTCGACTCGGCGATCGTCCACGCGTCAAAGATCCTGCCAATGAACCGGATCCCCGACGAACAGCGCGAGGTCGCCCTTGATCTTGTGTATGACCGTCGCGTCTTTAATGATGAGGGCATTGCCACCTACGACCCCCTGGGTCGTTTCTTGGATCTCTTCGAGGGCGTTGAGTCCAAGAGCATGAATGCCTCGCGGGCAGAGGAACTTGCAGCGCTGCCACTCAATGAGCGACTCGAGCGTCGCATCATCGACGGCGAACGGCAGGGTCTTGAGGCCGATCTCGACGAGGCACTCATCACCCGACCGGCTCTTGAGATCGTCAATGATTCGCTTCTCGAAGGCATGAAGGTCGTGGGTCAGTTGTTCGCCAGCGGCGAGATGCAACTGCCGTTCGTCCTCCAGAGCGCCGAGGTGATGAAGACCGCAGTGGCCTACCTCGAGCCCCACATGGAGAAGACCGACGAAGAGGGCAAGGGCACGATGGTGCTCGCCACGGTCAAGGGCGATGTTCACGACATCGGCAAGAACCTCGTCGACATTATCTTGACCAACAATGGCTACAACGTCGTCAACATCGGTATAAAGCAGCCGGTCAACGCGATCATTGAGGCTGCTGAGGAGCACAATGCCGATCTCATCGGCATGAGCGGCCTACTGGTCAAGAGCACGGTCATCATGAAGGAGAACCTCCTCGAAATGAATGCGCGCGGTATTGCCACGCGCTTCCCGGTTCTGCTCGGTGGAGCGGCCCTAACCCGTGCCTATGTGGAGCAGGATCTCGCTGACATCTATGAGGGTGAAGTTCGCTATGCACGCGATGCCTTCGAGGGCCTGCGACTGATGGACTCTGTCATGGCCGTCAAGCGCGGAGTCCCGGGTGCCGCGCTCCCCGAGCGGCGTGAGCGTCGGGTAAAGGGCACGGCTGCGACGCCTACCCTCACTGATCTCGCTGACATGCCTGCGCGCTCGGATGTGGCCATCGATGTGCAACTTCCTGAGGCGCCGTTCTTTGGCGATCGCATCGTGCGTGGAATCTCGCTGGCGGAATACACCCCATACCTCGATGAGCGCGCACTTTTCCTCGGCCAATGGGGGCTGAAGTCCAGCCGTGGAGATGGCCCGTCGTACGACCAGCTGGTCGAGACCGAGGGTCGACCGCGCCTACGCGAGTGGCTGGGCCGCATCCAGACCGAGGGCATGATCGAGCCAGCAGTCGTCTACGGCTACTTCCCCTGCTACTCCGAGGGCGATGACCTCGTCATCGTCTGGCACGAGGGGCCGAACAAGGGGCAAGAGCGCGCGCGCTTCAGTTTCCCTCGTCAGCGCCGCGATCGTCATCTGTGCCTCTCGGATTATTTCCGCCCGAAGGAGTCCGGCGAGCTTGATGTCGTTTCATTCCAGGTGGTGACCATGGGTCAAGCCGCATCTGATGCAACCGGCAAGCTCTTTGAGTCGGATTCCTACCGCGACTACCTCGAGCTGCACGGACTGTCAGTGCAGCTCACTGAGGCACTTGCTGAGTACTGGCATGCACGCACCCGCGAGGAGCTCGGTCTTGGCTCGGATGACTCCGGTGATATGAGCGAGCTCATCGAGAAGCAGGGCTACCGCGGTTCGCGCTACTCCTTCGGCTACCCGGCCTGCCCAGATCTCGAGCAGCAGACCATGCTGATGGAGCTTCTTGATCCTGGGCGTATCGGCGTGGAGCTGAGCGAGGAATTCCAATTACATCCGGAGCAGTCGACGAGCGCGATCATTGCGCATCATCCTGAGGCAAAGTATTTCAACGCGGGCTGAGGCCCTTGCGTTGTGAACTCGCACTTCAACGCGGGCTGATTAGCGCTTGGTGAACGGCGTTTTCTCCAGCCAGAGGTCGCGGGGCGGCATTGGCGGGGGAGTTCCGCCCTTGGCCGGGCAGATCGACTGGTGATCACACCAATCGCACAGCTTTGATGGCGTGGGCGTGAACTCGCCCTTGTCGGCAGCTGCTGAAATCGCATCGCGCACCGAGAGCACTCGCCGCTCGGTCGCCAGCAGATCACTTTCGGTGGGCTCATAACGCAGAATCTCTCGGTTGCCGAGAAAGAGCAGCTGCAGCATTGCTGGTACGACTTCGTGAATGCGCCACCACGCCAGGGCGTAGAAGCGCATCTGGAACATCGGCTTGTCCTGATACTGCGCCCTTGGAGCCTTGCCGGTCTTGTAGTCAACGATGCGGATTCGGCCATCGGGAGCCTTGTCGATGCGATCGACATACCCACGAATATTGAAAGTGGGAGTCAGCGGAGTCTCGAATCCGAATTCTCGAGCATGTGGCTCAAGACGCTTCGGATCCTCGATTGCGAAGTACGAAGCGATGAGATCGGGTGCGCTGCCAACTCGGTCGATTACGGAAGCAGCGGCCTCGACGTCCTCCTCCTGGAGTTCGACCCAGGCGGCCTCGAACAATTCGTGAGCAGCATCCGGTGTTCGATCGACGGCAGGAAGGTCGAAGAGGTCTTCCAAGGCGGTGTGCATCAAAGTGCCCATGATTGCGGCAGGAGCCGGAGCCTCTGGAATCCGATCGATGGTGCGGAATCGAAAGAGCAGGGGGCAGGTGGTGAAGTCGCCTATCCGCGAGGCCGAGAGTGATCGTGGAAAGTCATCGGCACTCATGCGGTCAGCCTATGCCGATAGGTGGCCGCTAATGTGTGCGCAATGTCATCGATGTCGCAGGCGCGTCGCCGGGGTCCGTTCGAAGAGGGCGATCTGGTGCAGCTCACAGATCCCAAGGGCAAGCTGCACACCATCACGCTGACGCCCGGCAAGGTCTTCCACACGCATCGCGGTCAGTTGCCGCACGACGACATCATTGGCACGCCGGACGGGTCAGTTATCGCCTCGTCCAACGGCAGTTCGTATCTGGTTCTCAGGCCGCTACTCGACGATTTCGTGCTGTCGATGCCGCGCGGTGCCGCTGTGGTGTACCCCAAAGATGCTGCTCGGATCGTGGGCCTCGCGAACCTGCACCCTGGCTCGCGAGTCGTGGAGGCCGGGGTCGGCTCGGGGGCTCTCTCGTGCTCGTTGCTGCGCGCGATCGGTGACGACGGCATCCTGCATAGCTTCGAGCGGCGTGAGGATTTCGCCCTCATCGCCCAGAAGAATGTCGAGCAGTGGTTTGGGTTGCGGCCTGCACACTGGACAGTCACCGTGGGTGATCTTGCCCGCGAACTCACCGACCGCGACGTTGACGCCGTCATTCTCGACATGCTGGCCCCGTGGGATTGCCTGGACGCTGCTGCTTCTGCACTTGCTCCAGGTGGGGTCATCGTGATCTACGTCGCGACGGCAACTCAGATGTCGAAGACCGTCGAAACGGCTCGCGTCATGGGCATCTGGACAGAGCCTCGCGCCGAGGAATCCATGGTGCGCACCTGGCACCTGGAGGGTCTATCTGTTCGACCCGATCACCGCATGAACGGTCACACGGGCTTCCTGGTCACCATGCGCCGACTGGCTCCCGGAGCAGTGCTTCCCGTACGCCGTCGTCGTCCGGCACCGGGTGCCTACGGTGAGGATTACCTTGGCCCGGGAGCCGAGCCACGAGGCGAAGAGGCCCAGCCTGGCCTAGAGTCGTAGGCGACTCGAGGAGGCCGAATGACCGACAACACCGCTGATGCGGCGCTGCCTGGATCAGGCGACCGCATTGCTGCCCTCACCGATCAAAATGAGCGCCTCTCGACGACGTTGCGCGAGGCTCGCGAGCAGATCTTGTCCTTGAAGGCCGATGTCGCCAAGCTGGCTGAGCCGCCGAGCGGTTTCGGAGTGTTTCTCGAGGCCCATCTCGATGGCACCGCCGACGTGCTCAGCAACGGGCGTCGGTATCGCGTCGTCCTGAGCCCGACCGTTGATCTTGCTGATCTAGGTCCGGGTCAAGACGTCCTGCTCAATGAGTCCATGAACCTGATCGAGGCCGCCGGGTTTGAGTCTGCGGGTGAGATTGTCACCCTCAAGGAAGTTCTCGCCGATGGTCGTCGTGCCCTGGTCAAGGGCCGCTCCGATGAAGAGCGCATCGTGCTTATCGCTGCTCCGCTCATTGACCAGCGACTTCGCGCCGGTGACACGTTCCTGATGGACTCCCGCGCCGGCTTCATTCTCGAGCGCGTTCCGAAGTCAGATGTCGAAGAGCTCGTTCTCGAAGAGGTTCCCGATATCGGGTATGACGATATTGGCGGCCTGTCCTCGCAGATTGAGCAGATTCGTGACGCTGTTGAACTTCCGTTCTTACATCGCGAGCTCTTCGCTGAACATGAGCTAGCCGCCCCGAAGGGCATCTTGTTGTATGGCCCGCCCGGTTGCGGAAAGACGCTGATCGCCAAGGCCGTGGCCAATTCGATGGCCAAGCAGATCGCCGAGAAGTCCGGGCTCGACCACGGTAGGTCGTTCTTCCTCAATATCAAGGGCCCTGAACTGCTGAACAAGTACGTGGGCGAGACCGAGCGTCATATTCGGGTCATCTTCGAACGCGCACGCGAGAAGGCAAGCGAGGGGATGCCCGTCATCGTCTTCTTCGACGAGATGGACTCCCTCTTCCGCACTCGAGGCACGGGAGTCTCCAGTGATGTCGAGAACACCATCGTGCCTCAGTTGCTCAGTGAGATCGATGGCGTCGAAAGCCTGGAGAATGTGATCGTCATCGGCGCATCGAACCGAGAGGACATGATCGACCCCGCGATCTTGCGTCCCGGTCGCCTCGACGTCAAAATCAAGATCGATCGACCTGATGCTGCGGCGGCGCGGGAGATCTTCGCGAAGTACCTCACTGCTGGCCTGCCGATTCACCCCGACGAGATCTCCGCACATGGTTCGGCCGAGGCGGCGTGTCAGGCGATGATCGATCGAGCCGTCGATCTCATGTACTCCGACGCGCCTGAGAATCAGTTCCTTGAAGTGACGTACGTCAATGGTGATCGCGAAATCCTCTACTTCCGCGACTTCAGTTCGGGGGCAATGATCGAGAACATCGTCTCGCGCGCCAAGAAGTCCGCAATTAAGGAGTTCATCGCCGGTCGCGGCAAGGGCATCCGCGTTGACCACATGCTCACGGCTTGTCTTGATGAGTTCCGTGAGAATGAGGATCTGCCGAACACGACGAATCCTGACGACTGGGCACGTGTCTCCGGCAAGAAGGGGGAGCGCATCGTGTACATCCGAACACTCGTCCACGGTGGGTACAGCGGTGACTCCGGTCGTTCGATTGCCGATATCGGCAATACGGGCACGTATCTCTGATCGTGGAGACGCGGGGCGTCCATCGCGTGATGGGCATTGAAACTGAGTACGGGATCAACGTGCTCGGTGATCCGACTCTCACCGCAATGCAAGCCTCGGGTCTTGTCGTGAATTCTTACGCGATCGAGCACCTTCCGCCCGGCAACCGGCGCACGCATTGGGACTACTTGCCTGAGTCACCCTTACGTGATGCTCGAGGTTTCGACATGAGCCGCGCCGACGCTGATCCGAGTCAGCTCACCGATGAGGATCTCGGAACCGCGAATGTGATCTTGACTAACGGTGCGCGGCTGTATGTGGATCACGCGCACCCGGAGTATTCGGCGCCGGAATGTCTCACGCCGCGCGAAGCGGCTCTTCACGATCGAGCCGGAATGATGATCATGGCTGAGGCTGCTGAATTGGCCTCGCGGATTCCCGGAATAGCCCCCATTCATCTGTACAAGAACAACACCGACAACAAGGGTGCTTCTTACGGTTGCCATGAGAACTACCTCATGTCGCGCGTGACTCCTTTCGCTGATGTCGTGCGGCTCTTTACCGCCTTTCTGGTGACCAGACAGGTGTTCACCGGCGCGGGTCGCCTCGGAAAGGGGCAGGAGGGTCGCGTTCTTGAGTTTCAGATGTCGCAACGGGCTGACTTCTTTGAGACCGAGGTGGGTCTCGAAACCACTGTTCGCAGGCCAATCATCAATACCCGTGACGAGCCGCATGCTGACCCTGAGAAGTCACGTCGCCTCCATGTCATCACGGGTGATGCGAATCTCAGTGACACCGCTACCGTGCTCAAGCTCGGGAGTGCCTCACTGGTTCTGGGCATGATTGAATCGGGTTTCCTCCGCGACGAGGATTTCGCAATCGAGGATCCCGTTGCCGAGATGCACAAAGTCAGCCATGACCCCAGCCTGAGCCATCAGGTGCGTCTTCGCGGAGGCCGGCGCATGACGGCACTGGAGATTCAGTCTCGGTATCTCGAGCGGGCGAACGAGTGGGTCGGAGCGAATCCTGACGCAGAAACTCAAGAGATCCTCCGGCTGTGGGAGTTCGTGATCACGACCTTGGGTGGCGATCTGATGAACTGCGGGGGAGTCCTCGACTGGGTTGCCAAACTTCGCCTCTTGGAGGGGTACCGCACTCGCGACAACCTTGACTGGAATTCGCCGGCACTTCAGCTCATTGACCTGCAGTACTCGGATATCCGGGCGGATAAGGGTCTTGCCCGGCGGCTCGAGGATCGTGGCAGGCTCGCCCGGCTGTTCTCTGATGATGAGGTGAAGTTCGCTCAGGGCAATCCTCCAGAGTCCACACGCGCCTACTTCAGGGGTGAGTGCGTGCGGCGCTTCCCAGAATCAGTGGCCGCGGCGTCGTGGGATTCCCTCGTCTTCGACGTGCCCGGTCACGAGCAACTCCTGCGTGTGCCGACCCTTGACCCGCTTCGTGGCACGAGATCACATGTCGGTGAGCTCTTGGACAGCGACCCGTCTCTCACGCAGTTACTCAAAGCGCTTTCTCTCGGTGAGGGCTAGCCTAGGAGCATGTCTCAGAAGCAACAGTCCAGTGGCGCGTCTCGCGATCGCGATGAACAGGCGGAGATGCCTGTCTCCGCGCCTCAGGCCTCCACCTCTGGCGTGGATGACCTTCTGGATGAGATCGACAGCCTGCTCGAGGAGAACGCTGAGTCCTTCGTCAAGTCATTTGTGCAAAAGGGCGGACAGTGATCCCTGCGCAAGGGGAAACCTTCCTCTCATGAAACGGCGCATCTTCGGCCTCGAGACCGAGTACGGCATCACCTGCTCATTCAAAGGTCAGCGACGGTTTAGCCCCGATGAAGTCGCCCGCTACCTTTTCCGCTCCGTGGTGAACCGTGGTGGCAGTAGCAATATGTTTCTCGGAAATGGTGGGCGTCTCTACCTCGACGTCGGTAGTCATCCCGAGTACGCGACCGCTGAATGCGATTCCATGCGCCAGCTGATCGCGCAGGACGAAGCAGGAAAGCTGATCGTTCAAGAACTGGCAGGTCTTGCAGAGCTCCGCCTGCGCGAGGAGGGTGTTGAGGGGGATATCTACCTGTTCCGCAACAACACCGACTCAGTTGGCAATAGCTACGGTTGTCACGAGAACTATCTCGTTGATCGGGTAGGGGATTTCGTTGCGCTGACTGAGCAGTTCATTCCCTTTCTCGTGTCACGACAACTGCTCACTGGAGCCGGCAAGGTACTACCGCAGCCTGATGGTGCGATGTTCTGCCTGAGCCAGCGCGCTGATCACATGTGGGAGGGGCTGGCGAGCTCGACAACTCGTTCCCGACCAATCATCAACACTCGTGACGAG
Organism: Candidatus Nanopelagicales bacterium; assembly: GCA_044374195.1. Lineage (GTDB taxonomy): Bacteria > Actinomycetota > Actinomycetes > S36-B12 > S36-B12 > CAIKZY01. The sequence continues at coordinate 11,315 of JBILOY010000009.1, forward strand.
CCGCATGCGGATGCAGATAGGTATCGACGCCTTCATGTCATCGTCGGCGACTCGAATATGAGCCAAGTGACCACACGATTGAAGATCGGAATGGGGCACCTCATGCTCTCGGCACTTGAAGGCGGGGTATCTACTGCTCATTTGGCCCTCGAAAACCCCATCAAGGCGATCCGCGAGATCAGTCATGACATCACTGGTCGGACCCCAGTCGCTCTGTCCAATGGCCGACGAATGTCAGCGCTCGAGTTGCAGGGTGAGTACCTGGCCACCGTGACTGCTTGGTTGTCCGAAAGCGACGAGGCCGATGACCCGGAGCACGCATGGACAGTGGAACTGTGGGCCCGTGCATTGTCGGCAATCGAGTCCGGAGATCTCACCGCGGTTGAGACTGAACTTGACTGGGTGATCAAGTACCGACTCCTGAACCGATACCTCAGTTCCCAGAGCCTGGACTGGGAGTCACCGCGTATTGCCCAACTGGATCTCGCTTTTCACGACATCAAGCCCGATCGAGGCATTTTTCCCATACTGGTGCGTCGCGGTCTCGCGTCTGACCTGATCTCGTCCGCTGAGATCACCGAGGCCGTGACCGTTCCGCCTCAGACAACTCGCGCACGTCTTCGTGGTGACTTTGTGCGCCGTGCCACCGAGGCTGGACGCGACTATGCCGTTGACTGGGGCCAGCTGAAGCTCAATGACCTCCCGCCGCAGGTAGTCGTGTGCTCCGATCCGTTTGCGAGTGTCGATGAGCGTGTCGAGAGCCTGATCAACGCACTCTGAGGGCCGCCTAGGTAGGCTCACGGGGTGAAGAAATCACTGATTGCCCTCGTTGTCCTGCCCATCATCGCCCTGACCGCGTGCTCGGGGTCCTCGGGGTCGTCTTCGTCCTCCGAGGCTGCTGCAGGGGCCGGGAAGACCTCTGATTGCGCCGTTCAGGCGCCCCCGACAGCCGTGACGAGTATCCCCGGGGGCCCGTCCCTCGACGGGGTTACCGTCATTGTCGATGGCACCGCCGCGCCGATCGTGACCGTGGCCGATGGAGCCGCACCAGTCACTCAGCTCGGCAGCCTGGAGATCGCCGCGGGTGATGGCGCCACGGCCAAGGCCGGTGACACGCTGACTGTCGACTACTGCGGTATCGGTCTGGCCTCTCAGTCCATCTTTGATTCCTCGTGGGTCCGCGGCGAGCCCGCCACGTTCCCGCTCGATGGCCTCATCCAGGGCTGGCAGGACGGCCTTCCGGGAATGAAGGTCGGCGAGACCAGACTCCTGGTCATCCCCGGTGCACTCGGTTATGGACCAAACCCGCCGAGCGGTTCCGGTATCGAGCCCGATGAGACCCTCGTGTTCGTCATCACTCTGAAGGATGTCATCGCGTCCTGATCGTCCCTTTATCCGTACGACTCTTCAAGGAGTGTCATGAGCACCAAGCCCGAAATCGACTTCATCGAAGGTCCGGCCCCCACTGAGCTCGTCATCACCGACATCATCGTCGGCGACGGAGCTGAGGCTGTGGCAGGCGCCAAGGTCGATGTTCACTACCTCGGCGTCGACTTCGAGAACGGCGAGCAGTTCGATGCCTCCTGGGATCGTGGCGAGTCGATCACTTTCCCGCTTGCCGGCCTCATCGCAGGTTGGCAGGAGGGCATCCCGGGCATGCGTGTTGGCGGTCGTCGCCAACTCGTGATTCCGCCCGCTCTTGCCTATGGCGAAGCCGGTAGCGGACACCGACTCTCCGGCCGCACCCTGGTGTTCGTCATTGACCTGCTGAACGTCGGGTAGTTACCGCCGATGGCAGCGCCGCGCATTGACCGCACTGAGCGACTGCTGAACCTGGTCTTCGCCCTGATGGGTTCGGGTCAACCGGTGAGCCGTGCGGCAATTGCGGCGACGATTCCCGGGTACGACCCCACGGCTGGTCAGGCTGCTTTCGAGCGAATGTTCGAGCGCGACAAGGATGAACTGCGCGGCCTGGGTGTACCGATTCGCACGGTTCTCGATGTCAACGGGGATGTCTCCGGCTACACGATTGACCGCGATGACTATTCATTGCCGGATCTGCAGTTCACTGCGGCCGAGAGGTCTGTTCTGTCTTTGGCCGCGTCGGCGTGGCAGAACGCGCTGGTGAGATCAAGTGCTGCTTCCGGTCTGCGGAAACTAGAGACTGATTCAGAGATTCCCGCTCGGGAAGATGTCGACACCAGCTTCGTTGCGCACATCAACTCTGGAGACGCGGCTTTGCTCCCGCTACTGGGATTCTTGCGTGCTCGCTATTCCGTTGAATTCGACTATCAAGCTCCGCAGGCTGATGTACCGAGTAAGCGGCACGTTGATCCCTGGGCATTGATTGCACAGGATGGTGGCTGGTATTTGGTGGGCTTCGATCGCCAGAGATTGGCCACTCGTGCCTTTCGTCTGTCGCGAATGAAGAGTGAGCCACGGATGGTCGGCCAGGTCGAGAATCCGGCTCCCTCCGGCACCGACCTACGCGCCCTGATTGATCCGGGTGCTCGAGCGGGGGAGGCTGTTACGGCGCGAGTTCAGGTGAAGGCCGGTGCAGGAGCTGCTCTTCGACGACTGTCCGCAGATCACCTTGCTATTGATGTCGCAGGTGACATCAATGTCACGGCACCGGATATGTCGGCACTTATGTCAGCCGCACTGTTCGCCGGAGACGGTGTCGAGGTACTCGAGCCCCAAGAACTTCGCCAGGAGATCATGGAGTCCTTGACTCGGGTGCGCGATCTCCACTCTGAGGCCCGCTCATGAGCACAACAACGTCGGCCGAGCGCCTGTCCCGAATGCTCTCTCTGGTCCCGTGGCTCACGTCTCATGATGGCGTCACTATCGATGATGCTGCCCGGCATTTCGATGTGTCGCCCGAGCAGCTCGAGAAGGATCTCTGGCTGCTGATCGTGTGCGGATTGCCGGGCTATGGACCCGACCAATTGGTGGATATCGATTTCTGGGATGACGGACGAATCCATGTCATCGACCCGCAAACCCTTGATCGTCCGCTACGGCTCGGAGCCGATGAGGCCACGTCCTTGTTGCTGGGGCTGCGCCTGCTTGAGCAGGTTCCCGGTGTTCACGATCGATCGGCGATCATCTCGGCATCGGTGAAACTTGCCGAGGCAGTTGATTTGCCTGAAGGCGAGGCTGCGGTATCCGCGCAACCACCCATTGACGAAGCAATCTCGGCAGCAGTCACCACGGCGATCAATCTGGGCGCTGACCTCGTCATCACTTATGCGTCCGGGACCAGTGACGTCATCACGGAGCGGCGCATCTCCCCGAGGCAGGTAGTTCTTGCCGACGGTCGCGCCTATCTCGAGGCTCTGTGCACATCGGCTGGTGCGCAGCGCACCTTCCGGATGGACCGCATCCTGAAGGTCACTGCTGCCTCGGGCCCTCGTGAGCTTGCGGAGGTCGGGGTTCCCTCGCCAGCACCATCGTCGGCGATCTTGGCTCTCGCCTCTGCCTCTGCATGGCTCATTGACGTCCTAGGGGCACAGGTGCTCGGAACCCAGCCCGATGGGCGATCCAGGGTCCGCTTGGAGTTCGCGGACCCACGCTGGCTGGTCCGGCTGGTCTTGAGTCGTGGCGGCCAGATTGAGGTCCTCGAACCCACCTATTTGCGCACATCTGTGACAGATGCAGCCGCCAGTGCCCTCAGGGCGTACGCTGGGGGCTAGTCGTTTGATCGAGGAGAGGTCTCATATGTTCAGCTCGCTGAAAGGCTGGGAGATTCCCGCCATTTTGATCATTGTCTTGCTCCTTTTCGGCGGGAAGAAGCTGCCTGAGGCAGCTCGCGGACTCGGTCGTTCCCTGCGCATCCTGAAGTCTGAGACCAAGGGCCTGAACACTGACGAGACCACTGACGCTCCTGAGGCCTCGAGTGCGCAGGAGCCGGCAAAGCCGGCAGCTGCACCGGTCGACCGCACCGAGGCCTAGGCCTCCTTGGCACGAAGTAATCCCTCCGCGGCAATGCCGCTGACCGGGCATCTGCGTGAGTTGCGCTCGCGCCTGGTGAAATCGGCCATAGCCATTGCCTTGGGCATGGTTGTCGGGTGGGTTTACTACAGCCAGATCTTCGCCTGGCTCAGTCAGCCGTTCAACAGCGTGATTGAGCAGGCTCGTTCGGAAGGTCGCGATGTCACGCTCGCGCTCACCGGTGTCGCCGATCCTTTCGTGCTTCAGCTGCAGATTGCGGCGGTAGCGGGGCTCGTATTCAGTTCGCCCGTGTGGCTGTATCAACTTTGGCGCTTCATCACCCCTGGGCTACACCGTCATGAAAAGCGCTGGTCCGTGGCCTTTGTCGCGGTCGCGGTTCCGCTCTTCGGCGCGGGTGTGTTCCTCGCTTACAAGGTGCTGCCTCTTGGTCTGCAGATTCTTTTCGGATTTACTCCCGACAATGTCGAGAACATCGTCTCTGTTGATAAGTACCTCAGCTTCTTCATCCGAACGATTCTCATTTTCGGCGCAGGCTTCCTCGCCCCCTTGATCCTGGTCTCCTTGAATTTCGCCGGCATTCTGCCTGGTCGAAAGCTGCTGTCTTGGTGGCGTTGGATCATCTTCATCACATGCCTGTTCGCCGCCGTAGCAACTCCGACCGGCGACCCGATCAATCTACTTTTACTCGCAGTACCCGTCCTGATCCTGCTCGCCATCGCCGTCATGATCTGTCTTCTCAATGATCGTCGCCGTGGTCGCAAGCGCAGGGCCTCCGGCGAGATCGACTACGACGAGCTGGACGATGATGAGATCTCGCCGCTGCCTCCCTCGTCCCCTCTGGAGTAGTCGGCTCCACCTGCGTGCGTGGGGGATCGGAGCTCACGCGGCTGGCCAATAGTCTGGTGTTATGGCATCGCCCGCAGAACGCTACGCCGCCGCAAAGTCGCGACATTCGGAGCGCGACACTCTACTGACAGCGTTCTCCGCAGGCTACCAATTCGGCCTTGACGGTTTCCAGATCGAAGCGTGTAAGGCGCTTGAGTCGGGTCGAAGTGTCCTGGTCGCAGCTCCCACGGGCGCTGGGAAGACCATCGTCGGTGAATTCGCCATCGAGTTAGCTTTAGCTGCCGGACGCAAGTGCTTTTACACCACGCCGATCAAGGCTCTGTCGAACCAGAAGTTCCATGATCTCGTCGATCGGCACGGGCCAGAGAAGATCGGTTTGCTCACCGGCGACACCAGCGTCAATAGCGAGGCACCGGTTGTTGTCATGACCACCGAGGTGTTGCGCAACATGCTCTACGCCGAGAGCAGCACGCTTGATGAGCTCAGCTATGTGGTGATGGACGAAGTTCACTACTTGGCCGATCGCTTCCGCGGGGCCGTCTGGGAAGAAGTCATCATCCATCTCCCTGCTTCCGTCACGGTGGCAGCTCTCTCGGCGACAGTGAGCAACGCTGAAGAGTTCGGTGCCTGGCTCGAGGCTGTCCGAGGTGACACCGCGATCATCGTCGAGGAGCATCGACCGGTGCCGCTGTGGCAGCACGTGGTGGCCGGGCATCGCATGTACGACCTGTTCGTCGACGATGAGCAAACCATCGTCAACCCTGAGCTCACTCGCATCGCCCGTGAGGAAGTCCAGCGAGCAAAACTTGGCAAGGGTCGCGGCGGCAACCGCCAGCGCGGAGCGCATACTCCCTGGCGCACAGATGTCATCGAACGGCTCGAACAGGCCGAGCTGCTACCTGCCATCTACTTCCTCTTCAGTCGCAAGGGCTGTGACGACGCCGTCAGCCAGTGCCTGGCTGCGGGCCTGAGACTCGTGCGTCGAGATGATCAGACGCGAATCCGAGAGATCGTCCTCGAAATGACGAGGTCCTTGCCCGATGAGGATCTCGATGCCCTCGGCTTCAACGAGTGGATAGACGGCCTTGAGCGCGGCATCGCCGCCCACCACGCGGGCATGCTTCCCGTCTTCAAAGAGGTTGTCGAGCACCTCTTCCAGTCAGGCCTGCTCAAGGTCGTATTCGCGACTGAGACGCTGGCGCTCGGAATCAACATGCCCGCTCGGAGCGTGGTCCTCGAGAAGCTGGTGAAGTGGAACGGCGAGACTCATGTCGATCTCACGCCGGGGGAGTACACACAGCTCACCGGTCGTGCCGGTCGACGAGGTATCGACGTGGAAGGTCACGCTGTCGTGCTCTGGCATCAAGGCATCGACCCGGTCAACCTTGCCGGTCTTGCTTCAACCCGTACATATCCCTTGCGTTCGTCCTTTCAACCGTCGTACAACATGGCGGTAAATCTTGTTTCCCGCATGGGTTATCGGCCGGCACGTGAGGTTCTCGAAACTTCGTTTGCCCAGTTCCAGGCCGATAGGTCAGTCGTGGGTCTTGCCACACAGCTTCGCAAGGTTGAGGACGCCACACAGGGCTACCGCGACTCCATGACCTGTCATCTCGGAGACTTCGAGGAGTACGCACGTTTGCGTGACCAGCTCTCGCAGCGTGAGAAGACCATGTCGCGCGATGCCAGCGCCCGAAGGCGCGAGGCTGCTGTGGATTCCCTTCGCAAGCTCAAGCCCGGTGATGTCATCTCCGTGCCAGGCGGCCGGCGAGCCGGTCTCGTTCTTGTCCTCGATCCGGGGATCCGTCATGCGACTGACGAGCCCCGACCCATGGTTCTCACCCTCGAGCGCCAGGTACGGCGTATCTCCAGCGTTGAGATCACCTCTCCCGTCGAGTCGATCCTCTCATTGAAGATCCCCAAGAACTTCAATGCGCGTAATGCTCAGGCGCGGCGCGAACTGGCTCAGGTGCTTGCTAGCGCCACTCGCGATCTACCGCCTGGTGAGCGGCATCGTAAGTCCGGTAACGGTGAAGATTCCGAGATCACTGATCTTCGCGCAGAGCTTCGGCAGCATCCGTGCCACGGATGCGATGATCGAGAGGCTCACGCCCGCTGGGCTGAACGACTCATGCGCGCACATCGTGAGGTTCTCGATCTCGAGCAGCGCATAAACGGACGCACCAACACCGTGGCTCGTCGATTCGACCACGTTTGTGATGTGCTCACTGAACTGGGCTATCTCGAGGGCAGGGGTGACCAGATGAAGGTCACCGAGTCGGCAGCAGTTCTCAGCAGGCTCTACTCAGAGTCAGATCTTCTCGCCGCACAGTGCATCCGAGATGGCGTCTGGGGCGAGCTTGAGCCAGCCGATCTTGCGGGTGTGGCTTCTGCGGTGGTCTTCGAGTCGCGCAAGCTCGATGAGGATGAACCAGTAGCCCTGCCACGCGGTGTTGCCGGTTCGACGATCTCCACGATGCTGCGCATCTGGGAGGGTTTGCATGAGGTCGAGCGCAAGCATCACCTATGCATCACGCGCAAGCCCGATCCCGGTTTTGCTGTGGTCATGCAGCGCTGGGCTTCGGGCACCAGCCTGCAGAGCCTGCTGCTCTCTACCGACATCACGGCAGGTGACTTCGTACGCTGGACACGGCAGACGATTGATCTTCTCGGGCAGATAGCTCAAGCAACCCAGCGCGATGATCCTTTGCACGATCGGGCGGTCATTGCAGCCGATCTGCTTAACAGGGGAGTTGTCTCCTACTCATCTCAGCTCTAGGTGAGCTGAACGCCCCACTGCTTCGACAATTCGGCGAACTGACGTTCGACACCCCAGTCAGCGAGCAAGCCTCGAAGTTCCGATGCATCGTGTGGAGCGGTGGGTATCGAGAGATCGCAGTGACCGACGGGCGCATCTGTTGCGGCGGTCGATACCAAGCGCGCCATGCGGGCCTGGTGGGCGTGCTCAGTCAGCAAACCGGCCAGTCGTGGCGTGAACGGCTTGGTTACCGGGGTCTGCGAGGCGGCCTCGAGAACGCCCTCCAGGGTGCCGAAGTGATTGATCAGGGTGGAAGCTGTCTTGGGGCCGATTCCGTGAATTCCCGGGATCCCATCAGAGGCATCACCGCGCATAGCCGCGAAATCGACGTAGGCGCTAGCGGCTACTCCGAATCGCTCCAGCACGAGTTCGGGGGTGAGTAACGGCCATTTCTCCATGCCGCCGTTGACGGCGAGAAGCACGCGTACTCGATCGCTGACCAGTTGAACCATGTCGCGGTCACCTGTCACGACGATTACAGCTCCGTCATGGGCCGCCGCCAAGGTGGCGATGACGTCATCAGCTTCGTAGCCGATCGCACCTGGTCGGGCAATGCCCGCAGCGTCAAGAATCCCGGCCAGAGCATCAATTTGCGGGGAGAGGGTGTCGGGCACTTCTTCGGTACCGCTCGATTCATCGGCGAGACGGTGGGTCTTGTACGAGGGAAGTGCGTCGACGCGCCACTGGGGCCGCCAATCATCGTCCCAACATGCCGCCAAGGCCTTGGGCTCGAATTGGCGTGAAAGCTTGGTGATGGTGGACAAGAATCCGCGCAGCATGTTGTTCGGATGGCCGTCGGGTGCGGTCAAGGACTCTGGGAGGGCGTAGTAGGACCGGTAGTACAGCGACGCGGCATCCAGCAGTACGAGCACACCACATCTTCCCACGGGTAGGCTGACGGAGTGGGCTTCGAGTCGAGATTACAGGCAGCAGCGTCATCCCTGCGCACCGAGGGAATCGATGCTTTGCTCATCACTCCCGGCGCCGACCTTCGTTATCTGGTGGGTTATGACGCCAAGCCTCTCGAGCGCCTCACCTGCCTGGTTGTTCCGGCTGAGGGTGATCCAATCATGGTCGTCCCTGCCCTCGAGGAACTCGCGGCCCTTGCTTCGCCCCTTGCTGATCTAGGTCTTCAGATCGTGACCTGGACCGAAACTGAGGACCCCATCGCGCTGGTGGCACAGCGTCTGAGCTCAGCGGGCACAGTCGCGCTCGATGACCACATGTGGGCCGAGAAGGTGCTTAAGTTTCGCGAGGCTATGCCACAGGCAGTGCAGCAACCCGCTGGCTCAATCCTCGGGCCGCTGCGCATACGCAAGGACACTGAGGAGATTGCCTCATTGGTTGCAGCCGGTGCGGCCATCGATTCAGTGCACGAGCGAGTCAGCGAGATTCTTCGCCCGGGTCGAACCGAGCGTGAAGTTGGCCGTGAGATTCACGACGCCATCATCGACGCAGGCCACGAGCACGTTGACTTCGTCATCGTCGCCAGCGGCCCCAATGGCGCAAGCCCGCATCACGACGTCTCTGACCGCGTGATTCGCGAGGGTGATGCAGTCGTCATCGATATTGGCGGCACGATGCCCGACGGCTATTGCAGCGACAGCACCCGAACCTACGCAGTGGGTGAGCCTGATCCGGATTTCCTGCACCACTACGCGATCTTGCACGAGGCGCAGCGGGCTGCAGTCGAGAGTGTCAAGCCCGGCATGACCTGTGAAGCGGTCGATGCAGTGGCACGCGACTACATGACCCAAGCCGGCATAGGCGAGCTATTTATCCATCGCATCGGGCACGGCATTGGTCTCCAATCACATGAAGAGCCCTATCTGGTGTCGGGCAATGCTCGGGTACTTGAGCCCGGGATGGCATTCAGTATCGAGCCGGGCTTTTACGTCGAGGGGCGCTTCGGTGCTCGGATCGAGGACATCGTGATCTGCACGCCCGAGGGCGTGCAGCCGGTCAACCACCGTCCGCATCACCTGCAGATCATCGGCTGACGGGCGCCATGGCGCACCTGTATCGAGGTGGTCGAATCCTGTCCCCGGGATCTCGCGCCCTGACCGCGTTACTGATTGAGGATGGTCGCATCGCCTGGATCGGTAGCGATGATGAAGCACAGGGGCTATCGCTTACCGGTGTGCGCAGTACTAATGTGCACGGCGCCCTCATCACGCCCGGCTTTGTCGATGCGCACGTGCATGCCACGAGTACCGGGTTAACCCTGCTCGGCCTCGACCTCACACACACGAGCTCAGCCCTGGACGTCCTGGACGCCGTCAGGCTCGAATCCTCTCGATTCCCGGGCTCGGTGGTTCTCGGGCATGGCTGGGACGAATCGCGATGGAGTGATCCAGCCCTACCTACCGCTCACGAGCTTGAGCGGGCATCGAATGGTGCTCGTGTGTACTTGACGCGCGTTGATGCGCACTCGGCTCTTGTCTCTAATTCGCTGCTCAATGCCGTTGCAGGCGTCCGCGGGATGGTCGGCTTTGAGACCTCTGGATGGGTGACGCAAGAGTGCCACCACGCACTTCGCGAATGTGCCCTGGGATCCCTGAGCGATGCCACGCGCGTACGCGCGCAGAGCGCATTTCTCGCAGAAGCCGTACGCAAGGGGATCGCGAGCGTCCACGAGATGGCCGGTCCGGTTATCAGCAGCGAAGTCGATTGCCGGAATCTGCTTGCGTTAGCAAGCGAAATGGGCGTCACCCGCGTTGTCGCCTACTGGGGTGAGCTTGCACAGCAGGGCGGTATCGAAGTTGCGAATGGACTCGGTGCTTGTGGCACCGGGGGAGACCTGTTCGTCGACGGTTCCCTGGGTTCGCACACTGCCTGTCTGCGCGAGCCGTATCTCGATGCGCCGCACACCAGTGGTCGGGAGTTCATCGATCGTGAAGCACTCACTCAGCACGTAGATCTCTGTGTGAGCTCCGGCCAGCAGACTGCGTTTCATGCCATCGGTGATGCTGCGACTGAGGCTGTTGTTTATGCCTATTCTCGCGCTGCCGCGGATCATGGGCTTGATCTCGTACGCGGCCAACGTCATCGAATTGAGCACGCTGAGGCGATGAGTGCGCGAAGTATCACGGAGTGCGCTCGACTTGGCATCATCGCCAGCATGCAACCAGTCTTCGATCAGCGTTGGGGCGGAGATGATGGCATGTACGCGAGCCGTCTTGGCCGTCATCGCGCCGCGTCCTTGAATGCCCTCGGCGATCTCAGGGACGCCGGGGTGCATGTTGCATTTGGGTCGGATGCACCGGTCACTCCTTTAGACCCGTGGGGTGCGGTTCGCGCAGCCCTCGAACATCGAACGCCCTCCCAGCGAGTAGACCTGGCTTTTGCCATCGATGCCCACACCCGGATGGGATGGCATGCTGCAGGAGTGAATGACTCGGGTCGTCTCGATATCGGGGCTCGGGCCCACGTGGTGGTTTGGCCATCGATGCCAGATGGTGAATTGCCTGTGGCCGGCACCACAGCATTACGCACCATCATCAATGGGGACACCTGCTGGGATTCTGGACAGCTGGAGGATCTTTCATGCTGAACCGATGGTGGGCACGTGCGCTGATTGGAGCCGTCTCAGGCGCGTTACTTGCTTTGGCATTTCCGCCCTTGGGTTGGTGGCCGATGGCGATCCTCGCGGTCGCGCTGCTGACCTATGCCTGCTGGCAGGCTCGTCTTTGGCAGGGGCTTCTTGCCGGTGGCCTGTCGGGATTCGTGTTCTTCATGCTCTTGATGCCATGGCTGCGCGTCATTGGTCCGGAGGCCTGGGTCGGGCTTTCGCTGTACTGCGCAGCGTGGATTGCGTTGGTCGGCATGGGCACGGCCCTCGTAACGCGTCTTCGGTGGTGGCCTGCATTGGTGCCTGCACTCTGGGTGCTTGAGGAAGCGCTACGAGATCGCATCCCCTGGGGCGGCTTCCCTTGGGGAAGGCTTGCGTACTCGCAGGCCGATGCTCCATTTGCCTGGATTAGTCGCCTGGGCGGAATGCCACTGCTGACCTTCTGGGTCGCGGCCCTCGGTACCTCGCTCCTCGCCATCATTCTTTACTCACGTCGTGATCGACGAACGTTCCGTGCGGCAATCGTCGGGTTCGTTCTACTCATTGTCGTCGGTCGCGCTCTCGCCATGTATTCACCCGAACCGCAGGGCACGGCGGTCATTGCCGTGGTTCAGGGGGGCACCCCGCAGATGGGCATGGGTGCGATGGATGTGCGTCAAGAGGTGCTCGACAATCATGTGAATCAGACATTGCGTCTGGCTGAGGATGTTGCCTCAGGTGTATTTCCACAACCGCAGCTGGTGATTTGGCCGGAGAATTCCAGCGACATCGATCCGTTCACAGATAGAACTGTGGCGGCGGAGATTCAGAAGGCTGCTGACGCAGTGAATGCCCCGATTCTGGTTGGCGCCGTGGCCAATGTGCCCGGCCAGCCGCAGTCACTGTGGAATCTCGGCATCGTATGGAATCCGCAAACCGGTCCCGCGCAGCGCTACGCCAAGACTCACCTCGTGCCCTTCGGTGAGTTCATCCCGATGCGTGACCTGATCGGCTCGTGGTTCGCGGATTTCGAGCGCATCTCACGTGACTTTGTGCCCGGCACTGAGCCCGGACTGATGGAAGCGGGCGGTATTCGCATCGGAGACATTATCTGTTTCGAGGTGGCCTATGACGATATTCCGCGCGACGTCCTCAACGCGGGCGCGCAATTGCTCGTGGTGCAGACGAACAACGCGACCTATGGGGATACCTCTCAACCAGATCAGCAGCTGCAGATCGAAAGACTTCGTGCCATCGAGTCATCTGGTTCGCTAGCGGTGGCGGCCACCACCGGAGTTTCAGCGCTCATTGACTCGAGCGGAACTCCTGTGCAACGCATTGACTCGGGGGATACCGGCTATTTGGTCGGCGAGGTCACCCTTCAAGGCTCACGAACGCTCTCCACGATTATCGGTGCCTGGCCTGAGGTGCTGCTAAGTCTTCTCGGCGTGATCACGCTCACGTGGGCTGCCATCGCGGGCCTTGTCCGACGTCGAGCAAGCAGAACGTAGGCTAAGCAGGTGAGTGACACAACGTTCGCGGACCTCGGCCAGATCCTGGTCATCATCCCGACCTTTAATGAACTCGAGTCCTTGCCGGTCATCATCGGACGTGTGCGGGCTTCTGTACCCGAGGCTTTCATCCTGGTCGCTGACGACAATTCACCCGACGGCACGGGCAAACTCGCGGATAAGTTGGCCGCCGATGATGATCACATCAAGGTCATGCATCGCCTCGGCAAGGAGGGCCTGGGCGCTGCATATCTCGCAGGCTTCGCCTGGGCGCTCGAGCATGGGTACGACGTCATCGTCGAGATGGACGCCGATGGCTCGCATCAGCCCGAGCAACTACCGCGCCTTTTGGACCAACTGCGGACCGCCGATCTCGTTCTTGGCTCTCGTTGGGTTGCCGGTGGAGGCACGGTCAACTGGCCGAAGAGCCGCCAGTTCCTCTCCAAGGGCGGCAGCTTCTATACCCGCGTGATGCTTGGGGTTCCGCTACGTGATGTCACCGGTGGATACCGCGCATTCCGCGCTGACACCCTGCGCAAGCTTGATCTGCACGAGGTTGCTTCGCAGGGCTACTGCTTCCAGGTGGATCTCGCCTGGCGTGCAGTGCAACGTGGACTCGTGGTGAAGGAAGTCCCGATCACCTTTGTCGAGCGGGTTGCAGGCTCGAGCAAGATGAGCCAGAAGATCGTGGTCGAGGCATTGTGGCGCGTCACGGTCTGGGGAGTCGACGACAAGGTCACCCGTGTCCGCAAGCGCACGCAGAAGCGGCGTGCGAGCAGCCGCTGATGTCGCGCGCGAAGCTGATCGCCTTCGGCTATCCCATTGTCGAGCTGATCGCCCTATGGCTGGTAGCCCAGTGGATCGGCTGGGGGAGTGCGATCATCTTGCTGCTCTTGGGCATTCCAGTGGGTTTCATCATCATGGGCAAGGCGTCGCGCAAACGACCGGTGTGGTTCCTCGCGGGCCTGCTCGTGGCCATTCCAGGCTTCGTCACCGACCTCATCGGGCTCGGGCTGTTGCTGCCGCCCATTCAGCGTGCTCTCGAGCGCCGTGGCAAGGCGTGGCTCGACGCGAACGTGACATTCTTGGATTTCTCCGGGGGAGCGGCTCAGATGCGCAGCCCGTATGACTCCGGTGATGTGATCCCCGGAACAGTCGTTCATGAAGATGAGCCGGGAGACGACGATGGCCCCCCTTTCGGGAGGCCATCGATCACCAGCTGATGTTTATGCGGTACGTGCCAGTTTGGGCGCCTCGGCGTGGAGCTCAGCTAGGCGCTCTGCCATCAGTTTCTCGAGATCAGCGATAGTTCGGCGCTCCATGAGCATGTCCCAGTGACTGCGAACGTGCTTGGCAGGAGTCTCGTCGGGCTGGGCCATATTCGGGACGCTGTGGGCCGCGTGGGCTTGGCGTCCACACCGGCAGGTCCAGTCCAGCGGGATGTCCTCAGCTTCGACAGAGAACGGTACGAGGGTCGCGTGGCCCTTCTCGCACTCGTAACGCACGATGCAGCGCTCAGCGGGCTCGACGTTGTCATCGCGCTCGTAGCTCAGGGCTCCGAGACGGGTTCCTCGCATTGAGGTGTCCTGGATCATGGGAACTCCTTTCCTTGCATCAGGTGGTGCCTGTCATGTCTGACGAGCACGGGATACCCGCGCGTTCCCTGGTGAAACCAGATCTGAACACCATTTACATGGTCTTTACCTGGGGTACCTCAAACATATGAGAACCACCGATAACGCACATTATGACAAACAAAAGAGGAGAGCCCCGCGAGGGGAAATCCCCCACGGAGCCCTCTGATGGATCAGGACGTTGCTAACTCCTCCGGACGCGGGCAGCTGCACACCAGGTTTCGATCTCCGTAGGCACCGTCGATTCGGCGTACCGGTGGCCAGTACTTGTCCATGCGCAGTGACTCCAGCGGGAATGCGCCCAGACGGGCCGGGTAGGCATGGTCCCAGTCTCCGATCAGGCAGTCAGCCGTGTGCGGGGCGTTGTGTAGGGGATTGTCCTCCAGCGGCCACGTACCGGCTTCCACAGCGTTGATCTCCCCCTTGATGGCGATCATCGCGTCGCAGAACCGATCAAGTTCGATGAGATCCTCGGACTCGGTGGGCTCGACCATCAAGGTGCCGGCCACCGGGAACGACATGGTCGGGGCATGGAAGCCGTAGTCGATCAGGCGCTTGGCGACGTCATCGACGGTGACTCCTGTCTGGGCCGTGATCCCCCGCAGATCGAGAATGCACTCGTGGGCGACGAGACCGTTCTCACCGGTGTACAGAACCGGGTAGTGATCCCCCAGGCGCTTGGCGATGTAATTCGCCGAGGCAATGGCTACCTGGGTTGCCTTCAGGAGCCCATCGGGGCCCATCAGCCGGATGTAGGCGTACGGAATCGGCAGGATGGCTGCGCTGCCCCACGGAGCACCGCTCACGGGCCCGACGCCTCCGTCGAGGTCTCCCCTGCCACTGGGACCGCATTCCGGACGCAGCGGGTGCGAGGGCAGGAATGGTGCCAGGTGTGCTCGCACACCGACGGGCCCGACGCCCGGACCGCCGCCACCGTGCGGGATGCAGAAGGTCTTGTGCAGATTCAGGTGGGAGACGTCAGCTCCGAACTTGCCGGGCTTGGCGAGGCCCACCAGGGCGTTGAGGTTGGCGCCGTCGACGTATACCTGTCCGCCGGCGTCATGCACCATCGCGCAGATATCGGTGACGGCTGTCTCGAAGACGCCGTGCGTTGACGGGTAGGTGATCATCAGCGCCGCAAGATCGGCTGCGTGCGCATTGATCTTTGCGCTCAGGTCGTCGACGTCGACGTTGCCGTTCTCATCGCAGGCCACAACGACAACCTTCATACCGGCCATAACTGCACTTGCGGCGTTAGTGCCATGAGCGCTGCTTGGGATCAGGCAGACGTTGCGGTGGGTGTCGCCATTGGCTAGGTGGTATCCGCGGATGGCCAGCAAGCCCGCAAACTCACCTTGTGACCCGGCATTGGGCTGAACGGAGACCGCGTCATAGCCGGTGATCTCTGCGAGCATTCGCTCGAGATCCTGGATCATCTCCACATAGCCCGCTGCCTGATCAATCGGTGCGAAGGGATGCAAAGACGCGAACTCGGGCCACGTCACTGGTTCCATCTCGGTCGTGGCGTTGAGTTTCATCGTGCACGAACCGAGCGGAATCATCGCTCGATCAAGTGCGATATCGCGATCGGCAAGCTTGCGCAGGTAGCGCAGCATTGAGGTTTCATTGTGATGAGTCGTGAAGACCGGGTGCGACATGAACGGTGAGGTTCGACGCAACTGCGAGGGAATCCCGTCAGCTGAAACATTGAGCCCAGCCGTAGTGAGTGCCTCTCCCCCGGTCACCGAGGCGAATGCGACGAGCAGTGCATCAATGTGCGCATCGGTGGTGACCTCATCCGTTGTCACGCTAATCGTGTCGGCGTCGACAGCACGTATGTTGATACCCCGATCGAGGGCAGCGGCGATGAGTGCATCGGCCTTGCCCTTCGAGGAGAGTCGAATCGTGTCGAAGAACACCCCCTCCCCTGCTGAAAGCCCGAGTGACACCGCCCCAGCGGCGAGTACACGCGCGTAGCGGTTGACTCGCTGGGCGATCTCAATCAGGCCTGATGGGCCGTGATACGCGCCGTACATTGAAGCAATGACCGCGAGAAGAACCTGAGCGGTACAGATATTGCTGGTGGCTTTCTCGCGGCGGATGTGCTGCTCTCGAGTCTGCAATGCCAACCGGTAAGCAGGATTGCCGTCGGCATCGACGCTGACACCGACCAGACGGCCGGGCATACTGCGCTCGAGACCGGCCCGAACTGACATGAAGCCCGCATGCGGACCACCAAACCCCATCGGAACGCCAAAGCGCTGAGCGGAGCCCACCACGACATCGGCGCCCCACTCCCCCGGCGGAGTCAACAATGTGAGACCGAGGAGATCCGTTGTGACAATCACAAGTGAATTGCGCGAATGAGCAGCCTCGGCCAAACCGCGGAGCTCGCGCACCGCACCCGATGTGCCGGGGTAACTCAGCATGATTGCGCTGAAGTCGCCATCAGGCAGCGGCTTTGTGACGTCAATGAGCTCGACGACCGCCCCGAGCGGCTCGGCACGGGTCTGAAGAACAGCGAGGGTCTGGGGATGCGTATCGGAGTCGACAAGTAGTCGCATGACATTCTTCGGCCCGCTGCGGAAGGCGATGCCCATAGCCTCAGCAGCTGCGGTCGGCTCGTCGAGGAGTGAGGACCCAGCGACCGGCAGGCCGGTGAGATCCTCAATCAGCGTCTGGAAGTTCAACAGAGCCTCGAGACGGCCCTGGGAGATCTCCGGCTGGTAGGGCGTGTACGCGGTGTACCAGGCGGGGCTTTCGAGCACATTGCGCTTGATGACACCAGGAATGATCGTGTCGGTGTAACCGAGTCCGATCATCGAGGTGAGCACACGATTTCGAGACGCGATATCGCGCATTTCTGCGGTGACCTCAGGCTCGGTGCGGCCTGCAGGAATCGCGAGCGCCTCGCGCCAGTGGATCACGCCGGGGACGACCGCGTCGGTCAACTCATCAAGACTGCTGTACCCAATGGCGGCGAGCATGCGAGCAATTGCCTGTTCATCAGGACCGATGTGGCGGTCGACGAATGGGCTGCTGGGTGTCGATGGCATTGCTGACCTCTCGGGCGCATCGGGTTAGCGGCCACGGCGTGGCCACTCTCCCCCTCTGTCTTCCGCGCACCGCGCGACCTGAGAGCTTCACCGCTTTCGCGGCTTTCACCGTCGGTGGGGAATTTCTTCCCGCCTTCCAGAGATGCCTTCCCCACACGGTCCGGGTGCCTGAGAGATTGTCGGGGAGACTTGCTCCTTCGGCGCTGACTCTGCTCACGCAGGCCAGCTCTCCCGTGCAGGGTCGATCAGCCCCTGAAGCCTATCGGCTGGGGCCAGATTCGCTTGGTGGGACGGCTAGCGGCGCGGCGAGCTAGCTGACGGCGCGGCGAGCTCGGCGAGCGGCGAGTTCATCACTGTTGGTGGAAGGGACTGAAGCCTCACCATCGGGGTTCTCCCCCGGCAAGGTTGCGAGGGTGCCTTCGACCTCGCGCCAGACGCTGCCGACCGCAATACCGAAGACTCCTTGCCCACCGCGCACAAGGTCAACAACCTCATCGGCGCTTCGGCACTCGTAAATGCTGGCACCGTCGCTCATCAAGGTGATGTTGGAGAGGTCATTGCCGCCGCGCTGATCGAGATGCTCGACGGCGGCGCGGATATTCGGCAACGAGACGCCGGTATCAATCAGGCGCTTGACGATGCGGAGGATGAGAATGTCGCGGAAGCCGTAGAGGCGCTGGGTTCCGGAGCCACTGGCGTCGCGAATTGAGGGTGTCACTAGGCCGGTACGAGCCCAGTAATCGAGCTGGCGGTAGGTGATGCCGGCGGCGGCACAGGCAATCGGGCCGCGGTAGCCAATGTTCGCCGGCAGGGGCCGCAAGTCGGCGTCATCGAAGAGTGCGCTCTGACCTGACACGGACTCGTGATCGCTGACGTTCATATGGCCTCCTGAGTGGCGACTCTCCCACACCAGCCAGCGCGGGGGAAGTCGCGGTATTTGCTGTTACGGAAGTTACGCAAGTGAAACTCGAGGGTCAATTCGACAAGCGGCGTGTCGCGAACCGAAGTCTGAGCCTGTACTTGAGGGTTCGTTCTGAGTTAGGACAGCTCGCCAAAGTCCTCGGGCGACACCTGATCGAGGAATTCCCGGAACTTTTCGACTTCGTCCTCAGCCGGAATCTCCGCATCGGGGATATCGACTCCGGCTTCATCAAGGAGGTCATCGGCTCCCCAGATCGGCACCTGGGTACGAAGGGCTAGGGCAATGGCATCAGAGGGTCTGGCACTGACCTCGATACCACTGGCGAAGTGCACAGTGGCGTAAAAGACGCCATCGGTCAGGCCAGTGATGCGGACCTCGGTGAGCGGAGAACCGACTGCCTCGAGCACGCTGGCGAAGAGGTCGTGGGTCAAGGGCCGCGGGGGTACGACGCCTTGCTGGGCGAAGGCGATGGCCGTGGCCTCGACGGCGCCGACCCAGATCGGCAGGTACCGCTCACCCTCGACCTCTCGGAGCAAGACGATGGGATTGTTGGAGGGCATCTCCATTCGGACGCCGACTACCTCGAGAGCTCTCACAGGTGAAGGATACGCAGGTTTAGGCCTTGCCACCACGTACGAGTTCGGCCCTTAGCAGAGCGGCATGAAGTTGCACAAAGAGCGCTGCCAGCTCGCGGATGACCTCCTGGGCGCGAGCGCGGGCATCCTTGTCGCGGGGCTGACTGAAGGGAGTGGCAATTTGCTCCACGAGACCGCTCTCACGATCGGCAACTACGCGAAAGCTCTTGAGGTGACGCGGCTCGACCCCGAACTCGCTAAGCCTCGAGACCACAGAGCAGATGGCAAGCGCATCTTCGTCGTAATGACCGGTGGGGTTAGCCCAGACCAGGCCAAAGGACTCCAACGACGCGACGGTGGCCTCCGGAAGATCGGTCGCCTCAGCGAGCTCACCGCGGGTCATCCGGACCTTGCCTGCGCCAGGCCGGAAATCATCGGCACGCATGCCGGTGCCGGCCGTGGGAGTCGCCGACTCGGGCTCACTGGGATTCTCAAGATGCTCGCGAATCACCTTCAGCGGCAGATACTGATCACGTTGCAGGGTGAGAACCTTGCGCAGTTGCTCGAGGTCGTACTCGGTGAATCGGCGATACCCGGTGGGAGTGCGCTCCGGTGTCACGAGACCCTCAGTCTCGAGGAACCGTATCTTGCTGATGGTGACGTCGGGAAATTCCTTCCGCAGGAGCGAAAGCACCTCGCCAATGCTGATCGTCCCGACCACGATGGGGGTCTTGCGCTCCCCTGTGTCGCCTGCGGGCATCAGCCTGCGTCGCTGACGAGGAAGGCAAATCGGAACTTGCCGATCTGAAGCTCATCGCCGCCAGCGAGACGAATGTCGTCAACGCGCTTGCGGTTGACGTAGGTGCCGTTGAGGCTGCCGGCATCGCGCAGGCTCCAGCCTTCGGCACCGTGACGAAGCTCTGCATGGCGCCGACTGACCGTGATGTCGTCAAGGAAGATGTCAGCTTCCGGCGATCGACCGATCGACATGGTCGTGCGCGCGGCGTCAAGGGAGTACTCCGTGCCTTCACCGGGACCGCGGCGCACGACCAGCACAGCCGCGCCACGAGGAATGTCCATGGTGGTACCGGCTCCGACAGCGGTCATCGGCCCCGAAGGATCAGCGGGCTTCATGATGATGGAGGTCATGGACCCGGTGTGGTCCATGGCGTCGACGGGGTGACCGCAACCCGCGCAGAAGTGATCGTCAGCCTCGATGGCGTGATCGCACTGCTGGCAGGTGGACATGCTCAGTGGCCCTTCTCGACCAAATCCTGGTAATCGGCAGCGGTCAGGAGGGCGTCGACATCGCCGACAGTGGCCGGACGCACCTCGATGAGCCAGCCGTCGCCGTACGGATCGGTGTTCATCAACTCGGGGTTCGCATCGAGAGCATCATTGCGAGCGATTATCTCGCCACTGACCGGGGCGTAGATGTCGCTCACGCTCTTGGTCGACTCGACCTCACCACAGGTGTCGCCGCCATTGACGGACTCGCCCACTGCCGGGACGGAGACGTAGACGATGTCGCCGAGTGAATCCTGTGCGTAATGGGTGATGCCGATGCGCACATTCCCGTTGGCGTCAGTGCGTACCCACTCGTGCTCAGCGGTGTATCGAAGATCCTCGGGGTACATCAACACTCCAGTCCTGTCGTTGTGAGGGAACTCTAACGCACCGGTTCAGGGTTGCCAGGGCTGCCGGAGCCCAGTGAGCGGGCAATGGCCAGATACGAGATTCCGGCCCACCAGTAGAGGCCAACGCCCCAGGCGGAGAAGGCCCAGCCAAGGGCTGCGGTCCAGGTTCCGAACGCACCGTCAAAAGTCGAGAGCAGCAGGAACGGGAAGCCCCACAGGAGGCAGAACGTGGCTGCCTTGCCGACCAAGGTCACAGGCAGGGTGAGGAGACCTCGCTTTCGCAAGTACGGAAGCAGGCAGAGGAGCATCACGTCTCGTGCGGCAAGCACGATCACGAGCCACCACGGGATGATGCCGCGTATGGCCAGGCCAATGACGGTGGCCGCAATGTAGAGCCGGTCAGCGAGCGGATCCAGGAGCTCGCCCAGTCGACTCACTTGCCCGGTCGCGCGTGCTACGGCCCCATCGAGCCAGTCGCTAATGCCGGCCAGAACCAATACGACGAAGGCCCATCCGTCGGCCTGCTCGGCAAGCAGCAACCACAAAAAGACCGGAACGCCGAGCAAGCGAGCGAAGCTCATCATGTTCGGGATCGTCCAGATGCGATCACGCGCTGACTTCATCACCCCTCCTTCTCATGAGCCAGATGACACTGAAAGCAAGAACAGCCCCTGCCAGGGTGACGACTCCCCCACTGATGGTCAGGATAAGTGCAGCCGTGGGTGCGCCCGGGGCCGAGAATTGAAGTGAGTCATACACGTTCACTCCGGTGGCGCCACTCGCGTTGGCGATCGCTACCGTCTGCCCGTTGGTGATCCCGACGTCGAGCGATTCTCCGGTGGTCATCCAGTCGGGAGCCGATCCCCACGGTGCGGCAAAGCGTGTTCCCGTCACATGGGTAAGAGCCCAATCGCCAAGACTTCGGTAGGCCACGTCGATCTCGCGCGCTCCAATGAAAGCATCGACTGTTTGCATACTGCTGGATCCTGCGATGAGTGATGAACCGTCGGCGGAGTCAAGTCGCAGCGTCGTATTGCCAGACACCGGCACGATGGGAATGCGCACTCGGGCCTCATCAATGTCAATGACGATGGCGGAAGAGCGCGACGTGGAGGCGATGGTGCCGAGTGGAGTCGAAGCAATCCCATCGGTGCCAAACGCCGCGTAGATCCAGCCAGAGACTGCGAGCAGACAAGCACCCACGATCACCATGACCGCCGCAAGAGCCCCCAGAAGTGCGCGTCTCACCGATCTCCTTCGTTTCTTCGAGACTAACGGAACCGGAAGAGATAGATCGTGGCGACAATCCCGACGAGAACGACGAGTCCGCGCAAAAAGGCATCGGGGAGGCGTTTGGCCCATTGTCCGCCGATGTAGCCACCTGGAATGGCGCCGAGAGCAATGCAGGCGGCCACTGCTAGATCCACATAGCCAGAGATGAGAAAGACGAGGGCCGATACGAGATTCGCCGCTGCCGCGAAGGCATTCTTTGCAGCATTCGCTCGCTGAATATCGGTGTCGTATCGAATGCCGAATAGGGCGAGCAAGATGATCCCCTGTCCGGCGCCGAAATACCCTGAATACACCCCTACGGCTCCGCTGTACGGCCACAGGAGTCCTTGAGGCGAAGAGGCAGACGACCTGCGGCGAGTCAACCAGCGTGCGACAAGAGGTGAGATTGCTACTAGAAGCGTCGCAGCGAGCACGAGCCATGGGATTACCGCGACAAAAACACGCACATCGAGACCGATGACAAGGAGCGCACCGATCAATGCGCCGCCACACCCGGCGATGATCGGCCAGCGGAGAACGTCGAGTCGATCGCGCCAGAGTGATCGATATGTCCAGGCAGACGTGATGGATCCCGCAACCAGTCCCAGACAGTTGGATCCGTTCGCTGTGAGGGGCGGTACCCCCATCCCGGTGAGAACGGGGTACACGAGCAAGGTGCCTGAACCCACCGCTGCGTTGATTACACCGCCACCAAAGCCAGCCAGTGCAATGAGCACCCATTGAAGAGTCGTCATCGTGGCGAACGTCGGGCGAAGAAGCGGCCGCTGAGCTGGCTAACCTCAATGGGAAATTCGAATGCTCGTGTGAGCGTGTCGCTGGTGATCACGGTGTTGATCGGACCGCTCGCCACGATCCTGCCCTTCGCGATGACGAGCGCGTGAGAAAAACCTGGTGGAATCTCCTCGACGTGGTGGGTAATGAGCACGAGTCCGGGAGCCATCGCATCAGCAGCGAGTATTTCTAAACGTTCGACAAGGTCTTCGCGCCCGGCCAGATCGAGCCCTGCTCCTGGCTCATCGAGCAACAAAAGCTCGGGGTCCGCCATCAGTGATCGAGCAATCAGACAGCGTTTCCGTTCTCCCTCCGAGAGGGTGCCGAACGTTCGATTCGCGAGGTGGGCCAGATTCCAACTGGCAAGCAACTCATCACGGCGAGCCTCGTCTGCCGGTTCGTACACCTCGATCCATCTGCCGGCCACGGCCTGCGCGCCGGTAATTACCGCATTGGCAACCGATTCCCCCGGTGGCAGATCAATGAGTTCCCCGCTGCTCGCCCAGCCGATTCGGGTGCGAAGTTCTGCCATGTCGGTGGCGCCAAGTTCTTCCCCGAGGACCTCGATGAGGCCACTCGTGGGAAACATCCGACCAGCCAGAATCGATAGCAGGGTCGTCTTGCCGGCGCCATTGGGGCCAATTACGACCCAACGTTCACCCTCCGAGACGCTCCAACTCACGTTGTCAAGGAGAAGTCGCTCACCCCTGCGAACCGTGAGTCCGATGCCGGTGAATACCTCTGCCACGGGAAGAGCCTATGCCGAGGGAAGCAGCCAATCAGCACTAGTCTCAGTTCGATGAATGATGCAGCCGCAGAGACCCTCCTGCTCACCTTGACCGGGCCTGATCGTCCGGGAGTTACCCGTCGCGTGTGCGAGATCCTGGCTGATCACGATGTCGTCATCATCGACATTGAGCAGATCGTGGTGCGTGCGCACCTCACACTCTCCTTTCTCGTGACCTTGCCGGTGGGCCTTGCTCAGCTTCAGGAGTTCAGCCAGAGAGTGAGCGACTTCGGCTCTGCCCTCGGCTTTGACGTGAGAGTTCATCAGGGTGAGGCTGAGGCCGAGGCCGATACCCGACTTCACGGACGTTTCCAGATCACCGTGATGGGTGCTCCGCTTCGGCCCTCGGCCATCTCCCGTGTAGCGAGTGAGATCGCCGATCGCGGCGGAAATATCGATCGCATTCGCCGGATCGCCAGCTACCCCGTCACCGCAGTGGCGTTTGAGGGATCTGGCGCTGATGTCGCAGACCTTCGTTCAGCACTTGCGGCCGCGGCAGCCCAGACAGGTGTCGATATCGCCGTTCAGGATGCTGGGCTTGATCGCCGCGGACAGCACCTCGTGGTCATGGACGTCGATTCGACATTGATCCAAGACGAAGTCATCGATCTGCTTGCTGATGAGGCCGGCACCCACGCTCAGGTTGCCGAGATCACTGAGCGAGCCATGGCTGGCGAACTCGACTTCGCTGCATCATTAACTGCGCGTGTCGCCCTCCTGGAAGGACTGCCTGCGGATGTCATCGACCGCGTGCGCGACCGCATCACCTTGACGCCTGGAGCTCGCACCCTATGCCGCACACTGAGGAATCTTGGCTACCGCGTTGCGTTGGTGTCGGGTGGATTCACTGAGGTGATCGCCCCGCTCGCTGTTGAACTCGGCGTTGACCATGTGCGGGCAAACACACTCGAAGTTGTCGATGGGCACCTGACGGGCAAGGTTGTTGGAGCGATTGTCGATCGCGCCGGCAAACGGGCCGCACTTGAGGAACTCGCCCTCGAGTATGGGATACCTATGAGTCGCACGATTGCCATCGGTGATGGTGCTAATGACGCCGACATGCTGCAGGCAGCCGGACTAGGCATCGCCTTCAACGGCAAGGCAGCGGCGCGCGACGCTGCCGACAGTTCAGTGAGCGTTCCCTACCTTGATTCCGTGCTTTACCTGATGGGCATCTCCCGTGCCGAGGTTGAGGATGCCGACGCGCACGCAGGCCTCGACATCAGCGCCCCGCCCGTTAGCTAGCGCGCGGCACCGCGTAGGCCACGAGCTCGGCATCGCCTCGAGCTAGTGCCGCCCAGCCGTCATGGCGAATGACACACACGGCGCCTGTCGGGTACTTCTGAGAGATGTGCGAAAGCCAGCCGTGCGCATCACGACCTGTGACTCGTTCAATCAACTGCTCAAGGCCCGGATTGTGAGCGACCACGAGGAGACACGAGGCCGTCGCCTCGCTGAGCAACGTCAGAAGTTGGTCGACGGAAGCTTCGTAGAGACCGGGAACTGTGCGCTGATCGAAACCCGGCACTGCCGACTCTCGAACTCCGTCGCTGATTCCGGACCACGTCTGCTGGGCCCTGACTGCACTCGAGACCCATGCCTCGTCGACCGGAATTCGCTGCTGGGCGAACCACTGCGATGCTGCTTTCGAATCCCGCGAGCCGCGATCGTTGAGCGGACGATCATGATCTGCGATGCCCGGTGGATATGCGGACTTGGAGTGTCGCATCACGATGAGATCAGGCACCTTGCGAGTGAACTCCGCCGTCGACATGGATGATCTCGCCAGTTGTGGCAGGGAACCAGTCCGAGAGAAGGGCGACGCAGGCGCGTGCGGCGGGAGTCGGATCATCGAGATCCCACGTGAGCGGCGATCGAGCGGCCCACACGGCTTCGAAATCGTCGAAGCCAGGAATGCTCTTGGCAGCCATGGTGCGGATGGGTCCCGCGGCGATCAGGTTCACTCGGATGCCTGACGGGCCGAGATCACGGGCCAGATAGCGCGAAGTACTTTCGAAGGCCGCCTTGGCGACACCCATCCAGTCGTACTTCGGCCAGGCGATGGTGGCATCGAAATCAAGGCCCACAATCGCAGAGCCGGCGGGCATGACGGGCTTGGCGGCAACGGCAAGAGCCTTCAGTGAGTAGGCCGAGACATGCACCGCGGTGGCCACGTCTTCCCAGGCCGTATTCAGGAAGTTTCCGCCGAGGGCAGCTTCGGGCGCAAAGCCGATCGAGTGAAGAACCCCGTGGAGTTCGGGGGCATGCTCACGAACTCGATCCGCCAAGGCATCGAGGTGCTCAACATTCGTGACGTCGAGCTCGATGACAGGAGCTTCGGCAGGAAGTCGACTTGCCGAACGCTTAGTCAAAGACATCGTGCGACCGAAGGAGGTCAAGATGACCTGCGCACCTTGCTCTTGAGCGAACTTCGCGACGTGGAAGGCGATCGACTGATCAGTGAGAACCCCGGTGACCAGGATGGTCTTGCCGTCGAGAATCCCCATGTCGTGCCCTTCGTGTGTCAGTGACCGAGCCCGAGCCCGCCATCAACCGGAATCACGGCCCCCGTGATGTACCCGGCATCTGCAGACGCGATGAAATTCACCACTCCGGCGATTTCCTCCGGTTGAGCATAGCGAGCGAGGGGTACGGCTCCGAGGATCTCGGCCTTGCGCTCCTCTCCCAGTTCAGCGGTCATGTCGGTATCAACAAAG
This sequence comes from Candidatus Nanopelagicales bacterium, assembly GCA_044374195.1. Taxonomy (GTDB): domain Bacteria; phylum Actinomycetota; class Actinomycetes; order S36-B12; family S36-B12; genus CAIKZY01. Next base: position 37,386 of record JBILOY010000009.1, read on the forward strand.
CCAGGGGCGACCACATTGACGGTGATGCCACGTGAGCCAACCTCGCGTGCCAGGGAACGCGCGACTCCAACAAGGCCTGCCTTGGAGGCGGCATAGTTCACTTGACCGGCGGAGCCCATGAGGCCGACGACTGAGGACACCAAGATGATGCGGCCAGTGCGAGCTTTGAGCATGTTGCGGAGCGCTCGACGAGCGATGCGGATCGAGCCCGCCAGATTCGTGGTGAGTACTTCATCGATGTCCTCATCGGACATGCGCATGAGCAGATTGTCTCGGGTGATACCCGCGTTAGCCACCACGATGGTGATCGGACCGTGCTGCTCCTCGATCGCGTCAAAGGCTGCGTTGATCGATTCCGGATCCGAGACATCCATGACGACAGCTGACAGTCCATCAGGTGCAACACCGCTTCGACAGCCGACGATCACCGTGTGACCTGAATCGCGAAGGCGCTGAGCGCAGGCCAGGCCAATACCGCGATTTCCGCCTGTGACGAGTGCGACAGACATGACGAGGCCTAGTTTGCGTCTTCTAGGCGGTATCCGAGCTTCACAGATACCTGGAAGTGGTCCACGACTCCGTCGCGCACGTATCCACGGATCTGGGACACCTCGAACCAGTCGACATGTCGAACGCTCTGGGAGGCACGCGTGACTGCCTGGTTGATTGCGTCGTCGATGCCAACCTTGGAGGTCCCGACGATCTCAGTAAGTCCGTATGCGCGATCCATGCTGCTCCTTCTTCATACCCCCGACGACTCGGGGCTCGCCGAGCAGGATATTGCCGAGGGCCATAACCTGGGTAGGTGGGTAAGCCGTCGGTCGTGGAGGTGGGTCATGGGTAAGGAATCCAGTGACGTCTTCACTATTACCGAGGCCCAGCGCGGGCTGAGCGTCGAGCAGACCACGCGCACCCGTCGCTACCTCATCTCCATGGGGATCCGAACAGCGTGCGTGATCTTGGCCATATTCGTGCCGGGATGGCCCCGTTGGGTGTTCATCACCGGCGCGGTGGTTCTGCCTTACCTCGCGGTTGTCATCGCGAATGCCGGTCGTGAGAGCGACGAGCCAGGCGACACGGGTGTGGAGCACTACGAATCGCGCGCACTGGGCATGAGCACCACGATGCTTCCCGGGCCCGAGGGCAACATTTACCGGGCACCGTAGTTAGCCCCAGAAATCTGGTTCTTTCGCCGCGTAGAGTGTTGCCATGCTGAGCTTGTTGCGCACACGGCGCTGGCTCTCCTTCACCGCCGTCGTGATCATTGTGATCGTTGCCTTTGGGCTACTCAGCAGGTGGCAGTGGTCGCGTGCCGAGGAGAAGCAGGTTCTGAACTCGAGCATGGTCATTGCCAGAGCCGAAGCCCCCGTCACGCCTGCTGCAGCCTCAGTCGAGTGGACTCCTGTGCGTATCACCGGGACCTACGATCAGACGAACGAAGTAGTCGTGAGAAAGCGTCCACAAGAGACCGTCAACGGGTTCTGGATCATGACACCGCTGGTAACCGAGATCGGAACTATTTGGGTCAATCGCGGTTGGCTGCGTGCTGACGGAAATGCCACGACGTACCCAGATGTGCCTCCAGCTCCCGCAGGCGAGGTGACGATCACAGGACTCTGGCGTGATTGGCAGGAAGCACGGACTACATCGGGGCTCCCGGTGGGCATGATCTCCGACGTCGATCCCGTGGTGCTCCCGGTGCCGACGCCAGTCGACGGCTTCGTTCAGCTCACGGAGTCGGTGCCCGAACAGAGCGGTCTTGCGGCAATTCAGCTACCCGAGATCGATGATGCGCAGAACATCTCCTACGCCGTGCAGTGGATACTCTTCGCGCTCGTGTGCACCGGCGGCTGGTTCTTCTTCCTGCGCCGCGAGGCACGCGATGACACAAGTAACCTGGCTCAGGAGGATTGATGGATCTCGAACTCTCGTCGCGTACCTACATCGTTAGCGGTGGTAGCAAGGGCCTGGGTCTGGCTACCGCTGAAGCACTTGTTCGAGAGGGCGCCAATGTCGTTCTTGTGGCCCGCGAAGAAACTCGGCTACAGGCTGTCAGGGAGCGCCTCGGCGCAGGTGCAACCACGCTGTCAGGCGATCTCGACGACCCCGCGTTGGCTCAGCGTGCCATCGAGATGGCGCATGATCACTTTGGTCGACTAGACGGAGCACTCGTCAGTGTCGGCGGCCCACCGGCTGGCTCCGTGTTGAGCACGACAGACGATCAGTGGACTGCCGCTTTCGGAACCGTGTTTTTGGGCGGTCTTCGGCTCATGCGCGAGGTAGCTCGGGCATTGTCTGTGGAGAATTCCACGAGTCCAGGTCTAGGTGGCTCGGTCGTGGTCGTACTCTCAAGCTCCGCGGTTCAAGTTCTCTCGGGAATCTCGATCAGCAATGGACTGCGGCCAGGTCTCGCGATGCTGGTCACTGACCTTGCTGATGAGGTCGGCCCGAAGGATGTCCGTGTGAATGGGCTGCTGCCAGGGCGCTTCGATACTGAGCGCATACGTGAACTCGATGCGGCGTCAGGTGACGCGGACGCAAATCGAATAAGGCTCAGTGCAGACATTCCACTTCGGCGCTATGGGCGTGCAGAGGAGTTCGCTCAGGTAGCGACTTTCCTGCTGAGCCCGGCATCGTCCTATGTGACCGGGACAGTGATCGCTGTCGATGGCGGAGTCACCCGGGTGCCGTAGGAGGCTGCAAGACGCACAAAGCCTTCGGCAAGGCTTATGCGGGGAACCCATCCGAGTGCTGACCGCGTCTCTCGTTGATCGAACCAATGAGCGGTAGCGAGTTGTTCGACAAGAAATGAGGTCAGCGGCGGTTCCGAATCTCCCCACAAACGTTCGGCGATCGCACCTGCCCGGTACGCGGCGGATGCAGGAACACTCCGTCGCGGTGGTGCTACGCCGGCAGCGCTACAGATGAGCTCCAACAGTTCGGCGACTGTGCGAGGTTCTCCGTTGCTGACCACGAATGCCCGCCCGGCGTTCACGGTGCAGGTATCCAGAGCAGCGATGAGAGCCTCGGCAGCATTGTCGATGTACGTGGTGTCGATGAGAGCATGCCCGTGGTCGATGAGGAAGAGCCGACCTGCCTGAGCGCGAGAGACGATTCGTCCGATCAGTTGCTCATCACCTGGACCCCAGATGAGGTGGGGTCGAACCGCGCACACGGAGAAGTCCGAATCGGAAGCGGCAAGAGCCAGCAGCTCAGCTTCTGCCTTGGTACGGGCGTAGTTGCCTCGTGCACCCTCCGGATCAGCCGGCTGCGCCTGGTCACCATGGATAGCACGCCCGAGATGGGCAACCGATGGAGTTGAGACATGCACGAAGGAGCGAACACCACTCGCGCGTGCCGCCGATAGCAATGCGGCGGTGCCGTCAACATTGATGCGCGAGAACTCGGCTTCCGGGCCATTGATCGAGACCTTGGCAGCGCAGTGGATTACCCGATCTACTCCCTCCAGCGCCAAGCGCCTTGCGTCTGCGTCATTGAGATCCCCTCGGATCTGTCGTACATCAAGACCGCTGTCGCTGCGCTGCATCACCGTGACCAGCTCACCTCGGGCGGCAAGCTGAAGTGCAACTGTTCGTCCGAGTAAGCCCGATGCTCCTGTGACCAGGACACCGCCGCTCATCCGAGTGCCCCGCCCAGGATCGAAGTAGCCCATCGGGCCAGTGCCAGGCGATCAATTTTCGAGTTGTGTCGAATATCTACTGGTAGCTTCTCCATCCGCATCACCGCAGCGAAGGGATATCCGCACACTTGACGGAAGGCTGCGGTCTCCCCAGCACCAAGCAGGCATGAACTCCCGGGTTGCTCGAGGATGAGAACAACCTGCTGAGTTCCGGCAGGTCCGATGCCGACGCAGGCCGCATTGATGGACCCCGCCGCGATCGCGCGCTGCTCAAGGGCGATTGAGGTGAGAGGTCCTTCCGGTGTCGTGATGACATGCGCGAGGCGTCCTTCCACCCACAGGTTGCCCTCGGTATCAAGATGTCCCACATCACCTGTGCGATGCCACCCTGCGTTTCGTGATGCACGCATAGTCGTGGCCCACAGTCGGTCGTAACCATCGCGAATGTGAGAAGCCCGCACGGCGATCTCTCCAGTGGCTTCGGCATCGGTGGTCAAGATCTCGCTGGGATTGCCCAAATCATCAAGTGGCGCCACTGCAATGTCGATGCCGGGAAGGGCCCGGCCGACAAATACGCCGTTACCAATGCCCTGGTGGCGAATTGCTTCCAGATCAGCCTCAGCTACGGGAAGTGCTTCGGTCATGCCGTACGGGGTACGAAGTGAGGCGTTGGGGAACAGCCGAGAGGCATCGTCGAGCAGGGGAAGTGGCACCGGAGCACCTGCCGACAGGACCAATCGAACACCGTGGAATTCAGCACTTTGCCTATCGGAGAGTTGAGACGAGGTGGCGACGATGTTCCGAAGGGCAGCAGGTGCTGCCCAGATGACGGTGCCATGGGCGCTCTCAACAGCCTCGGCCAAGTCAGGTGCGGTGAGGGTGCCCGGACGCGTGACATCCATATCGGGAATGACGGATGAGATCCCGAGCCCGGGTCCGAGAAGTGCCCATGGGGCAAAGGCCGCCACCAATGTGTCGCTTTGGACGAGTTCATAGTGCTCGGCAAGGAGCTGCATGGTGTGAGCGACTTGTCGATGTCGATAGATCACGCCCTTCGCCGGACCAGTTGCTCCCGACGTGAATACCACGACAGCTTCGTCATCAATGGTTGCCTGCACCCCCAGAGATGGAGCCGTGCGGATCAATCTGACGAAATCCCGGGTGGAAATGCGCGCGCCGGGAATTCTCAGGGTGCGAGCGAGAAGAAGACCCTCACGGGTTCCGACAACGTGCATGGGCGCGGCTCCGCGAATTGCACGCCTCATGCCACGAATTCCGAGGCCACGGTCCACGACAACCGCGCAGGCGCCTAATCGCCACAGCGCATAGACAGTGCATAGGAGATCTGGACCGGGGGGAATCAGCACGCTGACCCGATCACCGCGAGATATTCCGGCGTGGGCGAAGGCACCCGCCACGCGTGCGACTCGGTCGGCGAGCAAGGCCCAGGAGATCGAATGAGCGCTGCCTGACTCCCCCATGGTGATCAGAGCAGGTGCTGAGTCTTGTGCGCGGGCAACCAGCGCGTTGTTAAGACTGGAGACTTCCTCAGAAATCTCACGTGCTTCCGGGGTAGTCGGCCCGGTCGCCAGCCAGGCGAGCAAGTCACCGACAAGTGCCGGAGCATCGTCGATCACGAGATGCCGTGCACCCTCGTATCGATGCACCAGAGCTTGTGGGAAGCGCTCCTCAAGATCATGGAGGTAGATATCGCTGAAGACCGGATCGTCGGGGCCCCACAGCAAGAGCACCGGTACGTCGGTGAGCATGCGTACCCCCTCGGCGATGCGATCAAGTTCGAGGGCGCTGGGGTGGTCGGTCTCCAGCGGGATGTCAGCCACGAATTGACGAACTCCAGCTCTACGAGCCGCCTCTCCATAGGGCGCTAGATAGGAGTCAGCCTCGGCCTTGGTGAGGCGAGGCTTCGTACCGCGTGCCACGCGGCTGAGACCGGTGGTCGAACTGATGAAGAGCGAGGTGAGTCTGGTATTCAGATCCAGCAGTGGTCGGGATCTTGCCAGGCGAATCAGTGACGGTGCATGTGCGCCATCAGGTTGGTGGATGGCCGTGTTGAGCAACACGATTCCGGCTAGTTGACTCGTGTGATCCAGAGCCCATCCAAGCGACACCGGCCCACCCCAGTCATGAGCGACCGTAACGATGGGCCCCGTGAGACCAAGTGAGTCGGTGAGATTCCCGAGGTCGATGACTCGATCCGCAAGGCGACGATCTACGCCCGAGCGCTCGGAGTAGCCCATCTCAAGCTGATCGACCGCGATAACCCGAACGCTCTCGGGAGCCTGGGCAACGAGATTGCGCCATAGGTATGACCATGTCGGGTTGCCATGCACGCACAGCAAGGTCAGAGCTGGTGAGCCCGTACGGTGAGCCCACGAGTCAAGTAGATGCCACTGTCGCTCGATTGCATGAGAGTCCAAAGCGCGAACAGTGCGTGAGCCTTCCATGTCTACCAGTCGATCTCGATGACCGCTGCGTTCAGTCCGGATCCGATTCCCATGCAGGCCACTCGTTGTCCGCGTGAGTAGCCACCGGCTGCATGAGCCAGCGTTGTCGGGATCGACGCGGGGCCGATGTTCCCGAGATCCGGGAAGGTCAACGGGACTCGAGCGATGTCGATTCCCAGTCGCTCGGTGATCGCGGCCGTATGCACCTGAGATACCTGATGAATGACGTAAGAGTCGAGGTCATGCCAGTCAAAGACATCGCGGGCGGCATCCCACGTATCACCCGCGAGCTCGACTCCCGCGCGCAAGAGGCCGTTGGAGTCGGTGATCATGTGGTCAAGATCCCCGATACACAAAGCGTTGTGCTGTGTTGCAGCTCTCGCAACTCCCCCGACGAATCGGTGACCCTCCTCGTGCTCGGTTGCTCGCCCGAGCACCATGGCCGCGCCGCCGGATCCGAGGGTCAAGGTTGCGAAGTTATCGAGAACGTCTTGTCGGGTGGTCGAGGGATCCTGAAGCCTGCGAATGGTGGCCTCCTGGGTGCGGCGGCTGCCTTCGCCGTCGACGATCAATGCGTAGTTGATCTGGCCCGAGTCGATCAGGGTAGCGGCAAGTTGCATTCCGTTGACGAACCCAAGGCACGCATTAGCAAGATCAAAATTTAGGCAGGAGGTCGACAGCCCGAGTTGGTGATGAACGTCGACGGCGGCTGATGGCTCGAGATGGTCGCGGCAGACAGAAGTGTCGATCAACAGACCGATATCTGAGGGCCTGATACCTGAGCTTTCCAGGGCGGTGCGTCCGGCCATCGCGGCGGCATCGGCGAAGTTCACGTCTTCGGGCCACCAGCGTCGAGAGCGGATGCCGGCCAGGGCCTCAAGCATCCCCGAACGAAGCCCTACGCGCTCGAGCGTGGAAGCGAGTTGCTCGTCGAACTCATCGGAAGTCACCACGATGGGTGCCTCAGCAACACCGACGGCGAGGACCGCCGTGTCGGTGTAGTGGAACACGGCGTTTCCGCCGTGAGCCCTAGCCCTCATGTGTGCCTTTCAATCGAAGGTTCCCTAGACTGCCATGCGTCTAGATTTGCTGATCGTCACCCTCATCAGGACGATCGAACTGCGTACGATAAAGATCGGCGTAGACCCCATCGGTACCCAGCAGCTCCTCATGGGTACCCCGCTCGGCTACTCGGCCATCCACCATCACCAGGATCTGGTCTGCGCGGCGGATCGTCGAGAGCCGGTGGGCGATCACGATCGAGGTTCGCCCCACCAATGCTGTGTCGAGGGCCCGCTGAACGGCGTTTTCGCTCTCGGAATCCAGATGGGCCGTTGCCTCATCCAGGATCAGAACGCGGGGTGCTTTGAGTAGCAGCCGGGCAAGAGCGATTCGCTGCTTCTCGCCACCCGAGAGCCGGTACCCACGATCCCCCACGACCGTGTCCAGCCCGTCCGGGAGTGCGGTAATCAGATCGCCGATCTGTGCCGAGGAACATGCCTCGAGCAGCTCGGCTTCCGTCGAACCCGGCCTTGCGTACAGCAAATTCGAGCGGATGGTGTCGTGGAACATGTGAGCATCCTGGGTGACCACGCCGATGGCATCATGAAGTGACTCCAGTGTCACCCCGCGCACATCCTGATCGCCGACGAGTACTGAACCCGAATTCACGTCGTAAAGGCGAGTGGCCAACGCACTGATGGTGGTTTTGCCAGCGCCGGAGGGCCCTACAAGTGCCGTCATTGTGCCAGCGGGAACGTCGAAACTCACGCCCCTGAGCACGTCTGCTCCGGCCATGCCCGAGTCCTCGCGGGCCACAGACTCCAACGATGCCAGGGACACCTCAGAGGCCTTCGGATAGCGGAAGAAGACGTCGTCGAAGCTGATGGAGACGGGCCCGGGCTTAACCGACACTGCATTCGGCGAATCGCGCACCATCGGTGGAAGGTCGAGGATCTCGAAGACCCGCTCGAATGACACCAATGCGGTCATCACATCGACTCGTACGTTCGACAAGGCTGTGAGCGGCCCATACAGCTGCGCTAGAAGTCCGATGAGTGCCAGGAGCGTGCCCAGGGTAAGGGCGCCGGTGATCACCAGATTGCCACCAAGACCATAAGCAATAGCCGTGGCCAACGCGGCCACCAGGGTCAAGGCGGTGAAGAACCATCGATTTGCCATGGCAATGCTGACACCGATGTCGCGCACTTGAGCGGCGCGGCCGGTGAACGACGCTGATTCCTCGGCAGGTCGTCCAAAGAGCTTGACGAGAAGTGCACCCGAGACATTGAACCGCTCAGACATCTGGGCGCTCATGACTGCGTTCAGACTCATCTGATCACGGGTCATCGACTGCAGACGTCGGCCCATCCAGCGCGCCGGGAAAAGGAAAAGCGGCACGAGAAGTAATGAGACGAGGGTGACCTGCCACGACAGAATGAACATCGTCGTGAGCACGATGATCAGGGAGATCATGTTTCCAATTACCCCGCCAAGGGTAGAGGTGAAGGCCTGCTGTGCCCCGATTACGTCGCTGTTGAGGCGTGAGATGAGAGCACCGGTCTGTGCACGGGTGAAGAAGGCGACCGACTGCTCCTGAACGTGCGTGTAAACCTGGCTGCGAAGGTCGTAGATGAGTCCCTCGCCGATGCGCGAGCTGAAATAGCGACCCACAAGACCAAGACCGGCATCAAGGATCGCGAGCAGCGCGATGATTAGTGCGGTAACCGTGACGACCTTGGCATCCCCCACGCTGATTCCGTTGTCAACGATCCGGCGAAAGAGCAGCGGCTGCGCCACGCTGAGCAGCGAGGCCAAGACCATCGTGATCAAGAACATGATGACAAGTGCGCGATACGGACGTGCATAGCCGAGAATTCTTCGTACGAGACCCTTGCTGATCTTGCTTTGCTTGACCGTTGAATCCCGAGTCAGTGATCGATACGCATGCCAGACATTCTCCATCGACATTATGTTGCCTCGCGCAGGAGAGCTGCGATACGGAGAATCTGAGCTTCTCGCTCATTGTCCAGCTGCTCACTTGGATTTGAATCCTCACCGGCACGAAGCAGCTTCTTGAGTCCGGAGAGCACGCCTCGACTTGATGCGGTGAGCTCCGAGATGATCTCGCTCAGTTGCGCGTCGGGCTTCTTCGAATTGAGCAGGTACTGAGCGATTCCCAAAGTGACAGCTTCCGCAGCCTCAATTGCACGGCCCGTGGCACAGATCTCCATGGCTCGTGGGTAGCCCACGGCGCGAACGAGGGAGTGGGTTCCGCCGAGGTCTGGAATAAGCCCAAGCCTTGGCTCGCGCATGGCGAAACTGGCATCGGGCATCACGGCGACAAGGTCGCATGCCAAGGCCAGTTGGAATCCGGCGCCGATTGCGTGCCCCTGGACCACCGCAATGGTGATGGCCTCGCACTGTCTCCACCAGGTGAAGGCGGATTGAGCCGTTGTGATGAAGTCACGCAGCGCCGACTCCCCCGCCATACCCAGCGATGCGAGCGTGACGGGATTTGCTTCGTTGGGCAATCCGAGCATTGAACGATCCAAACCCGCGCTGAAGCTCATGCCCTCGCCGGTGAGAACTACGACTCGGGTTGACTCGGTCACGTATGACTTGGCGCCGGCGAGTGCCGCCCATGTCTTCGGGGTCTGGGCATTGCGATTGGTGGGAGAGGTGAGGATCACATCGAGACGTGACCCTGAATCCACGATACGGACGCCATCGCCCTCAAAAACCGTGTTCACGGGCTCAGGCGAGTTCGACGAGATCGGCATAATCATCACTCCAAAGGTCCTCATCGCCATCGGGCAGGATCAGTACACGCTCCGGTTCAAGCGCGAACACGGCGCCTGGATCATGTGTCACGAGAATGACGGCACCCTCGTAACTGCGCAGCGCACTGAGAACCTCCTCGCGACTAGCTGGGTCAAGGTTATTAGTGGGTTCGTCAAGGAGCAGAACATTGGCACCTGAGACCACAAGACAAGCCAGAGCCAGACGAGTCTTCTCGCCACCGGACAGAACGCCAGTTGGCTTGCTCACGTCGTCACCTTGGAAGAGAAATGAGCCAAGAACCGTGCGCTGCTTGGCATCGTCGAGGTGGCCGCCAGCGCGCTGCATGGTTTCTAGAACCGTGGCATTGGGGTCGAGAGTTTCGTGCTCCTGGGCGTAGTAGCCGATGACAGCTCCGTGACCGGGTTCGATGTTGCCGGTATCCGGTTTGTCAACTCCCGCGAGGATTCGGAGCAGGGTTGTCTTGCCTGCGCCGTTGAGCCCGAGGATTACAACCTTGCTTCCGCGGTCAATCGCGAGATCAACGTCTGTGAAGACTTCAAGGGAGCCGTACGATCGCGATAAAGAGCTCGCCATCAAAGGCACCTTGCCGCAGGGTTTGGGTTCGGGGAATCGAAGCTTGGCCACCTTGTCACTTTGGCGAACATCAGAAAGCCCAGCGATAAGCGTGTCGGCCCTGCGCAGCATGTTCTGTGCAGCCTTCGCCTTTGACGCTTTGGCACGCATGCGATCTGCCTGATTACGCAGCACCTCAGCCTGCTGTTCGGCATTTCGTCGCTCGCGCTTTCGGCGACGCTCGTCGGTCTCGCGGGCGGTGAGATAGGTGGACCAGCCCATGGAGTAAACGTCGAGTTCGCGGCGGGTGGCATCAAGATGCCAGACCTTGTTGACGGTGTCACCCAGAAGCTCGGTGTCGTGGCTGATCACGATGAACCCGCCCTCATAGGTCATCAAGAATTTGCGCAGCCACTTGATTGAGTCGGCGTCAAGGTGGTTGGTGGGCTCGTCAAGAAGAAGGACATCGGCGCCGCTGAAAAGAATGCGGGCAAGCTCAACACGCCGTCGCTGGCCACCCGACAAGGTGCCCAGCGGCTGAGCCAGGATTCGCTCCTCAAGTCCTACAGATGCAGCGATTGCCGCGGCCTGCGACTCAACGGCATACCCACCCAGTGCCTCGAATTCGGCTTCGGCTCGCGTGTAGCGGGCGATGATGCGGTCTCGCTCGGCCTCGTCAGGCTCATCCATCCGCATGCTTGCCTCGTGCATGCGTCGCAGGACATCCTGAAGGCCGCGAGCTGAGAGAATTCGATCGCGAGCAACCTCGTCGGGATTGCCCGACCGAGGATCCTGAGGCAGGTACCCCACGGTTCCGGTGCTTGAAATCGTGCCCGAAGCAGGCGTGGTCTCCCCTGCCAATGCCCTTGTGAGAGTTGTCTTGCCAGCGCCATTTCGCCCGACAAGCCCGACCCGGTCACCAGGACCCACGCGGAAATTGGCATTGTCGAGGAGAAGTTGAGATCCAGCGCGAAGTTCAATGCCGGATGCGGTGATCATGAGGCCCTCAGTCTACGGGGAAGACTGCGCCTCCCCTGACGCCCGGAACGAGTCAGAGGTTGAAACCGAGAGCGCGCAGCATGTCGCGACCGTCGTCGGTGATCTTGTCGGGACCCCACGGGGGCATCCAGACCCAATTGATGCGGAAATCGCTGACCACGGGGGTCAGCGCGGCACGGGTTTGATCCTCGATCACGTCAGTGAGCGGGCAGGCCGCGGAGGTCAAGGTCATGTCGACAGTGGCGATGTTTGCCTCGTCGACGGCAACCCCGTACACCAGGCCGAGGTCTACGACGTTGATTCCGAGCTCGGGATCGACAACATCCTTGAGAGCCTCGATGACGTCTTCATTGGTAGCGATACTCATCGTGTCTCCTCCTTAGGGACCATAAGGCCCGCTTTGATCTCTGCATCCTGTAGTGCCATCCATGGGAGCAACGCGCACTTAACGCGAGCTGGGTACTTGGCGACTCCGACAAAGGCAACACCGTCACCGATGACATCCTCATCGGGCTCGCCGTTGCCCTGTGAGTGCATCATCGCCACGAAAGCTTCGCGAACCTCCACCGAGTTCTCGACACTGGTGCCTGCGAGCAACTCGGACATCACACTCGCACTTGCCTGCGAGATTGAGCAGCCTTGACCCTCGTACCCGATCAGCAGGTGTCCATTCGCGTCTGCTGCCACGTCTACGGTGACCTCATCGCCGCAGGTGGGGTTCACGTGATGCGCCGACGCCAATGGAGACTCGAGAGGAGTCTTGCCGCGGGGGTGCTTGTAGTGATCGAGAATAATCTCTTGGTAGAGCCCGTTGAGGTCCATTCACTTCACCCCGAAGAATTCCTGAGCTGCGACGATGCCTGACACTGCTGCGTCGATGTCGCTACGGTCATTGTAGATGTAGGTGGACAAACGAGTCGTGGCCGGAACACCGAATCGGCGACATGTAGGCCAGGCGCAGTGGTGACCTACCCGCACCGCAACTCCTTGATTATCAAGAACCTGGCCGACATCGTGCGGATGGAGACCCTCGACCGTGAACGAGATCGCACTACCGCGGGCCACGTTCTCGTTTGGGCCGATCACCCTGACGCCCGGTATCGACGCCAGTTGTTGGAGGGCGTAGCCGGTCAACGCGTGTTCGTGTGCCTCAACAGCATCCATGCCCAGCGCGTTCAGGTAGTCGACGGCGGCGTGCATTCCAATCGTCTGCGCCACCATCTGGGTTCCTGCCTCAAACTTCTGAGGCGCCTTGGAATACGAGCTGTGATCCATGTACACGAGTTCGATCATCGAGCCACCAGTGATGAAGGGTGGCATCGCATCCAGGATCTCCGATGTACCCCAGAGGAACCCGATCCCCGTGGGCCCAAGCATCTTGTGCCCGCTCCAAGCAACGAGATCAGCCCCCAAATCTCTGACACGCAGTGGCATGTGTGGGAGGGACTGACATGCATCCACTATTCCGACAGCGCCAACCTGGTGCGCGCGATTCATGACGGTGGCAACCGGATTGATGGTGCCCAGAATGTTTGACTGGTGAACGACACTGACCGCTTTCGTTTGTTCATCGATCAGGGAGTCCAGGGATTCGAGATCTAGCCGACCCTCATCAGTCACTGGGATCCAGCGCAGGTGCGCGCCCGTCTTCGCACAGAGTTCTTGCCACGGAACGAGATTCGCATGGTGCTCCATCTCGGAGACCACAATGTTGTTCTCGCTGGTCAGGATGAATCGCGGATCCTGGGGAGGATTGCCTCCCGCACGGTGCAGTGCAGTCGCATTGCTAAACGCGTAAGCGACAAGGTTTAAGGATTCAGTCGCGTTCTTGGTGTAAACGATCTCATGGGCTGTTGCACCCATGAATTCCGCAATAGCGGCACGTGCAGACTCGTAGGCGTACGTCGCCTCTTCTGCAAGCTGGTGGGCACCGCGATGTACGGCCGCATTACAAGTCTCGTAGTACGTGCGCTCAGCATCCAGGACCGACCGCGGCTTCTGGGAAGTCGCGGCGCTATCGAGGTAGACAAGCGGTTTTCCATCTCGAACCGTGCGTTCGAGAATCGGAAAGTCACGCTTGATCCTGGCGGGATCGAGGGGTGTCATGATCAGGCCGTTGCCGCCACGTAGCGGTCGTAGCCTTCTGCTTCAAGAACGTCAGCGAGTTCAGGACCACCAGTTTCGACGATGCGACCGCCAACAAACACGTGCACGACATCAGCATGGATGTACCGAAGAATACGCGTGTAATGCGTGATCAGCAGGACGCCGCCATCGGTCGCCTCGCGATAGCGATTGACGCCCTCGGAGACAATCCGAAGGGCATCAACGTCAAGACCCGAATCGGTTTCGTCAAGTATGGCGAATTTCGGGGCAAGTAGCCCCAGCTGCAAGATCTCATGGCGCTTCTTCTCGCCGCCGGAGAAGCCCTCGTTCACACTGCGCTCAGCGAATGCAGGGTCCATCTGCAACTCCGCCATGGACGTCTTCATGTCCTTGACCCAGGTACGCAGCTTGGGAGCCTCGCCACGAACTGCCGTCACAGAGGTACGCAGGAAGTTCGAGACCGACACACCCGGTACCTCGACGGGGTACTGCATGGCCAGGAAAAGACCTGCCTTTGCCCGCTCATCAACGCTCATGGCGAGCACATCTTGCCCATCAAGGCTGATGGTGCCTGATGTTACGACGTACTTGGGATGACCGGCAATCACGTACGCCAGTGTGGACTTGCCGGAGCCGTTGGGTCCCATGATGGCGTGGGTGCGTCCGGAGTCGAGGGTCAGCGATACACCGCGCAGGATCTCTCGCTCCCCTGCGTCGGTGATCACGCTGGCGTGCAGATCGGTGATGACGAGCTGGCTCATGAGGAGAGGCCTTTCGCGGTGTCGAGCGGTGTCGGATTGATTTCCAGGAAGGAGATGCCCTCGTGAACGGTCACGCGGGTTGCAAAGACAGGTACAGGTTCAATGGCAGGCAGGGTCAATGGAGCGCCGGTGCGCAGATCGAATGCCGAGCCGTGTAGCCAGCACTCGAGTGAGCAGCCTTCGACATCACCTTCGGACAGAGATACATCGGCATGGCTGCAGCGATCACCTACGGCGAAAATCTCACCATCGATAGTCACTACTGCAATCGCGGTCTCGCCTACCATTACCCGGCTGGGCTTGCGATCAACAAGGCTTTCGACCGCAATAGTCCGAGCGAAGTCAGTCATCATCGCCACCGATCTCGGCGGGAACTCCAAGCCGGGCGCCAATGCGTCCCATGATGTCTGCCTGCCACTGCGTATCAGGGATTCTGGAGACGAGGTCAGCAAAGAATCCGCGTACGACCAGTTGGCGAGCCGTTTCCTCGTCAATTCCGCGGGTCTGCAGGTAGAAGAGTTGGTCATCATCGAAGCGTCCGGTTGCACTTGCATGACCAGCGCTGGCTACGTCACCGGTCTCGAGCTCAAGATTGGGCACAGAATCTGCGCGAGCGCCATCACTGAGCAAAAGGTTTCGATTGATCTCGTACGTGTCGATTCCTGTCGCCTCGCGACGCACCAGAACATCACCTACCCAAACCGTGTGGCTCTTCTCATCGGAGATCGCTCCCTTGTAGACCACGTTGCTCGAGCAGTTCGGTCGATCGTGGTCGACGAAGAGTCGGTGTTCCATGAACTGACCCTCGTCGGCCAGGAAAACGCCGAGAAGCTGAGCGTTGCCGCCGGTGCCGAGATACGAGACGCTCGGTAGAACGCGAAGCCGAGAGCCACCGAGACTGACCTGAGTTCCGGTGAAGTGCGCATCGCGACCGATGTCAGAGTGCCAGGTGAGCATCGTCTCGAGTGTGCGTTCTCCATCGGTGACGTTGACCACGGTCGCCGTAGCTCCATCTCCGACAGTGACGACGATCGTCCCGGACACTGCTGAGGTCGACGGTTGCTCGACGATAACTGTGGCCTTGCTGAAGCGTCCGAAGCGGATCTCGAGATGCTCATACGACACGGGAGCGGTACCGGTCAGCCGGAGGTGAATCGGCTCGTGTGATTCATGATCAGCCGGAATCTCAAGTACGACGGCATGGGTTACCCGTGCCCGTGCGACAGCTGAGGGACGATCAATGGGAAGCCACGACGATGTGAGTTCGGCGATGGGCACCACGTTCGCGAGAGAGTCGGATGTCGTGACATATCCGGCATCTGACACGGGTTCCATGAACTGTGAAAAAGCTCCAGCGGGGATGAAGCGCCATTCCTCCTCACGACCGGACGGAGTGGCGAAGTCGTCAGGCGATAACGAGCGCACGCGTGGTGAGAGGTCGGAAGGCGGAGCGAGTGCGATGGCAGGGGCGGTCATCCGACAGCGCCCTCCATCTGCAATTCGATGAGCCGATTGAGTTCCAGCGCATACTCCATGGGCAGTTCGCGTGCGATGGGCTCGATGAACCCACGGACGATCATCGCCATTGCCTCATCCTCGGCCATTCCACGCGACATCAGGTAGAACAACTGGTCGGCGCTGACCTTGGAGACCGTGGCCTCATGCCCCATCGAGACGTCATCCTCGCGCACGTCGACGTACGGGTAGGTGTCACTGCGCGAGATGTCGTCGACAAGAAGTGCATCACAGCGAACAGTGCTCTTGGAGCCATAGGCACCCTCGAGAATCTGCACCAGCCCGCGGTACGAGGTACGACCGCCTCCACGTGCCACGGACTTGGACACGATGCTCGACGAGGTGTTCGGCGCCGCGTGAACCATCTTCGAGCCCGCATCTTGATGCTGGCCTTCGCCCGCGAAAGCAATGGACAAGGTCTCGCCCTTGGCGTGCTCCCCCATCAACCAGACGGCCGGGTACTTCATGGTGACCTTCGAGCCGAGGTTGCCGTCAATCCACTCCATCGTCGCACCTTCGTAAGCGACGGCTCGCTTTGTCACGAGGTTGTAGACGTTATTCGACCAGTTCTGAATCGTGGTGTAGCGGCAACGCCCACCCTTTTTCACGATGATCTCGACCACTGCTGAATGCAGGGAATCACTGGAATAGACCGGAGCGGTGCAGCCTTCGACGTAGTGAACGTATGCGTCCTCGTCGACGATGATCAGCGTGCGCTCGAACTGGCCCATGTTCTCGGTGTTGATACGGAAGTAGGCCTGAAGGGGAATGTCGACCTTGACGCCCTTGGGCACGTAGATGAAGGAACCACCTGACCAGGCTGCGGTGTTGAGCGCGGCGAACTTGTTATCGCCTACCGGGATCACGGTCCCGAAGTACTCGCGGAAGAGCTCTGGCTGCTCACGCAAAGCGGTGTCGGTATCGAGGAACAGAACTCCCTGCTGCTCCAGATCCTCGCGAATTGCGTGGTAGACCACCTCAGACTCGTACTGGGCGGCGACGCCAGCGACGAGCCGCTGCTTCTCGGCCTCGGGGATGCCGAGTCGGTCGTAGGTGTTCTTGATGTCGGCGGGGAGGTCCTCCCAGCTCGTGGCCTGCTTTTCGGTCGAGCGAACGAAGTACTTGATGTTGTCAAAGTCGATGCCTGCGAGATCTGAGCCCCAGGCGGGCATGGGCTTCTTGTCGAACAGGCGCAGACCCTTAAGGCGAAGGTCGAGCATCCACTCAGGCTCATTCTTCTTCGCGCTGATGTCTCGAACGACGTCCTCATTGATACCGCGACGGGCGTTCGTGCCCGCGGCATCGGAATCGCTCCAGCCGTAGTCGTACCGACCGATCTCATCGATTGTGGCTGCCTGCTCCTCGGCTGCTGTACTCATGCCGACACCTTTCGGTTGTGTGCTCGATTGACGGGAATTACGGCGGTGCAGACACCATCGCCATGGGCGAGGGTGGCAAGTCGGAGAACGTGAGTGCCGAGGGCCTCACTGAGTGCTGCGGTCTCTGCTTCGCAGATCGAGGGAAACTCGGTGGCAGCGTCAACCACGGGGCAGTGATGCTGGCAGAGCTGCACTGTGGGGCCGTGGTCATCCTCGATCGACGCGGCATACCCGGCATCGGTCAAGGTGGCGGCCAGGTACTCCATTGAGGAATCTGAGCCGATGCCGAGGCTGGAAACAAGCCGATCGGCCCGTTCGCGTGCGAATAGGGCGACCGCCTGGGGTCCTTGGGTGCGATCAAGAAATCTCAGGACCTCGATTGCCAAGGACGCGGTGTCATCCGAAAGGGCTGCTCTGCCGGAGGCGCTGAGGCTATAGACCAGGCTGGGTCGACCACGACGAGGTGCGGGGGCCGGCCCAAAGGGCGCCCGCTCGGTGGCCAAGACGAACTCGCTCTCGGCTAAGGCCGCCAATGGGCGACGGATACCTGCGGCAGTCATGCCCAGACGGACACCGAGTTCGGCGACTGTCGCTGGTCCTTGAACCTGCAAGGACCTCGCTATCCGCTCTGCGGCCTCACCTGGGAATTTCACAACACCATTGTTGCGTTATTCCTTCGATACCCGCAACTCGAGACCGCCATGGTCATGTCGACACCCCCACGTAAACTCCACATGTGAGTGCACTCGAGGTCGAAGAGCTGTGCATGACCTATGGGACGACCGAGGCCGTTCGAGGCATCTCATTCAGTGCTGTTACTGGTCAGGTGACCTCCTTGGTGGGTCCCAATGGCGCGGGCAAGACCAGCACCCTCGAGGCCTGCACAGGCATCCGACCCGTGACAGCGGGGCACATCCGAGTCCTGGGATCTCCCCCTGGCCAGCAGAGCGCCAGAGTCGGAACCATGCTGCAGTCAGGCGGGCTCTACCCGAGCGCTCGTCCGCTTGAGTGGCTGACCTATCTCGCCCGGCTTTACCCCAAATCCGCTGACCCTCGTCAACTCCTTGAGCTGGTCGGCATCGATCCGATGACGCGAACGACCGCTCGACGCATGTCTGGAGGCGAGCAGCAACGGCTCAAGTTCGCCGCAGCCTTGTTGCCTCGACCCGACATTCTCTTCCTCGATGAGCCGACCGCGGGAATGGACCCGCAGGCCAGACGGTCTCTCATCGGCATCATTGACGACCTGCGATCTGCAGGAGTTGCGGTGCTTCTGACTACGCACGTGCTTGCCGATATCGAGGAACTCGCAGACCGCGTCATTGTGCTTCGTCATGGAGTCATCGAACGTTCCGGCACCTTGGCAGAACTGCGCGGTGAGGGCAGCGCACTCGGTTTCGACACAAGGCAGGGCCTAGATGTTCAAGGCCTGATGGCGAGCTTGCCATCGGGGTACGCGGGCGCGGAGAAAGAGCCCGGGCGCTACGTCATTGAGGGCGACCCCACTCCTCAGGTGCTGGCGCAGATCACCGCGTGGCTGGCACAGCACGACGCTGCCACGTCGGGTATTCGCACTGGCCGGGCAAGCCTCGAAGAACTCATCATCGGCGATCAGTCGTGAAGTTGGCCAAGGCTCACGCACTCTGGGAGCTGCGACTCACGCTTCGCAATGGTGAACAGCTGCTCCTCACACTGATCATTCCGGTCCTTCTTCTGATCGGGTTGAATGCCACTGGGATGTTCTCGTCCAGCGGCACGCTTTCTCGAATTGAATCCGCGTTCCCGTTGGTGTGCATGGTCTCTCTCATCGCAACCTGCTTCACCTCGCTGGCAATCGGCACCGGCTTTGAACGCAGATCCGGCGCGCTGACCTTCCTGGCAACAACGCCCCTGGGGCGGCAGGGGCTAGTCATGGGCAAGGTCATCGCCACCGTGATGCTGGCTTCGATTTCTCTCGTGCTCGTCACGGTGGTGGCTGTGACTTTGGGCTGGCGTCCGTCGGTCAACGCTTTGTGGGCAATTCCCACCTTGCTTATCGGCGGTGCCGCTTTTGCTACCTGGGCTCTCGTTATCGCCTCCGCATTCCGAGCCGAAGCCGTTCTAGCCATTGCGAATGCGCTCTTCTTGGTTCTTGTCGTCGTGGGCGGTGTCAGTGCGAGCGTGACCTCGCTGCCACTTGACGCGCTGGTGGCCGTGGTGCCTTCGGCCGCATTAAGCGATGCGTTGCGCAACAGCCTTGGATCTGGAGTCTCACCACAGTGGTGGACCATTGTGATCCTTGTCGCCTGGGCTCTTGTCGGCTTTGCCATCTCGCGCAAGCGCTTTAGTTGGCAGTAAAGCCTAGACTGTCGCCGTGATCATCGTTTCGCGCTGGATGCGCCGAGTGTTCCTGGCCAACCTCGTCGCTCAATCCGCCATCGTGGTCACGGGCGTGGTTGTTCGACTCACCGGGTCTGGGCTGGGTTGCCCTACGTGGCCTGAATGTGTTGAAGGCTCTTACGTGCCGACAGCCCGCCAAGAAGAGTCGTGGCATAAGTACGTCGAGTTCGGCAATCGATTGCTTACCTTTGCCGTGGGCATCATTGCTATTCTTGCACTTGTTGCGGTCATCATCTACACGGTTCGACGAGTGCGTTCTGGTGCACCCGTGCGCTACTCGATTCTCTTGCTGGGCATTGCGCCGCTCGTAGGAACATTCGCTCAAGCAGTCCTGGGTGGCATCACTGTGCTCACCGGTTTGCACCCCGCGACTGTTGGCCTGCACTTCCTGGTATCGATTGCACTGATTGCGGCGGCGGTCGCGCTGGTAACCAGGGCCCGAGACGCGGATGACTTCCCCATTGTTTTCCTGGTGCGCAAGGAGGTACGCGTCTATACGTGGTGCCTCATCGTGGTAACCGGCTTAGTAGTCATCCTGGGCGTCATCACCACTGGTAGCGGCCCGCACAGTGGCGATGCCGAAAGTGAACTCCGATTCCCCTTCGATCCACGCACGGTCTCCTGGCTTCATGCCGACGTTGTGTTCCTGTTCACCGGCATGTTGATCGGTTACCTGATCTTGCTGCGCATCCTCAAAGCACCGCAGCGAACCTGGCGGCTGGCCCTCACTCTTACGGCTATCACTCTTGTGCAGGCCTGCGTGGGCTACACCCAGTACTTCGCGGGACTGCCGGTAATCCTGGTCAGCATTCACGTGACCTTGGCGTGCGTACTCTGGATTGCGGTGCTCTTCTTGCCGTCGACATTGCGTACGCGCGGCATTTCGTCCTAGAAGACGAACGGGTCCACTGCAACGGCGAGGAACAGCAGGGCCAGATAGCTGATGGACCAATGGAAAAGTCTCATGGCGATCTTCGTGATCTCGGCGTCCGCACGACGAGCAGCGGCCTGCAACTGATACGCCATGATGATGAACATCGCGCCCAGCACGATTGCGCTTACCGTGTAGACAATTCCCATGGGCGCCACCGGCACCAGTAACAACGACACGGCAACCATCACCCATGAGTAAGTGATGATCTGGCGCGACACCTGGAGGTCGGTGCGCAGTACGGGCAGCATTGGGATGCCAGCGTTCGCGTAGTCCTCCTTGTACTTCATTGCCAAAGGCCAGTAGTGCGGCGGGGTCCAGAAGAACACCACGAGGAACAAAATGATTGGGGTCCACGACAGGGAACCAGTGACGGCCGACCAGGCGATGAGTACGGGCATGCAGCCGGCTGCGCCTCCCCACACGATGTTTTGCGGAGTGCGCCTCTTCAGCCACATCGTGTAGCCCACGGCGTAGAAAAAGATTGCTAGTAACGCGAGCACGGCGGCCAGGAGGTTGGTCCACCACCATAGGAAGAACGCACTAGCGATGGAGAGTACGAAGCCCTGGAACAAGCCCGCGCGCACGCTGATCAATCCCATCGCAGCGGGCCGCTTGTCGGTGCGGTGCATCAATGCATCGATATCGCGGTCGTAGACGCTGTTGAGGGTGTTCGCACCCATCGCCGCCAATGTGCCGCCAATAAGCACCGCAACCGTCTGCTTCCAGTTCGGCAACCCCTGAGCTGCCAGAAACATGGTGGGTACGGCAGTTACGAGCAGCAGTTCGACGATGCGCGGCTTCGTCAGCGCGACATGGGCCATGAGCCGCTCGCGACCCCCGATTGCGGGAGGGTTCTCGGCTATGGCGCTCATGGGATAGAGCGTATCGACTGGTGGCTCCGCTGACAGACCCTCCTGATTGGCTAGGGTCATCGTGTGACGATCCACGCCCTTGCGCCCCTGTCCTGGACCTCCGCTGACGATGACGCCGTCAGGCATCTGCGAGCCCTGGCAGCCGATGCTGTCCAGAACGCCGGAAATGGTCACCCCGGTACGGCCATGGCCCTGGCGCCGGCGGCCTATCTGCTGTTCCAGAAGGTGCTGCAGCACGACCCCAGTGATCCCCACTGGCTCGGTCGTGATCGTTTCGTGCTCTCCTGCGGTCATTCGAGCCTGACCCTGTACTCACAATTGTTCCTGTCGGGATACGGGCTCACCATCGATGATCTGCGCAACTTCCGGAAAGCCGGCTCCTTGACCCCCGGGCATCCCGAATACGGGCATACGGCAGGTGTCGAGACGACCACCGGACCCCTTGGTGCAGGACTGTCCACCGCCGTGGGCATGGCCATGTCGGCTCGATACGAGCGCGGATTACTGGATCCCGATGCACCTGCCGGCTCGAGTCCGTTCGATCACCGAGTCTTCGTGATCGCCTCCGATGGAGATCTTGAGGAAGGCGTTACTTCTGAGGCCTCCTCGCTGGCCGGAACTCAGCAGCTGGGCAACCTGATCGTTATCTGGGATGACAATCGCATTTCCATCGAAGGCGATACCGCAATCGCTTTTACCGAGAACGTCAACGAGCGATACCGCGCTTATGGCTGGGATGTTCACGAGGTGGCCCTAGGCAGCGACGGCAGCGCTGATGTCGTCGGGCTCTATGCCGCGATTGCAGCCGCATCTGCCTCGCCCAAGCCCAGTTTTATCCGACTCACCACGATCATTGCGTGGCCTGCACCCAAGGCCCAGGGCACCGCGAAGTCGCATGGCTCCGCACTCGGCGCCGACGAGGTCGCAGGCATTAAGTCCGCTCTTGGATTAGACCCAGCCAGGGACTTCCAATTCGATGATGCGCTGCTTAGCCAGGTCCGCACCTCACTGACCACTCGGGTGGCGGCCGAACGAGCCGCCTGGGATCTCGCCTATGGGTCCTGGCGATCGGATCAGCCATCGCATGCCGCACTGCTAGATCGTCTTCTCGCCCACGGGCTTCCGGCCGAGCTCTCCAGCGCGTACCCGGCTTATGAACTCGGGACGTCGGTGGCCACGCGCAAGGCTTCGGGCGAAGTTATCAATGCGATTGCTGGAGTCTTGCCCGAGTTCTGGGGTGGTTCCGCTGATCTAGCTGAGAGTAATAACACGACCATTGAGGGCGGCAAGAGCTTCATGCCCGCCGGAAGCGTGCTGCCCGATACGTCGCCCTACGGCCGGATTTTGCACTTCGGAATTCGTGAGCACGCGATGGGCTCAATCCTTAACGGCATCGCACTCGACACCTTGACTCGACCATTCGGTGGCACGTTCTTGGTGTTCAGCGACTACATGCGCGGTGCGGTGCGGCTGACAGCCTTGATGCAGCTCGGCGTCACCTACGTCTGGACTCACGATTCGATCGGCCTCGGCGAGGATGGACCCACGCATCAGCCGGTCGAACACCTTTGGTCACTTCGTGCGATTCCGGGTCTCGCGGTTATCCGTCCCGCAGACGCGAACGAGACCTCTGCTGCTTGGCGGAGCATCCTCGAGCGACGCGCACCTGCAGGCTTGGTCCTCACTCGTCAGAACGTTCCCACACTCGTAGAGGCCGTCGAAGCCATCACGGGTGTCGATCGCGGTGCCTATGTCCTTCGTGACACCGACTCGGCCCAGGTGTTGCTTCTTGCCACGGGCTCTGAGGTCCAGCTCGCCATGGCGGCTGCCGATGCCCTGGCATCCGATGGAATTCACGCACGTGTCATCTCCATGCCTTGTCTGGAGTGGTTTGATGCCCAGGATTCGAACTACCGTGATTCCGTGCTACTTCCCGCGGTGGCTGCCCGCGTATCGGTCGAGGCCGGTGCAACGCTCGGTTGGTGGAAGTACATCGGTACTCACGGACGCGCTGTTGGTCTTGATCACTTTGGTGCGAGCGCTGACTACCAGGTGCTCTATCGCGACTTCGGTATCACGGTTGAGGCCATCGTGGCGGCAGCCAAGGATTCCATCTCCGCTGCTACCGGGAAGTAGACATGACCCCCTGCCTGCAAGAGCTGACCAACCTCGGAGTCTCGATCTGGCTCGATGACCTCAGTCGCGAGCGTCTGGTAACAGGGAATCTCGCGCATCTCGTTGATTCGTCATGCGTCCGCGGGGTTACCACCAACCCGGCGATTTTCCAGAAGGCGATCTCGGAAAAAGCCGATGCCTACTCCGCCGATCTCTCGCAGCTAGCGGCCGACGGATGCGACGTGGATCAGGTTATCCGCACACTCACCACTGATGACGTTCGATCAGCCTGCGACCTGCTCACCGGCGTGTTCGAGTCAAGTGCCGGAGTTGATGGCCGAGTGTCGATCGAGGTTGATCCCCGACTCGCGCATGACACCGAAGCGACGGTTAAGCAGGCGGCTCACCTGTGGGCCATCGTCGACAGACGCAATGCCTTGATCAAGATTCCCGCAACCAAGGCCGGGCTCCCGGCAATCACCGCAACGATCGGTGCCGGCATCAGCGTCAACGTCACCCTTATCTTCTCTGTCGAGCGCTACCGAGAAGTCGTCGACGCCTATCTAGCAGGCCTGGACATCGCTCGCGGGTTGGGAATTGATCTCTCCGGAATTCACTCGGTTGCTAGCTTCTTCGTCAGCCGGGTTGATACCGAGATCGATAAGCGCCTCGATGCCCTGGGCACCGACTATTCGCGCTCGCTCCGCGGCAAGGCGGGCCTTGCAAATGCTCGTCTGGCGTGGGCTGCGCACGAGGATGTATTGGCGAGTCGTCGATGGGCCGATGTCGCCGCACTAGGTGCGCTCGCACAGCGTCCGCTCTGGGCCTCTACCGGCGTGAAGGACCCTAGGTATGACGACACCATGTATGTCGTTGATCTCGCGGTCGACGGGTGCGTCAACACAATGCCTGAGCCAACCCTTGATGCCGTGCGCGACCACGGAGTCTTTCGCGGCGATACCGTCACCGGAACTTCCGAGGCCGCTCGAGGACAACTGACTGAGCTTGCCGGTCTAGGCATCGACATCACAGAGGTCTGTGATCAGCTCGAGACCGAGGGCGTCCAGAAATTCATCGACTCGTGGGAGTCCCTGCGCGCAACGGTGTCTACCGCGATGGCAACCGGCTGATGGATGATCACGGCGTGCAGTCGAATCCTCTGCGCGATCCGCTTGACCAACGCCTGCCGCGGGTAGCGGGCCCATGCGGGCTCGTGCTTTTCGGCGTGACCGGCGACCTAGCGCGCAAGAAGGTCATGCCCGCAATCTATGACCTCGCCAATCGAGGTCTCCTTCCTCCGGGATTCGCGCTGGTGGGATTTGCCCGCCGCGACTGGGTCGATGAGGACTTCGCCAAAGTCGTGCATGACGCTGTACGAGAGCATTCCCGAACACCATTTCGCGAGGAAACGTGGGAACAGTTAGCCCAGGGCATTCGCTTTGTCACGGGCGATCTCGATGATCCTGAGGCCTATGCGCGACTACGCCACGTGGTTGATGACCTCGACAGCGAACGCGGCACGGGTGGTAATCATGCGTTCTATTTGTCGATACCCCCGGGCCTATTCCCTGTCGTGCTCTCCCATCTGAAGACCTCTGGTCTTGCGGAAAGCGCGCCCGGATGCTGGCGCCGTGTCGTAATCGAGAAGCCTTTTGGCCACGATCTGTCATCCGCCATTGAACTCAACCGCGTCGTGGGCGACGTGTTCAGCTCGGGCTCGGTCTTTCGAATCGATCATTACCTGGGCAAAGAGACAGTCCAGAACATCCTGGCCGTGCGATTCGCCAACGCAATGTTCGAGCCCCTGTGGAACTCGAACTACGTCGACAACGTGCAGATCACGATGGCCGAGGACATCGGGATCGGTGGTCGAGCCGGCTACTACGACGGCATCGGAGCCGCTCGTGACGTCATCCAGAATCACCTTTTGCAATTACTTGCGCTCACTGCAATGGAAGAACCACTGTCCTTCTCAGCTGCCGATGTTCGCGCCGAGAAAGTCAAAGTACTCTCGGCAGTTCGACTCCCCCGCGATCTTGCACTACACACGTCACGAGGGCAATACGCCGAAGGCTGGCAAGGTGGCATTCACGTGCCTGGCTACCTGCAGGAAGACGGCATCAATCCAGATTCCACCACAGAGACTTATGCAGCGATACGCCTCGATGTCGACAACCGCCGTTGGGCTGGTGTTCCCTTCTACCTGCGAACCGGCAAGAGGCTCGGCCGACGAGTGACTGAGGTTGCCATCGTATTCAAGCGGGCTCCGCACCTTCCCTTTGAGAGCACATCTGTAGAGGAGCTGAGCAATAACGCCTTCGTCTTTCGGATCCAGCCCGATGAAGGCATTACCGTGAAGTTCGGATCAAAGGTTCCGAATACGAGTTCCATCGAGGTGCGCGACGTCACGATGGATTTTCAGTACGGAGACTCGTTCGTGGATGCCAGCCCGGAGGCCTACGAGCGATTGATTCTCGACGTTCTACTCGGAGATGCGCCGTTGTTTCCGCGTCACCAGGAGGTTGAGCTTGGCTGGGAGATTCTTGATCCGATTCTCGACTTCTGGGCCCAGCAGGGCGCTCCTGAGCAGTACGTCTCGGGTGGTTGGGGGCCGCACTCCGCTTACGAGATGCTCGCCCGTGACGGCAGAGTCTGGAGACGACCATGATTCGCCTCGATGACACCAGCGGGTCAGCCGTAGCAGCAGCGATCGCGGATGAGAGACGCCGGCTCGGATCCCCCACAACTGGCATGGTGCTCACGCTGCTCATCCTCAGCGACGAGGACAACGCGTCAGACGCCACCAATGCTGCCGTTGAGGCAGCTCGACAGCATCCGATGCGAATCATCACGTTGATTCCCAAGCCGGGCAAGGTCGCCGCACGGCTCGATGCACAGATCTCTGTCGGAGGCGATCAGGGTCCCGGAGAGGTTGCCGAGCTACGTCTTCGTGGCGAGCTCGCTGAATTCGCCAATTCAGTAGCGGTACCTCTCTTGCTCCCTGACACTCCTGTCGTGGCCTTCTGGCCCGGCGAGTGCCCGGCTATTCCCGCGGACGATCACATCGGCAAGCACGCTCAACGTCGCATCACCGATGCAGCCGGGTCGCCTGACCCGGTTTCAGCGCTCAAGGAACGCAGCAAGGGTTACCGGCCAGGAGACACAGATCTCACCTGGGCGCGTCTGACCCCTTGGCGATCCGTTCTCGCGTCTGCTCTTGATCAGGATCCGACGCCGATTTCCTCGGTACAGATTGAAGCGGAACCAGGTAACCCCAGCGCTCTCTTGCTCCAGGCGTGGCTGGGCGACTGCCTAAAGGTTGAGATCTCGCTGAGTGAGAGTGAGGGACCTGGTATCACTGCGGTGCGCTTGCTGACTGATCTCGGCGATATCTCGATCAGTCGCGCCGATGGCGTGCACGCGGTGCTGTCGCGACCGGGCGCACCCGACTCGCCTATCGCACTACGCCGTCGCGATTACGCCGCGCTGGTCTCCGAGGAACTTCGCCGCCTGGATCCTGATGAGGTGTACGGCCGCACGATCACCAGGATGTTCGGGTGAGCTGCGAGATTATTCGTCATCACGATGCCGATGATCTGGCTGGCGCGGTAGCAGCCCGGCTTGTGACCACCATTGCGCGAACTCAGGCGGAACATGGAACTGTGTCGATAGTGCTGACCGGTGGGCGAATCGCCGGGAGAGTGCTGTTCGCCCTCGCTGACCCCATGGCAGCAGACACAATCGATTGGTCGCGGGTAGACCTCTGGTGGGGGGATGAGCGCTACCTACCCACTGGTGATCCCGAGCGCAATGATTATCTTGCTGATACCCACTTGCTCTCCCAAATCAATATCCCGTCATCGTGTGTGCATCGCATTCCGGGACCGGATACGTCGGCGACCGTCGAGGACGCAGCCATGGCCTACGGAACTGACATGGAAGAGTTCGCTTCGGCTCGATCACTTCAAGGTCGTCCGCTGTTCGACATCGTGCTGCTGAGCATTGGCCCCGATGGCCATGTGGCCTCGCTCTTTCCCGAAGCCGCATCCCTGAGATCCGATGCCGTCACCCTCTCGATACATGATTCCCCGAAGCCGCCTCCCGTACGGGTAAGCATGGGAATCACTGCGCTCAACGATTGCTCCGAGGCCTGGCTGCTGGCCAGTGGCGAGGAGAAAGCCGATGTCATTGACATGATGCTGACTCAAGGTGCCGGATTCCTGCAGATTCCGGCGGCCGGAATCGAGGGGCACGAACGAACCTTGCTCCTAATCGACGAATCCGCCGCCAGCAAACTGACGGCGGATCTCGGGAAACGCTAGATCTAGTTGCCCCGAATGCGCTGCAGGGCCTCTTCGAGAATGGCGGCGCCATCAACGTCGGAACGACGCTCCTTCACGTATGCCAGGTGAGTCTTGTAAGGCTCGATCTTCACCGGTGCCGGCGGATTGGCCTGATCTGGTCCGGCGGGGAGGCCACATCGAGGGCAGTCCCACTCTTCGGGGATGGCAGCATCAGACGCGAAGCTGGGCTTCGACTCGTGCCCGCGTGAGCACCAAAATGACACCCAGATCCGCGGGGCTGCCTCGCCACGCTCCGCTTCGCCCATGGGGCCTGCGCCAACTCGACTACCGCGAATTGCACTTCCACCGGCCATGAGCCCTCTTCCCTAGAAACTACGAGTGAAACGATTATGCGAGACGCGGAACGAGCAGACCGACAGCGATTACGGCAGCAGCCCAGATGAGGCCCAGGCCCACCGTGAGTCGATCGAGATTCTTCTCAGCAACCGAAGATCCGCCAATGGAGGAGCTGACGCCTCCGCCGAAGAGGTCGGACAGGCCACCACCCTTGCCGCGGTGCAGAAGGATCAAGACGATGAGCAGAACGCTGGTGATGACCAGGATCACCGCGAGGGCAATCGTCAGAGCAAGCAGCATTCGGGACTCCAGGTGGGTGTCAGGCCCATGTCGGGCCATCCAAGGATAACTGATCGGCAGACGTACCTACGCCGCAGGATGCAGACGGAAGCGGACGATGCCGACGAACTCGTCAGGATCCAGGCTGGCACCACCCACGAGGGCACCATCCACATCGGCCTGGGACATGATCGCGGCGACGTTATTGGCCTTCACCGAGCCGCCGTAGAGCACTCGAACACCCGCTGCCGCCTCCGCGCCCCACACCTCGGAGATTCGGCCGCGGATGGCCTTGCAGACCTCCTGAGCGTCCTCTGGGGTAGCGACCTCACCGGTTCCGATGGCCCAGACGGGCTCGTAGGCAACAACGAGCCCGGCAACCTGATCGGCGGTGAGGCCATCAAGGCAACCATCAACTTGGGCCAGCACGTGGGCAACCTGCTCCCCCGCCTGGCGCACCTCGAGAGCCTCGCCGACGCAGACGATCGGGGTGATCTCGTGGCGAAGGGCTGCCTTGGCCTTGGCATTGACCACAGAGTCGTCCTCGCCGTGGTGCTGCCGACGCTCGCTATGGCCGACAATCGCGTAGGAGCAGCCCAGCTTGGCGAGCATGGCTGCGGACACCTCGCCGGTAAAGGCACCTGATTCCTGAGCCGAGAGATCCTGTGCCCCGTACTGGATGTCGTACTTGTCGCCCTCGATCAAGGTCTGGACGGAGCGGATATCAGTGAAGGGAGGCAGCACAGCGACATCGACAACCTTGAAGTCATCGTCATTGAGGGCAAAGGCAAGCTTCTGGGTCATCGCAATGGCCTCGAAGTGGTTGAGATTCATCTTCCAGTTGCCGGCCATGAGCGGCTTACGTTCGAACTTTGCCATGTCAGTTCTCCTCGAGGATTGCGATACCCGGAAGGGTCTTCCCTTCGAGGAATTCCAGGCTCGCGCCGCCGCCGGTGCTGATGTGAGTGAATTTCGACTCATCAACGTCGAGGATGCGGACTGCTGCGGCACTGTCACCGCCGCCGATCACCGTCATTGCCGAACTGTTGGCCATCGCGATGGCAACCGCCTTCGTTCCACCAGCGAAAGCCTCCATCTCGAACACGCCCATAGGACCGTTCCAGACAACTGTTCCCGCGTCGGAAATTCGAGAGGCGAATAGCTCACAACTCGCCGGACCGATATCGAGGCCCATCCAGCCGACCGGAATCGCATCAGCAGCGACGATCTTCGTGTTCGCGTCGGGTGCGAATGCATCCGCGACCACAAAGTCAACAGGAAGAAGCAACTCAACCCCACGCAGCTTGGCCTGATCGATGAAGCCACGCACGGTGTCGATCTGATCTGCTTCGAGCAATGACTTGCCGACTTCGTGGCCCTGAGCAGCGAGGAAGGTATACGCCATTCCGCCGCCGATAAGCAGTCGGTCGACCCGAGTGATCAGATTGCCGATCACGCCGAGCTTGTCACTGACCTTGCTGCCACCGAGGATCACGACGAACGGACGCGCAGGATCCTTCAATAGCTTCGCGAAGACTGACGCTTCCTTATGCACCAGACGACCAGCCGCGCTGGGCAGCAGGCGAGCGATGTCGGTAACAGAAGCCTGCTCGCGGTGAACGACTCCGAATCCGTCGCTGACATAGAAGTCTGCAAGCTCGGCGAGTTCAGCCGCAAGTTCAGAGCGATCGTCAGCACTCTTGGAGTCTTCTCGCTTGTCGTAGCGAATGTTCTCCAGCAAAAGGACATCACCGGCAGACATGCTGCTGATGAGCGCCTTCGTCTGCGAACCTGTGATGTCGACGCCCAGGGGAACATCGATTCCGAGTAGGTCACTCAGGCGAGCAGCCACGGGTGCGAGGCTGTACTCGGGCTTCGGCTCGCCTTTTGGGCGTCCGAGATGGGCGACGATGACGACCTTTGCGCCCGCATCACGCAAGGCGTTGATGGTCGGGAGTCCGGCCCGAATGCGGCCGTCATCGGTGATGACACGAGTGCCATCGGGGCCATCGGCCAGAGGCACGTTGAAGTCCGAACGGACCAGCACCGTGCTCCCGGCGACCGAGAGATCGTCGAGTGACTTCATGCAGATTCCTAGAGCTTCGAGCCGACGAGGGCGACGAGATCGACGAGACGGTTGGAGTAGCCCCACTCATTGTCGTACCAGCCGACAACCTTGGCGAGGTTTCCGTTGGTGTAGGTCAACCCGGAGTCGAAAATGCACGAAGCCGGATCGGTAACGATGTCGGTGGAGACGATGGGATCCTCGGTGTAAACGAGAATGCCCTTGAGCGCACCATTCGCAGCGGACTTGATTGCCGCGTTGATCTCTTCGGTGGTCGCGGCCGTCTTCAACTCGACGGTGAGGTCGGTGGCCGAGCCCGTGGGTACGGGAACACGCATTGCGTAGCCGTCGAGCTTGCCCTTGAGCTGCGGCAGGACCAGGCTGATGGCCTTAGCTGCACCAGTAGTGGTGGGAATCATGTTCAGGGCCGCGGCACGCGCACGGCGGAGGTCGCTGTGCGGGAAGTCGAGGATCTTCTGATCATTGGTGTACGCGTGAATCGTGGTCATGAGACCGCGCTCAATGCCGAAGGTGTCGTCGAGAACCTTGGCCATCGGTGCGAGACAGTTCGTGGTGCACGACGCATTCGAGATGATGTTGTCGGTTGCGGGGTTGTACTTGTCGTCGTTGACGCCCATCACGATGGTGATGTCCTCACCCTTGGCAGGTGCGGAGATGATGACCTTCTTGGCGCCTGCAGTCAGGTGCTTACCGGCTGACTCAGCATCGGTGAAGAAGCCCGTGGACTCGATGACGATGTCAGCGCCGACCTTGGCCCAGGGCAGGTCTCCGGGATCACGCTCGGCGAAGATCGGAATGACCTTTCCGCCAACGGTGATCTGGCCCTCGCCTGCAACGACTTCACGGTCGAGGCGGCCGAGGATGCTGTCGTACTTGAGCAAGTGCGCCAAGGTCTTGGTGTCAGTGAGATCGTTAATACCCACGATCTCGACATCGGCACCGCTAGCCAGCAGGGCGCGGAAGAAGTTGCGACCGATACGTCCAAAACCGTTAATGCCGACCTTGATCGTCACCTAAGACTCCTCATGCATCGCCGACATGTATCGGCACCGGGGATCCAGTTCTTACCGGGCAAGCAAGCGTTTGCATAGTCCATCTACCCCGTGAGTAGAAGGGCCCGGCAGGATCACGACGATCGTAGCGAACGCGTGACGACCAAGTCCCAGCGGTAGGGCCTCGTGCGAAAGGGTCACTCAGGCGTCATCGCCATCGAGCATGTCCGGTCCGAGAACTGACTCCGTGTCAGGGATTCCGAGGTCTTGCGCCCTCTTGTCGGCAAGGGCAAGCAGTCGTCGGATACGCCCAGCGATGGCGTCCTTGGTCATAGGCGGGTCTGCGAGGGCACCGAGCTCTTCCAGGCTGGCCTGCTGGTGCTCAAGCCGTAGTCGACCGGCGACGACCAAATGATCGGGAACCTCGTCAGCGAGGATCTCCAGGGCCCGTTGGACCCGGGCGCCAGCTGCTACGGCGGCTCGGGCCGAGCGGCGCAGGTTGGCATCATCGAAGTTAGCAAGTCGATTGGCGGTTGCGCGCACCTCGCGTCGCATCCGACGTTCTTCCCAGGCCATGACGGATTCGTGTGCTCCCAGACGAGTAAGCATGGCGCTGATCGCATCACCGTCTCGGATGACCACTCGATCCACGCCACGGACTTCCCGCGACTTGGCTGCGATTCCCATTCGGCGTGCCGCCCCGACGAGTGCAAGCGCCGCTTCGGGGCCAGGGCAGGTGACCTCGAGGGACGAGGACCGACCGGGCTCAGTCAAGGACCCATGGGCCAAGAAGGCCCCTCGCCAAGCTGCCTCGCAGTCACAAAGCCCGCCGGCAACGATCGCCGGCGGCAATCCGCGCACCGGACGCCCGCTGGCGTCGACAATGCCGGTCTGGCGCGCGAGGGCCTCCCCGCCGTCGACCACGCGCACGAGATACCTCGTGCCCTTGCGAATGCCGCTGGGCTGAACCATGGTCACGTCACTGTCGTGTCCGTAGATATCGAAGAGGTCCTTGCGCAGGCGACGTGCCGTCGCACCGGCATCGAGGTCAGCCTCGATAACGATGTGGCCAGAGATGATGTGAAGACCGCTGGCGAACCGCAGGATCGTGGACACCTCTGCCTTGCGGCAGCAGGCCTTCGTGATCTCGACGCGACTGAGTTCGTCCTTCACTGCTGAGGTCATGGCCATAGGGGCATCCTGCCATGACACGCGGTCGGGCGTGTCGCGCCCCAGGGTATTTACCTGATTGATTCGAATACCGTGCCGAAGGCGACGGCCAGTCGATCGGGATCGTGCGTGCCGGCTCGGCTGGGATGGGTGTGCCCGACCCCAGCCAGGACGAGATCCGCGGACAGGCAACCGTCGCGCAGTTCCTGGGTGTCTCCGATGTGACGTGGGTCGGCAATCACGGCATCGAGCACCAGACGCGGCTCAAGGGCATGAAGAATGTCCAGTTGAGCCCTGGCCGGAACGCCTGCGGTCTCCAGGTCGCGATGCGGGTCAAGGTTCATCACCAAGATCTTCCGCGCCGAGCTCGAGACGATGGCATCTGCGAGTTCGGGTATCAGTAAGTGCGGAAGCACCGACGTGAACCAAGAGCCCGGCCCAAGAATGACGACATCTGCCGCCAGGACCGCGGCAACAGCCTCAGCACATGCCGGAGGATCCGCGGGCTCGAGGCTGATCCGCTCAACCGTGCCCTCAGTTGTCGCCACTGCCACCTGGCCGCGTACGACCGATATGTACTCCGGGTTGTCGGCAACCAGCCCGCTGACATCCGCGACGATCTCCAGCGGCACTGTGCTGCACGGAAGAACCCGACCCTGGGCCTCGAGCAGGGCTCCGAGCCAGTCAAGCCCGATGACGATGTCGTGAGTCTCCTCCCAGAGGGCAGTGATCAACATGTTGCCTACTGAGTGACCACCCAGTTCACCATCGCCGTTGAAGCGGTGCTGGATGACGTCACTCCAGGTGCGACCCCAGGTGTCATCTCCGCACAGAGCGGCCATTGCCATTCGCAGATCACCCGGAGGAAGAACGCCGAACTCCTCGCGTAGACGGCCACTTGACCCACCGTCATCGGCTACGCCCACAACAGCAGTGATCTGGTCGGTGACCCGTCGAAGCGCCCGAAGAGTCGCCGCGAGTCCGTGCCCGCCGCCAAGGGCTACAACGTTGAGGCCGGTCGCGCGCCGCTTGATGCTGGTACGTCGGTTCATTCGCGGCCTAGGTCTCGATGCATCACCAGGGTCTTGATCCCTGCATCACGCAGGCGTTTTGCGAGCGCCTCGGACATGGCGACCGAACGATGCTTCCCACCAGTACAGCCAATACCGATGGTGACGTAGCGCTTGCCCTCAACTACGTAGCCATCACTGACCACGTTGATGACCTTCGTGTAGGCATCAAGGAACTCGCTCGCAGCATCCTGCGAGAGCACCGCAGACGACACTTCAGAATCAAGACCGGTCATTTCGCGCAAGACAGGATCCCAGAATGGGTTGGGCAGAAATCGCACATCAGCAATGAGGTCTGCATCTACGGGGATGCCGTACTTGAAACCGAAGGACAACACCGTTGCATGGAGCGCCAACGGCCCTTGGTCCGCGAAGGCGGCCTCAACCTTGCGCCTGAGATCATGCACATTGATGTTCGTGGTGTCGATGACGACGTCAGCGTTGGCTCGGATATCACCGAGCAGCTCTCGCTCGCGTTGGAGTCCATCCAGAATGCGTTGCTCACCCTGGAGAGGATGCGGCCTGCGCGAGGATTCGAACCGACGTACGAGTGATTCATCTGAAGCCTCGAGGAAGAGCGTTCGCATATAGAGACGCTCGCGAGGAAGGGCATCGAGGGCCTCACTGAGCTGTCGGAAGAATGAACCACCACGTACGTCGACGACGACGGCAACCTTGGCGATGTCCGGGCTCTTGCGGGCTAATTCGATGGCCTGCGGGAGCAAGGTCGGTGGCAGGTTGTCGATCACAAACCAGCCGAGATCCTCCATGGCTCGGGCAGCGGTCGAACGACCAGCACCGGACATCCCGGTCACCAGAGCGACCTGGAAGTCAGTGCCCTCCTGATGCGTCATTGCCCTGCCCCTCGTCACTCACGTGCAGATGGTCATAGATGGCTTCGGCCAGAGTTGAACCGATGCCACTCGCTTCCTGCAATTGTGCCGCTGAAGAAGCCTTGATGGCACGTACCGTGCCGAAATGAGCCAGAAGTGTCTTGCGCTTGGAGTCACCGAGACCAGGAATGCCATCAAGGGCACTCGCGGTCGATCGCTTGCCACGTCGCTTGCGGTGGAAGCCGATAGCAACCCGGTGTGCCTCATCACGGATCCGCTGAAGCAGGTAGAGGCCCTCGCTCGTTCGGGGCAAGATCACCGGGTCAGACTCCCCCGGTAGCCACACCTCTTCCAGTCTCTTGGCAAGGCCGATCACCGGCACATCGTTGATGCCCGCCGCCATCAGCGCATCCTGTGCGGCACGCACCTGAGGCTGACCGCCATCGATTACGAGCAGGGACGGTGGATACGCGAACCGTTTCCGCTCCTCCGATTCCTGGGGATCAGCATCTACATGCGCGAACCGACGAGTCACGACCTCTGCCACCGCAGCGGTGTCGTCGGCCGCGAGATTCTTAATGATGAAGGTTCGATAATCCTTCTTGCGAGGCAGGCCATCTTCAAAGACCACCAAGGATGCGACAGTGTCGGTGCCTTGCAGGGTGGAGATGTCAATGCACTCAATGCGCAGTGGGGCCTCCCCCAGCCCGATGGCCTCCTGGATCTCGGTAAGCGCAATGCTTCGCGTGGTCAGGTCACCGGATCTCCGGCTCTTGTGCGAGGCCAGGGTGTTCGCAGCATTCACCTGTGCGGTCTCCATCAAGGCACGTTTGTCACCGCGCTGTGGAACTCGCAGGTCAACCGCTGACCCACGGCGATCACTGAGCCAGCTTTGCCAGATCGCCGAATCATCTGTCGGATTCGAGAGCAGGACTTCCCTCGGAATGACAGCCTCAGGATCATCCGCATAGAGGTACTGGAGCACGCGGCTCATGTATCCGGCGGTGTCGAGATCCTCGGCTTTTTCCAGTACGAAGCCTCGCTCACCTCGAATTCGGCCGGACCGCACGTTGAAGACCTGCACGCCCAGTTCAAGGGGATCCTCGATGATCGCGATGAGATCGGCATCCGTGCCGTCACCAAAGACGACTGCATTGCGCTCCGTCGCCCTGGTTAATGCTGAGAGACGATCGCGAAGGCGGCCGGCTTCCTCGTAGGCTTGGTTGGCTGCCGCGGACTGCATCTCAAGTTCCACTTCGCGAATGAAGCGATCCGTCTGGCCGGACATGAAGCTGCAGAAGTCGTCGACGATTACTCGATACTCCTGCTCGGTGACTCGGCCTACGCACGGGGCGCTGCACTTGTCGATGTATCCGAGCAGGCAGGGTCGCCCGACCTGGGCTGCACGCCGGAACACTCCATCGCGGCAGCTTCGGATCGGGAAGACCTTGAGCAACTCGTCAACTGTGTCTCTGATTGCCCACGCGTGGGCGAACGGCCCGTAGTAGGACCAACCCTTGCGCTTGGCGCCACGCACCACGGCAACCCGTGGAAAAACATCGCTCGAGCTGACCATCAGCATCGGGTAGGACTTGTCATCGCGAAAACGAACGTTGAATCGTGGATCGAACTCTTTGATCCACGCATATTCGAGAGTGAGGGCTTCCACTTCAGTCGCGACGACAACCCAGTCCACCGATTCAGCAGTAGTGACCATCGCGGCCGTTCGAGGATGCAAGGTCGTGAGGTCGGCGAAGTAGCTGCTCAATCGCGATCGAAGATTGCGTGCCTTGCCCACATAGATGACCTGACCGCGCCCATCGCGAAATCGATACACGCCGGGAGATGTGGGAATCTCACCGGCTGCAGGTCGATACGTGGACGGATCGGCCATGCTCAGGCCTTACGGCGCTTTGCTGGTGCTTTCGTCGGCGCCTTGATACCTGGGCTCTTTCCAAGAATCTCGGCCAGGAACTCACCCGTGTAACTACCTTTAGTGGCCGCGACAGTCTCAGGCGTGCCCTGGGCGACAACCTTGCCTCCGCCAGAACCGCCTTCCGGCCCCATGTCGATAACCCAATCAGCAGTTTTGATCACGTCAAGATTGTGCTCGATCACGAGCACGCTGTTGCCCTTGTCGACCAAGGAGTGCAACACGGCAAGGAGCTTGCTGATGTCCTCGAAGTGAAGACCGGTCGTAGGTTCGTCGAGCACGTAGATGGTGCGACCCGTGGACCGCTTCTGAAGCTCGGCAGCCAGTTTCACGCGCTGTGCTTCGCCTCCCGAGAGGGTGGGAGCTGATTGACCCATACGTACGTAGCCCAGGCCGACCTCGACCAAGGTGTTCAGGTGGCGCGCGATGGGAGGCACCGCGGCGAAGAACTCGAGCGCCTCCTCGATCGGCATGTTCAGGACTTCAGAGATGGTCTTGCCCTTGTAATGAACCTCGAGGGTCTCGCGGTTGTAACGATCCCCATTGCAGACCTCGCAGGGCACGTAAACATCGGGCAGGAAGTTCATCTCGATCTTCAGAGTTCCGTCACCTGAACACGCTTCGCAGCGGCCGCCCTTGACATTGAAGGAGAAGCGCCCTTGGAGGTATCCGCGAACCTTCGCCTCAGGAGTCTCGGCAAACAGCTTGCGAATATGGTCGAACACGCCTGTGTAGGTGGCAGGGTTGCTTCGGGGGGTGCGCCCGATCGGGCTTTGATCGACGTGCACCACCTTGTCGATGTGCTCGAGTCCGGTGATCTTCTTGTGTCGACCGGGCACGATGCGCGCACCGTTGATGTCACGACTGAGAACATTGAAGAGAACGTCGTTGACCAGAGTCGATTTACCTGACCCGCTAACACCGGTGACCGCAACCAGGCAACCGAGCGGGAAATCGACCGTGACCTTGGTCAGGTTGTGCTCTGTTGCCTCATGAACGGTCAGCACACGATCGGTCACTGGCCGTCGCTCTGCAGGAATCGCGATGCTTCGTCGGCCGGTCAGGTACTGACCCGTGATGGAGTCGGGATGATTCAGCAGGTCGTCAACTGGCCCGCTCACGACGATGTGCCCACCGTGCTCGCCGGCACCAGGCCCAATGTCCACTACCCAGTCGGCCATGCGAATGGTGTCTTCGTCGTGCTCGACGACGATGAGCGTGTTTCCGAGATCTCGGAGGCGCACCAGGGTGTCAATCAGGCGGCGGTTATCCCGCTGATGAAGGCCGATACTCGGCTCATCGAGCACATACAGCACCCCAACAAGCCCTGAGCCAATCTGAGTAGCCAGCCGAATGCGCTGGGCCTCGCCGCCGGCAAGCGTTGCAGCGGGACGATCGAGTGACAGGTAGTGCAGGCCCACGTCAATGAGGAACTGAAGCCGCTCGTTGACCTCCTTGAGGACCCTGCTCGCAATCGTGGCGTCGCGCTTGCTCAACTTCAAGGAAGAGAGCATTGCGGAGCACTCCCCGATCGGCAGGGCCGCAATGTCGGCAATCGAGCGATCTGAGATCGTGACGCCCAAGGACAGCGGCTTCAGACGGGAGCCGTTGCAAGAGGCGCAGGGCACCTCGCGCATGAACCCCTCAAACCGCTCGCGGGATGCATCGGTCTCCGACTCGGAATGACGACGTTCGATGTAGGGGGCGACTCCCTCGTACTCAGTGAAGTAGCTGCGCTGACGGCCGTAACGATTCTTGTACTTCACGTGCAACTCGGTCGGATACCCAAACATGATCGACTTACGCGCAGCTGCCGGAAGCTTCGACCAAGGGGTATCCATGTCGATGCCCAGTTCTTCGCACAATGCCACGAGGAGTCTCTTGAAGTAGTCCGAGACATTGCCGCCGGCCCAGACAGAGATCGCGCCGTCATTGAGGCTGAGCTCTGTATTCGGAACGATCAGCTCTGCATCCACCTCGCGCCGAGTGCCAAGGCCCGAGCAGTCAGGGCAGGCACCAAAGGGTGAGTTGAAGGAGAAGGATCGCGGCTCGAGTTCTTCGAACGAGAGGCCGTCCTTGGCGCAGGCAAGATGCTCGCTGAAGGTGCGCTCGCGTCCTGGATCCTTCTCATCTAGATCAACGAACTCGAGAATGACGAGACCGTTCGCCAGCTTGAGGGCGGTCTCAACAGAGTCGGTCAGTCGGCGACGCGCTGAAGCCTTCACTGCCAGGCGGTCGATCACCACCTCGATCGTGTGCTTCTCCTGCTTCTTCAGCGTGGGCACTTCATCGAGCCCGTAGACCACTCCATCGACTCGGGCGCGTGAGTAACCCTGCGCGGTGAGTTGCCGGAAGAGCTCGGCGTACTCCCCCTTGCGTTCGCGAATCACAGGTGCCAGGACCTGGAATCGAGTGCCTTCTTCCAACTCCAGCACCTGATCAACGATCTGCTGAGGTGTCTGCCGACTGATGACCGACCCACAGATAGGGCAATGGGGCTTGCCGATCCGGGCGTAGAGCAGTCGAAGGTAGTCGTAGACCTCAGTAATCGTGCCGACCGTTGACCGAGGATTTCGCGAGGTGGACTTCTGATCAATAGAGACCGCCGGCGATAGGCCCTCGATGAAGTCGACATCGGGCTTATCCATCTGACCCAGGAACTGACGGGCGTAAGCCGAAAGACTCTCGACGTATCGGCGCTGACCCTCGGCAAAGATCGTGTCGAAGGCAAGACTTGACTTGCCGGAGCCAGACAGGCCGGTGAAGACGATCAGGGCATCCCGGGGCAATTCGAGGGAGACGTCCTTAAGGTTGTGCTCACGGGCACCTCTGACAACCAGCTGGTCGCTCACGCCGCTCTTTCCTGATCAATTGCCTGTGGAGGATGAATGTATAACGGACGCGTCACGGTCGCTGGTCCGGCCGATGTCCGAGAGCTTCCGGGTCTGGTCATCAGCAAGATCGCCGTGGGCCCATACGACAACAATGCCTACCTGCTCCGATGCCGGGCCACGGGCGCCTCAATGATGATCGATGCCGCGGCCGAACCTGCGAGGCTGCTGACCCTGGTCGGAGATGGCCCCCTCGACTACGTACTGACGACCCATCGACATGCCGATCACTGGCAGGCACTGGCCGATATCGTGGCCGCCACCGGAGCACGGACCATCGCAGGCGGGCTGGATTCCAGTGAGATCCCCGTCGCTACCTCCCTCACGGTTTCTGGCGGCGCAACCGTCTCTTTCGGCGAGATAACCCTTCGCGTCTTCGAACTCGACGGTCACACCGAGGGCTCGATCAGCGTGCTCTATGAAGATCCGACTGGGCACGGCCACCTGTTCACCGGTGATTGCCTGTTTCCTGGCGGGGTCGGCCGCACGTTAAGCGAGCCAGAGTTCGACTCCCTCTTTCAGGGTGTCGTTGAGAACTTCTTCGCATTGCCTGATGAAACGTGGGTGTACCCGGGTCACGGTTTCGACACAACGATCGGGGCTGAGCGACCTGACCTCGAGACGTGGCGCTTACGGGGTTGGTGAGCTCTTCTCTGGACGAAGGCTCAGAAGCGTCGTAATCGCCAGGATGGCAATGATGACCACGAGCGAGAGCCACACAGGCACGAGCGGCACGTTCCAGCCGAGTACGGAGTGGCAAGCTTCGAGCAGCAACTTGATACCGATGAAGACCAGGATCAACGCGATGCCCTTATTGAGGTGTCGTAGTTTGGTAATCAAGTCACGAATCAAGAAGTACAGCTGACGCAGGCCCATGAGGGCGAAGGCATTGGCGGCGAATACCAAATAGGCCTCGCTGGTGATGCCGAAGACTGCCGGGATGGAATCAAGGGCGAAGAGAAGATCCGTTGTGCCGATCGCGATCATCACAAGAGCGAGTGGCGTGAGGAATCTCTTGCCGCTGATCTTGGTGACAAGCCGGGATCCGTCATACTCCGTCGTCGTCGGCACCCGCTTCGAGATGAAGGTGACCATGCGATTCGTATCTGGATCTGGTTCTTCGTCCTCGCCCGACCACACCTTCCATGCGGTGAAGAAGAGGAAAGCGGCGAAGATGAAGAAGACGCCCTGGAAGCGCTCGATGATCTCAGCGCCCACCACGATGAGGATGCCGCGCAAGACGAGGGCGATGACGATTCCCACGAGGAGCACCCGGTGCTGAAGAGCCGAAGGCACAGCGAAACTGGTCATGATCACCAGGAAGACAAAAAGATTGTCAACACTGAGCGAGTACTCAGTGATGTATCCCGCCACGAATTGCCCGGCAAATGATGCTCCGTACTGAACCCAGACGATGACAGCGAACACCATGGCCAGGAATACGTAGAAGCTGATCCACTTGGTCGCCTCACGAGCAGTGAAATCATGCGGGCGTCGATCAACAATGATGAGGTCGACCACGATGATGGCAACAAGCGCAACAAGGGTGATGACCCACGTGGTCAAGGAGACTGTCATTTACCTACTGCCTCCTGCATTCCCCGGAGCTCACGCTTGAGGTCTCCGACTTCATCACGAAGCCG
Source organism: Candidatus Nanopelagicales bacterium (assembly GCA_044374195.1). GTDB lineage: Bacteria > Actinomycetota > Actinomycetes > S36-B12 > S36-B12 > CAIKZY01. The sequence goes on from JBILOY010000009.1 coordinate 78,444, forward strand.
AGCGGCTAACTCGAATTGAAGCTCAGCAGCTGCGGCGTGCATCTGCGCGGTGAGTTCTTCGACCAGACTGACAAGGTCAGACACCGCTGCAGGTTGACGCCGCTTCGATTGCGGTGACGCCTCCCGCTCGGCTAGCAGCTTCTCGGTGTCGGCGTCCTCACGAGCGAGCAGATCGGTGATGTCGGCAATCTTCTTGCGCAATGGCTGTGGATCAAGACCACGTTCAAGGTTGTAGGCCACTTGCTTCGCTCGGCGGCGATCCGTTTCATCCAGTGCATTTCGCATCGAGGGCGTGATCTTGTCGGCATACATATGGACCTGACCGGATACGTTTCGAGCTGCGCGACCGATTGTCTGAATGAGGCTGGTCTCCGACCGCAGGAAACCTTCCTTGTCGGCATCAAGGATGGCAACCAGGGATACCTCGGGGAGGTCGAGACCCTCACGCAGCAGGTTGATGCCGATCAGGACATCGAATACACCCATCCGAAGCTCTCGAAGAAGCTCAACACGTCTGAGGGTGTCGACATCGGAGTGAAGGTACTGAACCTTCACTCCGTGCTCGAGCAGGTAGTCGGTGAGGTCCTCAGCCATCCGCTTGGTCAAGGTGGTCACCAAAACGCGCTCGTCGCGCGTTACCCGCGCCTTGATCTCCCCCATCAGGTCATCGATCTGACCCTTGGTCGGCTTGATGATCACCTGCGGGTCGATTAGGCCTGTGGGCCGGATCACCTGCTCGACCACATCGCCCTGAACCTTTGCAAGTTCGTACTTGCCGGGTGTTGCTGACAGATAAAGCGTCTGTCCGACACGCTCCTCGAATTCGGCGAATCGCAGGGGGCGGTTGTCCATGGCACTGGGCAGCCTGAATCCGTGATCGACAAGGGTGCGCTTACGGCTCATGTCGCCTTCGTACATCGCGCCGATCTGGGGAACGGTGACATGGGACTCATCTATGACCATCAGGAAGTCTTCGGGAAAGTAGTCGAGGAGGCAGTTCGGTGGTGAGCCCGCCTCACGACCATCGATATGGCGCGAGTAGTTCTCGATACCAGCACATGAGCCCATCTGCTGCATGAGTTCGAGGTCGTATGTCGTGCGCATGCGAAGCCTTTGAGCTTCGAGCAACTTGCCCTGTGCCTCGAGCTCGGTGAGTCTGGCGGCCAGCTCGGTCTCGATCTGGCCAATTGCCCGGTGCATTCGCTCCGGACCGGCTACATAGTGAGTGGCCGGGAACACATGTGTCTGTGAGTCCTCGGTCATGATCTCGCCGGTGACCGGGTGCAAGGTCATCAGTCGCTCGACTTCATCGCCAAACATCTCGATGCGAATCGGGTGCTCCTCGTAGACCGGGAAGATCTCCACTGTGTCTCCACGGACACGGAAGGTGCCGCGCTGGAAGGCGATGTCATTGCGCGTGTATTGAATATCAACGAGGCTGCGTAGCAAAGTGTCGCGGTCGACTGACTCACCGACACTCAAGCGGATCATCCGGTCGACATACTCCTGCGGGGTACCCAGGCCGTAGATCGCCGAGACAGTGGCTACTACAAGTACATCTCGCCGGGTGAGCAAACTATTGGTAGCTGAATGGCGCAACCGCTCGACTTCCTCATTGATCGAGGAGTCCTTCTCGATGTAGGTATCGCTCTGCGGGATGTAGGCCTCTGGCTGGTAGTAGTCGTAGTACGACACGAAGTACTCGACCGCGTTGTTGGGCAAGAGCTCCCGAAACTCCGTGGCCAGCTGCGCCGCCAGGGTCTTGTTGGGCGCCATGACAAGCGCGGGTCGCTGAAGTTCCTCGACCAGCCAGGCGGTGGTGGCGCTCTTTCCGGTACCCGTGGCACCGAGAAGCACCACATCGGACTCCCCTGCCCGTATCCGAGCTGCAATATCTGCGATCGCGGCAGGCTGATCACCAGAGGGCTCATACGGGGCTATGACAGTGAACGGCGCGACCGTGCGCTGGAGATCGGTAACGGGCCTGGCCATGGCCACACGCTACGCGACGTAGGCTGTCAGCCGTGCTTCGCCTGACATCTGCTGCCGCCCGAGTCGGTGCGGCCTCTGTGGCCTCACGGCTGACGGAGCTTGGGCTTGGTGACGGCGATCGAATAGCGCTGGCGCCGCGACATGAGAGCAATATCGAGATCGCACAAGAGCAGCAGCAAGCCCTCATCGTGACCATGTGGGGTGCGTTGGCGATCGGCGTCATCCCCGTGATGGTCAACCCTGATCTCTCTGATCGTGAGCGCGATTACATCCTGACTGACTGCTCGCCCGCACTGGTCCTAGATACGACCACCAGCCTCATTGAACTGTCATCGCCAGTTGACGTCCCGCAGGATCTGCCTCGATACCCACTCGGTCGACCCATGCACTATTCATCAGGCACGACTGGTCAACCCAAAGGCGTGTGGTCTGGAGTTCTCAGTGATCAGCTGGCCGAGGGGCTTTGGGGTACTGAGATCGAGATGTGGGGCTGCACTGAGAACGACGTGTCCTTGGTGCACGGCCCGCTGGCTCACTCAGGGCCACTCCGATTTGCGATGTACACCCTGCTCGCAGGCGGAGACGTGCTTCTGCCCGGCTGGTTCGACGCCCGCCTTCATGCCGAGGCTCTAGTCGAGCACGAACCCACGACTGCATTCGTCGTACCCAGTCACATGCAGCGACTCCTGGAATTGCCGTCCGGGCTGCCTCCGAGCCCCTATCGAATGCTTGTTCACGCCGGTGCTGCCTGCCCGCCGGTGATCAAGCAGGCACTGCACGACTGGGCCGGCGTTGAAAACGTCTGGGAGTTCTACGGCTCGACCGAAGGGCAGTTCACAACCATGCCGGGCACCGAGTGGGCTGACAGGCCCGGATCGGTGGGGCGCGCCCGTGCTGATCGAGAGATTCGGATCATCGACGGAGTTATCTGGTGCGCCGCTCCCGAGTACGGGTACTTCGAGTACTGGAACGAACCGTCAATGACGTCTCATGCCTGGCAGGAACTTGATGGCAAGCGCTGGTTCACTGTCGGAGATCTAGGGCGCCTCGACGATGAGGGCTACCTCTACATAGACGGACGTCGCGATGACTTGATCATTACGGGCGGCATGAACGTGTACCCGGCCGAGATCGAGGCCCACATTCTTGGCTTCGAGGGTGTTACCGATGTCGCAGTCTTCGGACTCAAGGACGATCAGTGGGGACAACGAGTGTGCGCTGCGATCGTGGGTGACATAGACACGAACGCTTTGAGTACGTGGCTGAGAGATGATCTAGCGGGCTATAAGCGACCGAAGAACTATTACCCACTTGATGCTCTTCCGCGCACCGCGTCCGGAAAGGTGCAGCGACTCAAGATTGCCGAGTTACTCGGCCTGGAGTGAGGCCCACAGCGAGTCAACCTGCGCCTGGGTCCTCTCGAGCGAACCGGAATTATCAATCACCGTATGGGCCACAGCCAAACGTTGTTCGCGGGTTGCCTGGGCCTCGATTCGCCGATCGACATCCTCAGCCTCAAGCCCACGGCTGATGGCCCGTTCCCGCTGAATCTCGACAGGCACGTCCACCACGATGACGTGATCGACGGCGGAATCCTGCTTGGTCTCGACCAACAAGGGCATGTCGTACACCACCATGGAGCCTGCTGGCGCCGCTGCGATACGCGCTGCAGACAATGCGCTGATGCGCGGATGCATGATGGCATTCAACCGCTTGGTCATGTCCTTGTCAGCGAAGGCAAGCCGAGCGAGTTCACCACGATTGAGCGTGCCATCCTCGCGTAGAACTCCGGACCCGAATACCGTCACGATTTCGTCAAGAGCAGGCTCGCCTGGCTCGACGATCTCACGGGAAATCTGGTCAGCATCGATGATCACGGCACCCTTGGCCGCCAGCATCGCGGCCACCGTTGACTTCCCGCTGCCTATTCCGCCGGTCAATCCGATTCTCGCCACGGCTCAACTCTTCCACACAGCACTGTGGGACGCCCCGAAGGACGCCCCACAGTGGTAAACGCAGTGATTACTCGCTAGCCAGCTTGTCGCGCAGCGCCTGAAGTGCCTCATCAGATGCGAAGGCGCCTTCATTGTCAGCAGACTCGCTGGAGTAGGACGACACGTTGTCGCCGGACTCCAGTGCGGCTGCCTGATCGGCGACTCGTGCCTCGCCGATCTGCTTGCGATGAGCTTCCCAGCGAGCGTGTGCCTCGGAGTACTCGCGCTCCCACGCTGTGCGCTGATCCTCGAAGCCGGCCTTCCATTCGCCGGTCTCGGGGTCGAAGCCCTCGGGACCGATGTACTTGCCGGCCTCGTCGAAGGCAGGGGCCATGCCGTACAGGTACGGGTCAAACTCTTCGACTGCAACAGCGTCACCGGAGTCATTGGCCTGCTTGAGCGAGAGCGAGATGCGACGACGCTCGAGGTCGATATCGATGACCTTGACGAAGATGTCGTCGTTGACCTGGACGATCTGCTCGGGAAGCTCGATGTGGCGCTCTGCGAGCTCGGAGATGTGCACCAGGCCTTCGATACCCTCGTCGACGCGCACAAACGCACCGAACGGAACGAGCTTGGTGACCTTACCCGGCACAACCTGGCCCATGCCGTGGGTGCGCGCGAAGTGCTGCCACGGATCTTCCTGGGTTGCCTTCAGCGACAAGGAGACGCGCTCGCGATCCATGTCGACGTCGAGAACCTCGACAGTGACCTCCTGGCCAACCTCGACAACCTCGGACGGGTGATCGATGTGCTTCCAGGACAGCTCGGACACGTGCACGAGACCGTCGACGCCGCCGAGATCAACGAAGGCGCCGAAGTTGACGATGGACGAGACGACGCCGGAGCGGATCTGGCCCTTCTGCAGCTGGGTGAGGAAGGTCTGGCGAACTTCACTCTGGGTCTGCTCGAGCCACGCGCGACGCGAGAGCACAACGTTGTTGCGGTTCTTGTCGAGCTCGATGATCTTCGCCTCGAGAACCTTGCCGACGTACGGCTGCAGGTCGCGCACACGGCGCATTTCGACGAGCGATGCGGGGAGGAAGCCGCGGAGGCCGATGTCGATGATCAGGCCGCCCTTGACGACCTCGATGACGGCACCTTCGACGACGCCATCTTCTTCCTTGATCTTCTCGATGGTTCCCCATGCACGCTCGTACTGTGCGCGCTTCTTCGAGAGAATGAGGCGACCTTCCTTATCCTCCTTGGTGAGAACGAGGGCCTCGACGATATCTCCCACGGAGACCACCTGGCTGGGGTCAACATCGTGCTTGATGGAGAGTTCACGGGATGGGATAACGCCTTCGGTCTTGTAGCCGATGTCGAGGAGAACCTCGTCGCGATCGACCTTGACGATGGTGCCTTCGACGATGTCGCCATCGTTGAAGTACTTGATGGTGGCATCAATGGCAGCGAGGAAATCCTCAGCCGAGCCGATGTCGTTGATGGCGACCTGGGTGGTACCGGTGGTGATAGTCACTAGTAGGGATCCGATGTCAGTAGGTACGCCCAGCGGACGCTGAGCCGTCCAAGGCTACGGGACGGGCTCCCACGAGGGAAATCCGCCCTAGTGAGCGGCTTCCTCCCACGACCTGCCGACCCCGACCGAGACATCCAGGGGTACCTGGAGATCTGCGGCGCCGCCCATAGCCACCCGGACGAGAACCTCGAGATCGGCAGCCTCCCCGGGCGCTACCTCGAGGACGAGCTCGTCGTGCACCTGGAGAAGCATGCGACTGCGCAGGCCGCTGGCGGCAAGGGAGTCAGTGAGGGCCAGCATGGCTCGCTTGACGATGTCGGCAGCGGTGCCCTGAATTGGGGCGTTAAGGGCCATACGCTCGGCCATTTCGCGTCGCTGGCGGTTATCGCTGGTCAGATCGGGCAGGTACCTGCGACGCCCGAACATCGTCTCGGTGAATCCGGTGGCCCTGGCCCCCGTCACCACGGTGTCCAGGTAATCGCGGACCCCGCCGAATCGCTCGAAATAGCTGTCCATGAGCCGTTGGGCCTCGGGTGGCGAGATATCCAGTTGGCTGGAGAGTCCGTACGCGGAGAGTCCGTATGCGAGCCCGTAGGACATGGCCTTGATCCGACGACGCATTTCGGCGTCAACATCGGCGGCCTTGACCCCGAACACCTGTGAAGCGACAGTCGTGTGAAGGTCCTCGCCTTCGGTGAAAGCAGCGATCAGCCCTGCATCGGCGGAGGCATGCGCCATGATCCGCATCTCGATCTGGCTGTAGTCAGCGGTCATCAATGATTCAAAGCCTTCGCCCACCACGAAACAGCCTCTGATTCTGCGTCCGGCATCAGTGCGAATCGGGATGTTCTGCAGGTTGGGATCCGCGCTAGACAGCCGACCAGTTGCCGCCACTGTCTGATTGAGGGTGGTGTGGATGCGATGTGCGGGATCCGCGAGGGGAATGAGTCCGTCGACCGTTTGCCTCAACTTTGATCGATCACGCCAGGCGAGCAGACGCTCAAGCAGCGGATCGTTCGTCGTGGCGTATAGCCACTGCAGCGACTCGGCGTCGGTAGTGAAACCTGTCTTGATCTTCTTCGTCTTCGGAAGCCCGCGCTCAGTGAACAGGATCTCCTGCAGTTGCTTCGGCGACCCGAGATTGAAGGGGCGTCCGACAATCTGGTGTGCGGCCTCTTCTGCAACCCGCATGTCGTGTCCGAATTCGGAGGAAAGCTCGTCGAGCAGCGTGGGATCGACGGCAATTCCGAGGAACTCCATCTCAGCGAGAATCGAGATCAGCGGAATCTCGAGGTTGTCGAGAAGTGCGAGCGTGCCGTCGATGGTAAGTCGCTCCCGCACAGCAACGGCAAGTTTGGCTGTTGCGACGGCTTGCGCAGGAAGATCATCGGAACTCGCATCGTCAAACAGAAGCTGATCGGAACTCTCGGCAGTTGTTAGTTCTATGCCCAGGATTCGCTGCACAGCATCGCTCAGCGCGAAACTACGCTGATCTGGAGCAATCAGGTACGCGCCGATGGCAGTATCGGTGCGGAGCCCACGAAGAGTGAATCCACGCGAAAGCAAGGCAAGCATGGGCCCCTTGGCATCGTGGATGTCTTTCGGGATGGATTCATCGGAGAGCCATTCGCAGGCAGCCTGGGCGTTGTTTGCATCGGCGAAATCGATAAGGCCCACAGATCCGGTGGCGTCACACACTGCGATCGCGCCGATGACGCCGGTGCCTCGACCCCAGGTACCTCGGAAGGCGACAGCACCGCTCTTGCCCTTCAGCCATGCTCCCGCCTTGCCCGAGGCGATCACTGTTGCGTCAACAACGACCTCTTCTGCGGGGACCGTCTGAGGTGTTGCTCCCTCGGTGGCTGGCAGCGCAGATGCAAGGCGATCGCGCAAGGCTCGGAACTGAAGCGCGGTGAACAGTTCATCGACGGCTTTGGCGTCGTAGGGGACGAGTCGACACAGTGAGGGATCAGTGTCAATCGGCGCATCGTGCCGTAGCTCAGTGAGGTCACGATTGAGGATGACGTGCGCAAGGTTTGCCCTGAGTGACTCGCCCACCTTTCCGCCCACACCATCGGCGTTGTCAATGAGCGCGGCGAGAGATCCATATTCGCGAATCCACTTGGCTGCGGTCTTCTCCCCTACCCCTGGAATTCCGGGGAGGTTGTCACTGGGATCACCCCGCAAGGCCGCGTAATCGGCGTACTGAATCGGGGTAAGCCCGTACTTCTCCTCGACGGCTGCAGGGGTCATGCGTGCAAGGTCAGAGGTTCCCTTGCGCGGATACAGCACGGTCGTGTGCTCATCGACCAGCTGGAAGGAGTCCCGATCGCCGGTCATGATCAAGACGTCGTGATCACTGGCCAGCGCTCGTGTGGTCAAGGTCGCGATGATGTCGTCGGCCTCGAAGTTCGGGCAGTCGACGACGGTGATGTTGAGTGCTGCGAGGACTTCCTTGATAAGTTCGACTTGTCCCTTGAACTCCGGCGGAGACGCTGAGCGGGTGGCCTTGTACTCGGGATACATCTCGGTGCGGAAGGTTGTGCGGGAGATATCGAAGGCCACGACCACGTGAGATGGCTTCTCATCGCGAAGCACATTGAGCAGCATCGAGGTGAAGCCGTACACCGCATTGGTGGGCTGCCCGGTCGTCGTGGTGAAGTTCTCGGGAGGCAAGGCAAAGAAGGCGCGGTAGGCCAGGGAGTGCCCGTCGAGAAGCAATACGCGGTCGCGGGTCATTCACGCATCGTAGGGGCTACTGATATCGCCTAGGGTGAAGCCGTGGACCTCTCGAAACTGCCCCGAAGCGCCCTGGACGACAAGCTCGGCATCGTGATCATCGAAGCAGAGCCCGGTCGCGTAGTGGCGACCATGCCCGTGGAGGGCAATACCCAGCCCTTCGGCCTTCTCCACGGTGGTGCGAACGGGGTTATTGCCGAGACGGTCGGCTCGGTGGCCGCGGCGTTGGAAGCCGGCCCCGGTTTCTCGATCGTGGGAACCGAATTGTCATGTACCCATCACGGGTCCGCGAAGTCCGGGCTGGTGACTGCCACGGCGACCAAGATCCATCAAGGAAGACAACTGGCGGTGTACGACATCCGGATCGTCGATGAGAACGGTAGGCCTACGTGCACTGCGCGTCTGACCTGCATGATCCGCGCACTGGACTGATCAAGATATTTCGAGCACCGATGCCGAAACCTCGGCCAGAGTCACCCTGGAGTCCATCGCCTGCCTCCGGAGCAAGGCGAAAGCCTCAGACTCCGAAATCCCGAGGTCGGCCTGCAATCGGGCTTTCGCGCGCTCGACGACGTCTCGTGCAGCAAGTCGATCACCTAGATCTTCGACTTCAATCTCGAGATCGCGCATCTGCTGCCAGCGCGCTGTGGCCATCTCAATCGCCGGGGCGAGATCGGCTTTCGTAAATGGCTTAACGAGGTAGCCCATTACCCCTGCTGAGGCCGCACGAGCGATGATGTCTTGCTGGCTGAAGGCAGTAACCATGACTACGGCTGAGTATCGAGAGGAAACAATTTCCTCGGCGGCAGATAGGCCATCACGCACTGGCATAGCAACATCGAGGAAGCTGACATCGGGTCGCAGTTCTGCCGCACGATCGACAGCTGATTGCCCGTCACCCACCTGAGCCACCACCTGGTAGCCCAGCTCGCCAAGCATCTCCACAAGATCAAGACGAATCAAGGATTCGTCCTCGGCAACCAGGATGCGAGCAGCAGTCATGCAACCACCCTAATTGGCGAGGAGAGCCGGACCGTTAGCCTTGTCCCCGCGCCCCGGTACCCCAACCGGCAGAGGGAGCCGACTCAAACTCGGTCCAGTGTGGGTTCGAATCCCACCCGGGGCACTTATTCAGAGACTACGACCGGCTCAATGCCGAGCCGCGGCTTGACCTCCGACAGTCGCGCCAGGAGTCCATTGACGAAGCTTGAGGACTCCTCAGTGGACAGATCCTGAGCAAGGGCGACAGCCTCGGAGATCGCCACTGTGTCCGGAATATCGTCTCGGTACAGAACCTCATAGGTCGACAGTCGCAGAATCGATCTGTCTACCGCGGGCATGCGCTCGAGGCTCCAGCCCATCGAGTAGGTGCTCAGCAGCTCGTCGATGCGCTCCTGGTGAGCGATGACGCCTTCGACTAGCTCGGTCACGTAGGAATTGAGCTCCGGCTCGCCCCCGGTGGCACGACGGTCGGTCTGAGTGGCCAGGACATCGAGTGCCTGCAACTCGCGCATGTCGGACTCGTACAGGATGTCGAGAGCACGTTTTCGGGCCTTGCTGCGAGCTGACATCGGCTAGTTCACGCGACCAATGTACGAGCCATCGCGGGTATCGACCTTGATCTTGGTATCGGACTCGATGAAAAGAGGCACCTGGACGGTCGCTCCGGTTTCGAGCGTGGCCGGCTTGGTGCCGCCCGTGGAGCGGTCACCCTGCAAACCAGGCTCGGTATAGGTGATCATCAGCTCGACCGATGCCGGGAGCTCGACGATGATCGCAGTGCCGTTGTGCACGCTCACATTCGCTACCTGGTTTTCAAGCAGGTAGTCAGATGAGTCGCCAACGACCGCGTTAGAGACCGTGTACTGGTCAAAGGAGACGGTGTCCATGAAAATCCAGTCGTCGCCGTCGCGGTAGAGGTACTGCATGTCGCGGCGATCCACGTTTTCGGTTTCAACCTTGACGCCGGCGTTGAACGTGCGGTCAACGACCTTGCCGGTCAGAACATTCTTGAGCTTTGTGCGCACGAAGGCACCGCCCTTGCCGGGCTTGACGTGCTGGAACTCGATGACTGTCCAAAGCTGGCCATCGATGTTGAGAACGAGGCCATTCTTGAGGTCATTGCTGGTTGCCACGATGTCTCCTGCGCTTGTCGGTGCTCAGCCCACGACGCGAAGGTCTCGCGGACTCGTGGTGAGACTGCGGTGACCATCGGCCGTGACCCAGAGGGAATCCTCGATTCGGACTCCCCCGCGGCCGGGAAGGTATACCCCGGGCTCAACGGTGATCGTTGTATCGGAAATAAGCCTACCTTCGGCACGAGGGCCAATCATCGGCGCCTCGTGGATATCGAGGCCGGTGCCATGACCGAGACCATGTCCGAAGAACTCACCGAAACCTGCCGCCTCGATGATCTGTCGAGCACAAGCATCCAGGTCAGCGAGCCTGATGCCGGGTCGCACTGCCTCTTTGGCCGCAGACGCCGCTGAAGCAACCAGGGAGTACAGCTCCTGCTGCCAAGGTTGCGCCTCGCCGACGATGAACGTTCGGGTCATGTCTGCGTGATAGCCGAGCACCAGGGCACCGCTGTCGATGATCAACAGGTCGCCGAACCGGAGCTCTCGCGCACCGGGCTCATGATGAGGCTTGGCGGAGTTCTCGCCAGAGGCGACGATGGTCGCGAAGGATCTATCCGAGGCGCCCATCTCCCCGAAGATCTGCTCCAGGCGTCGAGCGACCTTGATCTCTGAGTCGCCCACGCGAATCTCTTGGCTAAGGGCGTCGACCGCCTCCGAGGTGATCCGGCATGCCTCTGCCAGCGCATCGATCTCACCGGGGTCCTTGATCATGCGCAGCACCGAAACAGGATTATCGACGAGTGCCACGGCGAGGCCTTGGACGGAAATGGCCGTCAAGGGGACCGAATTTGCACGACGATCGATGGCGACCTGTCGACCTCCTTGTGTCACGCACTGCTCGGCAATCGCTGTCACGCAATCGCGAGCGACGAGTACTCCGAGATCCGGACACTGCTCGGACGCCTGCTCGACATAGCGCCCGTCGGTGCTGAAGATGTCGCCCTCGGGCCGGCTGGTGGACACGAAAAGTGCAGCGTTGCTGCCGCTGAAACCACAGAGGTATCGAACATCGGACCGGTCAAGAACGATGAGACCGTCAGACTCCGGATCAAGTGACGCGCGTAGGCGATCTCGCCGCGTGCGGCACACGTCAGCGTTGAGCAAGGGCCTGGAATGCCAGCACGTAGCTAGTGAGACCGAAGCCGGCGATCGTGCCGGTCGCGACACCTGCCACGACCGATGTGTGACGGAACTCCTCACGCGAAGCCGGATTCGAGATGTGAACTTCAATCAATGGCGCTGTCAGCAGGGCACACGCGTCGCGAACCGCGTACGAGTAGTGAGTGAAGGCTGCGGGATTCAAGATCACGGGTGTGCCCGAATCAGCCGCGTCGTGGAGCCAGCCGATGAGCTCGGCTTCGTCATTAGTCTGACGCACATCTGCAGTCATGCCGTGATCGGTCGCGGTGCGCTCGCACAGCCTCACCAGATCGGCAAATGTCGACGCGCCGTAGATCTCGGGTTCGCGTGTGCCCAGACGATTGAGATTTGGCCCATTGAGGACGAGGACGGCGTTCATCGCTCAAGGCTAGCGTCAGGAGGCCGAAATCCGGTCATAGGCGGCGCGCAGGGCCTCCGCAGGAGGGCCTTGCAGGGCGGTAGGCACACCGATGGAGTCCAGGATGACGAAGCGAAGGAGGGATCCACGGGCCTTCTTGTCGACCGACATCGCTGACAGGAGTGACTCCCAGTGACCGGCGGGATACGTGGTCGGAAGGCCTATGAGTTCGAGGATCTCACGATGCTCGGCGACACCCTCGGCTGACAGATGGCCTGTGAGGTTCGAAAGCTCTGCGACATAGATCATGCCCACAGCAACTGCATCGCCGTGCCTCCAACGGTAACCCTCGTTGCGCTCGATTGCGTGCCCGAAGGTGTGCCCGTAGTTCAGGACCTCTCGGCCGAGCTTGCGGTCCGCACTCGTGGCTGAGGTCTCGCGGAAGTCATCGGAGACTACGTCGGCCTTCACCTGGACCGCTCGGCGAATGAGGTCGGGTAGCAGTGCTCCTGCGGGATCAAGGGCAAGCCCTGGCGCACTGCGAACATCCGCCAGAATGCTGATGTCGCGCGCGAAGCCGACCTTGACAACCTCTGCCATTCCGGCGACGAGGTCGATGTGAGGCAGGCTCGACAGACTTGCGACATCGCAGAGAACACCGACTGGACTATGAAAGCTTCCGACGAGGTTCTTGCCCGCCGAAGTGTTGATACCCGTCTTGCCTCCGACCGCGGCATCAACCATGCCCAGCAGCGTTGTCGGAACATGAACGACACGAATACCGCGAAGCCAGGTGGCAGCGACGAAACCGGCAAGGTCGGTGGTGGCGCCTCCACCCACGCTGATGATGGCATCGTTACGCGTAAAGCCGGCTTCGCCCAGCAAGCCCCAGCACATCTCGGCGACGCTCGAGGACTTGGCGTCCTCGGCATCCGGCAGCTCGATCTCGACCACCTGCAGGCCTGAGTCCCTCTGAGCCCGCGCAATCTGACCCGACAAGGTGCGTTGGGTCGGCGCGTGAATCACGGCGATGCGATCGGCGCCAGGCAGCATCTGGCCAAGACTCTCGAGTAGATCGCGCCCGATAACAACGTCGTACTCGACTTCGGCGCGAACGTGGACTGTCGTATTGGTCATGCCGCTACCGCCGCAAGAACGCTCGAGGTTACCTCGCGTACTGCGCGCCCATCGGTCTCGATGGTAACGGTAGCGACACTTTCGTACAGGGGAGTCCGCTCGTTGAGCAATTGCGTCAGGCGACCGCGAACATTGCCGAGCAGCAGTGGTCGAGCCTGATTCATACCTACACGACTCGCTGCATCAGAGACGTTGACGCGCAACCACACGACGGTGTGATCAGCGAGCAACTGACGAGTCGACTCGGAGAGAATCGCCCCACCACCAAGCGCGACAACCCCCGACTGCTCACCGAGAGCGCGGCGAACCGCCTCTTCCTCTCGGATCCTGAACTCGGGCTCGCCAAGCTCCACGAACATGTCGGCCACCGACATTCCGGAATCTTCCTCGATGAGTGCATCGGTGTCGACGAACGGCACCTTAAGACGCTCCGCCACCCTGCGACCAATCGTGCTCTTGCCGGCGCCGGGAGCCCCGATGAGCACGGCAATCGGCTTGCTCATCGAACTGAGAGGTTCTCGAGGTACGAGTCGAGATTTCGCTTGGTCTCGGTCACGCTGTCGCCGCCGAACTTCTCGAGCAACGCATCGGCCAGCACAAGGAGCACCATCGCCTCTGCGACAACGCCAGCTGCGGGCACAGCACAAACATCGGAACGCTGATTGATTGCGGGGGCAACCTCACCGGTGACGACGTCGACTGTGCGCAGTGCACGAGGAATCGTGGAGATCGGCTTCATTGCGGCGCGCACGCGCAGGGTCTCACCGGTCGACATGCCGCCTTCAGTACCGCCGGACTTGCCAGACGTGCGCACAAGGCCTGTGTCGCCAGGCACGATTTCGTCCTGGGCCAAGGAACCACGAGTCTCCGCGAGCTTGAATCCCGCGCCGAACTCAACACCCTTGATTGCCTGGATTCCCATGAGCGCAGCAGCGAGCTTCGAATCAAGCCGACGATCCCAGTGGACGTGTGAGCCAAGCCCTGCCGGCAAACCGTAGGCGACAACTTCGACAATGCCGCCGAGGGTGTCTCCGTCGCGATGAGCGGCCGATATCTCCTCTTCCATTGCTGCGGCAGCGACGGAGTCAAGACACCGAACGGGACTCTCGTCAATCAGTTCGACCTCGGACGGCAAAGGTAGGGTCTCGCTCTCGCTGGCCGCCGTACCGATACGGACGACATGGCTCAGCACCTCAATACCGGCGACCTGTCGGCAGAAGGCTCGAGCTACCGCCCCCAGTGCGACACGCGCTGCTGTCTCACGGGCGCTCGCACGCTCGAGAATTGGGCGTGCGTCGGTGAATCCGTACTTCTGCATGCCCGTCAGATCTGCGTGGCCTGGGCGCGGGCGACTCAGGGGCGCGTTACGGGCCAGCGCGTCGAGCTCGGATTGATCGACCGGATCCGGTGACATGACCTGTTCCCACTTGGGCCATTCACTGTTGCCAACCTCGATCGCCACCGGGCCACCGAGGGTGAGACCGTGTCGAACGCCACCGAGTATTCGGACCTCGTCGCGCTCGAACTTCATGCGGGCCCCTCGACCTGCGCCGAGGCGACGTCGGGCCAGATCGAGGCCGATCCCAGAGGTCGTGATCTCGATGCCAGCAGGAAGCCCTTCGGCGATCGTCACCAGGGCAGGGCCATGAGACTCGCCTGCAGTCAGCCAACGCACCATGGCTCCATCCTTTCAGGTCACGGCGGAAAGGCACGCCACCCCCGCCTGCGCCGCTCAGACGCCTTCGAGAGCCGCTCGCATCGCGTCCACGGGCGCCGGGAACCCGGTCATCAAAGTCACCTGAAGGCTCGCCTGCCACAGGAGCATGTCTCGTCCGCTGGCGACCTGGCCATTGGGCCATGCAGCGGCCAGCGCTGACGGCCACGGGTGATAGCTCGCATCCAGGAGAGCTGATTGGGAGGCAATGGGGCTCAAAGCCCACGGTGCGGCGGCGTTCCCAGGCAGAACACTGATGAGGAGGTCCTCCATCACGGGCACTGGATTCAGGTCAGAAACGTCAGCCTCAAGGCCGATTGATTTCGCCAGCAAGGCAATCTCCTGCGCCTGCGTGGCTCGGCGTGCGCAGATGACCACCGAATGGATGCCCAGATCACTCATTGCTGCAACTGCACTCCGGGCGGTGGCACCCGCCCCGAGGAGCCGGGCCGTGCGTGGCTGGGTGTTGAGTACCTCGCGCAGCGAGTTCGAGATCCCAAAGACGTCGGTATTCGATCCTGCCCAGCCCGACTCATGGCGATAGACGGTATTGACTGACGAGGTGCGTAGGGCAATGTCATCAACATCGACAAGCAGCGGCTGCACTGATTCTTTGAGGGGCATCGTGAGCGACAGGCCGATCCAGGTGTCGTCGAGTGAGGCCAGGAACTCAGGCATGCCCTCAGGGGTCATCTCAATTGCGTCATATGAGAAGTCGAGACCGAGTGCTTCGTAGGCCGCACGATGAAGGACCGGCGATAGTGAATGCTCGATTGGTGACCCGAGCACCGCAGCACGGCGATGCACTTCTAGTTCCCCTTCGATTCGAGGTAATCCTGGAACTCGCGCTTGAAGACAAGGAACTTCTCGTACGACCTGGCGAACTTGGTCTCCTTGGTATCTGGATTCACTGTAACGAAATACAGCCACTTCCCCTTCGCCGGATTCAGGGCTGCTTCGATAGCGGCATCTCCCGGCGAGTTAATCGGCGTCGGCGGCAAACCCTTGACTACGTAGCTGTTGTAAGGGGTCGCAGAATCCAGCTGCTCCTGCGAAAGATTGAGCGTGGTTACGCCGAGGCCATAAGCCACCGTCGAATCGAACTGAAGTGGCATATCGGCGTCGAGACGGTTGTACACAACGCGGGCGATTTTGGCGAAGTCGTTGGGCACGCCCTCGCCTTGGAGTAGTGAGGCAATTATCAAGATCTCGTAGGGGGTGCGTCCGATCTGCGCGGCACGAGTGACGAGGTTGGTATCTGCACTTGCTTGATCAAATCGCTTGACGAATGACCGCAAGAGTGACTGTGCGGTTTCGTCACCGGTGAGATCGTAGGTTGCGGGGAACATGAATCCCTCAGGCTTGTCATCCGACCAGGCGGGTAGATTCAACTGCGAAGGCTCTTGCAGAACAGCCTCGAACTCGGCCACAGGGATCGTGGTGGCAGAGGAGGCGGCCTCGAGAGTCTGAGTGAGTCGCAGCCCTTCTGGCAGCACTAGACGGCTTGCAGCACGAGACAGCGGGTCGAGCATCAGTGACACGGCGCCGTCGCCGCTCATCTGCTTCTTCAGGCTGTAAGTGCCTGGGCCAATTGTCGTGGCATCCTCGTTGGCACTTGCCGCGAGGACAAAGGCATCCGAAGTCTTGACAACGTCTGCCTCAGCGAGAGTGGCGCCCATTGCCGTGAGCGAATCACCCTTGTTCACCACGATGGTCACCGTCCCGGAACCCGGTCCGGGATAGTCATCACTGCCGGACGATGAGCGCACAATGGTGAGAGCTCCCCAACTGACACCAACGAGAACGAGCACGACTAGGGCCAGCGCGAGTGCACGCCCGATACCTGAACGATGCCGAGAAGGTGGCAGTGGATCGGTGCTGAGGAGATCGTCGAGTGATCCCATCAGCTCTCCCTTCGGACCTCGGTGCCCATCGGAATTCCCGATGACCTCTCGCTATCCAAACATGTCTGGAGCAGGACGACTGCAGACGCGCTGTCGATGACCGAACGTGATGACTTCGTGGTCCGCCCTGCCTCGTGGAGACCTCGTTGCGCCTGAACAGTCGTGAGCCGCTCGTCATGAAGGCGAATAGGGATGTCAGTGACTGCGCTGAGTTCGTCAACCCAGGAGTGCGTGTACTCCGCAGCGGCGCCGAGCACCCCGGACATCAAGATCGGAAGTCCGACAATGATCTCGATCGCCTCATACTCGACTGCGATATCGCGAACAAGAAGAGCGGAGTTCTCCCCCGCCTTGACAGCATCCAGCGGGACGGCCAGGACCCCGTTCGGGTCACTGCGAGCGATTCCAATCCGCGCCTTGCCGACATCGCAGGCGAGTCGAACGCCGGTGCGCATGACTACTGGCCGAGCCGCTCGCGCACGAAGGACTCGACTGCAACGAAGGCGGAGTCGACGCCCTCAACACGAGTGCCTCCGCCGTGCGCGAAGTCAGGCTTGCCGCCACCCCTGCCGTCGATACTGGGCAGGGCAGCCTTGAGCAGTGAGTTGGCATCAACACCGAGGTCGATCGCCTTCTGGTTCGCGCCGGCGACAAGCGAAACCTTGCCCTCTTCGATCGCCGTGCCTACCAGCACGGCAGGGATCTCATCGCGCTGGCGCCCACGCGCCTGAGCCACGAGCTCGCGCAGGTCATTGGCGGTTGTGCCTGATGGTGCGGCGAATGCCCAGAATCGCACCGAGCCGATGTCCTTACCTTCACCGATAATGCCGGACAAGTTCGTGGTGAGCTGAGCACTGCGCACCTTGGCCAGGTCGCGTTCAGCATCCTTAAGCGCGGTGATGGTCGCATTGATGCGATCCAACAGCTGATCTGCCGGCGCCTTGGTGAGTTCGGTCAGCCGGGTCACCAACAAGTGTTCCTTCGCAAGGAATGAATACGCGTCGGCACCCACCAACGCCTCAACACGTCGAACGCCCGCACCGATAGAGCCTTCAGACAAGAACGTGACAACGCCCAACTGGCCCGAACGCTGAGCGTGAGTACCGCCACACAGCTCATGCGCCCAGTCTCCGACCGACACGACCCGCACCTTCTCGCCATACTTCTCGCCGAAAAGCGCCATCGCGCCCATAGCGCGAGCATCTGCCTGTGACATGACGTTGGCAGTGACGGCAAGATCCTCGAGAAGCACCTCATTGACTCGCTGCTCAACTTCTTGCATGACCGCACCCGCCACGGCTGTCGGATTCGGGAAATCGAAACGAAGGCGCCCGGGCGCATTCTCAGAGCCCATCTGAGTAGCGGTGTCACCCAGGCGCTCACGGAAGGCGCGGTGAATCAAATGAGTAGCGGTGTGGGCACGAGAAATCGCCCGACGGCGAGTGACATCGACCTCGCTGATCAC
Source organism: Candidatus Nanopelagicales bacterium (assembly GCA_044374195.1). GTDB lineage: Bacteria > Actinomycetota > Actinomycetes > S36-B12 > S36-B12 > CAIKZY01. The sequence continues at coordinate 96,505 of JBILOY010000009.1, forward strand.
AACATCGCCCGTGGCAAGTTCCCCGGAGAGCACCTCACAACGGTGCACGAACAGACCTGACAACGGCGTCTGGACGTCGTAGACATCCAGGATTAGACCTCCGCTGGAATGAAGTCGACCATGATCGCCGAGCTGTCCACCCGATTCCGCATAGAAGGGTGAGCGATTGAGAATGACCTCGACGTGTTGACCGACGGTAGCCGCGGGAACCGTGTTCCCATCAAGCAGGATTCCGATGACAGTCGATTCAGTCTGTGATTCGGAATATCCGGTGAACTCAGTGAGACCGCCCGTTTCGAGGATTTCGCGGTACGCAGTGGTCGCCACAAGCCCACTCTTGCGCTCGCGAGCATCAGCCTTGGCTCGCTCACGCTGCTGCTTCATCAGTGTTCTGAAACCATCCTCGTCAACCGACAAACCCTGCTCGGCTGCCATTTCCAAGGTGAGATCAAACGGGAAGCCGTAGGTGTCGTGCAGGGCGAACGCCTCGTCACCGTTGAGCAAAGTTCCGCCGGACTTTCGGATATTCGCCACGGCGGTGTCGAAGATGGTCGTGCCGGTGCGCAGAGTCTGGAGGAAGGTCGCCTCTTCGGCAATGGAGATCTGACGAATGCGATTTGCCTCGTCGTTGAGCTCCGGGTACTGCGGCGCCATGGTCTCGATTGTGCGATCGATCAAATCGCCCATGACGGGATCATGCGCGCCAATCAAACGCATCATTCGAATGGTGCGCCGCATGAGGCGGCGAAGCACGTATCCGCGCCCCTCATTGCCAGGTAGCACACCGTCGCCGATGAGGAAGGCACAGGTACGCGCGTGATCTGCGACGACTCGGAGCGCGACATCGCTCTTCT
>JBILOY010000015.1:0-51383 GCA_044374195.1 Candidatus Nanopelagicales bacterium
ACTGGCACGATCCAGGATTCCGCGCGTCGTATCGATCTCGTAGATGTTGTCGACGCCTTGCAACAAAGCTGCCATGCGCTCAAGACCCATGCCCGTGTCGATGTTCTTGGCGGGCAGTTCGCCGAGAATCGGGTAGCCCTCCTTGCCGGGTCCATCGCCTCTCGCAAACTGCATGAAGACGAGGTTCCAGACCTCGAGGTAGCGATCTTCGTCGACCACCGGACCACCATCGAGTCCGTGCTCCGGGCCTCGGTCGTAGTAGATCTCCGAGCACGGGCCGCAGGGTCCGGGGACCCCCATGGACCAGAAGTTATCGGCCATTCCTCGACGCTGGATTCGGTCGAGAGGCAGACCGACCTTCTTGTGCCAAATATCGATGGCTTCATCGTCATCGAGGTAGACGGTGGCCCATAGCTTGCTCTCCGGGAATCCGTAGCCGCCATCGGACACGGGCTTGGTCAGGAGCTCCCAGGCGAAGGGAATCGCCTCTTCCTTGAAATAGTCGCCGAACGAGAAGTTGCCGGCCATTTGGAAGAAGGAGGCATGCCGAGTCGTCTTGCCAACCTCCTCAATATCGAGGGTGCGGACGACCTTCTGAACGCTCGTGGCACGCGGATACGGCGGAGGTGACTCGCCGAGAAAGTAGGGCTTGAACGGCACCATGCCGGCATTGACGAAGAGCAATGTGGGGTCATCAAGCAGCAAGGATGCCGACGGCACGACCTGGTGGCCGCGATCGGCGAAGTACCGAAGGAAGCGGGTCCGGATCTCCGCGGAATCCATTACTTGGCTCCCTGTGGATTGGTGTTGAGCACCTTGCCGGCGATGGTTGTGGCGGCGGCGATGGTGCCTGCGGCGGCAGCTCCGGCCTTCTGGGCACTGGTGATGACCCCTTGCTCACGGGCTTCATCGAGCATGGACTGTCCCTTGCGGTACAGAACGATGCCTCCGACGGCGCCCACGGCAAGCCAGATAACCCTGCTCATCTGCACTCCTGTCCGATCGACTCGACCGCGTAAGCCTAGTCGTGACCCTTACGGGCCCGGTCGAGTCGTTGGGCGATATCGCCCCAAGCGGCCTCGGCTCCATGGCGAGTGGGTCGGTAGTACACGCGTTCGGCCAGGACATCGGGTAGGTACTGCTGTTGGGCAACTCCCCCATCGACATCATGCGGGTAGATGTACTCGACCCCATGCCCGAGCTTGCCCGCCCCGGCGTAATGGGCATCCCTGAGGTGCGGGGGAACTTCGCCCATACGTCCGGATCTCACATCTGCGAGGGCCTCGCCAATTCCGATGACCACGGCATTGCTTTTCGGCGCTAGGGCGGCGTGAATGGTCGCGTGAGCCAAGATGATGGCTGACTCAGGCATTCCGATCATGGCCACGGCCTGTGCCGCAGCAACCGCAGTCTGAAGCACACTGGGTTCGGCCATGCCGATGTCTTCACTGGCGAGAATCATCAGACGTCTCGCGATGAATCGAGGATCTTCACCGGCCTCGATCATTCGAGCGAGGTAGTGCAATGCTGCATCCGGATCACTCCCGCGGACACTCTTGATGAACCCGCTGATGACGTCGTAATGCTGATCGCCGTCCTTGTCGTACCGCACGGCTGTTTGCTGAACCGCTGCCTCAATCTGCGGGAGATCAACAACTCCTCCCGTGCCAGACGATGCAGCTTCGAGTGAGGTCAGCGCACGTCGTGCGTCTCCATTGGAAAGTCGAGCCAGGTACTCCACCGCTTCATCTGTCACGGTGACTCGCGCATCGAGCCCACGGGGGTCAACGACGGCCCGACGCACCAACGCGGCGATGTCAGACTCCTGTAGCGGCTGCAGGGTTACCAACACACTGCGCGAGAGGAGCGGGCTGATGACTGAGAAGCTCGGGTTCTCAGTCGTCGCGGCAATCAGTGTCACCCAGCCGTTCTCGACGGCGGGTAGCAATGCATCTTGCTGACTTTTGCTAAAGCGATGTACCTCATCGACGAACAGGACCGTTCCACGACCCACGACAGAAAGCTGATCACGCGCGTGATCGATGATTGCCCGGACATCCTTGACACCAGCAGTGACTGCAGAAAGCTCGACGAAATCCTTCCCGGTCACGGCCGATACCAAGGATGCGATGGTGGTCTTCCCGGTACCCGGAGGACCCCACAGGATCACCGACACCCCGGTTGAGCCGGTGAGCAGACCACGCAGTGCGGACCCTTCGCCCAGTGCCTGCTGTTGACCGACAACCTCATCAATCGACGAAGGGCGCATGCGCACCGCGAGCGGAGCGCTCATCGATGCAACTGACGCACCCTCGTCGAACAAGCTCATGCGCCTGGCTTTGCGTCGATTCCCGCTTCCTTGCGCTGAACAGGCGTGATGGGGGTCGGTGCTCCGGTGAGCGGATCGTGACCTGCACCCGTCTTGGGGAATGCGATCACGTCACGCAAGGAACTTGCGCCGGACAGCAACATGCACGCGCGATCCCAGCCGATGGCAATGCCTCCATGCGGCGGCGGACCATACTTGAAAGCTTCAAGGAGGAAGCCGAACTTCTCCTCTTGCTCCTGCTCCGACAGGCCAAGCATCGCGAAGACCCGCGCCTGAATATCGGCCTGATGGATTCGAATCGATCCGCCACCGATCTCATTGCCGTTGCACACGATGTCGTAGGCCCAGGCAAGTGCCTCGGCAGGTGCCTGCTCGAATGAGTCCCGCCACTCCTTGTTCGGTGAAGTGAAGGGGTGGTGCACTGCGGTCCAGCCCGGGTTGCCGTTGTCGTCCTCGATCGCCTCGAACATGGGGGCATCAATGACCCAGAGGAAGGACCAGGCTGACTCATCGATGAGTTCACAGCGCTTACCGATCTCCAGCCGCGCAGCGCCGAGGAGGGATCGTGCCTCAGAACACTTGCCGGCCGCGAAGAACACGCAGTCGCCTGCGCTCGCACCGACGGCAGCCGCAAGACCATCACGCTCGGCGTCAGTGAGATTCTTGGCAACCGGCCCACCGAGGGTGCCATCGTTAGAAATGGTGACGTAGGCGAGACCCTTGGCACCGCGCTGCTTGGCCCACTCCTGCCAAGCATCGAAAGCGCGGCGCGGTTGGTCTGCGCCGCCGGGCATGACCACAGCTCCTACGTACTCAGCTTGAAAGACCCGGAACTCAGTGTTTGCGAAATAGGCAGTGAGATCTGTGAGCGGAAGACCGAATCGAAGATCCGGCTTGTCGCTGCCGTAGAGGCGCATGGCCTCGGCATAGGTCATGCGTGGGATCTCGCCGATTTCGTAATCGAGAACTCCCTTCCACAGGGCGCGCACGACTGCCTCACCAATCTCGATGACGTCGTCCTGCTCAACGAAGGACATTTCGATATCGAGCTGGGTGAACTCCGGCTGGCGATCGGCCCGGAAGTCCTCATCGCGATAGCAACGCGCGATCTGGAAGTAGCGCTCCATGCCAGCGACCATGAGCAGTTGCTTGAACAGCTGCGGCGACTGAGGCAGCGCATACCAGTGCCCAGGCTGCAGCCGCACCGGCACCAAGAAGTCACGTGCGCCCTCGGGAGTCGACCGCGTCAGGGTCGGAGTCTCGATTTCTACAAAGTCACGGGCGAGCAGAACGTCGCGGGCGATCTGATTGACCTTTGAGCGCATGCGCAGCGCCGCACCGGCCGATGCCCTGCGCAGGTCGAGGTATCGGTACTTGAGTCGAGTCTCTTCGCCGACATTGATGCGGTCATCGATCGGGAAGGGCAGTGGCGCCGATACGGAGAGAATCTCAACCTCGGTGGCCTCAACCTCGACCTCGCCTGTCGGCAGGTCGGGATTCTGATTGCCCTCGGGACGCTTGGACACCGTGCCGACAATTCGCAGGCAGTACTCGTCACGCAACCCATGAGCAACAGCCGGGTCATGCACGACAACCTGGACAATTCCGGAGGCATCGCGCAGGTCGAGGAAGGCTACACCGCCATGATCGCGTCGGCTGGCAACCCAGCCGGCCAAGGTGACGGTCTCGCCGGCATTCGACAGGCGAAGCGCACCGGCTTCGATGGAGCGGATCACGTGATGTCCCTTTCGATAGCTGACGAGATAAAGGTAATGAGATCGGACCACGCAACACTGGCCTGGTCGCCGGTCGCCATGGTCTTGACCTGGGCAACGCCGGACTCGACCTCAGCATCGCCAACCACGACAACCAGCGGTGCGCCACTGCGATCAGCGGCCTTCATTGCGCCCTTGAGCCCTCGATCTCCGTAGGCGAGATCATTGCGAAATCCTGCTGCACGCAACTCGGCGGACAGCGCCACCAGCCGAGCCTTGGCGGGGGTGCCGATGGGGACGAGGAAAACATCAAGGTGCGGAGCGGATCCAAGGGTGAGGCCCTCTGCCTCGCACGCCAGCAATGTTCGGTCGGTGCCGAGGCCGAAACCGATGCCTGAAAGATCATCGCCCCCCACCGATGCCATGAGCCCGTCGTATCGTCCACCCCCGCCGATACCCGATTGCGCACCGAGCAAGTGGTGGGTGAACTCGAATGTTGTGCGGGTGTAGTAATCGAGGCCGCGCACCATTCGCGGAGCCTCCTCCCATTCGACATTCATGATCCGCAGGTATTCGCGCACCGAGTCGTAGTGGGCGGTACACGCATCACAAAGGTGATCCACCATGAGAGGGGCATTGACAAGCTGAGCCTGGACGTTCTCACGCTTGTCGTCGAGGACTCGTAGCGGATTGATGGCCGCTCGTTCGCGAGTCGCCTCGTCCAGGTCAAGGTTGACGAGAAATGCCTGAAGGATCTCACGATAAGGCGGGCGACACTCGACGCATCCCAGCGAAGTCAGGTGAAGGGTGTACTGGGTCAAACCCAGGGATCGGAAGGCCTCATCACCGATCGCGATCACTTCGGCATCAAGTGCCGGGTCATGAGAGCCGATCGCCTCGACTCCCACCTGCTGCAGTTGGCGGTAGCGGCCAAGCTGCGGGCGCTCTGCCCGGAAAAAGGGGCCGGAATACCAGAGCTTCACCGGTAGCTGACCTTTGTCGAGTCGGTTCTCGACCACCGATCGCATGACGCCGGCCGTGCCCTCGGGTCGCAGCGTGATGCTGCGACCTCCGCGATCCTCGAAGGTGTACATCTCCTTGGAGACAACATCAGTCGATTCCCCAACGCTGCGCACGTAAAGCGCGGTGTCCTCGAAGATCGGGAGTTCAATATACGAATAGCCGGCTAGCTCAGCCGGACGCGCCAGGTAAGTGCGGACATCAGTGAAGGCTCGAGAACGCGGCGGGAAGTACTCGGGGACGCCCTTGGGAGCGGTGAACATGGTCACGACTACATCCCCCTCGTGGGCATTGCCGGGGCACTGCCGCCACTGAACTCACGAAGGTACGGATTCGAGATTCGCTCGGCCGCGATCGTGGTCTGCTCGCCATGCCCGGGAAGTACCACCATGTCGTCAGGCGCCGGCCAGATCACGGAGCGAAGACTCCTGCGCATTGCATCTGAGTCGCCGCCGGCTAGATCGGTTCGACCGATGGAACCGGCAAACAGAACATCGCCGCTCCACATGATCGGAGGCGCATCACCGGTCGCGGCGCGCTCGAAGACTACAGAGCCTTCGGTATGCCCTGGCGCGTGGCGAACGCTCAGCTCGATGCCGGCGATATCGAGAGGAGCGGAGGTGTCGAACAGACAGACGTCGTCGGGTTCGGTGAGCTCCAGAGCGCCCTTTGTCATACTCAGTAACTTCTCGCGTGAGGCGAACATTGTGTTGCCTGCGGGGTCCTCGAGTCGGTAGCGGTCATCAGCGTGGATGTATGCAGGGATACCGAAGCTGTCAGACACCGGGGCGACACTCCAGATGTGATCGATGTGCCCGTGCGTGAGTAGAACCGCTGCCGGAACCAGTCGGTTTTCGCGAACGATCTCGAGGACTCCATCAATGGAGTCCTGCCCGGGATCAACAATCAGGCATGGCTCACCTGGGCCATTGGCAACGACGTAACAATTCGTGCCGAATGTCCCGGCAGGGAATCCTGCGATGAGCACGAAGCCTCCGATGGCAGTCACGAACAGTCGTCGAAGTCTAGTCGCCTCGTGACCACTCCCCAGTGCCCTGTCTAGACTGGTACTCCGTCATATTTCGAGGAGCGGCATGTCCGGCATCAAGAGGCAAAAACAGCTGGCGCGCGAGAAGTTCGAGCGGCAGGAGCAGCGACGGACTCAGCTCACCGCCAACCGCCGTAATCGCCAGCGAGTGATCGCGATCGTGGTCGTGCTCGTACTCGTCTTAGGTGCCGTGGCCTGGATCCTAGTCGCGCGCGGTGGTGGAGACCCGGTCGCCAGTGGGACGGAAAGCAGCCTCGATTGCGTGCCCCCCGGGACCCCTCGAGCCGACACCCTCACGTGGGCGGACGCGCCGATAGATGCCCCGCCCACCGGATCCAGCATCGTGTTCAACACCAATTGCGGAGATATCACGGTTGCCCTGGATCCGGCTGCGCCCAAGACCATTGCGTCTGAGGCCTTCCTCGCCGGTGAGGGCTTCTATGACAACACCACCTGCCATCGGTTGACTACCGCGGGCATCTTCGTCCTGCAGTGCGGTGACCCCAGGGGCGACGGTACCGGTGGGCCTGGCTACCAAGTTCCCGACGAAAATCTGCCCACCGATGTCGCTGACGGCGAGATCAGTTATCCCGCAGGAACCGTGGCAATGGCTAACACCGGACCTGGCACCAGTGGTTCCCAGTTCTTCATCGTCTACAAGGACACCGTCCTGCCTGCGGGCTATTCGATCTGGGGCACGGTGACATCCGGTCTCGAGATGGTGCAGGAGGTCGCGGATCTCGGAGTCGCGGGGGGCGCCTCCGACGGCGCGCCGAGCCAGCCGGTGTTCATCGAGTCAACCACCGTGAAAACCGCCTGACCTGCACTGAGGGAATCCCCCTCAGATAGCGTGTGACCCGTTACTTCACAGTCAGGAGATCCCCATGGCCGAGCTCACCGGCCCGGTGCCGACCCCGTCAGCACTTCGTCGACCGACGCCTGCAGCACCTGCTGCGGCGCCGTCGCCCTTCGGGCGGGTCACAGAAGACGGATCGGTGTACCTTCTGGCACCCGAAGGTGAGTTACTGGTAGGCCAGTACGCCGTCGGAACCCCTGCGGAAGGCCTTGCGTTCTTCCAACGCAAGTACGACGACATGGCGGTTGAAATCTCTCTGATCACCGCACGTCTGTCCGACGGCAAGACCTCTGCTGAGCAGGCGGGCACTGTTCTGGCACGAGTCCGCGAGCAGCTTGCCTCTCGAGCCTTCGTTGGCGATGTCGCTGCCCTCCAAATGTCATGTGATGCACTCGCCTCACTCATCGACACCTCGCGACTTGTCCAGCAGGCGGCCAAAGCCGAGCAGCGGGCGGCGAGCATTACGGCTCGTGAAGCCCTCGCCGCGGAGGCTGAGGCACTGTCCGGCTCGACCGCATGGAAGTCCACGACCGAGCGCTACACCGCTCTGGTCGAGGAGTGGAAGGCGTTACCTCGAGCAGACCGCCCCACCGAACAAGAACTATGGAAGCGGATCAGCGGCTCCCGTACCGAATTCGACAAGCGTCGTCGTGCGCACTTCTCAGATCTGGACTCAACCCGCAAGGTTGCCCTGACTCGTAAGCGTGAGCTCATTGCGCAGGCCGAGGCCCTTTCGACGTCAACCGATTGGGCGGGCGCCGGGCGCAAGCTTCGCGATCTGCTTGGCGACTGGAAGGACGCACCACGAGGTTCTCGAGCCGATGAGGACAAGCTCTGGAAGCGCTTCAAGGCAGCTCAGGATGCCTTCTACGCAGCAAAGACCGGTGCCGAAACAGCAGCCGAGGAGGTTCTCAAGGTGAACGTGCCGGCAAAGGAAGCTCTTGTCGAGCAGGCCGAGAAGCTGGTTCCCATCACGAATGTCAAGGCGGCCAAGGTCGCTCTGCGCGACGTCCAGGATCGCTGGGAGAAGATCGGCGACATCCCCCGGTCTGATCGCGATCGCTTGGAAAAGCGACTCAAGCGAGTCGAGGAATCCATTCGTTCGGCAGAATCGGATTCCTGGAAGCGGAGCAATCCCGAGGCTCGCTCGCGCGCGGAATCAACAGCCAACGCCTTTACCGGCGCGATCGAAAAACTCCAGAAGCAACATGATGCGGCAATGGCCAAGGGCGACACAGGAGCGGCAGCCAAGCTGGCGGCACAGATCGATGGGACGAAGGCACTACTTGCCGCTGCAGAGAACGCCGCGAGCGAATTCAGCAGCTAAGGTCACACACGATAGGCGTCGTACACGCCTTCGACATTTCGCACGGCCTTGATCACTGATCCCAGATGCTTGGGATCAGCCATCTCGAAGGTGAACCTCGAATAGGCGATTCGATCGCGTGACGTAGTAACCGAGGCGCTCAGGATGTTCACATGAGTATCCGAGAGTGTTCGCGTTACATCGCTCAAGAGTCGAGCACGATCGAGAGCTTCCACCTGGATATTGACCAGGAAGAGACTGTTCGAAGTAGGAGCCCACTCCACCTCAACGATGCGGCTGGGCTCGGCACGTAAGCCCGGCACGTTGACGCAATCCTCGCGATGCACCGAGACACCTGCACCCCGGGTCACGAAACCAATAATTGAATCACCCGGCACAGGCGTGCAGCACCGCGCCAACTTCACCCAAATGTCCTCGGCGCCCTTGACTACGACTCCGACATCGCCCGCAGTTCGGGTGCGCTTGGAAATACCCGAGGGCACGAATGCCTCGGCAACATCGTCGGCAGCCCCATCGACTCCCCCGGCAGCATCCACGAGCCGACTGATGATCGTGGTGGCCCCGATACGACCGTCTCCGACGGCGGCGTACAGACCTGAGACATCGGGCTGGTGAAACTCTGCCGCGATACCACTGAGCGACTGATTGGTGAGTAGACGCTGAAGCGGGAGCCCCTGCTTTCGCATGGCTCGCACGATGGCCTCTTTGCCTTGATCGATGGCCTCATCTCGACGCTCACGCGAGAACCAGGCCTTGATCTTGCTCTTGGCACGAGCCGAGGTAGCGAAATTCAGCCAGTCGCGCGATGGACCGGCGCCCTCGGCCTTGGAGGTGAAGATCTCCACGACATCGCCGTTGTCGAGAGTTGACTCCAGCGGCACGAGCTTGCCGTTGACCCGTGCTCCGACACACCGATGGCCGACCTCTGTATGCACGGAGTAGGCGAAGTCGACCGGAGTCGCCGCGGATGGAAGCGCAACCACATCGCCCTTCGGAGTAAAGACGAAGACTTCCGAGGAGCCCAAGTCGTAGCGAAGAGCATCCATGAACTCATCAGGATCTTCTGTCTCGCGCTGCCACTCCATGAGCTGACGCAGCCATCCGAAGTCGTCAGGACCGCTCTTGCCACCAACATCGGCTTGCTTGTAACGCCAGTGAGCCGCAACGCCGAACTCTGCAGCGCGGTGCATGTCGAATGTGCGAATCTGCAGTTCGACAGGCTTACCCTGCGGTCCGATAACCGAGGTATGCAAGGACTGGTACATGTTGAACTTCGGCATGGCGATGTAGTCCTTGAAGCGACCCGGAACCGGGCTCCACTTCGAGTGCAGGACGCCAAGCACCGCATAGCAATCACGAACAGAATCAACGAGGATGCGAACACCCACTAAGTCGTAGATCTCGGCGAAGTCTCGACCTCGCACCACCATCTTTTGATAAACGGAGTAGTAGTGCTTCGGTCGGCCGGTGACAGATGCACGAATCTTGCTCGATCGCAGATCATTCTCGATGTCATCAAGGACGGTTCGGAGGTACTGATCACGTGAAGGAGCGCGTTGTCCGACCAAGCGCACGATCTCGTCATACATCTTCGGATGCATGGTGGCGAAGGCGAGGTCCTCGAGTTCCCACTTAACGGCATTCATGCCGAGGCGGTGCGCCAATGGCGCGTAGATCTCCAGGGTTTCGCGGGCCTTGCGCTGCTGGCTTTCCTCGGACATCCACCGCAGCGTGCGCATATTGTGAAGACGATCGGCAAGCTTGATCACGAGTACACGAATATCTCGCGCCATTGCCACGACCATCTTGCGAACGGTCTCCGATGCTGACGACTCGCCGTACTTCACCTTGTCGAGCTTGGTGACCCCATCGACAAGTTGGGCAATCTCATCACCGAAGTCTTCGCGCAGGGCATCGAGGGAGTAACCGGTGTCTTCGACCGTGTCATGCAACAGGGCTGCGGCAAGAGTAGGTGTGGTCATTCCCAGGTCGGCAAGGATGCCTGCCACGGCTAACGGATGGGTGATGTACGGATCACCTGAGCGACGCTGTTGATCTCGGTGCAGATATGCGGCCATGTCATAGGCACGTTCGAGGACCCGGGTATCACTTTTGGGATGGAACTGCCTGAGGGTGCGGAAAAGAGGCTCAAGCTCAGGATGAGAGGCACGCGGGGTGACAAACCGCGACAGCCGCGAGCGGAAGCCGCCTTGATCGGGAGCTGCAGGCGGCATGGCGACTGAACTCGCCTGGCCCGCCTCATCAATCACTGAATCTCCTCACGCTCCCGCAATTCTACGGGCAACGGCGCATGGGGGCGGTACCGCTAGCGACGCGAACGTGGCTTGCGGCGGCTCTGCGCCTGCGTTGCCGTGTCTGCGTCGCCCGCTGAGGAAGCACCTGCGCCCTTGGATGCCTGGTTGCGACGAGCAAGAACTCGATTACGCAATGCCTTCATCTCCGGCTGAGCTTCCTTCAGCGAGACCAGGAAGGGCGTGGCGATGAAAATCGAGGAATAGGTGCCTACCGCCATTCCGACAGCGAGCGCTACTGCGAGATCGAGCAACGTGCCGGCGCCTAGGAAACCGGCGCCAACGATGATGATGGCAACCACAGGCAGGAGAGCAACTATCGACGTGTTGATGCTCCGCATCAAGGTCTGATTCACGGCAAGATTCGCCGCCTCACTGTAAGTTTGCATCGCCTGACCGGTGATCCCTCGGGTGTTTTCCTTCACCTTGTCGAACACCACAACGGTGTCGTAGAGCGAGTAGCCCAAGATGGTCAGGAAGCCGATGACAGTCGCCGGGGTGACCTCCAGCCCCGTGAGAGCGTAAATGCCCACTGTGATCACGAGGTCATGCATCAGAGCCAGCAAAGCGGCAATGGCCATCCGCCACTCGAAGTAGATGCTGAGGAAGACCATCACGAGCAGGATGAAAACAATGAGACCTTGAAGGGCCTTTTTGGAGATCTCAGCTCCCCAGGTTGGCCCGACGACTTGAGTCTTCACATCACTTGGACTAATGCCACACACTGCTGCAAGCTCACCACCGAGGACGATGCTCTCCTCTGGCGTGAGTGTTTCGGTTTGAACACGAATCGTGCCGGATGCGGTCTCGGTCACGATGGCCTGAGAACCGCTACTGGATTCGGCCACCCCGCGAGCGTCTTCGACACTGCAGGTTGCGTTGGGAAGAGAGAAGTCCGCGCCGCCACGGAATTCGATTCCGAGATTGAGACCACGGAATAAGAGAGCACCGATCGCGACCATCAAGATAACTGCGGAGATCGCGTACCAGCGACGGCGATGCCCGATGAAGTCGATGGAAGACTCACCGCTGTAAAGACGCTGCCCCAGATTGCTCATGACTGGCTACCTTCCTTCGCCTCGCGCCGCCTTGCCCCGGCAACGGAGGGCGGCATGGATGACTCGGGGGCGACCATGACCTTGGTGCTCAGACCTGTCATGCGTGAACCCTTCTGCATCCATCGGGATCGGCCCATGAGAACCACAAGTGGATGTGCGAACCAGAAGGCAACGATGATGTCGATCACCGTGGTGAGCCCAAGGACGAAGGCGAAGCCTCGCACGCTACCCACCGACAAGACGTACAGGACCACCGCGGCAAGGATCGAAACAAAGTCAGCGGCGAGCAGAGTGCGACGCGCACGAACCCATCCACTGTCACAGGCTTGGCGTAAGGACCTGCCCTCGCGAATCTCATCGCGAATTCGCTCGAAGTAGACAATGAAACTGTCAGCGGTGATGCCAATTGCCACAATCGCGCCGGCAACTCCTGCCAGAGTCAGAGTCAGCCCGACCGTCTTACCCAGAACCACGAGGGCGAGATATGTGACCCCTCCCGCGACGATGAGTGATGCAATGGCAGCGAGACCAAGAACTCGGTAGTAGATGAAGAGGTAAAGCATGACCAGCACAAGGCCGAGGAGACCCGCCAGGATTCCTGCGCGAAGTTGATCATTGCCCACCGTGGCGGAGATTGACGTGACGTCGACGGGTTCCAATGTCACCGGCAGCGCGCCGTACTTCAGGACTGAGGCAAGGTCATTGGCTTCCTGTGCAGTGAAGTTGCCCTCGATCTGCGCCTGACCGCCCAGGATTGGCTCATTGAAGCGTGGAGCAGAAACAACCGTTCCGTCCAGCACGATGGCGAACGCGTTACACGGAGTCGCACCCGGAGTACCGCACTCAGGCAAAGCCGAAAGCGTCTTCGAGGCATCCGCGAGCGCTGCGGCGCCCTCAGAGTCGAACTGCAGCGACACGACCCATCCGACACCGTTCTGCTGGATGACCGCGCTAGCGCTCGTGACATTCGTGCCCTTAATGAAGGCCGGCTGGAGGTTGTACTTGGCTCCGCCTGTCTTCTCGCATGTGCCCAGCCACTTCGTGGGGTCATCGGGCGTACCGCCGTTGTAGATCTCCGGATTCGTGCAGTCGAGATTCGCGAGCTCAGCCTGGTATTCAGGAGAGTTATCGGTCGCCTGCACGATCGTTGTCCCAGTCGCGGCACTTGCCGACGAGCTAGCCGAAGGCGATGCGGCGACGGATGGGCTAGGAGAACCAGTGGCTGATGGACTTGCCGCAGTATTCGGGTCGCTCGGCGAAGGGCTGGCAGATGCAGCTGCGGTCGACGCAGAAGCGGGGCTCAGAATTTCCCAGACCGGACGGAAATCGAGGAGCGCTGTGCGCTGAACGAGCTCGAGGAGTCGATCCTGGGAGAGCCCAGGTACCGACACAACGATGGTGGCTCCCTCGCCACTGCCCTGCGTGGTGACCTCGGACTCGGCCACGCCAAGCCCGTCTACGCGCTGGCGCAGGATTGACACAGTCTGCTGCAACTGGTCATCGGTCATCGTCGCACCCTCGACCACAGGCTTGGGCTGCAGAGTGATCTGCGTTCCGCCCTGTAGGTCAAGGCCGAGTTTGATGGAATGATCCGTGCCCGGCCAAAAGGCCCATGCGGCCAGGCCGACGATCACGACCGTCATCGCCACCATCAGGCGAAGCGGACGTGCAGATGTCACGGGACGAGCCACAGGGGTTCCTCTACTCGGACGGTGCGTCGGTAACAGGCGTGATGACTCGGGCTATGGCCGCCGGCAGAACGCGGATAACCACGCCGGGTGCGATTGACAGTTCAACCTCTTCGGCGGTCGAGGAGATAACAGTGCCGAAGATTCCCGAGGTGGTCATGACGTCAGTGCCAGGGCCCACGTTGGAGATGAGCTCAGCCATCTTCTTCTTGCGGTTCTGCGAAGGCCGAATGACCAACAGGTAGAACACGGCAACGATCAAGATGAGCGGCAGGAAACTGCCAATGCTTTCCATGAAGAACTCCTCGATAGGCCCGGCGGGCACGCAGTCGGTCTACCTTATCTGCTCCCCCACGCCCTAGAGATCGAGCGTGCCCTGAGAGATATCTGGCCGCAGGCCCAGATGGGCCCAGGCGGCCGGTGTCGCGACTCGGCCCCTCGGCGTACGCATCACCAGACCGAGGCGAACCAAGAAGGGCTCGGCAACCGTCTCGATGGTCTCCGGCTCTTCACCCACAGCCACGGCAAGAGTCGACAATCCCACTGGCCCTCCGCCAAAGCGCCGCACGAGAAGGTCGAGCACAGCCCGGTCGATGCGATCGAGTCCCAGGTGATCCACCTCATACAGATCCAAGGCGGCCTGAGCGGTCGACAGGTCAATATCGCCGCTGCCATGAACCTGAGCCCAATCGCGAACACGACGCAGCAATCGATTGGCGATTCGAGGAGTGCCGCGACAGCGCCCGGCGATTTCCGCAGCACCCTCGGCGGTAATGCTCATATCCAGTAGCGATGCAGACCTCTCGATGATGACAACGAGATCGGTCGGATCGTAGAAATCCAGGTGCGCCGTGAAACCAAACCGATCCCGCAAGGGACTAGGGAGCAAGCCCGCCCTAGTCGTGGCACCCACCAGGGTGAAAGGCGCGATCTCGAGCGGTATGGCCGTGGCACCAGGGCCTTTGCCCACGACCACGTCAACGCGGAAATCCTCCATGGCGAGATACAGCATTTCCTCGGCCGGACGCGATGTGCGGTGAATCTCGTCGAGGAAGAGAACTTCACCGGGCTGCAAACTCGAGAGCACCGCAGCTACGTCGCCGGCGTGCTGAAGTGCTGGCCCCGAGGTTATGCGCAGTGGAGCTTGCATCTCCGTAGCAATGATGGTGGCCAGGGTTGTCTTGCCCAGACCGGGCGGCCCACTGAGCAAAACATGGTCAGCTGGACGTTGACGGCGTGCTGCGGCTTCGAGAACCAAACCCAACTGGGACTTCACGCGCTCCTGACCGACGAAGTCAGAGAGCCGGGTGGGTCGCAATGCACCTTCGACCGCGAGATCCTCGGGCAACCCTTGGCCATCGACAATGCTGTCGTCGCGGTTCATGTCAGGACCGATCCAGTGAGCGCAAGGCTGCCTTGAGCAGAACAGGGATATCTGCCGCGCCTGCATCTATCTGTTCATCAGCGAGAGGAGTGACCTCCGAGATCGCTGCATCCGCCTCCCTGGCCGACCATCCCAACGATGTGAGACCGGCGTGCACGCTCGACTGCCAACCAGCTGTCGGCCCGATCGCAGACGTAAAGCCAGAGCTCGGTTGGCCTATGCGATCACGCAGTTCCAAGATCACCCGCTGAGCTCCCTTGGAACCAAGGCCGGAGACCGCGGTGAGGGCCTTCGAATCCTCGGATTGGATCGCCCGACGTAGGTCATCAGGGCTCATGGCAGCCAGGACGGCCATGGCGATTCGCGGACCGATGCCATTGACTGTCTGAACGAGCTCGAAGACCGATTTCTCGTCGGCGTCGAGGAATCCGTACACAGTCCAGGAATCCTCGCGAATCACCATCGAGGTAATGAGCTGAATGTTCTCGCCGATACGCACGGCAAGAGCTGTCGCCGGGGTTACGGACACGCTCACGCCCATCGGCCCGATATCGACGACGAGGTTCTCAAAGCCGATGCTCACGACAGAACCACGGACGAACGCGATCATCGGTGGGCCGCCTGGAGAGCTGCATTGATTTTGGCTTGAGCCGCACCGCGCCAGACCTGACACACAGCGATCGCCACCGCGTCAGCGGCGTCAGCGGGCTTGGGTGGCGCAGGCAACTGCAGGATTCTGGTGACCATGGCGGTGACTTGGGCCTTGTCGGCGCGTCCGTTTCCTGTGACAGCTGCCTTGACCTCGGTGGGAGTGTGAGTGGCGACCGTGATCCCGCGACGAGCGGCAACCAGGAAACCCATGGCAGCTGCCTGGGCCGTGCCCATCGCGCTGCGCACATTGTGCTGACTGAATACCCGCTCCACGGCTACGACCTCGGGCTCGAACTCTTCTACGAGGGCTTCGAGCGCCTGCTCCACGAGTAGAAGCCGCTCCGGCAGTGCCAGATCGGGCGAGGTAGTGATCACCCCGATGTGTAAGGCATCGAGACGGCGCCCGGGGGCGCCGGAGATCACGGCCACACCACAACGGGTCAGGCCGGGATCAATCCCGAGAACGCGCATGAACCCTCCGAGTGCTATCCGAACATGTGTTCGACACTCTAATGGGGAATCTGGGCACGGCCAAGCACTCAGGCGGCGCGCCGCCACAGGGCTAGCTAGTCGATTGCTGCCATGACTTCGTCGCTGACGTCGAAGTTCGCGTAGACATTTTGGATGTCATCGCAATCCTCAAGTGCCTCGATGAGACGGAATACCTTGCGTGCCCCCTCCTCATCGAGTTCGACGGTCATGGTGGGCATGAAGGTGGAATCGGCGGACTCGTAGTCCATGCCAGCAGCCTGCACGGCTGTTCGAACAGCGACGAGGTCGGTTGCCTCGGAAACAATCTCAAAGGACTCCCCGAGGTCATTGACCTCCTCGGCACCGGCATCAAGGACGACCATCAGGAGGTCGTCCTCAGTGAGTTCGGATGACTTCGGGACGATCACGACACCCTTGCGAGTGAAGAGGTAGGAGACCGACCCCGGATCGGCCATAGACCCACCGTTGCGGGTCATACCGACTCGCACCTCACCAGCAGCACGATTGCGGTTATCTGTGAGGCACTCGATGAGAACTGCGACGCCATTGGGGCCGTAGCCCTCGTACATGATGGTCTGCCAGTCGGCACCGCCAGTTTCAGCACCCGAGCCACGCTTGACGGCGCGATCAATGTTGTCAGCCGGCACCGAACTCTTTTTGGCCTTTTGGATCGCGTCATACAAGGTGGGATTGCCCGAGGGATCGGCGCCGCCGATTCGTGCGGCGACCTCGATGTTCTTGATCATGCGCGCGAAGAGCTTGCCTCGCTTGGCATCGACGACGGCCTTTTTGTGCTTGGTCGTTGCCCATTTGGAATGGCCGCTCATGCTGCCTGCCTCACCATTTCGACGAAGTACTGATGAACCCGGGTATCCCCGGTGAGTTCGGGATGAAAGCTCGTGGCGATGAGATTGCGGTCTCGAACCGCCACGATCCTACCTTCGGCTGATCCGGAGCCGACGCGGCCAAGCACCTCCACCCCCGAACCGATCTCCTCGACCCAGGGTGCCCGGATGAAGACGCCGGGGAAGGGGCCACCGTCAATACCCTCGAGGTCAATGCCGCCTTCGAAAGAGTCGACCTGACGTCCGAAGGCATTACGCCGCACGGTCATGTCGATGCCGCCGATGGTCTCCTGATCAGGACGACCATCGAGGATCCGATCGGCCAGCAAGATCATCCCGGCGCACGAGCCGTACATCGGCATGCCTGCTGCTGCAGCTGCACGCAATGGCTCCATCAGCCCATCGATCACTGCCAGCTTGGAGATGGTCGTGGATTCTCCGCCGGGAATCACGATGCCGTACACCCGGGCCAGATCTGCGGGGTGCTTCACAGGCACCGCCTGCGCACCTGCCGCTTCGAGGAGGGATACGTGCTCGCGCACTGCTCCTTGGATGGCCAGCACGCCGATGATCGGCGCGGAGGTCACCAGCCTCGATCCTCCAGGCGGTGGTGCACTGGGATATCGGCGACATTGATGCCCACCATGGCCTCACCCAGACCGCGAGAGACGTCGGCGATCACTTCGGGCTCGTTGTAGTGACGCGTAGCACGAACGATCGCCTCGGCACGCTTGAGCGCATCAGCGGGGCTAGCAGCACCCGATCCGCTCTTGAAGATTCCTGAGCCGACGAAAACGCCATCGGCGCCCAGCTGCATCATCATCGCTGCGTCTGCAGGAGTGGCGATTCCACCCGCAGTGAAGAGAACTACTGGCAGCGCACGCTTGCGGGCAACTTCGACAACAAGCGCGTAGGGGGCCTGAAGTTCCTTGGCCGCGACGTACAGCTCATCCTCTGCCATCGACGACAGGCGATTGATCTCGGCACGAATGGTGCGCATATGGGTAACCGCATTGGAGACGTCACCGGTGCCTGCCTCGCCCTTGGAACGAATCATGGCGGCACCTTCATTGATGCGACGCAATGCCTCACCAAGGTTCGTGGCGCCACACACGAAGGGCACCGTGAATTGCCACTTGTCGATGTGGTTCGCGTAGTCGGCGGGGGTCAGAACCTCGGACTCATCGATGTAGTCGACACCGAGGGATTGGATGACCTGAGCCTCGACGAAATGCCCGATGCGGGCCTTGGCCATGACCGGGATCGACACCTCATCGATGATGCCCTGGATCATGTCGGGGTCGGACATGCGCGAGACGCCGCCTTGCGCGCGAATATCAGCCGGAACACGCTCGAGGGCCATGACCGCCACGGCGCCGGCATCCTCGGCAATGCGAGCCTGCTCGGGAGTAACGACGTCCATGATCACGCCGCCCTTGAGCATCTCGGCCATGCCGCGCTTCACGCGATCGGTACCCACAACTGCAGACGCGTCTGACACGACGAACCCCTTAAGACGTGACCTCGCAGCAGACGCTGCGTCGGGCCTCTATCGTAGGGCCTCAGCGCTCAACAAGCCCGACGGGCACAGAGTCGTCCATCTCCCAGGTCTGCGGCCACGGGGCATGGCCAGCCAGCCGGAGCGCCCGTACGAGAAACTGACCGCGTACGGCGCGACAGGCCCGAACAGCGTCATTGAGAAATCGCCGGCCCAGTTCGACTCGTCGGCAGGCAGCGTCCAGCTCCGCGAGGAGATCGACCCCGGACACCGCCTCTCGGATCAGATCGAGTTCCTCTGCTTCACCCAGAGCAATAACTAGGGCCTGGGTGAGTTCGCTCTCGGCGCTCGCTCGCTCGAGAGGATCCTGCTCCCCCGCAGTTCGCGCACCGTGGGCGGCCTCAGCAAGCACGATGGCCGACGCAGGATCCATCACCCCTGATGTCGCGAGTTCCAGCGCCACCGCTGACCGCCGCAGTAGCAACGCATCGAGGCCTAGTGATGAGGTGTCAATACGCTGATGGAGCCGATCTAGGCGCCCGGCCGTCATGCTCACGTAGAGGCCAAAGACGATCACGACAAGGGCGATGAGAACTATCAGTAGCCAAACCATCAGCCACGCCCCATGAGTCGGCCGACCAGCTGTCCGCGAAGATCCTCGGTCACGTGCTCACCGTTAACAGTGACGCTGTCATAAACAGCGAGAACGTCATCGACAACGTGATCCCAGTCGAAGTACTTCACCCGTGATCGTCCGGCAGTGACGAGCGCTTCGCGCGCGGGCGCATCGGTGAGGAGCTCTACAGCAGCCTGAGCTAGTGCCGCGCAATCACCTGTCGGGAATAGACGCCCGGCTTCACCGTCAGCAAGCACATTTCGGAACGCCGGAAGATCGGAAGCAAGAACGGCCGTGGATGCGGCCATGGACTCGGCGAGGACGATCCCGAAGGACTCTCCACCAGTATGCGGAGCAATGTAGATATCGGCGCTCGCGAACGCACGAGCCTTGTCCGAATCGCTCACTCGACCCAGGAACACGACGTTGTCGCGTACCGATGGGTCGAGACTCTCACGTTGCTCCTCAATGTCGCCCGGACCAACAATCACGACCTGCACATCGGGAACCTTGGCCACGATCTCGGGAAGGGCGCCGACGAGCACGTGCAGCCCCTTGCGTGGTTCATCCATCCGGCCGAGAAACACCATGCTGGGGCGATCTGGATCAAAGGCCGGAAGCCGCTCGTCTGTGACGAAGTCGCTCACCCTGACGCCGTTGGGAATCACCACGGCATCGCCACCAACATGACCCACGAGGAAGCGACGCGCATCCTCGCTCACTGCAATGCGGGCTATGACTTTTTCCATCGCGGTCTGCGCGATGTAGAACCCGGCCGACAGCATGCGTGATCTCTCCGAGGACGAATGCCAGGTGGCCACGATCGGGCCTCGACCCACCCAGCAGGCCAGAAGCGAAAGACTCGGAGCGAGTGGCTCGTGCACATGCAGCACATCGAAGTTACCGTCGCGAATCCAGCGGCGCACACGGCCGGTGGCCTTCACCCCGAAACTCAACTTGGCAACCGAACCGTTGTACGGCACGGATACTGGACGACCACCGTCGACAATCCAGTCGGGAACCTCATCATGCTCGTCAATAGGTGCGAGCACGCTAACTTCATGGCCCCGGGCAATCAACGTCTGCGCGAGATCGGCCACATGCGAGCGAACACCCCCCGGAGCATCCCAGGCGTATGGGCAGACGATTCCGATCCTCATAGATCGCTCACCCAGACCTTTTGCATCATGTGCCAATCAGCGGGATGGCGACTGATGCCATCGCACAACGCATCTGCCAGGCCCTGGCATACCTGTGAGATTCGGGCCGACGTCTCACCATCAGTGGGAACCGCGACGGCCGGATACACCTGACCGCGAAGCATCTCGCCGTCGAACCACATCGACACTGGATATAACGGCGCTCCTGTCATGATCGACAGGAGAGCAGGGCCTCCAGGGATACGCGCAGTCTCGCCAAACATCTGTACGTCGATCCCGTTTCGACCGACATCGCGATCACCCAGCAGTGCGACAAGTCCGCCACTTTTCAACGTCCGAGCGAGCGAGCGAATCACGTCAGGTGATCCGTGGGGAACGACATCCATTCCGAGTGTGCGCCGGTAATCGAGGAACTGATTGAACACTCCTTCCGGCTTAAGTCGCTCGGCAACCGTAGTGACACTTCCGTACCGAAGCGCCGCCCAGGCGCCCGCATGATCCCAATTGCCCATGTGCCCTGGAGCCATGATGATTCCTTGGCCCGAATTGATCGCGGCATCCATCACCTCGTGACCTTGTAGGTCAAATGTCGAGGAAATTCTCGAGTGACTCCAGGCAGGGAGTCGAAAGGCCTCGTTCCAGTAACGCAGGTAACTGCGCATGCCCTCTCGACTGAGCCCTCGAAGTTCATTGCGCGAGAGCTCGGGTTGGACTCGAGCCAGATTTCTCTCGAGCTGGCGAACCGACTCACCGTCCTTGCGCCAAGCCCGATCAGCCAGTCGGCGAAACAACGCGTCAGAGGCGCCTTCAGGCATGCGCTTGACGGCGCGCCAACCAAGGCCGAATGCGGCTTCGGTCGCCGCGTCTACTACTTCTGCCTTCATGGGCGCAGTTGCCCGCGCACTGTCCAGATCCGCTGGATTACGGTGATGAATCCGAGAGCTCCGAGCGCCCAAAGAGCGATCGGCAGCACGTATGGCACACCGATCCCGGTGATGAATACGGCGAGAAGCACAACGATCAAGCGCTCCGCGCGTTCGGCAATACCGACATTTGCCGTAGCACCGACAGCCTCGGCGCGTGCCTTCGCATACGAGGTGACCTGACCCATGACCAGACAGAGCAGAGCTGCTGCGGCTACCCCCACCTGATCATTGATGGCGCCCCAGAGGACGATTCCGCCGAAGATGGCACCGTCGGCAACACGATCAAGCGTGGCGTCGAGAAAGTTTCCCCAGGGTCCGCTTGTGCCTCGCATGCGCGCCATGGTGCCGTCGAGGAGATCACTGAACGCGAACACGGTGATGAGCAGGGGTCCGAGAATGAACTGTCCGGTCGGGAAGCAGATCAGGGCAGTAGTCACGACCAAAACGGTGCCGAGCACCGTGATCGCGTCTGGCGAGACATGCATCCGCAGCAGAAGACGTGCCGGGGGTTCGAGAACCGCGCTCATCGCCTTGCGGGCATTCGGATTGTTGAGCATCAATCTCCCAGTCGAGGTATCCCCCGATGGTATCCGTCGACTCCCCTCGGCCCGGCTTGCCGCACGAATAGGGGGCACGAGAGTCTTAGCCCGTGACTGAGATGCGCAAGAGCATGCAGGTGGCGCTCGTCGGCACCCCTGGAGCTGGCGTTCGCACGCTCATTGGCGCAATGACAGGCACCCTTGAGCCCTCGCTGGCGGGTGAGCGCATATGGGAGGACTCTCGGATACAGCTCAACGCAATGCCTCTGGATGCGGTAGCCCTTACAGACCTCGACCTCGTCGTGATCGTAATTTCCGCGCAGCAAGGAGTGCCGGCAGAGCTCGCCACCGTGTGGCTAGACGCCGCGGAATGCAACGTTCCCGCACTTATCGCAGTGACACATCTTGACGACTCGACAGTGGACATCGAGGAGATCACGGCCATGTGTCAGCGGGTCATGGTCGACGGAGGCGAGGTCTTTCTCCCATGGCTTCCCATCCACGATGATGATGAACGAGTGTGCGGTTTCATCAACTTGCTCAGCGAGGAGATCGTCGAGTGGAGTGACGGTGGTCCGGTTATTCACGCGAGTGAGAGTCGTCACCAGGAACTCATTGCGGACGCACGAGCCGAGCTATGCGAATCAGTGATGCTGGCCGTCGATGACGATCAGCTCTTTGCTCAATACATGGATGGGGTCGCCGTCGAAGGCGAGGTTATTGAGATCCACATGATCGAGCAGATCACACGCGGACTGCGTCATCCCGTTGTCGGAACAGGCACCAGCCCGCATCTACTCGGTGTTGGCCTGCTGCTCGATGTAATTTCCGATATCGATAACCAGCGATACAGCTAGTTCCACACGGCCGCGAGCAGGTCACGCGATTCGCCGAGCAACTGGGGCATTGTCTTGGTACCTGCAATAACCGGCAGGAAGTTCGTGTCACCACCCCACCGAGGCACGACGTGCTGGTGCAGATGAGCAGCAATGCCTGCACCTGCAAGTGAACCCTGATTCATGCCGATGTTGAAACCGTGGGCTCCCGAAACTTCGCGAAGTGCTTCCATGCTGCGCTTGGTGAACGCGGCGAGTTCATCGGTTTCGTCCGGAGTGAGATCCGTGTAGTCGGCGACGTGGCGGTAGGTGCACACCAACAAGTGTCCGGAGTTGTATGGGTAAAGATTCATGATCGCAAATACCCAGGTACCGCGAGCGACGATGAGCGAATCAGTATCAGGAAGCGACGGCGCGTGGCAGAACGGGCAGTCCTGACCGGCATCGGAGTGCTCCGGACGACCCTCACCCTTGAGATAGGTCATGCGATGCGGGGTCCATAGACGATCCCAGGCCTCGGTCATGTCAGACCTGGATACGTGAGTCGGCAGCAGCAACGATCTCGGCGATTGCCTCCGCGATGGGTACGCCGTTCTTCTGAGTGCCATCGCGGTACCTGAATGAGACAGCACCCGCCTGAGCGTCCTCATCACCGGCAATCAGCATGTAGGGCACCTTGGACTTCTGCGCCGTACGTATCTTCTTCTGCATTCGATCGTCACTGGCATCGACTTCGACTCGAATACCCGCCGATCGCAGCTTGTCAGCGACGTCGTACATGTACTCGTTGTGAGCTTCGGTGATCGGAATACCGATCACCTGAACCGGGGCGAGCCACGGAGGGAAGGCACCGGCGTAATGCTCGAGCAGGACGGCGAAGAAGCGCTCGATAGAACCGAACAGCGCGCGATGGATCATCACCGGGCGCTGACGGGTGCCGTCGGCTGCCTGGTACTGAAGATCGAAGAGCTCGGGCAGGTTGAAATCAACCTGAATGGTTGACATTTGCCAGGTTCGACCGATCGCATCCTTGGCCTGAACAGAGATCTTCGGCCCGTAGAAAGCTGCGCCACCTTCGTCCAAGACCAATTCGAGCCCTTGCTTCTCGGCAGCGATGCGAAGAGTCTCGGTAGCCTCTGCCCATACCTCGTCGCTTCCGACCGACTTCTCGGGGTCGCGAGTCGACAGCTCAAGGTAAAAATCATTGAGTCCGTAATCGCGCAGTAGATCGAGTACGAAAGTCAGCAGGCTGTCGAGCTCACTCGGCATCTGCTCCTTGGTGCAGTAGATGTGTGCATCGTCCTGCGTGAAGCCACGTGCCCGCGTGAGGCCTTGCACGACGCCTGACTTCTCGTAACGGTAAACAGTGCCGAACTCGAAGAGACGAAGCGGTAGTTCGCGATACGAGCGACCACGAGCATCGAAGATCAGATTGTGCATGGGGCAGTTCATCGGCTTCAGGTAATAGTCAACGCCCTGCTTGCGAATGTTCCCCGCAGCGTCGTACTCGGTATCGAGTTGCATCGGCGGGTACATCCCCTCCGAGTACCAGTTGAGGTGCTGGGACTTCTCGAAAAGTGCGCCCTTGGTGATGTGCGGAGTGTTGACGAACTCGTACCCGGCCTCGTCGTGGCGCTTGCGCGAGTAGTCCTCCATGACACGGCGAATGACACCGCCCTTCGGGTGGAACACTGCGAGACCGGAACCGATCTCATCGGGGAACGAGAAGAGGTCAAGTTCCGCGCCAAGCCTGCGGTGATCGCGACGCTCAGCTTCCTCCAGAAAAGTCAGGTACGCCTTCAGGTCGTCCTTGGATGGCCACGCGGTGCCGTAGACGCGCTGGAGCTGCTCATTCTTCTGATCGCCCAACCAGTAGGCCGCGGCGGTTCGCATTAACTTGATGGCGTTCTGAGGGATGTAGCGAGTGTCGGGCACATGGGGACCGCGGCAGAGGTCTCCCCAGCAGCGCTCTCCGGTCTTGGCATCAACGTTGTCGTAGATCGTCAGCTCGGCTCCGCCGACCTCCATAACATCAGCGCCGCCCTCGCTGCCGATCAAACGCAGCTTGAAGGGCTCATTGGCGAGTTCGGTGACCGCGTCAGCCTCGTTGACCACGCGTCGGGAGAATCGCTGTCCGGCCTTGATGATGGCCACCATTCGCTTCTCGAGAACCTCAAGGTCCTCGGGAGTGAAGGGCGTGTCTAACGAGAAGTCGTAGTAGAAGCCGTCCTTGATCGGCGGACCAATACCAAGCTTGGCCTCTGGAAAAGTGTCCTGAACGGCCTGTGCGAGCACGTGGGCAGTCGAGTGGCGTAGGACGGCAAGCCCCTCGGGCGTATCGACGGTGACGGGTTCGACGACATCCGAGTCCGAGACCAGGGTCGAAAGATCCTTGAGTTCACCATTGACACGGGCCACGACGACGGACTTGTCGCCACCTACCCGGTCGAAAGCGGTCGTGGCCACATCTCTCCATTCATCTGGACACCGCAGTTACCCCTGCATGTATCTCGGTGGTCGATACTGGATTCGAACCAGTGACCCCTCGCGTGTGAAGCGAGTGCTCTAACCACTGAGCCAATCGACCGAAGCCCCATGACTCTACCCCAGGACGATGGTCGAATCCTCGGCCGCATCCCCAGCATTCGGCTACCGTCGGGGCCTCGCGACCCCAGGAGACCCACGATGAGGCTGGCACGGACATTCGGCTCTGCTCTTCTCGTTCTCACTGTTGCTGTCACGGTGCTCGCGGCTCCCGCCCGCGCCGTGCCCACAAGCTCGATCACCTTCACTGCTTCGCCCACCGCCAAGATAGGCGAGTACAACCTGCTCACGGTCTCGATCACCTCGAGCGATGGGGTGACGCAGCCTGAAGGCGGCGTCATCTTCCGCAATCAAGCCGGCGAGATCGTCGGATCCGCCGCGACCGGTCGAGGCAGCTCAATTGCCAACGCGGTCGCCACGCTTCCTTGGTGGCCCACGCAACAGACCACATACGTGTTCACGGCCCAGTACAACGTCGCACCCGGCGTCGCACTTTCCGGCTCGTCGACAAGCTCACCCTTCACCATCCTGGCGACGCCATCTGGCCAGAACGTCTCGATGACCGCGCCTCAGATGTACCTCGGTGTTCCCGCGACGATGACCGCCACGGTCTACCCCTCGACCCTGCAGGGATCTGTGGGCTTCACCGGCAATGGCTGGGGGCTTGGACCCTCCGTTGCCATATCCGGCGGTGGAGCGGCATTCAGTTTCACCCCAGGTTCCCTGGGTTGGCAACAGTTCGGGGTCTCCTTCACTTCCACCAACGTTGCCGGCGCCCAGGGGCAGGTGGCTCAGTGGGTCAACGTTCTCCCAGCATCAGCACTTCCGCTACCCCCGATGACTCCATCCCCGGCAGCCACAGTTAGCCCTGCCCCGGCAGCGCTTGTGACTGCGAAAAAGCCAGCCAAGAAGCCCGCGAAGAAGCCGAGTAACGACACCACCACGCTCACCAGGCGGTAACTGCAATGAAGAATGGCCGAACATCACCGCGAGTCTGGACGCGGGTTCTAGAAATCGCGGTCTACCTTGGAGATAACTACAAGTTCTAGGAGTTCCTCCATGCGCGAATCAGGCCGTGTCCGCGGCATCATCGTCAAGGCCGTCGCGGCCTCGGCGCTAATTCTTGGGACAGTCGGCGTTGCCGCAGCCCCAGCCCAAGCAGCGACGATGTCGCTCACGGGCCCGTCATCTGGTGTTCCCGGCGCCATTGCCACCTACACACTGACGAGCGGCACGATTGGCAACATCATTCTGCAGGACAGCACTGGTGCCCAATACGGCGCTGACCAAACATGGGAGTTCGGAACGCCGTCGGTAGCCTTCACCTTCGCGCTCCCCAGCAGTTCGGTCGCGCTCTACGCGCGCAACACTGACACCGGCGATCTCTCCAACACGATCAACGTGGCCATCGGGAGCACAGTAAGCACCGCTACGTACATCACCGCACCGAACGTCGCTACCGTCGGAACCGCTACCAAGATCACCGTGAACGTGGTCTCACAGGGCCAGACCTCGTATGCACCCACAGGCACCGTCACGGTTGTTGACGGCTCCGGAAATGTCGTCACCACGATGGGCCTGACTGCTGATGGGCGATCGAAGTCTTACGCCTACTGGTGGTGGACTCCCCCAACACCGGGCAGCTACGCATTCACCGCTCGCTACAACGGTGACGCAGTCGCGACGTCGTCAACCTCGGCCACCGATCTTGTCAACGCTTCCATCAGTGGCAACACGATCTCACTCGCAGCACCTGCCACGATGACCGTTGGGGTTCCCGTCACGCTCACCGCGACCTTGGTTCCCAGCACGATTCAGGGTTCGGTCGGATTCACCTTCAACGGCCAGCCCATCAGCGCGTCGATCCAGATCCGTAACGGCAGCGCAACCTTCCAGTGGACCCCCACTGTTGCCGGTGCAGCCGTGCTTGGTGCCAGCTACACCACCAACGGTGGGGCCAGCGGCTCGACAACCGACAAGGTCACCATCGTCAGTGGACCCGCTCAGCAAGATGTCATTACCTTCACTCAGCCGGGCTGGGGCTCATGGTCACCAGGCGGCCAGTACCGCTTGCCCAATGGCACCAGCACCACGATGACGGCTTCCACGCTGTCGGGCTCACCGGTGACCTTGACCGAGACAGGCCCGTGCTCAGTGAACGGCCTGACCATCACCGTTCCGGTTGCCTCGGGTCAGTGCAACATTCAGGCAAGTTCGCCCGGTGGCAGGGGTTATGCGCCTGTCAGCTATGGCTACACCGTGCTGCCCACCCTGGGTAACCAGACCGCGACGCTCTCTGCGCCGTTGTCAGGCAAGTTGACGAAGGGACGCACCTACGTCATCGAGACTCCCGGGCAGGTCGATACCAATGCCGGCCAGAACATCAGCTGGAAGATCACCCAGGGCAAGAACTCGGTCTGCAAGCTGGGTTACCCGGCAGATGGCTCGGTCACGCTGAAGATGATCAAGAAGGGCGCGTGCAACATCAGGGGTACGGCGCCCGGCGTTCCGAATCAGTGGAACCCGTACGTCGTTACTCGCAGCTACCGCGGCTAGTCACGCACATCCACACGAAGGGCCCTCGCCTCGGCGGGGGCCCTTCGCCTGTCAGGGATCGAGATCTGACGAACTCTTGAGGCGAAAAATCTCACGGATACCCGAAGTCACCGCACCGACCCTCAACTCTCGGTCATCAGCACGAGTAACCGGATGCACATCGCGCGTAGATGACGTCAGGAAGATCTCATCCGCGTCATGAAGGGTGCCGAGATCAAGGTCAACCTCTTGAGCATCGGTCCATTCGAGCACGAGTTCTCGCGTGACCCCATCCAGGCAACCGCTGCCCAGCGTGGGAGTGAGAGCAACACCGTCAACAACAACAAAGACATTCGAGCCCGTGCCCTCACACAGTTGACCCACCGTATTGGCAAAAATCGCTTCGGACGCTCCGCGCTCATGCGCATACTCGAGCGCGACGACATTTTCTGCGTAAGAGGTGGTCTTGGCGCCCGAGATAGCCGAGCGCTCATTGCGAACCCAGGGAACCGTGGCGATCGAGGTCGAGTCAGGCCATGACCTCGAAGCCATCACGGCTATAGCAAGCGTGGGCAAGGCATGGCCACGATCACTACCTAAGGGTGAAATGCCGCCGGTGAGAGTGATTCGAAGGCGTACCGGGCCAGACAAAAACTCGGAGTTCGCAAAGAGGACCTCTGCGACCGCTTCGCGGATCACGTCATGCACGGGCGGCACCAGGCCAAGAACCGCAGCGGAGCGATCGAGCCGATGAAGGTGTCGACTCAACGCGAATACGCGGCCGTCAACAACTTTCAATGTCTCGAACACGCCATCGCCGACGGTGAATCCATGATCCAGCACACTGACGAGAGCCTCATCCTGCGGAACGAGACTGCCGACGTTTCCTTCACCGATCCAGATCACGACTCTCCCTTGCTGGCCAAGGCAATCAATCGGCGAGCCTTGAGCTCGGTCTCATGCCATTCGGCCTCGGGGTCCGAATCCCAGGTGATCCCCGCGCCAGTGCCAAAGTTAAGCAGGTCATTGGCCCGCCAGAAGGTTCTGATGGTAACCGCTAGTTCCGCTTGCCTACCGCGGTCATCGACCCAGCCAAGCGCACCGCAGTAAAAACCGCGCGAGGCAGGCTCAAGCTCCGAGATAAGCCTCAGCGCCGAGGATTTCGGTGCACCGGTAACCGAACCGGGCGGGAATGTGGCGTCGAGGACATCTGCCCAGCGGACCTCAGGCTCGAGAACTCCGCTCACCTCGGAGACCAGGTGCACAAGACCGGGATGCTCCTCGATCTCAAGGAGTCGCGGGACCTCGACGGACCCAGCCGCGCACACACGGGATAGGTCATTGCGCACGAGATCGACGATCATGATGTTCTCAGCAGTGTCCTTAGCGAGCAGATCATTCTCGGTGCGCCCTGTGCCCTTGATCGGCCCCGACGCAATCTTCGAGCCACGGCGCCGCAAGAAGAGCTCCGGACTGGCGCTCACGATTTCGATCCCGTGCGCAGGTGCGTGAACAATCGCTGCGTATGGTGCCGGATTGCCCGCGACAAGTAGATCGAAGAGTCCGAGAAGACTCTGATTAGAATCACTCGGCGCCGAGATCACTCTGCAGATATTCGCCTGGTACACGTCACCTCGAGCAATGGCCTGTCGTGTCGCCTCAACAGCTGCGAAGTATCCGTTCTCGTCCAACGATGAAGTCCAGGCTGATCTCGCAGGTCCCTGCCAGGCATCGTTAACGACGTCCGGACGAGAATCCGACCAGTCGTTGAATAACAGGAATTGCCGCGGACCCTCATAAGGAAGAACTGCGATCCATCGTCCGGTCGTCTCAAGAACGCTCACGTCACTCGAGACCTCGACAAGGTCGCTCGCCCATAATCCGCCGATGCATGCGAAGGGGGGCAGGCTCACTCCCCCATCATTGCCCTTCATCACCTCAATCACCCCCAAAGAGGGCCTCATTGGCGGTCAGGTGCAGTCGTCAGATATGGTTCTGACTCGACCGAGAGGTCACGCGGACGTAGCGCAGCTGGTAGCGCATCACCTTGCCAAGGTGAGGGTCGCGGGTTCGAATCCCGTCGTCCGCTCGAAGTACTCCTGTTCGGAGTACTCGCGGTGGAGTGACCGAGAGGCGAGGTAGCGGCCTGCAAAGCCGCGTACACGGGTTCAAATCCCGTCTCCACCTCCACAGACAGCCCCCAGGCGTCGGTGTTCTGAGAATCGCCGCGAAGGTGCCAGACTGCACCTATGGCTACAACACCCGCAGCAGACCCGAATGATCCCCGTGAGCGATTCAAGGCGGCTCTCGACGCCAAAAAGAACAAGGGTGGACATCGTGGCACCGAGCCGATGACCGGCTCCAGCAAGGCCAAGGAGTCCTCGAGTGCGGCCGGTGGCAAGAAGGAATTTCGACGCAAGAGCGGCGGCTGAGCGGCTCTAGCCCTGGCGTCGAGCACGCTGTCTCGGCTGATAGGCTTTCCACTCGTCATACGGACCGTTAGCTCAGTTGGCTAGAGCGTTCCCCTGACACGGGAGAGGTCACAAGTTCGAGTCTTGTACGGTCCACAAGATGCGAGGCCCCCGGTTTACGCCGGGGGCCTTTCGCATGCCCGAATAGCCTCACGGCTCCGATAGTCTCCGCAGGTGTCCATTACAGCCCTGACCCTGATCATCTTGGCCATTTGCCTGGCAGCCTTCGGCATCGCCTTCATCGCGCTCGGTATGTCCAATGAGCGTGCGTACTGGTCACAGCGTGACCCGCAAGGCGACCCTCGGCGCGACGCCACTCCCCTGGCCAAGGTAGTCAAGCGAGCGGGCCACTACGCCGCAGGCGAGTACCGCGCACCCCTGCGGGTCGCTGCCATCGGCGTAATCATGATCTGGATGGCAATTGCCAGCGCCGTCATCGGCGTGCTTGTCGAGCTCCTCTAATCAGCGTTCACTAGCTGAAGTCGACGATCAGAGGCGCGTGATCGCTCCACCGCTCGGCGTACGTTGCCGCCTTGCCCACAGACGCAGTGTGAGCACGTTTCGCTAGCGCCTTCGTGGCTAGTGCGTAATCGATGCGCCAGCCACCATCGGTGTCAAAGCCTCGCCCGCGCCACGACCACCAGGTGTACGGGCCAGGGCCGTCTCCGCCAAGAGTGCGCCCTAGATCAGTCCAGCCTGAGCCAAACCATGCATCGAGGTAGGCCCGCTCCTCGGGAAGGAAGCCGGCCTTGTCTCGGTTTCCCTTCCAGTTCTTGATGTCGACCTCGCGGTGCGCGATGTTGAGATCACCGCATACGACGACTTCAGGCTGCTCTGCAAGCTGGCGCATACGGAGATCGATCTCAGCAAGATGGGCCATCTTCTCGTCCTGCTTGACCGTTCCTGCTTCTCCGCTGTGGAAGTACGCACTGACGACGGTGATCTTCTTGCGACCGTGCGCGAGATCGGCCTCGATCCACCGACCCTGGCCGTCGAAGGGGTGAGTGCCGGTTCCGACTCGAACTTCCTTCATCGCAAGCTTGCTCAAGATGGCCACGCCCGCTCGGCCAAGAGTCTCGGCCGGGGCGTGCGCCACCGTGAAACTCTCAAGGGGTGACCCAGACAGCACCTCGGTCAACTGTTCGGTGGTCGCCCGAACTTCTTGAAGGCAAATGACGTCAGCCTCAGCGGCAGCGAGCCACTCGAGCCCTCCGCGTCGCTGAGCGGCGCGGATTCCATTCACGTTTGCGGTTACGACTTTGAGGGCTGCCATGCGTGCAGAATACCCAGAGCCGACCTCTGACCCACTCGTGTCACGCGAATACGTCGCTCGAGTCGGGGCGCGCTGCGAGCCAGGCCTTCTTATGCGTCAGCACGAGCAAGCAGGCCACTGCACCCATCGCGAAGATGATTCCCTGTACCCCATAGACGAAGAACCGCGCCAAATCCGGATCGGCCATCCAATCGGTCACGGCACGGCTCAGATTCTTGACCGACCAGATCGAGATACCGATCACGGTGATGAAGACGGCCGGCTTTCCGATTCGCAGAGTGAGATGCTCGACGTGGGCGATCACTGCAATGGCAATCAGCACCGGCCCCACGACACCCAACACTCCGTCAACCTGGTTGTTGGGGGAAGAACTCTGCTCAATGAAACTGATGCCGTAGATAAGCATTCCGACGCCGAGGCAGAGCAATTGGAAGAAGGAGGCATGGATCTCGGTTGCGGCCATCCTGCCTCGTTGCTCCAGGCGAGACTCCTTGCGTATGAGTACGAGGAAGGTTCCGATGGCACCTAACGTCCAGGCAATTCCCCAGGTGATGTAGGCGTACAGGGTCGCGCCCTCCGTACCGCGCACCGCAGGGTCTACCACATACGGGATCCACACCGCCGAGGCGGCCACGATCGCAAGGTTGATCGCGACCAGTGCCGCGAGTCCGAATCGCTGGCGGTGCTGATCTAGGTGATAGAGGATCGCCACCGCCAAGCAGAGGGTGCCAGCCGTCAGCAGAATGAACTCGAACCGTCCTCCCGTGGGCGCCCAGCAGATCATCGACTCGCCAATGGCTAAGGCCAGGAATCCGATTGCGGCAAACCACACCGATACTCGAGTGACGTGGATCGGCTCGGCTTCGCGCTCCGCTCGCGACATGCGCAGCGTCCATGCGACCAACTCGTCGACTTGATCAGCCATGAAATTTCTCCTCAATTCGGAACCCCGCTGCGTACAGGGCAGCAAACTAGCCTGAAAAGAAGAAGTCCCGGGCCACCTTGCGCAGGTGTCCCGGGACTTTTCGTGGTCGGGCTGACAGGATTTGAACCTGCGACCCCACGGCCCCCAGCCGTGTGCGCTACCAAACTGCGCTACAGCCCGATGCCCGGCTAGCCGAGCGTCGTAACCTTACCTGCTGCGGCCTAAGCCGGACTAATGGGCTACCGGCGTGAGCGCTTCTCGCGGACCCGCATCACGATCCGGATCGGAGTTCCCTCGAAACCGAAGTCCTCGCGCAGACGTCGCTCAATGAACCGGCGATACCCCGGCTCGAGGAAGCCGGTAGTGAACAGAGCGAAGGTCGGCGGGCTGACGGCTACCTGGGCGCCGAAGAGGATCCGTGGTTGCTTGCCTCCGCGCAGTGGATGCGGATGCGCCTGGGTGAGCTCGGTGATGAACTGATTGAGCTTGCCTGTCGGAACCCGGGTCTCCCAGCCTGCGAGAGCCCGCTCAATTGCCGGCGTGAGTTTCTCGACATGTCGCTTGGTCTTGGCCGAGATGTTCACTCGAGGAGCCCATGGCACCTGGACAAGATCTCGCTCGAGCTCACGATTGAGATAGTGACGGCGCTCCTCGTCGACGAGATCCCACTTGTTGCAGGCAAGCACAAGGGCCCTACCGGACTCGATGACCATCGCAATGATTCGGACGTCCTGCTCGCTGAGCGGCTCGCTCGCGTCAACCAGCACCACGGCGACCTCGGCCCGGTCGAGTGCAGCCTGCGTGCGCAACGTGGCGTAGTACTCGTGCCCGCTCGCTTCCTTGGCCCTGCGACGGATCCCCGCTGTATCTACGAACCACCACCAGGTGTCACGTAGCTTGATCAGTTCGTCAACGGGATCGACGGTCGTGCCAGCAACCGAATCGACGACCACGCGCTCGCTACCCGCCAGGGAGTTCAAGAGCGACGACTTTCCGACGTTTGGCTTGCCGAGGAGTGCAACTCGTCTTGGGCCGCCCTGTCGTGAGGTACCCGAACCTTCTACCGGCAGCATGCGAACGATCTCGTCGAGAAGGTCACCAGAACCGCGACCGTGTAGACCGGAGACCGGGTATGGCTCGCCCAGCCCGAGAGACCACAGGCTGGCTGCTTCTAGTTCCGTATGGGCATCGTCAACCTTGGTTGCGCACAGGAGGACAGGCTTGCCTGATCTGCGCAGGACACTCACGATCGCCTCGTCGGTGTCGGTGGCGCCTACCGTGGCATCGACCACGAACATCACAGCATCGGCATCGTTGATGGCACGTTCAGCTTGAGCTGCGATCTGAGCGTGAATCCCCTTCACCTTGGTATCCCACCCACCGGTATCGATGAGCATGAAGCGCTTGGAGTTCCACTCCGCCTCATGCACAACACGGTCGCGGGTGACGCCGGGAATATCCTCCACCACAGCCTCACGGCGACCGATGATCCGATTGACCAGAGTCGACTTGCCGACATTGGGACGACCCACCACGGCGAGAACCGGGAGTCCGGGCTCACCGGCTCCCGGGACAGTCAGCTCTGCAAGTTCTTTGTCGAAATCACCGAACTCGGCTCGTGCCGCCTCGAGCGCAACGTCCAGGGACGGATCGTCGGAATCTTCCTCGAAGTCATCGACATAAGAGCCGACAGCATCCTCGTCATCGATCTCGAAAGCGACCCAATCGTCGTCAGACATCAATCTCCCTGCGCTGGTTCACGAGATCGCAGACGTGATCAATAACCTGCTGCAATGTCATTTTGGTGGTGTCGACAACAACAGCGTCGCCGGCCTGAGTAAGAGGAGAAGTAGTTCGCGAGGAGTCGAAGGCATCGCGTCTGATCAAGGCCGCTTCGGTAGCGGCGACGGCATCGGTGCCAGTCTCCGCGGCTCGACGGGCAGCGCGCACTGATGGATCAGCCGTCAAAAAGACCTTGATATCAGCATCGGGCAGAACGACGGTTCCGATATCTCGCCCCTCGACCACTATGCCGATTCCGGCCTCCGTCGCCCGAGCCACATGGGCGCGCTGCAAGGCCACGAGCTGTTCGCGCACCTCGGGCACTGCGCTGACGGGGCTAACAGCGGAGGTCACTGCCTCGGTACGTATCTGTTCCCCGACACTGACACCGTTGACTTCGATGATCGGAGCATTCGGATCAGTACCGCTGGTGATCACAGGGGTAGCGCAAAAGGCTGCTACCGCAGGGCTGTCCTCAGGATCAATCCCGGCTTCGATAACCGCGCAGGTCATCGCTCGATACATCGCCCCCGTATCGAGATAACTCATGTCCAAGGTGGCCGCAATGCCGCGGCACACACTCGACTTACCGGATCCGGCCGGACCGTCGACGGCAACGATCACGGCGTGGGGCATGGACTGAGCCTAACGGTCAAGCTAGGCGCGGACGTCGAAGCCTCGTGCTCGAAGAGCAACCCTGAGCGCCTCGGCACGGTCCGGACTCACGAAGACCTCCACGAGGCCGCTCGGGCGTCCCAGGATGTGTTCGATACGGACATCCTCGGTGTTGATTCCTTCGTCCCCTGCTGCGGCAAAAAGGCGTGCGAGTTCCCCTGGAGCGTCGACCAACATGACTGCAACGCCTTCGTACGACGCGGCAGCGCCACCGTGCTTGCCCGGAATCCGCTTTTGGCCAGTCGCTCCTGCTTGGAGAAGCTCATAGATCTGGGCGTCGCGGCCACCTTCGGCTGACGTGAGAAGGCCCTCACGCGCCTGAGTCAATCTGTCGATCAGGGCATCCAGGACTTCCGCAATCGGGCCGGCGTTCGTGCTCAGGATGTCTGCCCACAATTGATCATCTGACGCCGCGATGCGTGTCATGTCTCGAAGACCTTGCCCGGCGACCCTCACGTACGCCTCATCAGCGTCAACCAGCTGGCCCGCGAGGGCACTCGACAGAACCTGCGGAACATGCGAGACCAAGGCGACCGCACGGTCGTGCTCATCTGGGCTCATCTCCACGGCGAATGCACCGCACGTCGACACGAGTTCGCCGACGAGGCTGCGACTGACCGCGGAGGCATTACCTGGCGTGAGAATCCACAGACGGTCGTCAAGAAGATCTACCCGAGCAGCCGTGGCTCCTGAAACCTCGCGCCCGGCCATCGGATGACCGCCCACGAGCCGCAACGGATCCGCACCGAGTGCGATTGCCTCGCGAAGAACCGCGGACTTCACCGAGGTCACATCAGTGATCGCTGCGTCGGGGTAGGTCGCCGATAGCCGTGCAATCGTCTCGGCCGCGTGCCGCGGCGGCACACAGACGACGACCAGCTGAGGTCGAGACTCCGCCGTGACCAATTGCCCCGCACCAAGCTCGCGCGCCACGATGGCCTGGCCGGGAACAAGGTCATCAAGAAATACGTCAATGCCGGCACGACGAAGCGACAGCCCAATCGAGGTACCGATCAGGCCGGTGCCCACGATGAGCACAGACCCGTCGAGCATGCTCGTGGTCGCCATCACATGCCCCTTCAGAGTCCGACATCGGTGTACAAGGAGCGCAATTCTGCCCCATGGAGCTCGCGCATGACACCTGGCCGCTGCTGCCCGAGATGAATCGGGCCGATCCGAGTACGCACCAATTCCAGTACTGGATGGCCGACCGAGTCCATCATGCGCCGAACGATCCGATTTCGACCCTCATGCAGGACGATCTCAACCATCGCACGGTCAGGCAGTTGCTGCACGAGGCGCGCGCTCACGGCCTTAGCGGAGCCGTCATCAAGGTCAACGCCGTTTCTTAGCCGAGTGAAGACATCCTTCGCAGGCTTGCCCGACACGGTGGCAATGTAGGTCTTCTCAACATCATGAGAAGGGTGAGCAAGCCGGTTTCCGAGATTGCCATCATTAGTCAAGATAAGCAGGCCTTCGGTTTCGGCATCGAGCCGGCCGACATGGAAGAGTCGTTCCTCGCGATCTGCCACAAAATCACCCACGCACCGACGCCCGTTCTCGTCTGACATCGTCGATACAACGCCGCGCGGCTTGTTGAACGCGATCACGACCATGTCAGGAATGGTGGGCACGCGCTGTCCATCGACACGCACGATGGCGGTGAGGGGATCCACGCGCATGCCCTGTTCTTCCACCACCGCACCGTTAACCTCGACACGACCTTGTGCGATCAGGATCTCGCATGCGCGACGGCTACCGATCCCCGCCAGGGCGAGAACCTTCTGCAAGCGGGGCAGATCGCTGTCGTCAGTCACCGGTCGCCACCGAGTCGAGGATGTCCTCGAGATCGGCAAGATCAGGCAGGTGCTCAGCAAGGGGCGGGAGGTCATCGAGTGACGCGATCCCCAAGCGCTCGAGGAAGTGCGACGTGGTGCGATACAGGATCGAGCCGTCATCGTGACCGGCCTCCTCAATCAGGCCTCGGGCGATGAGCGTACGAATAACTCCATCAACATTGACGCCGCGAACCGCAGCGACTCGACCGCGACTCACCGGCTGGCGATATGCGATAACAGCGAGGGTCTCCAAGGATGCCTGGGTCAGGCGCGCCTGCTGTCCGTCAAGGACAAAACGCTCGACCAAAGGTGAGCACTCAGCTCGCGTGTAGTAGCGCCAACCCCCGGCAACCTGACGCAGTTCGAAACCGCGCTCCTGCTCGTCATACTGCGCGACGAGCGCTGCGATGGTCTCCTCAACTTCAACGACAGTTCGGCGAGTAGCGGCGGCGAGAGAGAGCACTGTCATGGGCTCATCGGCAAGCAGCAGCAATGCCTCCAGCCCTGCGGCAAGTGTGGGAGCGCCAAGCTCATCGACCGGCACATCATCAGGCTCGACTTCGTCGGTGTCGAACTCGATAACTTCATCAGCGACCACCTCGCCGGCCGCGATCTCATCGACGGTGTCGTTCTTACTCATCGGCACTCCCTGGCTGGTCGATCTCATCGTCGGTGGGGGCTTGGCTGTTCAGGAATTCACTCATTTCAGCGTCATCTCGATCGACATCGTCGCGCAATGCACTCTCGTGAGGCACGGATACATCGGCAACCGGCGTGCCTTCGAACTCGTCGACGATCGTGATCTCGCCTTCGTCGGGGCCTGTCCAGCGAATTGTCAGATCGCCCAATGGGGTGATCTGCTCAAACGCCACCATCGCGTCTCGGTAAAGCTCGAGAAGCGCCAGGAAGCGGCCCACGATAAGCATCGTCGTATCGCAGTCGGCGATGAGTGCGCGGAAAGTCGATGTGCGTTGCCGGCGCATGCGATCGGCGATGATCACTGCCTGCTCACGAACACTGACCTTCTGCACGTGAATATGACCAATACCGATTTCATTGATCGGCTTAGGCGCGAGAGCTTTTGCCGCAAGTGCCGCGAACTGATCAGGGCCGAGACCAAGAAGCACCTCAGGAAGAAGTGCGGCGAAGTGAGCCTCGAGTCCGACGGTGCGCGGGACCCGGCGATGGGCGGTGCCCATGCTCACCGCGAAGAGGGCCGCAACTTCCTTGAATGCGCGGTACTGCAGGAGCCGGGCGAACAGGAGGTCTCGCGCCTCGAGCAGGGCGAGATCCTCCTCGTCCTCAACCTCGCCACTCGGCAAGAGTCGGGCAGCCTTGAGGTCGAGAAGCGTGGCTGCCACGACGAGAAAACTGCTCGCCTCATCGAGATCCCAGGCAGTGCCTTGCCCGCGAATGTAGGAGATGAACTCATCAGTCACCTGGTGAAGCGCGAGCTCGGTGACTTCAAGCTTGTGCTTCGAGATCAGCTGGAGCAAAAGATCGAAGGGGCCTTCGAAATCTCCCACATGTACCGAGAAACCGGTGGATTCCTCGTTCAGCGCAACTGTGTCAATATCGGCATCGGTGGGCACACTCACCGGGACAGGACCTCGCGAGCCAACTGCTCATAGGCCTGCGCGCCTGAGCTGCCAGGGGCATACGAGGTGATCGGCTCGCCGGCGACTGCTGCGTCCGGGAACTTCACCGTGCGATTGATGACTGTCTCGAACACGAGATCACCGAATGCCCCGCGGACGGTCTCGAGAACTTCGCGGCTGTGCAGGGTGCGGGGGTCGTACATGGTGCCCAGAACGCCCATGATCTTCAGATTCGGGTTAAGCCGTGAAATCACCTTGTCGATGGTGTCCTTGAGTAGCGCAACTCCGCGAAGGGCGAAGTACTCGCACTCCATCGGAATAATCACCGCTGAGCTGGCAGTGAGCGCATTGAGGGTAAGTAGGCCCAACGAGGGCTGGCAGTCGATCAAGATGACGTCGTACTCATCGATAATTGGAGCTATCGCCCTACCGAGTGCGTACTCACGGCCAACTTCGCTGACGAGCTGCAGCTCTGCTGCGGAGAGATCAATGTTGCTGGGCAAGAGGTCAAGATTTTCGACATCGGTGGACACGATCACGTCACCGACGTGGCAATCGGGCTGGGTCAGCAGGTTGTATATCGAAAGTTCCATCTCATTGGGGTTAAGCCCAAAGGAGATGGAGAGCGCACCCTGCGGATCAAAGTCAACCAGTAGAACCCGACGGCCGTAGCCGGCCAGCGCAGCGCCCAGGCTCACCGTGGAGGTGGTCTTACCCACACCGCCCTTTTGATTGACCATCGCGAGGACCCGGGCAGGGCCGTGCGTGGTCAGGGGGGCGGGTTCGGGGATCTGGCGACTCACGGGACGACTCTACTGTGCTGGACAGGCAAAACCCGAGGTCCTCCGCTACGTGGGTCTAGAGGGCACGAGGATGGCTCGTGGCATACACCTGCCTGAGGGTCTCTGCGGTGACGTGGGTGTAGATCTGTGTTGTCGTGACCGACGAATGCCCCAGAAGCTCCTGAACTACCCGGACGTCGGCGCCGCCTTCTAGTAGGTGGGTGGCGAATGAATGACGCATCGTGTGCGGACTCACCGCCACACAGACCCCCGCGCGTTCCGCGGCAGAGGAGAGAACCAGCCAGGCGCTCTGGCGGGACAGGGGGCCTCCCCGAGTGTTGAGGAATACCTTGTGGGTCCCGCGGCCCTTGGCCGCGAATTCGGGACGACCCCGAACCAGGTAGTCGGACACGGCCGAGGCGGCATACTCGCCCAGTGGAAGTCGGCGCTGCTTGTCCCCCTTGCCGGTGACCACGAGGGTGCGCTGCTCGAAATCGATGTCGTCAATATCTAGACCGATGGCCTCCGAAATCCGGGTGCCCGTTCCGTACAGCACTTCTAGCAGGGCGCGATCACGAAGCCCGGATGCAGTGTCGAGATCGCCAGCAGCATCAAGAATGCCTGCGACCTCGTCGTAGCTCAACGCTTTAGGCAGCCGCTGAGGGATGGCGGACGGCTGTACGTCGACGCAGGGATCACTCGGTGTCCATCCCTCGCGAACACCGAACTTGTGAAACCCACGAACAGCAATCACCGCCCGCGCTGAGCTCGATGCAGAAAGTGCAGGGCCGAACTCATCGGCATGACGTAATGACACGGCGAAATCAGACACGTCGTTCGCGCTGATCGCATCAATCGATAGCAACCCCCGCGCCGCGCACCAGAACTCATACCGACGCAGGTCACGCCCGTAAGCCTGCACCGTGTGAGCGCTCAGGCCCCGCTCGACAGCGATGTGGTCGAGATACCCCAACACCGCATCGTGAATTCGTGTGGTGATCAGACAAGCACCTCAGCAAGCGAGAGCGAGCCCAGGCCGAAAGCCTCCGCGACGGCGCCGTAGGCGATCTGGCCTTCGTGCACATTTACGCCGAGCGCCAATGAGTGATCATCACGCGCGGCCTGCTTCCAGCCCTTGTCCGCAATGGCCAACGCGTACGGCAGGGTCACGTTGGTCAGGGCGTAGGTGGAGGTGTGAGGTACTGCGCCCGGCATATTCGCCACGCAGTAGAAAAGTGAATCGTGAACGGCATACGTGGGATCGGCATGCGTGGTTGCACGAGAATCCTCGAAGCAACCACCCTGGTCAATGGCGATATCAACCAGCACTGAACCGGGCTTCATGCGAGAAACCATTTCGTTCGTCACCAGCTTGGGAGCCTTTGCTCCAGGCACGAGTACAGCGCCGATCACCATGTCGGCATCCCTGATTGCGTTGTCGATCTCGTACGCGTTCGAGGCGATTGTCTGCATGTGACCTTGATAGATGGCATCGACATAGCGAAGTCGATTGATATTCGTGTCGAAGAGCAGGACTTCCGCCTGCATCCCGAGCGCGATCGCTGCCGCGTTGAGGCCGGCCACGCCGGCACCCAGGACGACAACCTTCGCTGCGTAAACGCCAGAGACTCCGCCCATGAGAACACCGCGACCTCCGTAGGGCCGCATGAGCGCCTGTGAGCCAACCTGCGGCGCCAGGCGACCCGCAACCTCGGACATCGGAGCCAGAAGCGGAAGGCTCCTGTCGGGCATTTCGACCGTCTCGTACGCGATGGCTGTTGCTCCGGACGCTACGAGAGCATCAGTGCATTCGCGCGAGGCAGCCAAATGTAGATACGTGAACAAGATCTGTCCCTTGCGAATCATTGAATACTCGGAAGGGATGGGTTCCTTGACCTTCATGATCATGTCAGCCGCGCCCCAGACATCGTCTGCGGTGGGCAAAATCGTGGCGCCGGCGCTTACGTAGTCAGCATTCGAGATGGAAGAGCCAACGCCAGCCTCGGTCTCGATCACAACCTCGTGGCCGCGACGCACGAGCTCGTTAACGCCGGCAGGGGTTATCGCCACCCGGAATTCGTTGTTCTTGATTTCCTTGGGGATTCCGACCTTCACGACTTCCTCCTTGTGCCCTGCCCGCGCATGGCTGTCCCTCGATAGTAGGCCTACGGCGATCGATTAGTGCGCGGATGAAACACCACGCAGGTGAGGAAATCAGGCCTCATGCACCGAAGTGGACACGGCTTTGTGCCACCAGATGATCACGCACCTGCCACGACGCATCCACCTGTCGCAAGGCGTCCCAGCCTCGTGCCCTCGCTGCCTTGGCCGCCAACACGCCAACAACGGCGCTGGGGCTTCCTAAAGCCCCGTCCAAGATCAAGTCAACGGCCTCGTCCAGCGGGACCCATACTCGAGGCAAGAAGGCTTCTTCCGCCTCGCCCGTCAACGCACGGCCGCCTGCGATCTCCGTCAGATCACGGGCAAGGAATACCCGGATGGCCTCACTGGAGCCACCTGGGCTAATAAAAAAGTCAACGAGAACATTCCAGGTCAGTGCCTGATACCCGGACTCTTCGGCGAGTTCTCGCACCGCGGTCTCATGCGCCGGTTCGCCTTCGACATCGAGCAGTCCCGCCGGCGGCTCGAACACCATCATCGCAATCGGATGGCGGTACTGGCGGATGAGAAGCACGCGATCTTCTTCGTCTACAGCGATGACGACCACCGCGCCCGGGTGAATGAGGACATCACGTTCGACCGTTGAGCCGTTGATCTCGACGATGTCCGACCGCACGGACCAGATACGGCCGGTGAAGTGCGGTCGAGAACTGCTGATGTGAGCCGGTTGCGCAGCGTCGCACACCGGATGAGTCCAGGTCTCGTCAAGCACCTCAGGCCTGAGTGGCTGCCGAGCCAACTGAAGCACGCTGCAGGGCGGCTGAGACAAGACCTATGAAGAGTGGATGCGCGCGGGTGGGACGCGACCGAAGTTCCGGGTGGGCTTGGGTCCCGACGTAATAGGGATGCACCGCCGCAGGAAGTTCGACGAACTCAACGAGTCGACCATCAGGCGATGTCCCGGAGAACACGAACCCCTTCTCCTCCAGCGGAGCGCGATAGGCATTGTTGACCTCGAAACGGTGTCGATGCCGCTCGTCGATGTACGGAAGACCGTAGGTCTTTGCTACCTGAGAGCCCTCCGCGAGTTTTGCGGGATACAGGCCAAGGCGCATGGTGCCACCCATATCGCGCTCACCTGACACCACATCACGCTGATCGGCCATGGTCGCCACAACTGGATGGGGGGTTGACTCGTCAAATTCCAGCGAGTTCGCACCCTCGAGCCCGACCACGGTGCGGGCGTACTCGATCACCATGCACTGCAGGCCCAGGCAAAGGCCCAGGGTCGGTAGCCCGGTTTCACGAGCGTAGGTCAAAGCGCCGAGTTTGCCTTCAATGCCGCGGACACCGAAACCACCCGGGACGCAAATGCCATCAAGACCCGCAAGAGCCTTTGCGGCACCCTCAGGTGTTGCGCAGTCATCACTGCTAACCCAGCGAATATTCACCTTGGCGTCATTGTGGAATCCACCTGCTCGAATCGCCTCGGTCACCGAGAGATAAGCATCAGGAAGATCGATGTACTTGCCGACGAGCCCGATCGAAACCTCATGCGCTGGCTGATGGACTCGGCGCAACAGCTTGTCCCAGGTGGTCCAGTCGACATCTCGGAAAGGAAGATCGAGGCGACG
Source organism: Candidatus Nanopelagicales bacterium (assembly GCA_044374195.1). Lineage (GTDB taxonomy): Bacteria > Actinomycetota > Actinomycetes > S36-B12 > S36-B12 > CAIKZY01. The sequence goes on from JBILOY010000015.1 coordinate 42,479, forward strand.
GATCACGTAGGCATCGAGACCCTCAGCATGCAAAACCTTCGGAATGTCATAGATGCTCGGGGCATCGGTGGCCGCGACAACGGCATCCTGATCCACGTCGCACATCAACGAGATCTTGCGCTTGATCGCCGCAGGAACCGGGCGATCTGCTCGAAGCACGATGGCGTCGGGCTGGATGCCGATGCTGCGCAGCGCTGCTACTGAATGCTGTGTCGGCTTGGTCTTGAGCTCACCCGAGGGGCCGATATAGGGGAGCAACGACACGTGCAGGAAGAAGACGTTGTCACGGCCGATCTCGTGGCGCACCTGGCGCACCGACTCGAGAAATGGCAACGACTCGATATCACCGACGGTTCCGCCGACCTCGGTGATGACCACATCGACATCAGCAGTAGCCATGCGGCGAATTCGGGACTTGATCTCATTGGTGATGTGGGGAATAACCTGCACCGTGTCACCGAGGTACTCGCCACGACGCTCTTTAGCGATCACTGTCGAATAGACCTGACCCGTGGTGACATTCGCTGAACCGTGCAGGTCAGTATCGAGGAAACGCTCGTAGTGGCCGATGTCGAGGTCGGTCTCGGTGCCGTCGTCAGTGACGAAGACCTCGCCGTGTTGGAAGGGGTTCATCGTGCCGGGATCAACGTTGAGATACGGATCTAGCTTTTGCATCGTCACCCGAAGGCCACGTGCTGAGAGGAGATTCCCGAGACTAGATGCCGTGAGGCCCTTGCCTAGTGAAGAGGCGACGCCTCCGGTGACGAATACATGCTTGGTCTGTCGGCTGCGGTCCACGGAAGGTCAGACTATCAGCGTCTGAAGTCAGTCGTTCCAGGACGCGCGGGCGGACGCGGCAAGCTCGAGGAGTTCGCGGGCATGAGCGGCCCCGGCTGAGGAATCCTCCAGCCCGGAGAGCATTCGCACGAGCTCCGTCACTCGAGTATCACCCGTCACTGCACTGACATTCGAGGAAGTCACGATTCCATCCGCTCCCTTGCTGACGACCAGCTGGACGTCGGCGAAGGCAGCCACTTGGGGTAGGTGCGTCACGACGAGAACCTGGGAAGTACGACCTAGCTTGGCTAGCTTGCGTCCGACCTCAACCGCCGCTCGGCCACCGATCCCCGCGTCAACCTCATCGAAGACGAACGTTGCCACGGGATCTGCCCCGGCGAGAACAACCTCGATGGCCAGCATGACGCGAGAGAGTTCACCCCCCGAGGCCGAGACGGCCAGCGGCCTTGGCGAGCCCCCCTTGTGCGCCAGAAGCATGAATTCGATCGTGTCGGCTCCATGTGCCCCCCAATCCGAGGTGCCAGACGCAGAAGACAACTGCACGGAGAAACTCGCATCAGGCAGAGCCAGTTCCTGCAACTCAACGGTGACGGCCTTACCAAGCGCATCCGCCGCCTTCGCACGCGCCTTCGTGAGAGCTCCGGCCGCTGTTGCGACCTCCTTCTCGACCTCAGCGAGGCGCGATTCAAGGGATGCAATAGTCGTATCGTCATCGGCAACCTCGGCGATCACCGACCGAGACTGCGCCGCCCACGCGAGGATGTCGTCGACCGTGGCACCATATCGACGCTTGAGAGAGGTGAGCTGGCTCCGGCGTTCCTCAACCCACGCTTGGCGTGCCGGGTCGGCATCGATATCGGAAGCGTAGGAGGCTAGATCGATGCCGACTTCCGCGATTGACTCGGAAGCCCCCTTGAGCTGACCCACGAGCGGCGACAGTGACGCATCAACGTTGGCGGCGCGCTCAAGTGCCCGCAGCGCTGCGTGCACCGATGCCACGGCATCGACTGCAGACTCCCCTGATTCATTGCCGACGAGACGAATCCTTGCTTCCTGCACATCGGTCAGCAGGCCGCCTGAGTTCGACAAGATGGCAGCCTGGCGATCGAGCTCGACATCCTCACCTGGCAACGGCGCAACCGAATCGATCTCGGCAATGGCGTCGACGAGGCGCCGAGCCTCTGCAATACGGGCTGCACTTGTGGAACGCAATTCGCTCAGCTGTGAGCTCGTGGCGTTCCACTCGCGATAGGCGTCACGGTATTTCTTCAGTGCGCCTGCAACCGAAGATCCGCCAAAACGATCCAGGAGATCACGCTGCTTGGCAGGGCTTTTGAGACGTAGTTGATCCGACTGTCCGTGCACGGCGATGATCTCGCTGCACACGTCCTCAAGAACCGATGCCGGAACGGATCGTCCGCCGGCGAAGGCGCGACTTCGCCCCTCACTCGCCAGCGTGCGGGACATCGAGAAGGCGATGTCGTCTCCGAAGGAGTCAACCTCCGCACCGGCTTCCTCAAGACGATCGCGCACCTCACCCACAGATGCGCCGGAAAGCCGCCACTCGCCGTCTACATCGGCACGATCCGAGCCGTGGCGAACGAGTGACGCATCGGCCTTACCGCCCATGAGTAGTGCGAGACCGGTGAGGAGCATGGTCTTCCCCGCACCGGTTTCCCCGGTGACAGCAGTGAGGCCCGGCGTAAGCGTGATCTGAGACTCTGCGATCACGCCCAAATTGCGGATGCGAATGCTCTCAATCACGCCGACCGCGCCATCCCGCTACGGGAAGGTCAAACTTCGCGACGAGACGATCGGTGAAAGGTGCAGTAATGATTCGGGCGAACTTGATCGGCTGCTCGGCTCGGCGAACTTCAATTCGTGAGCCGCCAGCGATGTCGAGAAGACGGCGACCGTCAGCCGAGAGCACAGCGTGCGATGCAGCCTGCAACTCGAAGGCCACCACACTCAGTGGCGACACCACCAATGGGCGAGCGAAGAGAGCATGTGCGCTCAACGGCACGACCAGGATCGCTGAGACTTCAGGCCACACGACCGGACCGCCCGCAGAGAAGCCGTATGCGGTGGATCCAGTCGGCGTAGAGCAGACAACTCCGTCGCAGCCCCAGCTCGATAGTGGACGACCGTCAATCTCCACGACGAGATCGATCATGTGCTCACGGGTATTCTTCTCGACACTGATCTCATTGAGGGCCCAGGTGCGGTGAACCTCGGATCCGCTGACCAGAACCCGAATCTCGAGCGCCATGCGCTCTTCGACGCTCCAGTCGCCCTGGACGATCGCGGTAACCACATCGTCAGCGTCCTCGGATTCAGCCTCAGCCAGGAAGCCCACGTGACCGAGGTTGACGCCGAGAATGGGAGCACCGCCTGAGCGGGCGCGCTCGGCGGCGCGAAGAATTGTCCCGTCGCCGCCAAGAACCACCACGAGCTGGCAGTCGTCACCCGAGTGATCATCAGCAGGAACGATCTGGGCGCCAAGCTCGGCGGCCTCCGACCACAGGCGCGCATCATCATCAGCGACCACGACGGTGACGTCAGCAGCGCGCAGAGCCGTGATCATCGTGGCACCGATCTCCCGTGCCTCCTCGCGGGCAGGGTTGATCGTCAGCAGCACATGTGATGGCTTCACTGGGGTCCCTCCTCGATAGCGCGGCTGATCATTGAGTCGAGGGTATCTGTCGCGGGCTCCCCCGCTTTCAACCACAGGAAGAATTCAACATTCCCGCTGGGACCGGGCAGCGGACTCGCGACGATGCCACGAGTTGGGAGACCCAGGGAGGAAGCTGTCGTGGCAACCTTGATTACGGCCTGAGCCCGAAGCTGCGGATCTCGGATCACACCATCACCGACGAACTCGCGTCCGACCTCGAACTGAGGCTTGACCATCAGTACAAAATCCGCATCAGGTTCCGCCGACTGCTGCAGGGCCGGCAGAACGATGTCGAGGGAGATGAAGGAAAGATCTGCCACCACTAATGAAGGGCGAAAGGGGAAATCCTCAGGAGTCATCGAACGGACATTCATCCGTTCGTACACATGCACGCGTTCATCCGTACGGAGAGACCACGCCAACTGCCCATATCCGACGTCAACCGCCAGCACAGCGGCCGCACCCCGACGCAACAGCACCTCGGTGAATCCACCGGTGGACGCACCAGCGTCGAGGCAATACCGATCGCTGATGTCGATCGCCGAAAAATGGTCCAAAGCGCCGACCAGTTTCACCGCACCACGCGACACGTATCCATGACCAACATCGTCGGTGTGAACGACGATAGAATCAAAGTCATTCACCTGGGTTGCAGGCTTACCCGCGACCGTTCCGCGAACGACTACTGCTCCTGCGGCGATCAAATCGCGCGCATGCTCCCGAGAGCGCGCCAGGCCGCGTCGAGTGAGCTCAGCATCAAGCCTGCGCAGGGTCATGTGTCAGGGTCGAACGCTGTCACTGAGATCGGTCAGTCGACCACGGAGCTGGTCCTGGACGGAGCTGAAGATCTCAACGTGCTCTGCGAGTTCAGCGGTGTCTAAGGCTCGGAGATCTTCGAGTGCGGCATCAACGACAGCGTCGCCAGTGGGCTCCCATACTTCGAGGACGAGTTCGACAGGAGCGTCTTCGAGGACCATGAGGTCTTCGACGTCGTCGGGATTGCCGTTGTAGCCCACGCTGTCAGCCATTGTCAGATTCCTCAAGGTAGATCTTCTTCTTTGGGGCCGGGATCGCAGCCTCGACGGTATCGAGAACTGGGGTTCCCGGGCGATTCGAGAGTTCGGAGCGCATGTCACTAACCTCACTCTCCAGCCTTTGGACATGTCGACGCAGAGCGGCAAGCTCGTCTTCACGAACGAAGCCCATTCGGCCAACAGCCTTGTCTACCTCGCTGCGAATCATGTTGGTCAACAGATCGCGATTTCCCTTGCTCGTCGCCACGAGATCGTCGGCCAATTCCTGCACCTGACCTACGACATCGGGGGCCTTAGTCCCCAGGCTCATGCCTTGTCCCACCAAGGCCATGGCTATCTCGCGCGCCTTCGCGGCCGTGACCTCGGTCAGACCGCTTGCCATCTGCAGATAGCCGCGGATGTCATCAAGCATGGATACCTCCTCGTGAGTCGGTCCACCGTACTGGTTCGTGCAGGAGGCTTCGAAGGTCTTCTCCTACGTAAGTAGGGATCTCATCTCCGACGGCACTGTCCGCCTCCTCGGTGGTGCACACGCCCGTGAGCACCAAGAGGGTCTCCATGCTGGCCCGGTTGCCACCTGCGATATCAGTATCGAGTCGATCCCCCACCATCAAACCGCGAGACGAGCCGGTACGCAGCATGGCCTCGTCAAAGAGGGAACGCTCCGGCTTGCCCGCCACTGCATCAGGGCGCCGCCCGGTCGCATGCACCAGGGCCATCACCAACGATCCGTTACCGGGAGCCAGCCCGCGTGGTGTGGGGAAGGTTGAGTCCATATTCGTGGCGACCCAGGGAATGTTGCGCCGCAGGGCAAATGCCGCCTCGGCCAGATCACTCCAGGACAGTTGGGGACCGAAACCTTGCATGACCGCGGCCGGCTCGTCGTCATTGCTGAAAACGGGCTGGAAACCACGATCAGTGAGGGCTTCGGCAACACCTGGCCCACCGATGGCAAGAACCTTCGCCCCTGGTTCGACGAAACTCGACATCAGCCCGGCTCCAGCCTGGGATCCGGTCACCACCTCATTCGCGCTCGCCGAGATTCCCAGGTCGTTAAGATGCTGCGCGACCTGGGTTGGCGTGCGCGACGCGTTGTTGGTCACGAAACAACAGCCAATCCCGCGACGTCGAAGTTCAGCAAGAACCTCTGGTGCGTGAGTCACAGCATCAGGCCCGATGTAGATCACCCCGTCGAGGTCAAAGAACACCACATCATGGGCGTCGCACAGCGCCTTCACGATTCTTCGACCGGGAAGGTGATGATGGGCGAAACATCCGCGGCAGTTGACTGTCCGGAGATCGGACCATTGGGCGGAAGACCGCCATCAGCTCGAGCACGCAGCGTGGCGCGCACCTGCCCCAATGCCTTGCCATATTCAGATCGGTCGGGACGCATCACGAAGGCCATCGCAAGTTCGTCTCGAGCCAGGGTGAACTCTTGCAAACGCCAGAGCGAGACTCCCAGCCCGTAGTGGGCAAAATCGTCCGACGGAACTCGTTCACAGAGTTCTCTGAAGACCGATTCGGCTTCCACGTACCTGCGGGCGTCGAACAGTGCTCGGCCGAGTGACTCCAGGACGGAGGTCGACGAATCCTCGGCTTTGACACGGTAGAGCAACTGCAGCGCTGCGTCGGCATTTCCGCTGGCAAGGAGTTCCTGAGCCCGCTGGAACCAGTCATAGACACTGCCCTCCGGGGTGCGGTCGGGCTCAGATGACATGGACCAATCGTGTCATGGACGCCTCCCCAGCGCGACGCGCCATGCACCATGTCAGGAGACCTCACGAACAACGGTGATGCGAGCAACGTCGACCTCGGTTGCGCTCGCCAGCCCATCACCGGATTTCCAAAAGCGGCGGCGAAGGGCACCGGAGACCTCGACCATCTGCCCGCTGTCGACCTTGCCAAGGCGAGCGGCAACTGCCGACCTCGTGGTTTGACAGGCGATCGTGTCGACCTTCGTTCGGCCGTGAACCTCACGCACCGGGCGATCGACGACGATGCTGAAGCTGGTGAGCATGGTGCCGCTCGGTAACTCACGCTCATCGACCGTGCCGCCAAGTCGACCGATCAGACGTACCTCATTGGCGTGCTGAGACATGAAACCCCCTTGAGTAGATGTAGTGCCCAAGGATGGGATGAAACTGGTCTACTGCAATGTCTCGAACGATCAGTTGTGGACACTCGGACACAAACTCACACTTGTGGAAAACCCATGCGAATAGTGAGTTTTTCGGGGTTGATTATCGATCGCTGTCGAGTTCTTCCTCGGTGAAGCTGATGCCGGCAAACTCTTCGCACCGTTCGGCGGCATCGGTCTCGCCATCGATATCCGACCCGGCCGCGCGCTCCATCCATTCCCACGCTTCGTTAATGCGCCCGGCGGTGAGAAGCAGATCGGCGTACGCGTACTGCAACCTGGCACGCGGGGTGCCGGGCTGAAGCTTGGTGAGCTCGGGGACCTGCAGGGTCACGATGGCGGCGTCAATCTTGCCCATGTCAGCACGTGCGCCTGCGCTCACGATCAATAGCTCAGATCGCAGTTCGGGCGACAACTTACTGTTGGCTACCGCCTTGATGGTGTCGAGTGCCTTCTGCGGCTTGCCTAAACCACGCTCACAGTCAGCGATGAGGGGCAAAAGCGCATTTGAACCGGTCATGCGGCGTACTGCTCGCAGATCGGTCAACGCTTCGGCGAAATTTCCGGACTGATACGCCACGATCCCGGCGGCCTCACGGACAACAGAAGATCTGCCGGCACGACGCTTCGCCGCACCTACATGCTCAGCCGCCAGTGCGTAATCCTCATTCTGCATCGCGAGGTCTGCCGCAACCAGGTGACGAGCAACGATTTCGGCTAATCCATCGGGCAGGGTGCGCAGTTCAAGGGCGATCGACTTGTCGAGCTGTTCAGCCTTGATCTCATCGGCGATATGAGGCTCGCGAACGCGCTCGGTTCGCTGCGGGCGATCATCTCGGTCGTAACGATCATTTGTGCGACGCGGGGCACTTGAACTGGTGCGCCCACCGGGAGTACCTCGGCGATCCGAGGATGTTGAGCGACTCGGGCCACCGGTGCGCTGACCACCCGATGGCCGACGGTCGTCAGAACGACGGTCGTCAGAACGACGGTCATCGCGACGGTCATCGCGACGGTCATCGCGACGGTCCGTCGATCGAGGGGCACGGGAATCCGGACGACCAGAACCACTACGACTATCCCGAGAATCCGGACGACCAGAACCACTACGACTATCCCGAGAATCCGGACGACCAGAACCACTACGACTATCCCGAGAATCCGGACGACTCGTCGACCGAGGCGAACGCGCATCCGAGGATCGCGAGGTGGTGCGTCGATCATCACGGGAATCACGCGAGTCGCTACGCGACGTTGCCCCTGAAGCACCGCGCGATGACGAAGGCTTGCCAGCCGGCGGACGACCCGAACCAGTTGGCTTACCCGAAGACGGACGACCCGAACTGGAAGGCTTACCGGCGTTCGACCGCGACGGAGCCCCGGGACGACCACCGCTCGATGGACGTCCGGAGGACGGCTTGCGCTCGGATCCTCCGCGTGAACTACCTGCTGCTGGCATCGCCATTCCCTTCGATGTGCCCCACAGTAAGGGCATTGTCGCCACAAACAACAAAGGCCACCCGAAGGTGGCCTTTGTTGAAAAATTGTCCGGCGGCGTCCTACTCTCCCACACAGTCACCCGTGCAGTACCATCGGCGCTGAGAGGCTTAGCTTCCGGGTTCGGAATGGAGCCGGGCGTTTCCCTCTCGCTATGGCCGCCGAAACTCTATTGAGATTTCAACGAAAATAAGCACAACTCTTTCGAGGTGCTTAGGTTCCCGATCGAATCTCGGGAACCACACAGTGGACGCGAATTTTTAGTAAAAGAGGCAAGTCCTCGGCCTATTAGTACCGGTCAGCTCCATGCGTTACCGCACTTCCACATCCGGCCTATCAACCCAGTCGTCTAGCTGGGGGCCTTACCAGGTTAACCCTGTGGGAGATCTCATCTTGAGACAAGTTTCCCGCTTAGATGCTTTCAGCGGTTATCTTTTCCGAACGTAGCTAATCAGCAGTGCTCTTGGCAGAACAACTGACACACCAGAGGTTCGTCCACCCCGGTCCTCTCGTACTAGGGGCAGATTCTCTCAAATCTCCTGCGCGCGTGGCGGATAGGGACCGAACTGTCTCACGACGTTCTAAACCCAGCTCGCGTACCGCTTTAATGGGCGAACAGCCCAACCCTTGGGACCTACTCCAGCCCCAGGATGCGACGAGCCGACATCGAGGTGCCAAACCATGCCGTCGATATGGACTCTTGGGCAAGATCAGCCTGTTATCCCCGGGGTACCTTTTATCCGTTGAGCGACGCCGCTTCCA
>JBILOY010000052.1:0-4023 GCA_044374195.1 Candidatus Nanopelagicales bacterium
CAACGACGAATCCCGCAGCGGGGAGGCCGGTGTTAGGCCCCGCTGCGGCAGCGAAGGAGGAGGCGCGCTGACGTCATGATGATCCAAGGGTAGCAGTGCAAGCCTGGGGAGAGTCGGTGACCTGCCTCACCCTTTTCCCTCATGGCCATGGGGCGTCGGTAGGGTTCTGCACATGTCACGCACACTGAATCTTGCTCTCATCCCCGGAGACGGCATCGGCACCGAGGTCGTCGCCGAGGCAATCAAGGTCCTCGAGGCGATCTCGCCGGCAGCCGGCCTGACGATCGCGACCAATGAGTATGACCTTGGCGCCCGCCGCTACAACGCAACCGGTGAGCTGCTACCCGACTCCGTGGTCGAGGAGCTCCGCGGCGCTGACGCCATCCTTCTGGGCGCGATCGGTGATCCCTCGGTGAAGTCAGGCATCCTCGAGCGCGGCGTGCTGTTGCCCCTGCGCTTCATCCTCGACCAGCACGTGAACCTGCGCCCGGTGCGCCTGTACCCCGGTGTCACCGGTCCGCTCGCGGGCAAGGGTCCCGAAGACATCAACTTCGTCGTGTGCCGTGAGGGAACTGAGGGCCCGTATGTCGGGGCCGGCGGCACCGTGCGCAAGGGCACCGTTCATGAGGTGGCTACCGAGGTGAGCATCAACACCGAGTTCGGCGCCGAGCGCATCATTCGCGACGCCTTCGAGCGCGCCACCCGTCGCCGCAACAAGGTAACGCTGGTGCACAAGACCAACGTGCTCGTCTATGCGGGTGACCTCTGGCAGCGCACCTTCGACAAGGTCGCCAAGGAGTACCCGGGTGTGCAGACCGATTACTGCCATGTCGATGCCGCCTCAATGTTCTTCCTGACCAACCCTGAGCGTTTCGATGTCATCGTCACCGACAATCTGTTCGGCGACATCATCACTGACATCGGTGCAGCGATCGTCGGTGGCATTGGTCTCGCGGCGTCAGGCAACATCGATCCGAGTCGCAACAACCCGAGCATGTTCGAGCCCGTGCATGGCTCGGCGCCCGATATCGCGGGCCAGGGCAAGGCTGATCCCACAGCAACAGCGCTCTCGCTGGCCATGCTTCTCGATCACGTCGGCGCCACCGAAGCGTCACAGTGGGTCGAGGGTGCAGTGGCAAATGACCTCGCAACTCGCGGTACCGCAGTTCGTTCGACCAGCGAGATCGGCGACGCCATCGCCGCAGGCGCTGTCACCCTGTCCAAGTAATCCGCTCGCACGCACTCGCAAGGAGTTCAGATGACGCTCGACATCGGTACGGCTCTATGGCCGATCGCCCTCAACCCGTCATCGAGTCCGAAGTCGGCCGCTGAGCGCGACGCGATCTTGGCCGACCCCGGCTTCGGTCGGTACTTCACCGACAACATGGTGCATGCCCGCTGGACAACCGATGAGGGCTGGCACGGCGCTGAGCTCGTTCCGTATGGTCCTTTGTCCCTCGATCCCGCCACGAACTTCATGCACTACGGCCAGGCGATCTTCGAGGGGCTCAAGGCTTACCGCCATGCTGACGGCAGCGTGAAGACCTTTCGTCCGCTGCGCAATGCTCAGCGCTTCGCTGCATCTGCACGTCGTCTGGCTATGGCCGAACTTCCTGAGGATCTTTTCCTCGGGTCTGTTGAGGCACTCGTGCGCCAAGAGCGCGAATGGGTGCCTGCCGGTCAGGAGAAGTCGCTCTACCTGCGCCCCTTCATGATCGCGACCGAGGTCGGCCTGGGTGTGCGCCCTGCCAACCAGTACGACTACTACCTGATTGCCTCGCCGGCTGGCGCGTACTTCCCGCGCGGGGTGAAGCCCGTGAGTGTCTGGCTCTCCGATGATTACGTGCGGGCCGCCAAGGGCGGAACAGGTGAAGCCAAATGTGCCGGCAATTACGCGGCCTCGCTGATTGCCCAGGCTGAGGCGGCGCAAAACGGCTGCGACCAGGTCGTGTGGCTCGATGCCACTGAGCACGCCTGGATCGAGGAGATGGGCGGCATGAACCTGTACTTCGTGTACGGATCAGGCGACTCGGCTCGCATCGTGACGCCTGAGCTCACCGGCTCCCTCCTTCCGGGAATCACTCGCTCGTCACTTCTGCAGGTGGCCGCGGATCTCGGCATTCGGGCCGATGAGGGGCGCATCAGCGTCGATATGTGGCGTGAGGGTTGCGCTTCGGGTGAGATCACCGAAGTCTTCGCCTGCGGCACTGCGGCCGTCATCACGCCCGTGGGCGAGGTCAAGAGCCGAGACAGCGGCTCCTGGCAGGTGCACGGAGGCGAATCAGGCCCGGTGACGTTGCGCCTGCGCCAGGCCCTCCTCGATATCCAAACCGGGGCTACCCCTGACACCCACAGCTGGCTCCACGCGATCTGCTAACTTAGGTCTCGTGACCAGCACCATCATCATTACGTAGCGCGTCGATCTACCTCGACGCGCAGCCTTCCGTACCCCAACGGGAGGCTTTTTCATTGAGAAGAAGTAGCAGGGAAGAAGGATCATGAGTCGCCCCGACGCATTCCACGTGTACGACACGACGCTGCGCGATGGTGCCCAGCGCGAGGGTATTTCGTACTCGGTGAATGACAAGCTCAAGGTCGCCCGCCTTCTTGATGAGTACGGGGTTGGGTTCATCGAGGGTGGCTGGCCCGGCGCCATGCCGAAGGACACCGAGTTCTTCGAGCGTGCCCGCAAGGAGCTGACGCTTCACAATGCTGAGTTGTGCGCATTCGGCGCCACCCGCAAGGCCGGGGTGAAGGTCACCGACGATCTCCAGGTTCGTGCACTCCTGGACTCGCAGGCGCCGATCGTGACCTTGGTCGCGAAGTCCGACGTGCGTCATGTGATTGAGGCGCTCAAGACCTCACTCGACGAGAACGTCGACATGGTCACCGACACCGTGGCCTACCTGGTAGCGGAAGGTCGGCGAGTGTTCGTCGACATGGAGCACTTCTTCGATGGTTACAAGCACGACCCCGATTACGGTGTGCTCCTGCTCAAGGCTGCCGCCGAGGCCGGCGCTGCAGTGGGCGTCATGTGCGATACCAATGGCGGAATGCTGCCCCACGGGATGTACGAGGTTGTGACCGACGTGCGCGAGCGCTCCGGCGTGCGGCTGGGCATCCACTGCCAGGATGACACCGGTTGCGCGATCGCCAACTCGGTCTCCGCGGTCGAGGCGGGTGTTACCCACGTGCAGGTCACCGCGAATGGCTATGGAGAGCGCACCGGTAACGCAGATCTATTTGTGGTCGTGCCGAATCTGCAGCTCAAGCTCGGTATCGACTGCCTACCCGAGGGTGCGCTGCGTGAGACAGTGCGTATCTCCCATGCCCTGGCCGAGCTCGCCAACATCGCTCCGAACACGCATCAGCCTTACGCCGGCTGGGCATCATTCGCGCACAAGGCCGGTCTCCACGCCTCGGCACTGAAGGTCAATGCGGAGCTCTACAACCACATTGATCCAGCGATCGTCGGCAATGACCAAGCAGTGCTCGTCACCGAGATGGCGGGTCGGGCCACAGTCGAACTCAAGAGTCGAGAGCTCGGCTACGAGGTCGCCTCTGATCCCGCACTCGTTACCCGCGTTGTCGACAAGGTGAAGGAGCTCGAGAACAAGGGCTGGAGCTTCGAGGCCGCCGATGCATCATTCGAATTGCTTCTTCGGGCCGAGAGTGGTCTCGAACGCACATTCGAGGTCGAATCGTGGCGCACGATTGTCGAGCAGCTTCCTGACGGCAGTGTGAAGAGTGAAGCCACTGTCAAGGTGCATCTGGGAGGGGAGCGGGTGGTCTCAACGGCGGAGGGCAACGGTCCGGTGAATGCCCTCGACAACGCCCTGCGTGCATCTGTGCTCCAGTTGTACCCGAACCTGGCGCAGTTGCACCTGACTGACTACAAGGTGCGCATCCTCGACGCGGGCTCAGGTACCGGTGCTGTGACCCGGGTGCTCGTCAGTACTACCGACGGTCAGAGTGACTGGACCACCGTCGGTGTGCACGAGAACGTGATCGCAGCGTCCTGGA
>JBILOY010000018.1:0-46988 GCA_044374195.1 Candidatus Nanopelagicales bacterium
TGGTCAGCGATGATCCCGGTGTGCTGGTCGAGGTCACCGGTGAGGGCAGCGAAGACCTTCCTCGAGACTCCTCTCATCTCGTCGTTCGAGCGATGGCGTTGTGCTTCTCCACATTGGGTGCTGCGCCTCAAGGTTTCGTCCTGCGCTGTACAAACGTCATCCCGCATGGCCGCGGGCTGGGCTCCTCGGCAGCGGCGATCATCGGTGGGCTCGTGTTGGCACGCGCTCTCGTCATCGATGGCGCTGATCGCCTGAGCGATGACGACCTCCTGCAGCTCGCGCTCACCATGGAATCTCATCCAGACAACATCTCAGCAGCCTTGCTGGGTGCCTTCACGATTGCCTGGACAACCGAGGCAGGTCGCGCCGACGCTGCGCGCATCGAGGTCAACCCCAAACTTCGAGCCGTCGTGGCGATCCCGTCATTCGAAGTTCCGACCAAGGCCGCCCGTGCTGCGCTGCCGGCGCAGGTTGCCTACGCGCAGGCCAGCTTCAACATCGCCCGCTCGGCACTACTTGTTCATGCGATGACCGCGGATCCTTCACTGCTGCTCGAGGCCACATCGGATCGACTCCACCAGGAGCAGCGTCGCAGCATGTATGCCCCCTCGATGGAGTTAGTCGACTTACTGCGGTCACGCGGTATCGCGGCGGCGATCTCCGGTGCCGGCCCGACTGTCATCGCTCTCGTCGCAGCAGACCAGGTCGATTCGGTTCTCGGCCTTATCGAGGGGGATTGGCGGGTCTTCGCGCTGCCGATCCGAGCTTCGGGGGCACAGGTCCTCGACTCCTGAGGCAAAAGTGACCCCAGTGGCACCCACTGGCGGGCTCTATGGTTTATGCTCGGACTGCTCCAGATCTCTACGGCCATTCGCCGACTTCCCTCAAGCGAAGTACTCAAACGGAATCTTCCGCGGCCGCTGGATGCGTCTTTATCCTCAATTAAAGGAATCTTCGTGACCGAAACATCCACGTCCTCTGCTGGCAAGGCCAAGCGGGGCGGCGACAACGTGTCGTCAATGCTCCTCCCCGAGTTGAAGCAGTTGGCCGGAAGCCTGGGTATCCCCGGCGCCAGCACGATGCGTAAGGGCGACCTCGTCGCCGCTATCTCAGACAAAAAGGGAGCCGGTCGCAGCGCGAAGCGCGAGCAGGCGCCCGCCGACGCAGTGAGCACCGACAAGGGCTCGGTCGACAAGGGCTCTGCAGATCGGGCGCAAGCCGATCAGTCGCGCACAGAGCGCGCCCCCCGCTCTGAGGAGCGTGGCGATCGCAACAACGGCGATCGCAACAACGGCGATCGCAACAACGGCGATCGCAACAACGGCGATCGCAACAACGGTGATCGCAACAACGGCGATCGCAACAACGGTGATCGCAACAACAGCGACCGTGGCGACCGCAATAACGACCGCAACAACAACGATCGTGGCGACCGCAATAACGACCGCAATAGCAATGACCGCCGTGATCGCAACAACGATCGCAGTAACAACGATCGCAGTAACAACGATCGTGACAGTGACGGAAACCGACGCCGCCGTGGCCGCGATCGCTCACGGGATCGTCGCGACCGCCCGCGCGGTGCGGATCGCTATGGCGATGTCGATCTTGAGATCAGCGAGAATGACGTCCTGGTGCCGGTGGCCGGAATCCTTGACGTGCTCGAGAGCTACGCCTTCGTGCGCACCAGCGGCTACCTGCCGGGACCGAACGATGTCTATGTTTCTTTGTCACTCGTGCGCAAGCACGGTCTGCGCAAGGGCGATGCGATCATCGGCCAGGTTCGCCAGCAGCAGCCGACCGAAGGCCAGGGCGACCGACGCGAGAAGTTCAATCCGCTCGTGCGCATCGACAGCGTCAACGGCGCCGATCCCGAAAGTGCTCGCAATCGGGTGGAGTTCGGCAAGTTGACCCCGCTGTACCCGCAAGATCGCCTTCGCCTGGAGACAACCCCGGGCAACCTGACCACGCGCGTGATCGACCTGGTCGCACCGATCGGCAAGGGCCAGCGAGGCCTGATTGTCTCGCCTCCCAAGGCCGGCAAGACCATGGTGCTGCAGTCCATCGCGAACGCCATCGTCACGAACAACCCCGAGGTTCACCTCATGGTTGTTCTTGTCGACGAGCGTCCCGAGGAAGTCACCGACATGCAGCGCTCGGTCAAGGGCGAGGTCATCGCCTCGACCTTCGATCGTCCGGCCGAGGATCACACGATCATCGCCGAACTGTCGATCGA
This sequence comes from Candidatus Nanopelagicales bacterium, assembly GCA_044374195.1. Lineage (GTDB taxonomy): Bacteria > Actinomycetota > Actinomycetes > S36-B12 > S36-B12 > CAIKZY01. Next base: position 2,237 of record JBILOY010000018.1, read on the forward strand.
GCGGGCTAAGCGACTCGTCGAGCTCGGCCACGATGTCGTGGTGCTGCTTGACTCGATGACCCGACTCGGTCGGGCCTACAACCTGGCCGCTCCGGCCTCAGGCCGAATCCTGTCGGGTGGCGTTGACTCCACGGCCTTGTACCCGCCGAAGCGCTTCTTCGGTGCAGCCCGCAATATCGAAAATGGCGGCTCACTGACCATCCTCGCAACCGCACTGGTTGAGACTGGCTCGCGGATGGATGAGGTCATCTTCGAGGAGTTCAAGGGCACCGGAAACATGGAGCTCAAACTCGATCGCCGACTGGCCGACAAGCGAGTCTTCCCGGCAGTCGATGTCGACGCGTCGGGCACCCGTAAGGAAGAGCTCCTCATGTCCAATGACGAGCTCAAGATCGTCTGGAAGTTGCGCCGGGTACTCCATGCCCTCGACCAGCAGCAGTCGATCGAACTCCTGCTGTCCAAGCTGCGCCAGACCCAGAGCAACATTGAATTCCTCATGGAGGTTCAAAAGACCACTCCGGCTTCCAGCGGATCCGACGACGAATAGTGCGCCCTCCCCGAGGCGAGGGAGCTGTTCCACAGCCCCGTCGCCTCGTGGGAAAGCCCGATTTTCCCGATTTCCCCGCGCGGTGTCATACTTGCGACCTCGCGGTTCACGGCACAAGGCCGACCCGCGGGTCGACAAGGAGAAGCAATGAAGGCAGATATCCATCCCGCGTACGGTGAGACGACCGTGACCTGCTCCTGTGGCAGCACCTTCGTGACCCGCAGCACCGCGAAGAACGGCTTGATTCACGCCGATGTCTGCTCGCAGTGCCACCCGTTCTACACGGGCAAGCAGAAGATCCTCGACACAGGCGGCCGTGTCGCGAAGTTCGAGGGTCGTTACGGCAAGCCGACCTCCAACTAGTGACTTTCCCGGGCGCCGGCCCGGGGTCGGCCGCGTGTCTCCCCCGTCGCGCGGTCGACCCCCGACCGGCGCCCGGGTTTTTCTTGTCCAACACGGGCGAGAATCCGGCCTAGGAGAAAGGGTGTCACCGTGTTCGAGTCCTGCAATGACCTAGTCACGGAGTACTCCGATCTCGAGGCGAAGCTCGCTGACCCCGCCGTGCATGGCGATCAGGCGGCTGCTCGCAAGTACGGAAAGCGATATGCGGAGCTACGTGCTGTCGTGGCCGCCTATCGCGAGTGGTTGGCGCTCTCCGATGATGCCGCTGCGGCTCGTGAACTTGCCGAGGAGGACGAGTCGTTCGCTGCTGAGCTTCCTGAACTAGTCGAGCGGGAAAAGGCATCCGCCGAGAAGTTGACCAAGCTGTTGCTCCCGCGCGATCCGATGGATGACAAGGACGTCATCGTCGAGATCAAGTCCGGCGAAGGTGGCGAGGAGTCCGCACTCTTTGCTTCCGACTTGCTGCGCATGTACCTCCGATATGCCGAGCGTCACGGATGGTCGACCCAGATCCTCGAGGCTGTCGAATCAGATCTCGGCGGCTACAAGGATGTCGCGGTCGCGGTCAAGGCCAAGGGAGTTCCTGAGCCCGGGCAGGCGCCGTTCGCCCGGTTGAAGTTCGAAGGCGGCGTGCATCGGGTGCAGCGAGTACCCGCGACCGAGTCGCAGGGCCGTATCCACACTTCCGCGGCGGGCGTGCTCGTTCTGCCCGAGGCAGAGGATGTCGAGGTCACCATCGACGCCAATGACTTGCGAATCGACGTCTTCCGGTCGTCTGGCCCTGGCGGACAGAGCGTGAACACCACCGACTCCGCGGTGCGCATCACGCATATGCCTACCGGCGTCGTCGTCTCATGCCAGAACGAGAAGAGCCAGCTTCAGAACAAGGAGCAGGCCATGCGCATTCTTCGCGCCCGCCTGCTTGCGGTCGCCGAGGAGCAAGCGGCTTCCGAAGCCTCCGACGCTCGTCGTTCCCAGGTGCGCACCGTTGACCGCAGCGAGCGCATTCGCACCTATAACTACCCGGAGAACCGACTCAACGATCACCGAGTCGGGTTTAAGTCGCACAACCTCGATCAGATTCTTGACGGCGATCTGGATGCCGTAATTGACGCCTGCACTGAGGCTGACACCGCTGCACGCCTGGCAGCAGGCCGATGACCTTCGAGTCTGATTACACGACGGGCGGTCGCGAGACCGTTCGTGACCTGCTGGTTGATGCCGAGCGCAGGCTCACCAATGTCGGAGTTCCCTCCCCGAATGTCGATGCGGCCGAGATCATCGCGTACGCATTGGGCACTACTCGCGGTCGCATGATCCTGCAGGATCCCGTGAATTCCGAGCAGCGTGTGGCCATCGAGCAGATGCTCACTCGGCGCCTGACTCGCGTGCCCTTGCAGCATCTCGTGGGCAGCACCGGATTCCGTCATCTCGATATAGCAGTGGGCCCAGGTGTCTTCATTCCTCGTCCGGAAACTGAGTTGGTCGCCGAGGCGGCTATTCGCGAGCTCGCCGAGCAGCCGGTCGCTTCACGAATTGCTGTCGATCTCTGCACGGGTAGCGGCGCGATTGCGATCGCTCTCGGCACAGAGGTTGATCACTCGCGCGTGTATGCGGTCGAGCTCTCTGATGACGCTATCGGCTGGACACGGCGCAATGTCGCGGCCTACGACGAGCAGCTCACTTCGCTTGGCTCGCGTGTCGAGGTGTTCCAGCACGATGCCACGACTGCGGCAGAGTCCGAGGGCCCCCTGGCACGATTCGCCGGTCAGGTCAGTGTCGTCGTCACGAATCCGCCCTACATTCCGGCCGGCATGATTCCTCGCGAGCCCGAGGTGCGCGATCACGAGCCGCGCATGGCCCTTTACGGCGGTGACGATGGCCTTGACGTCGTACGGGGCGTGCTGCGCACCGCAGCCATATTGCTCAAGCCTGGGGGATTGCTGGTAGTCGAGCATGCTGACGTGCAAGGCGCGGATGCGGGCATGTCCGGCGTCCCGGGGGTTGCTCGTGCGATGACTGCCGATCACATCGTGGCGGCACAGTCGCACACTGCAGCCGGGGCGCAGGTCTGGACAGAAGTCGTCGATCGCATTGACTTCAATCGCCTGCCGCGCTTCACCATCTGTCGGCGTACGGGTTCTTGATGACGCCGCGGTTTGACTGCTCCGATGAAGCCGAGCGTGCGCGCGGTATCACGGCAGCCGTGGCTGCGATCAAGCGTGGGGAACTCGTCGTGCTGCCGACGGAGAGCGTCTACGCGGTAGCCACCGATGGATTCTCCGCACGCGGTGCTCGTTCGGTGCGCGTGGCGAAGGGCCAAAGTGTAGATACACCGCTTCCGATCATGATCGCGAGCATCACCACCATTCCCGGCATTGCCTTCAACCCGTCGATCGCCGCCATGGACCTCATGCACGGCTTCTGGCCCGGCGCCCTGACGGTCCTCGTGACTCCGCAGCCGAGCCTGGCGTGGGATCACCCGGCGGGGGCTCCGCTCGCGGTGCGCATTCCGCTTCACCCGGTGACCTTGGAGATCCTCAGGGCTACCGGTCCGATGATCGTGACAGGCGCGAATGCCGTGGGCGGAGCCGCGGCGTTGACAGTCGACGACGCGCTCGAGGTACTGGGGGAGACAGCGAGCGTCGCATTGGATGCGGGCCCGCTCGGCGCAGACCAGATGCTCTCTCGGCCGAGCACTGTGGTGGATGCGACAGGAGAGGTTCCGGTGCTCTTACGGGAGGGCGCCATCACCTTGGAGCAGCTCCGTTCCGTCGTGCCGGGTATCACCACCCCTGCGTAGAGTGGGGCTTTCATTGTGCTGAGGCGTACCGCGCTATCAAGGAGAGAGATGACTGCGACACCGTTCTGGGGCCCTGACTTCGACGCACTGACGGCCGAAGATCCCGAGATCGCATCAGTGATCATGTCGGAACTCGAGCGCCTGCGCAGCGGACTGCAGCTCATTGCCAGTGAGAACTTCACGTCTCCTGCAGTGCTCGCAGCACTCGGCTCGACCCTGTCGAACAAGTACGCCGAGGGTTACCCCGGAAAGCGCTACTACGGCGGCTGCTCCGAGGTGGATATCGCCGAGAACATCGGCATCGAGCGCGCGAAGGCCCTCTTCGGTGCCGAGCACGCCAACCTGCAGCCACATTCCGGCGCCAGCGCGAATATTGCCGTCTACGGTGCCTTCACGATGCCAGGTGACACTGTCCTGGCCATGAGCCTTCCGCATGGCGGCCACCTGACCCATGGGTCCAAGGTCAATTTCTCCGGCAAGTGGTTCAACATCGTCTCCTACGGAGTACGCCAGGACACCGAACGCATCGACTACGACGAGGTTCGCGCACTCGCACTCGAACACAAGCCGAAGATGATCATCTGCGGCGCGACCGCATACCCGCGCTTGGTCGATTTTGCTGCTTTCAGGTCAATTGCCGACGAAGTCGGCGCAATCTTGATGGTGGATGCCGCGCACTTCATCGGTCTTGTCGCCGGCAAGGCAATCCCGAGCCCGGTTCCGTATGCCGACGTGGTCTGCTTCACCACCCACAAGGTTCTCCGTGGCCCGCGCGGCGGCATGATCTTGTGCAAGGAGGAGCACGCGGCCAAGATCGACAAGGCAATCTTCCCGATGATGCAGGGCGGCCCGCTCATGCACGCAGTCGCTGCTAAGGCGGTGGCCTTGAAGGAGGCCGCGACGCCCGCGTATCAGCAGTACGCAAAGCAGGTCATTGCTAATGCGCAGGCACTTACCAAGGGACTCGAAGCAGAAGGCATGCGGGCCGTCAGCGGTGGTACTGATACCCACTTGGCACTCATGGACCTCCAGGGAATGGGCGTCAATGGCACTGAGGCGGAGCAGCGTTGCGATGCAGCTCGCATCACCTTGAACAAGAACGCCATTCCGTACGACCCGCTGCCGCCGATGGTGGCTTCAGGCATTCGGGTGGGTACGCCCTCAACCACGACACAAGGCATGACCGAGCCCGATATGGCTGTCATTGCCTCGCTCATTGGTCGTGCAGTCCGTGACGCCGACGGCACCCAGGCCGCGGGCATTGCAGCTGAAGTCGCCGCACTGTGTGCCACGCATCCTGCCTACCCGGCGCCCGCGAACTAACGAGCTGACGCTTGCGCGAATACGTCCTCTGCCTGCTGGCCGCCGCGGCGGTCACGTACTTGACGACCCCGCTTGTTCGCGCTCTTGCGATCCGGTGGGGCTTCATGGCCGAGGTCCGCGATCGCGATGTGCACGCAGAGCCAACGCCTCGCCTCGGTGGTCTGGCCATGCTGCTCGGCCTACTCGCTGGGCTCCTGCTTGCCAGCAAGCTGCCGATGATGAAGTCGGTGTTCTCCGGCGGAAATCAGCAGTGGGCCTTGCTCTCCGCAGTCGCAGTGATCGTCATTCTCGGCATCGTCGATGACAAATGGGGCCTCGATGCCCCGGTGAAGCTCGCCGGCCAAGTACTTGCCGCTGGACTGATGGCGTTCCAAGGCATTGCGGTGGTCTGGCTGCCGATCGGGGGAACGTTCGTTCTTGATCCACTGACGAGCGTGCTGGTCACTGTGCTCATCGTCCTGGTGAGCATCAACGCCATCAACTTCATCGACGGGCTCGACGGGCTGGCCGCAGGCATCGTGGCCGTCGCGGCAGGAGCCTTCTTCGCCTACTCCTATCTGCTTTCGGTCGAGATGGGTGTCGAACGCGCAACTCTCGCGACGTTGGTGAGTGCGCTGCTCGTAGGCATGTGCCTGGGGTTCTTGCCCAGCAATACCTTCCCGGCCAAGATCTTCATGGGCGATACGGGCTCGATGATGCTCGGCCTTTTACTTGCCGCCGCCACCATCACTCTCTCCGGGCAGGTCGACCCCAATGCGGTAGGCCGAGCCACACTGCTGCCGGCACTCCTGCCGATCTTGCTGCCCGTCGCGGTGATGGCCGTGCCCCTCGTCGACCTGCTCCTGGCTGTGGTGCGCCGCACTCGCGCGGGCCGCAGCCCCTTTGCCCCCGACAAGCAGCATCTGCATCACCGACTTCTGGAGATGGGACACTCCCAGCGGCGTGCGGTCATCCTCATGTACGCCTGGACAGCCCTCATCGCCTTCGCGGCCGTGGCCGTGGCCTTCGTTCCGGTGCCTTATGCCCTCGGTGGCTTCGCCCTGGGTCTGGCCGTGCTCCTGTGGGCAGTGCGGCGGCCAGGTCATAGTGATCTGGGAGAGTCCGCCACCTCGCGAATGCGGGCGTGAGCCACCCCACCGTGGACGGTGGTACCGCCTCGTCAACCATTTGATAGCGTCACAGGGTGTCCAGCACCCCGCCCACCACCATTGACGCCCTGGTTCTCAAGAGAGCCGGCATCCTGACTGTCCTGGCGGGCGCGATCATCACCGTGATCTCGGCCTTCATCTCCGGTTCTGCTGGCGTGATCGGTGCGATCTTCGCCACAGTGGTCGTTGTCGTCTTCTTCTCTGCGGGCCAGCTGACCTTGGGCAAAGTGCTGCGAACTAACCCTGAATTGGCCATGTCAGTGGCGTTGGTGATCTACCTGGCGAAGATCGGAATCTTGTTCGTACTCATCATTTTGTTCTCGGAAACAACACTTTTCGACACCAAGGTCTTCGCCATGACCGTTGTTTTGTGCACCCTTGTCTGGACCGCGGCAGAGGTCTGGATCTTCGCCCGCACCAAGGTGTTGTACGTCGATCCCGGGGCCGGAAAATGACGCCCCCCACACCACCTGCACGCCGCTCATGGTGGTACGGTTCCGTCGAAACACAGCGGTCTACTTCTTCCGAGGAATCTCGAAGAATGGCCGACTCTGCATGGTCAATCTCCAGTCGCTTGATCGCCGGTCTGATCCTCTACACCGCGATCGGCTGGGTGGTATCCCTGTGGGTCGGACACCAGGCAGTGCTGATGGCCATCGGGGCGCTTTTCGGTCTGGGGCTTTCGTACTTCCTGATCTTCAGGGGGCTTCGCAAGGAAGACACCACGCTCGACGCAGATGAAATCCGCCGAGAGCGAGTTCGACAGCAATACCGGTAGTTGTAGAGGGCGCGTGGTCACCAGATCTCGCACCGTGGCAGTTCTTGGAGGATCTGCGTGTCGGCTGATGTAGTACTCGCCTCCGGCGGGCCCTCGTGCCATCTGATGTCGGGCTGCGGTTTCCCCGCGCCCGGTGCCGAAATCTTCCAGTTCGACGCCATGGTGTCTCCGACCATTTTTGGCGTCACCTTCGACATCACCAAGACCACGATCCTTCTGTTCTTGGCGGTCGCGATCATCCTCGGCTTCTTCCTCTACGCCTTCCGTAAGCCGAAGCTGGTGCCCCGTGGCTCGCAGAACGTCGGCGAGGTCGGTTACCTCTTCATCCGCGACGGCATTGCCCGCGAGGCCATGGGCAAGGAGGGCGACAAGTTCGTCCCCTTCCTGTTCTCCTTCTTCTTCCTCGTGTGGCTACTTAATTTCTGGGCCATCGTGCCCTTCGCCCAGATCCCGGTCACCTCGATCTTCGCCATTCCGGTCGCCTTCGCGATCATCGTCTACGCCACGTGGGTCCCGCTGGGTATCTACAAGCAGGGCTTCATTCCGTTCTTCAAGAACATGATGTTCCCCCCGGGTGTCCCGAAGGCGATGTACGTCCTGCTGGCACCGATCGAGCTCATCTCGAACATCTTGGTTCGCCCCTTCACGCACTCCGTGCGTCTGTTCGCGAACATGTTCGCGGGCCATCTGCTCATCGCGTCCTTCTCGGTCGCGGCCTTCTACCTGATCAGCGCAAGCGTGGTCGGTATCCTGGGCTCAGCCGCGTCCTTCGCGGTCGCTGTGGCTCTCACCGGATTTGAGGTGCTGATCCAGGCACTTCAGGCGTACATCTTCACCCTGCTCGCCGCTGTCTACATCAACGGTGCGCTACACGCGGAGCACTAAGAGCTCCGCATAATTGAATATCTGGTTCGAAGCCTCAGACCGACGGAACTGGCCGTCGGCCCGAAAAGTAAAGGAAACGACATGACGCTCCTTGCAGAGCTCACCGGCTCGATCGGCTCCGTCGGCTACGGCCTGGCAGCCATTGGTCCCGGCATCGGTATCGGCATCATCTTCGGCCAGGGTGTGCAGGCAATCGCCCGCCAGCCTGAGGCCTACGGCGTCATTCGCCAGAACATGCTCCTCGGCTTCGCCCTTGCTGAGGCACTTGCCCTCATCGGCTTCGTCGTTCCCTTCGTCTTCGGCAAGTAATCCCGAATTCGTACATCCACTCGTTGGACTCTGAAGGGCTAACGTCGTGACAAACGTTTTTGCAGCGGTTCTCTCCGCGATTCCCAGCGCCGGAGGCGCAGGCGGCGAGGAGATGCCGTCGGTACTCGCGGTACCGATCGATGAACTGATCATCGGCATCATTGCCTTCCTGATCGTGTTCGGTGTGCTGGGCAAGCTCGCACTACCGGCAATCAAGAAGACTCTTGCTGAGCGCACCGAGCTCATCGAGGGCGGTCTTGCCAAGGCTGATGAGACCCAGGCCGAGGCGCAGCGCATTCTCGAGGAGTACAAGGCAGCACTTGCCTCGGCCCGCGAGGAAGCAGCGGCGATTCGCACCCAGGCTCAGGCTGATCGCACTGCCATCGTCGAAGAGGCTCGCAATGAGGCTCGCACGGCAGCGGCAGCGGTCACGGCAGCAGCCGAGGCCCAGATCGTGGCTGAGCGCAACCAGGCCACCTCGGCGCTGACCCGCCAGGTGGGCGAGCTCGCCGTTGGTCTGGCCGGCAAGGTCGTCGGCCAGTCTCTCGAAGATGACGCACGCGTGCGCGCAACCGTCGACGCCTTCATCGCTGATCTCGAGCAGCAGGCGGCACGCTGATGCTCGGAGCCAGCCGCGGATCCCTCGCACGCCAGTCAGAGGCACTTGATTCCCGACTCGGGAACTCAGGCGTCGCTGGGCTTGCGGCTGATCTGCTGTCCGTTTCCGGTCTGCTGGATACCCAGAAGCAGCTGCGCAATGCGCTCGCTGACTCCGGCCAGCCGGCTGCCGGTCGACAGGCCCTGGTTCGCCAGATCCTTGACGGCCGCGTCGGACAGCCCGCGGTAGACGTCCTGGCCGATGTCATGGCTGAGCGCTGGTCGAATGACCAAGATCTCCTGCTGTCCATCGAGCAGCTCGCCTTCCAGGCGGCGTTCGCAGGCGCAGCAGCCGACGACACCCTCGACGCTACGGAGGAGGAACTCTTCCTCTTCGGCCGCGCCCTGGATGCCTCATCCGAGCTGCAGATGGCCCTGACCGATCCGGCACAGCCGGCCCAGGTCAAGGCACGCATCGTTCGCGACCTCATCGGAGCACGCACGACGGCGACGACTACCCAGGTTCTCGAGTACGCCGTCGGCCATCTTCACGGTCGTCGCATCGACTCAGTCGTCGACATCCTCTGCGAGCTCGCGGCCACCCAGCGCCAAAAGCTCATTGCTGAGGTCCGCGTAGCAGCACCCCTGACTGATAGCCAAAAGCAGCGCCTCACGGCAGCACTCAGCACGCTCAAGGGCCGTACCGTTCGCCTGAACGTTGCGGTCGACCCGTCGGTTCTAGGCGGCGCACATGTCAAGGTCGGCGATGAGGTTATCGACGGCACTGTCGCGTCCCGTCTGGAGCAGGCACGCCGAGCCATCCTCGGCTAAGCAACACCGGCAACACCCGCACGCCACACAGAAATGACAGATTCCCGCACCAGCGGGCCGAGAAAGAGAGCAGGACCCCATGACGGAGCTGACGATCCGACCGGAAGAGATCCGGGATGCGATCGAGCGGAACGTCGCGGCGTACTCGCCGGAGACAGCTCGTGAAGAGGTTGGTCGCGTCATCGAGACCGGTGACGGAATCGCACGCGTGGAAGGCCTCCACTCGGCAATGACCAACGAACTGCTGGAGTTCGAGGGCGGCCTTCTTGGCGTAGCCCTGAACCTCGACATTCGCGAGATCGGTGTCGTGCTCCTCGGCGACGGCTCGAAGATCGAGGAAGGCCAGGCCGTGCGTCGCACGGGCGAAGTCCTCTCGGTTCCCGTGGGCGATGCCTTCATGGGCCGCGTGGTCGACCCCCTGGGCAACCCGATCGACGGCCTCGGCCCGATCGCTGCTGAGGCTCGCCGCGCACTCGAGGTCCAGGCGCCTACCGTCGTCGAGCGCCAGCCCGTCAAGGAGCCGCTGCTGACTGGCATCAAGGCCATTGACGCCATGACCGCCATCGGCCGCGGCCAGCGCCAGCTGATCATCGGTGACCGCCAGACCGGCAAGACCGCCGTCTGCCTCGACACGATCCTCAACCAGCGGGAGAACTGGCTGACCGGTGACCCGAAGAAGCAGGTGCGCTGCGTTTACGTCGCCATCGGCCAGAAGGGCTCCACCATCGCCTCGGTCAAGGGTGCACTCGAGGAGTACGGAGCGATGGAGTACACCACCATCGTGGCCGCGCCGGCCTCTGACCCCGCAGGCTTTAAGTACCTCGCTCCCTACACCGGCTCGGCCATCGGCCAGCACTGGATGTACAGCGGCAAGCACGTTCTCATCGTGTTCGACGACCTGTCCAAGCAGGCCGAGGCCTACCGCGCCGTGTCGCTGCTGCTGCGCCGGCCGCCGGGACGCGAGGCATACCCCGGTGACGTCTTCTACTTGCACTCCCGTCTGCTCGAGCGCTGCGCAAAGCTCTCCGACGAGATGGGCGCCGGCTCCATGACCGGTCTTCCGGTCATCGAGACCAAGGCCAACGACGTCTCGGCCTACATCCCGACCAACGTCATCTCGATCACCGATGGCCAGTGCTTCTTGGAGTCTGACCTCTTCAACTCCGGTGTTCGCCCGGCCATCAACGTCGGTATCTCTGTGTCGCGTGTCGGTGGCTCAGCACAGACCAAGGCCATGAAGAAGGTTGCCGGCCGACTGCGCCTTAACCTCGCGCAGTTCCGCGAGCTCGAGGCCTTCGCGGCCTTTGGCTCGGATCTTGATGCAGCGTCGAAGGCGCAGCTCGAGCGTGGTGCACGCCTGGTCGAGCTCCTCAAGCAGCCTCAGTACAAGCCCCAGTCCATGGAGCGCGAGGTTGTCTCGGTGTGGTCCGGAACAACCGGCCAGCTCGATGACGTCCCGGTCGAGGACATCCGCCGCTTTGATGCTGAGTTCCTCGACTACGTCTCGCGCACCAACATGGGCGTCTTCGATGCGATTCGTACGACCACGGATCTCTCCGATGACACGGTCGCGGTGCTCGAGAAGGCCATTGCCGATTTCAAGCGCCAGTTCACGACCTCGGCGGGCACCATCTTGGTCAACGACGAGCCGGTTGAGGCCATCGCTGACTCAGACATCGACCCCACCCAGATCAAGCGGGCGGTTCGGGGCTAACTCGATGGGTGCACAGCTCAGGGTCTACAGGCGGCGCATTCGCTCCGTCCAGGCGACCAAGAAGATCACGAAGGCTATGGAGCTCATCGCTTCGTCGCGCATCGTGAAGGCACAGCAGCGCCTTGATGCGTCGTTGCCGTACCTGAACCAGATGGTTGAGGCAATCTCGGCCGCTGCGACAGGTGCGTCCGACGTCTCCAAGCACCCGCTGATGGCCAACACCGAGAATCGCACTCGTGCGGCAGTTCTTGTTGTCACGGCTGACCGCGGTCTCGCCGGTGCGTACTCGTCGAATGCGATCAAGGAGGCCGAGGGCCTCATCCGCAACCTCGCCGAGAAGGGCATCACTGCGATTCCCTACGTCGTCGGTCGCAAGGGCGTGGCGTACTACAAGTTCCGCGAGCGCGTGATGGGTGGCACCTACACAGGATTCACCGATCAGCCGACCTACGCCAAGGCCAAGGAAATCGGCAGCGATTTGCTCGATGCCTTCTTCCTGCCCTCGGCTGAGGGTGGCGTCGACGAGATCCACATCGTCTACACGCACTTCGTGTCGATGGTGACCCAGGTAGCTCGCGTGCGTCGCATCTTGCCGCTTGAGGTCGTCGACGAGGTTGTCGAGAAGAGCGATAATCCCTCGCCCCTCTACGAGTTCGAGCCCGGCCCCGAGGCGGTTCTCGACGGCTTGCTTCCGCGATTCGTCCAGCACTCCATCTACTCCGCACTCCTCATGTCCGCAGCGTCCGAGCATGCCGCTCGCCGCCGCGCCATGAAGAGCGCAACCGACAACGCCGAAGAGCTCATCAAGACGTTGTCACGTCAGGCCAACCAGGCCCGCCAGGCCGAGATCACCCAGGAAATCAGCGAGATCGTCGGCGGCGCCGACGCTCTGTCCGCTTAACGGTAGGAGAAGGAACACCATGACCGCAACGGCTGAGAAGATCACCGGCGTCGGACGCGTCGCACGCGTCACTGGCCCGGTCGTCGACGTTGAATTCCCCGTCGAGGCTATGCCCGAGCTGTTCAACGCACTCCAGGTTGACGTCTCGATCACCGAGGGCTCGCATCGCATGCTGACCCTCGAGGTTGCGCAGCACATCGGCGACAACATGGTCCGCGCTATCTCGATGCAGCCCACCGACGGTCTCGTCCGCGGTGCCGCTGTCACCGACACGGGCGACCCGATCATGGTTCCCGTCGGTGATGTCACCAAGGGCCATGTCTGGAACACCCTGGGTATTCCCATGGATGTCCCGGAGTCCTCGCTCGACATCAAGGAGCGCTGGTCGATTCACCGCCAGGCTCCGGCCTTCGATCAGCTCGAGTCCAAGACCGAGGTGTTCGCGACCGGCATTAAGGTCATCGACCTGCTGACCCCGTACGTCAAGGGCGGAAAGATCGGCCTGTTCGGTGGCGCCGGCGTCGGCAAGACGGTCCTCATCCAGGAGATGATTTACCGCGTGGCCGAGAACTTCGGCGGCGTGTCGGTGTTCGCCGGTGTGGGCGAGCGCACCCGTGAAGGCAATGACCTCTTCCTGGAGATGACCGAGTCGGGCGTCATCGAGAAGACCGCACTTGTCTTCGGCCAGATGGACGAGCCGCCCGGAACGCGTCTGCGCGTGGCCCTGACCGCTTTGACCATGGCGGAGTACTTCCGCGATGTGCAGAAGCAGGACGTGCTGCTCTTCATTGACAACATCTTCCGTTTCACCCAGGCAGGCTCTGAGGTCTCCACTCTGCTCGGACGCATGCCGTCCGCAGTGGGTTACCAGCCGACCCTGGCTGACGAGATGGGCGTTCTCCAGGAGCGCATCACTTCGACCCGTGGTCACTCGATCACCTCGCTGCAGGCCATCTACGTCCCTGCTGACGACTTGACCGACCCGGCCCCGGCCACCACGTTCGCGCATCTTGATGCCACGACCGTGTTGTCGCGTCCGATCTCCGAGCTGGGTATCTACCCGGCCGTGGATCCGCTCGACTCGACCTCGCGAATTCTCGACCCGCGATACGTGGGCGATGAGCACTATGCCGTTGCCGCTCGCGTCAAGGAGATCCTGCAGCGCTACAAGGATCTCCAGGACATCATCGCGATTCTCGGCATCGACGAGCTCTCCGAGGAAGACAAGATCATCGTGGGCCGTGCCCGTCGTATCCAGCGCTTCTTGTCTCAGAACATGTTCGTGGCCGAGGCCTTCACCGGCCAGCCCGGCTCGTTCGTGCCGGTCGAGGAGACCATCGCCTCGTTCCGTCGCCTGTGCGAGGGCGACTACGACCACCTTCCTGAGCAGGCCTTCTTCATGTGCGGTGGCATCGACGACGTCGAGAAGAACGCTGCAGCACTCGCGAAGGGCAACTAATCCATCATGGCTGAGCTGAACGTCGCGGTCGTCTCCGCTGAGCGGTCCCTGTGGCAGGGAACCGCGAAGAGCGTGGTCGCCAAGACACCTGAAGGCGAGATCGGCATCCTGCCCGGGCATGAGCCCGTGCTGGCGATGCTCGTCGAGGGTCCGCTTCGCATTGAGCAGGCTGACGGCACCAAGCTGCTCGTGGCAATTCACGGCGGGTTCTTCTCGGTGGCCAAGGATTCGGTGAACGTCATCGCCGAGGTTGCTGAGTTGGCTGACGATATCGATCTCGATCGTGCGAAGGCGGCCCTCGCGGCTGCTCAGGCTGCCGGTGCCGAGAACGAGGCGGCAGCTATCCGCCGCGCCGAGACTCGCATCAACATCGCCAGCGTGGCCAAGGGTCTTCGCTAGCACCTGGATCAATAACTGAGGCCGGCCCCATCGGGGCCGGCCTCAGTGCTGTTCGGGGGAGTGCTTTAGCGGCTGGCTCCGGGGGTCCAGAGCACATCGCCACCGGCATCCTTATTCGCAACGCGGCTGAGGATGAAGAGGAGATCGCTGAGCCGGTTCAGATATGTGGCCGTTAACGGGTTCATGCCGCCGTGGTAGGTATCGAGGGCGGCCCAGGTCGAGCGCTCTGCACGGCGCACCGTGGTGCGCGCAACGTGCAGATGTGATGCTGCAATAGTGCCGCCGGGCAAGATGAACGAGCGCAAGGGCTCGAGCGTCTCGTTGTAGGTGTCACAGGCCGCCTCGAGTACATCGATGTAGGCCTGCGTCACCCGTAGTGGCTCGTGCGGGGGATTGTCGATCACCGGGGTGCAGAGGTCAGCACCGACGTCGAAGAGGTCATTTTGGACCCGCAGCAAAAGATCGCGAATGTCGTCGTCAAGATCCGCCGTGGCAAGCGCCACGCCAATGGTGCAGTTGGCCTCGTCGACATCGGCGTAGGCCTTAAGTCGCGGGTCGTTCTTCCCCGTGCGACTCATGTCGCCCAGGGAGGTGGTGCCGTCGTCGCCGGTGCGGGTATAGATGCGCGTGAGATTGACCATGGCCTCAGCGTATGGGACACGCGAGATCCGCGCCTGCAGCCAACACGAGGTGAAGGTCACGTCCGTAGAATGCGGTCGTGGAAACCTTGACCGTGGCTGGTGGCTCGCGCCTGGTGGGAGAGGTTCGCGTCACCGGTGCCAAGAACTCCGTTCTCAAGCTCATGGCGGCAGCCCTACTCGCTCGGGGTACCACCACCCTCACTGAGGTGCCCGACATCCTCGACGTGGAGATCATGGCCGAGCTGCTGCGCCGGTTGGGGTGCGAGGTCACTCACGACAAGGCGGCATCCCGAGTTGAGATCTTCGTGCCCGACACCCTCGAGCACCGCGCTGACTATGACCTTGTCCGCCGTATGCGAGCCTCAATCTGCGTGCTCGGCCCCTTGCTCGCTCGGTGCGGACAGGTCGACGTAGCCCTGCCGGGCGGCGACAACATCGGCTCGCGCGGACTCGACATGCACATTGACGGACTTGAGCGCCTGGGCGCATTGGTCACCAACGAGCACGGCTACCTGATTGCAACCGCTTCCCCCTTGAGAGGCGCGAATATCTGGCTGGAATTCCCGAGCGTGGGCGCAACCGAGACGATTGTCATGGCGGCGGTCCTAGCTGACGGCGTGACGGTCGTCGACAACGTGGCGCGCGAGCCGGAGATTGTCGACATATGTCAGATGCTCGCTGAGATGGGTGCGCGCATCGACGGCATCGGCTCATCGACACTGACCATCACCGGAGTCGAACGGCTCAACCCGGTCACGCACCGAACTGTCTCTGACCGCATCGTGGCGGGCACCTGGGCCGTGGCCGCGGTGATCACCCGCGGAGATATCACCGTGCGCAATGCCAACCCTGAGCACCTTCGCATCGCACTCGACAAGCTCACGACCGCGGGTGCCGATGTGACCAGCACTGACGATGGCTTTCGCGTGGTGATGCGCGAGCGTCCGAAGGCGGTCGACATCGTGACACTGCCATACCCGGGTTTTCCGACCGATCTCCAGCCGCAGTTCATCGCACTTAACTCGATTGCCGAGGGTGCGGCGCTTGTCACCGAGAATCTCTTCGAGGCGCGTTTTCGGTTCGTCCAGGAGCTCGCGCGCCTCGGGGCCGATGTGCGGACTGACGGGCATCACGCTCTCGTGCGCGGTGTCGACAGCCTCTCTGGAGCCCCTGTCGAGTCAACTGATATCCGTGCGGGCGCAGGTCTCGTGCTCGCCGGCCTCGTGGCCGATGGAGTCACGACCGTTTACGGTGCGTCGCATATCGATCGCGGATACGCCGGCTTCGTCAACCAACTCATGTCGCTTGGCGCGCAGGTGGAGGCTCAGGGCTAGCGAGACAGCAGGGTCTTGGCCTTGTCGGCATCGGCGGGCCACACCAGGATTCGGGGGCCCTCGAGGGTCTGGGCGAGATTGCATCTGATCCCGGCATCTTCGAGTCGGCGGCGCGCGATTTCCCCTTCGACGTAGGTGCCGGGGGATGCGATGGGCACCAAAACTCCGTATTCATCAGTGCGCCCGGCTTTCGCTGGAGCCGCAACCACCGAGGCACCACGGCGGAAGGCCCAGCGCAGGAAGAACACGAAGAAGAGGAGGAGGCCCGCCGCGACAAGGGGGCCAAACACGTAGGAATAGGAATTCCAGCCTGGCATGTGAGCAGTCTCTCGTGAGACCGGCTGCCCCGCGAGTCGTGGCCTAGATACCCTCCGAGCATGCCCAACCCCAAGGACCGTCCCTGGCTGATCCGCACCTATGCGGGTCATTCCTCTGCTGTGGAGTCCAACGCCCTCTACCGCCGCAACCTGGCCAAGGGTCAGACGGGGCTCTCGGTGGCCTTCGACCTGCCGACCCAGACGGGCTATGACCCAGACTCGGTGATGGCGCGCGGTGAAGTCGGCAAGGTGGGCGTGCCACTGTCGCACCTCGGCAACATGCGCCAGTTGTTCGACGAAATTCCGCTCGGTGAGATGAATACGTCGATGACGATCAATGCCACGGCAATGTGGTTGCTCGCCCTTTACGTCACCGTTGCTGAGGAGCAGGGGGCATCAGCCGAACTCCTGTCCGGCACCACGCAGAACGACATCATCAAGGAGTACCTCTCCCGAGGCACGTACGTGTTCCCGCCGGCGCCGTCGCTGCGCCTGATCACCGACATGATCACCTACACAGTGAATAACGTGCCGAAGTGGAATCCGATCAACATCTGCAGCTACCACCTGCAAGAGGCCGGTGCCACCCCCGTGCAGGAGATCGCCTACTCACTCAGTACCGCGATCGCGGTGCTCGATGCAGTGCGTGCCTCGGGGCAGGTGCCCGAGGAGCGCTTCGGGGAGGTTGTCGAGCGCATTTCCTTCTTCGTCAATGCTGGTGTGCGCTTCGTCGAGGAGATGTGCAAGATGCGCGCCTTCGTCGAGATGTGGGACCGCATCACCGAAGAGCGTTACGGAGTGACCAACGCGAAGCAGCGCAGATTCCGTTACGGCGTGCAGGTGAACTCGTTGGGCCTGACCGAGGCGCAGCCGGAGAACAACGTGCAGCGCATCGTCCTGGAAATGCTCGCCGTGACCTTGTCCAAGGATGCCCGCGCGCGCGCAGTGCAGTTGCCGGCTTGGAATGAGGCCCTTGGCCTGCCCCGCCCCTGGGATCAGCAGTGGTCGATGCGCATCCAACAGGTACTCGCCTACGAGAGTGATCTCCTTGAGTACGAAGACATCTTCACCGGCTCTGTCGTCGTCGAGGGCATTGTCGCGAACCTCGTGGCTGAGGCCACGGCCGAACTCGACCGCGTGCTCGAGATGGGTGGGGCGGTCAGCGCCGTCGACACGGGTTACATGAAGACTCAGATGGTGCAGTCGCACGCAATGCGCCGTGCTCGGGTCGAATCCGGCGATGACATCGTGGTGGGCGTCAATGCCTTCCAGTCATCGGAGGAGAACCCGCTGCTGGCGGATCTCGACACCGCAGTGCAAAGCGTTGACCCCGCCGTCGAGCAACAGGCCATTGATGCGCTCGTGGCCTGGCGCGCCGAGCGCGATCAGTCTGCAGTTGACGAATCCCTTGCCCGGCTCGCGGCAGAGGCCGTCACCGACGTGAACTTGATGGAAGCCACGCTTGCCTGCGCTCGAGCGGGAGTCACGACGGGCGAATGGGCCGGAGTCCTTCGAGAGGTGTTCGGTGAGTACCGGGCGCCTACAGGAATTTCCGCGGCACTCACGTCTCCGCCGAGTTCGGAGGAGCTCGCTGAGGTGCGTGCCGAGGTGCAGGCAGCGGCTGCGGCCAAGGGATCGCCCCTGCGATTCCTCGTGGGTAAGCCCGGGCTCGATGGACACTCCAATGGGGCTGAGCAAATTGCCGTGCGGGCGCGCGATGCGGGGTTCGAGGTCATCTATCAGGGGATCCGCTTGACTCCTGAGCAGATCGTCGCAGCGGCGATCGCCGAGGATGTTGACATCATCGGATTGTCGATCCTGTCCGGCTCCCATCGTGCGCTTGTTCCTGATGTGCTGGATGGGCTTGCCGCGGCGGGCGTCGTGGACATTCCCGTGGTGGTCGGCGGCATCATTCCCGATGCTGATGCGGCCTGGCTGAAGTCGAAGGGTGTTGCTGCAATCTTCACCCCGAAGGACTACGACGCCACCGTGATCATGCGCAAGGTCTTGCAGGTCATCCTCGACTCATCAGCCGCCCACGCGGGCTGAGCTCGACTCGAATGCGCATTGTTATTGCTCGATGCACGGTCACTTACGTGGGTCGGCTGACCGCGCAGCTGCCTGAGGCCACCCGGGTGATCATGATGAAGGCTGACGGCTCGGTACTCATCCATTCCGATGGCGGCTCGTACAAGCCGCTGAACTGGATGAGCCCACCCTGCACCACGCGCATCGTCGTCGAGGACACTCCGGACGATGTTGCCGAGGTCTGGACAGTGGAGAACAAGGCGGGGGAACAGCTCGTCATTCACGTGCATGAAACCTTCGGTGAGACCGTGTATGAGCTCGGGCAGGATCCCGGCCTGATCAAGGACGGTGTCGAGGCCCACCTCCAGATACTTCTGGCCACTCACGTCACCGTGCTCGGTGAGGACTGGAGCCTGGTGCGACGTGAATTCCCGACCGCGATCGGCCCGGTTGACCTACTGTGCAAGGACGCCAAGGGAGCAACCGTGGCCGTGGAGATCAAGCGCCGTGGCGAAATCGACGGAGTCGAGCAGCTCACCCGGTACCTCGAACTCTTGAACCGCGACCCCATTCTGGCTCCGGTGTCGGGCATCTTCGCGGCCCAAGAGATCAAGCCTCAGGCACGCACCCTGGCCGAGGATCGCGGTATCCGATGCGTGGTCCTCGACTACGACGCCCTCAAGGGCACCGATGATCCCGGCCTGCGGCTCTTTTAGCCAAATGAAAGGATGTCCCCATGACGCATGAGATCACCACCGTAGGAGTCATTGGGCTAGGCACCATGGGTGCCGGAATCGCTGAGGTGATCGCTCGTAGCGGCTACCGCGTCATCGCTATCGAGATGTCAGACCAGTCCCTGGCAAGCGCCAAGGCGAACGTGGATGGATCTACGTCTCGCGCACTAGCGAGAGGGAAGATCACCGATTCGGATCGGGAGGCCTTGCTCGGCCGCATCAGCTTCACGACTGACCTGGGGGATCTCTCAGCAGCTGATCTCGTAATCGAGGCTATCCCGGAGCGGCTCGAACTAAAGCGCGAGCTCTTCGCCAAGCTCGACGAGATCACCCCTGCGCACACGATTCTTGCCTCGAATACCTCGTCGCTCTCGGTCACCGACATCTCGGTGGCCACGAAGCGCCCTGCACAGGTGGTCGGCCTGCACTTCTTCAACCCGGCTCCTGTCCAGGCCTTCGTGGAGGTCGTGCGCACTGTCATCTCCGATGACTCAACGATCGACTCCGTGGTCGCCTTCGCTGAGTCCCTCGGCAAGAAGCCCGTGGTGATCGGAGACAAGGCTGGATTCATCGCGAATGCCCTTCTCTTCGGCTACCTCAATCATGCAGTGTCGATGTTCGAGCAGAAGTACGCCTCGCGCGAGGACATTGACGATGCCATGCGCCTCGGTTGCGGTTACCCCATGGGTCCGCTCGCACTCGTCGATCTCATCGGCCTTGATACCTCGTACGAGATCCTCGACACGATGTACAAGCAGGGGCGTGATCGGCTGCACGCACCGTCGCCGATTCTCAAGCAGATGGTCACGGCCGGATTGCGAGGGCGCAAGAGCGGCCGTGGGTTCTACACCTATGAAGCCCCCAACTCGCCGGTGGTGATCACCGACCCCCTCACTCCCGCGGAATCAACCGCAGCCTCTGGCGGCCGCTCCGTTGCGTCAGTGGGAGTGGTGGGAACAGGAACGATGGCCGCGGGCATCGCCGAGGTCATTGCGAAGGCGGGCAAGGACGTCGTCCTCGTCGGACGAAGTGACACGAGCGCGAAGCGTGCGCGATCGAAGATCGAGAACAGCACGGCGAAGGCCGTCGACAAGGGCAAGCTCGATGCTGCTGACCGTGATGCTGCGCTCGCCCGCCTCACCATCAGCACCGATCTCAGCGCGCTTTCGGGCTGTGATCTCGTTATCGAATGCATTGTCGAGGAGATCGAGCCGAAGTTGGCGCTCTTCCGAGAGCTCGACTCGGTTTGCCGTGCGGGTGCGATCCTGGCCACGACTACATCAAGCCTTCCTGTAGTCGACCTCGCGGCGGCTACCACGCGGCCCAGCGATGTGATCGGCATTCACTTCTTCAATCCGGCACCCGTAATGAGGCTCGTGGAGATCATCACGACAGTTGCCACGAGAGTGCAAACGCTCGAAAGCTCGCGTTTGTTTGTCGAAGAGCTCGGTAAGCACCCGGTCGTATGCGGTGATCGTGCAGGTTTCATCGTTAATGCCCTGCTGTTCCCATATCTGAATGACGCCATTCGAATGGTCGAAGCCAACTACTCGTCCACCGATGACATCGACCTGGCCATGAAGCGTGGTTGTGGCCTGCCGATGGGCCCGTTCGAGCTCCTCGACACTGTCGGGCTCGATGTGGCCCTGGAGATCCAGCGCACTCTCTACCTGGAATTCCGCGAGCCGGGCTTCGCTCCAGCCCCGCGGCTGGAGCACCTTGTGACAGCTGGCTACCTCGGTCGTAAGTCCGGTCGAGGTTTCCGCGTCTACGAGAGCTAGCCGTGGGTCGCAAGAATCGCCGCATGAACGATGAGCGCGATGACGAGCGGCCGCTGAACCCGCTTGGCGGTCAGCGGCGCGAGAGTCATCCTGATGGTGACTGGTACGTCAGGCAGGTCACCGGTGCTGCCTCAGATAAGGACTATCGCTGCCCCGGCTGCGATCACGTAGTGCAGGTGGGCACTCCGCACGTGGTGGCGTGGTCAGCTGATGACCCGATTGGGCTCGAGCACCGCCGTCATTGGCACAAGCCGTGCTGGACGGCACGCAACAACCGGGGTCCGCGCACGATGCGGTCCTCAGGTGCGCCGCGCTACTGAGTGGAGGTGCTAGGCGAAGGCGTCGTCGGTTTCAGGTCTGCTGCCTTCTTGATCAGGTTTGCATAGGCGCGGCTGCCGGCTCCCGAGAGATGGATCCCATCGGAGACGAAGTACTCCGGATGTGCTTTCGACTCGGCTTTCCAGTCGGCGATGACCGCATTGGGGTAGTTGGGCACGACCTTGGAGACCACGTTGTTGTTCTCTACAGTCCATGATCGCGGAACATTGTCATTTACCACGACCACGCGCTCGCGATCGCTCAATAAGTCGAGCATCTCGCGCATCATCGATTCCGGGATCACGCCGTTCGTGCCCGGGTGCAGCACAACCGTGTCGGCGAGGAGATTCATCGCGCGAAGTTTCTTGATGCGTCCGAGGAAGGCACCGGGGTAACGCGCTACTGCCGCGTCAATGCGAATACCGGGGATGGCACTGCGCAAGGTCTCGCGGGCTCCGAGCATGACCGAGTCACCGATGCCGGTCGCAGTGCCAGCTTGTGTCGCAGCAGGTGCTTCAGGCGAAGCGGAGCCCGACGGTGCAGGTGAGCTCTGGGGCGAGTCGATGGTCACCTCGGTCTCGGTTCCGATGGCTGCTGCCACGTCTGCCGCGAGCGTGGGCTCTTGAGCCTGTGCGAGTGACACGCCGAGAATGCAGACAGCCGCGGCGAGGACGGAGATCGCGGCGATGGCGATAGCGCGTGCCCTAGTCAGGGCACTTCCTCCCGCGGCCTTGGCGCTGCGCCACCATCGTGCGATCACTCCGCGCCTGATCGGCATCTCGAGGTAGCGGAAGCTGAGTTCTGCGATGCCCACGGTGAGGGCCAGTCGAAGTACCAGTAGCCAGAGACCGTCGAGGGCGATGTCCAGCACGGGTCGGGTGAGCATGAAAATCGGCCAGTGCCACAGGTAAAGGCCATAAGACCGCTGACCGAGATAGCGCCACGGTTGCGTGCCCATGATGCGACCGAGAGGCGAAGCAGGGTGACTCGCCGCGGCAATGAGCAGTGCGACAATGACCGCGAGTACGAGGAAGCCGCCGCGATACATCCATGGTGTGTATTCGCCGACAAAGACGAGAAATCCGATCACGGTGATCAAGGAAGCAACACCCAGGCCGGAGATAAGCCAGCGGGCGCTAGGAGTGACGATCGGGCTGACTCGACCCGGTCGCCAGAACGTGGCCAGGGCTGCACCGATGAGCAACCCCATTGCGTGTGAGTCGGTACCGAAGTAAGCCCTGCTGGGATCTGTGAAGTCGGGGAATCCCTGCGACACGGACATCGTGATCATCCATGCAGTCGATGCGAGGGCGAGCGCTAGCGCGAAGATCCCGACTCCTCGGCGGTGAAAGCGCCGGTAGACGAGGAAGGCGAGGAATGGCCAGATCAGGTAGAACTGCTCCTCGACCGCGAGACTCCACAGATGGGTCAGGAGCGGCGGACGGCCGATTTCCTCGAAATACGACAGGTCAGTCGCGATGTACCACCAGTTGTTCACGTAGAACGCCGAGGCGAGGGAGTCACGTGCGAATTGGTAGGCCGCATCTCGATACCAGATCGCGACGACAGCTCCGACGACGATGAGCATCAAGAGCAGTGCTGGCAGCAATCGACGTGCTCGACCGAGGTAGAAGCGCTTGAAGTCGACGCGATCGCTGCGGTCGAGTTCCTCGAGGATCAAGGAAGTGATCAAGAACCCGCTGAGCACGAAGAAGACGTCGACACCCAGGAATCCGCCGCGAATCCAGCCGAGATCGGCGTGGTAGAGCAAGACTCCGAGCACGGCGAGGGCGCGAATGCCGTCCAGGCCGGGCAGATACCCCATCTCTCCCTGGGCGCGACCCTTGTCGAGATTCCACGGCTGCGTGGCTGTGGGCGTGGTCACCTGCCCATAGTACGGACGGTGTCGTAGGTGATGCCCGACGCCATCACAACGATTTACGCCTCACTGGCAGCAAGCTCCGGAATAGGAACCCCGTCAGAACGCACGCTTGGCGAGGTCCAATGATCAGGAGCTACTGGCCATTGATGGATGAATGCATCTGATCGATGACTCCGTGTGCGGACGCCCACCACCATGCTGCAGTTGCGCCCCCGCCAACGATGACAACGATGAGCAGTTTTCGCGCCTTCTTCAGCACGAGTGAGGTCACGATCACCGCCAGTGCCCCAGCAGCCACGGCGATAGCTGCAGCTTTTTGGTCGTCGGTGATATCCCAGGTGGCGGGATTCCAGGGCTCCATGGGAGAGGGTGACTAGTGGGTGTCGCCCGACTGCACGAGCTCGATCAACACGCCACCGCAATCCTTGGGGTGGGCGAAGTTGACCAGTGAGCCAGCCGTGCCGTGCTTGGGCTGGTCGTACAGAACCCGCACGCCGGCAGCCCGCAGGGCTTCGGCGGTGGCCACTACGTCATCGACGCCGAAGGCCACCTGTTGGATCCCGGGACCGGATCGATCGAGGAACTTGGCAATGGTGGACTCGGGGGTAAGCGGAGCGAGCAGCTGGATGTAGGAGCCACCCACCCCGAGCATGGCCTCACGGACGCCCTGCTCCTCGTTCACCTCTTCATGGACGACCTCGAGGCCGAAGGCTGCGGCGTAGAAGGCCTTCGCCTCCTCGAGATCGGGGACAGCGAAGCCGACATGATCGATGCGGGTGACGTGTGAGCTCATGGGACTATGTTGTCATCTACTCAACTCGAGCTGGGGAGCGCATGGCGATGTCGCCGGATCCGGGCAGCGCGGACCTCATTGCAGGTGCCCGTGCCGGGCAACCGCGCGCAATCGCCCGCCTGATCTCACGTATCGAGAACGATGCCCCCGACGTTCCGTCGATCATGCGCGAGCTGTCCTCGACCGCGGGTCACGCCCATGTCATCGGTGTCACCGGCTCTCCTGGTGTCGGCAAGTCGACGTCAACTTCAGCCCTGGTTACCGCCTACCGCGAGCAAGGTAAGCGCGTGGGAGTTCTGGCAGTCGATCCTTCCTCACCCTTCTCCGGTGGCGCCCTGCTCGGTGATCGTGTGCGCATGCAGGCGCACGCCACCGACGAGGGCGTCTTCATCCGATCGATGGCCTCACGTGGCCACCTCGGCGGCCTCGCGGCCACAACCCCGCAGGTATTGCGTGTTCTCGATGCCGCGGGTTTCGACGTGACGATCATCGAGACCGTGGGCGTCGGGCAGTCGGAGATCGAGATTGCCGCGACCGCTGATACCTCGCTGGTACTGCTTGCGCCAGGCATGGGAGACGGTATCCAGGCCGCCAAGGCAGGCATCCTCGAGATTGGTGACATCTTCGTCGTCAACAAGGCTGATCGCGATGGCGCTGACAGCACTGTGCGCGAGATCAGGCACATGATTGATCTCGGGGTGCGCGGGGGATGGCAGCCGCCGGTTCTGAAGACCGTGGCCTCGCGCCACGAAGGCCTGACCGAACTCGTGGCCGAGATTGATCGGCACCGCGCTTGGCTCGACGAGTCGGGGGAGCGCGAAGCACGTCGACTTCGGCGTACGCAGGACGAAATCAGCGCGTTAGTGCTCGGCGCAGTGCGTCAGCGGCTTGCTGCGGACCCGAAGCAACTGGCGAATGCCGCTCAGTCAGTGCTCGACGGCACGACCGATTCCTACAGCGCAGCGGCAAACATCCTCGAACAGATTTAGCGACCGCTAGCGCCTCTGCGTTCTTATGCGAGGACGCCTTAGCGCCTCTGCCATGCCCCAGGCTCAGCCAGCAGCTCATTGATGTCTGTCGGCAAAGTGCCCGTAGCAACGTCATCGAGACTGATGTGCTCCAGAACATGGCGCATCGATGCACGCACGGCAATCCACACCTCGCGAAGGTGCTCGGCGGCGCCGGGGTACTCGATGTCCTCAGGACGCATGCCGCGGACGGCTGCCAGAGGCCCATCAAGTGCGCGAACGACGTCGGCGATCGAGACTTCGGCCGGATTGCGATCGAGCCGGTAGCCGCCCTCCGCGCCACGTTGGCTTGCGACGATTCCGGCTTGGCGCAGCTGACGGAGGATCCCCTCGAGGAACTTGATCGGGATCTGCTGGGCCGTGGCGATCTGCTCGCCCTTGACCAGCTTGGCGGGGTCAATTCGGTAGGCAGCAGCGAGCTCGCAGAGCGCGCGCATGCCGTAATCGGCCTTTGCAGAGACGTGCATTCCCGCATTGTGTCGCGTGGTTCATTGGGAGTGCTTGCCGACCCGCCGCATTCCCCCCCAAATTTGGGGGAATGGTCACATGGGCGAGGATGGGGCCATGGCAATCAATCCGCTGTCCGGTCGCGTCAATACCCAAGGTGCGGTCGACCTCGGCGCCCTCGCCGCCGCTCGCGAGAATCAGGCGAAGGCCGAGCGCGCACTGGCCAATGCACCCGAGGGCGTGGTGCGCATCGTGACCATGGAGAACTTTGAGGCCGATGTCGTCAATTTGTCGATGACCGTGCCCGTCGTGGTGAACCTGCACTCTGATCGCTCACCTGCCTCGGCTCAGTTGACCCCGATTCTCGAACAGCTTGCGGCCGAGTTTGGCGGTCAGTTCGTACTTGCTCTCGTCAATGTCGATACCGATGCGCAGATCGCACAGGCGTTCCAGGTGCAGGCGATCCCCACGGTGATCGCTGTGCTCAAGGGTCAGCCGGTGCCGCTTTTCGAGGGTGCTCAGCCTGAGCCGCAGATTCGCGAGGTGCTCGCTGAGGTACTTCGGGTGGCTGCGGAGAACGGCATCAGTGGTGAACTCGATGGAGAGCAGCCTCCTGCCGCAGAGCCGTTTGAGGAGCCGATTGATCCGCGATTCGAGGCGGCTTACGAGGCGATTGAGGCCGGTGATTGGGACGCCGCCGAGCGTGCCTACCGAACCGTTCTCGACTCGACGCCGGCCGATACTGATGCGCAGGCAGGGCTCGCGATGGTGGGCCTCTACAAGCGCACTGATGGCAAGGAGCTTCCCGCGGATCCGCAGGGAATCGATGATTCGATGCTGGCCGCCGATTTCGCCGCGCTCGAAGGTGACTGGCC
Source organism: Candidatus Nanopelagicales bacterium (assembly GCA_044374195.1). Classification (GTDB taxonomy): domain Bacteria; phylum Actinomycetota; class Actinomycetes; order S36-B12; family S36-B12; genus CAIKZY01. The sequence goes on from JBILOY010000018.1 coordinate 28,511, forward strand.
CCGGGCGTTCGCACTTCTGGTCGATTGCGTACGACGAACTACCGGTGACGAGCGCGATGCGGCGCGCGCACGACTTATCGAGTTGTTCCTGGTAGCAGGCGATGATCCGGCCGTGGCGCCTGCGCGCACTGCTTTGGCCAGCGCGCTGTACTAGTGGCCCGAGAACTTCAAGTACGTTGCCGCGAGCGGCGGCAACGAGATCACTGCGGAAGCCGGGCGACCGTGCCACGGCTCGGCCAGTGCGGTGACGCTGCCTACGCCGACCCCGCTACCCCCATACGCGAGGGCATCGGTCGTGATGAGCTCATCCCAGGTGCCTGTATTGGGCAACGCGAGTCGATGCTCGTGGTGCACGACGGGGGAGAGGTTCACCACCACGGCGATCGGCGCACCCGATTCGTCACGTCGTAGCCAGCTGAAGACATTGCCTGCGGCATCGTCGGAGTCGATCCACTCGAAGCCCCGTGAGTCGTTGTCGATCTGCCACAGCGCGGGGTTGTCGCGGTAGACGCGATTGAGATCACTGACCATGCGCAGCATGCCCTGGTGCTCAGGGAACTGCAGCAGCCACCAGTCGAGGCCACGCTCACTGGCCCACTCCTGCGACTGCGCGAATTCCGAACCCATGAAGAGCAACTTCTTACCAGGGTGACCGAACATGAAACCGAGGTAGGCGCGCAGGTTCGCGAGTTCCTGCCAACGATCACCGGGCATCTTCCCGACCAGTGAGCCCTTGCCATGCACGACCTCGTCGTGCGAGATCGGCAGGATGAAGTGCTCGCTGTAGGCGTAGACCATCGAGAAGGTCATTTCGCCGTGGTGGTACTGGCGATGAATCGGCTCGCGCTCGATGTACTGCAGGGAGTCGTGCATCCAGCCCATGTTCCACTTGTAGCCAAAGCCCAGACCGCCGAACTCGGTCGGAGTCGTGACACCTGGCCACGCGGTGGATTCCTCGGCGATGGTCATGATGCCGGGCACGCGCTTGTAAACCGTGGCGTTCATTTCCTGAAGGAATGAGACCGCGTCGAGATTCTCTCGACCACCGAACTCATTCGGGTACCACTCGCCGTCCTTACGCGAGTAATCCAGGTACAGCATCGACGCGACACCGTCGACACGAAGTCCGTCGAAGTGGAACTCCTCGAGCCAGTACACGGCATTGGCCACCAGGAAGTTACGAACCTCGGTGCGTCCGTAATCGAAGATGAATGAGCCCCAGTCGGGATGCTCGCCACGGCGGGGGTCAGGGTGCTCGTAGAGCGCACTGCCGTCAAAGCGCACGAGAGCCCAGGGATCAGTGGCAAAGTGCGCGGGTACCCAGTCCATGATCACGCCGATGCCGGCTTGATGCAGGGAGTCGATCAGGAAGCGCAGCTCGTCAGGGGTGCCGAAGTGCGGAGTCGGCGCGAAGTACGACGTGACGTGATAGCCCCACGACGGTGCATACGGGTGCGCTGCGACGGGCAGGAACTCCACGTGAGTAAACCCTGCCGCGCGCACGTACTCGGTGAGCTGGTCGGCGAGTTCGACATAGGTCAGGTGCGGACGCCACGAGCCGAGATGTACTTCGTAGATGCTGAGCGGCTGCTTGTGCTGATCGGTGGCCGCGCGGTGAGCGAGCCAAGCGACGTCATTCCACAAGTAGCGCGACTCGGTGACCACGGAGGCATTCGCCGGGGGGATCTCGGCGGCCTGCGCCATGGGATCGGCCTTGTAGTGCCAGGTGTCGTCGGCACCGAGGATCTCGAACTTGTAGCGCGCGCCCGCTGCGACGCCGGGCATGAAGAGCTCCCACACTCCGGTGGAGCCGAGAGAGCGCATGGGCGAACCGCCGCCATCCCAGAAGTTGAAGTCACCGATGACGCGCACACCCTGAGCGGTCGGAGCCCACACCGAGAACGCCACACCTAATACCGGGCCGTGTGCAGTGTCGAGAATGCGCACGTGCGCACCGAGCACATCCCAGAGTTGCTCGTGGCGTCCTTCGCCGATCAGATGTAGATCGACATCGCCGAGAGTGGGAAGGAAGGAGTAAGGATCATCGGTGAGATGCACACAGCCATCTCGAGTGGTCTCGATGAGGTAATCGGGAACCGTGACTGCATCTAGGCCGGCGGCCCACACACCTCGGTGCACATGCGTCATTCGATGCCGAGTGCCATCGATCACGAGGTTCACCTGATCGGCACCGTGCTGAATCGTGCGGATGGTGACAATGCCGTCTGCCGAATGCGCGCCCAGGATCGAATGCGGGCTGTAGTGGGCGCCGTTGACGAGGCGATCGAGTTCGCCAAGATCTATCCGTGCATACGCAGTCATAGTCACCTCATGTGAACGATATGGGCAACATGCTCCCGCGGTCGCAGTTCCGCATAAGTGGTGGCATCCCAGTTCCAGACCTGGCCGGTCACCAAGTCGTGAGAGGTGAACGGCGCAGTGCGTCCGAGGGCTTCGAGATCCCAAGTGATGGTTGCGCTCTGGTCGTTGAAGGGGTCGAGGGTCACCACGACGGCGATGACATCGTCTCCATCGCGCTTGGAGTAAGCGAGAACCATCTCGTTGTCGGTGCGGTGGAAGGTGAGTGAGCGCAGATCCTGGAGTGCGGGGTGCTCTCGGCGCCAGTGGTTCAGATCAGTGAGGTAGGGCGCGAGCGTGCGACCTGCTGCTGCGGCGGCTGCCCAGTCACGCGGCCGGTACTGGTACTTCTCTGAATCGAGGTATTCCTCACTGCCCTCGCGAAGTGCAGTGCCTTCATAGAGCTCGAAGCCGCTGTAGATGCCGTAGGTCGGTGACAAGGTCGCGGCGAGGGTTGCGCGAATGGCGAACATTGCGGGCCCACCCTTCTGCAGTGACTCATGCAGGATGTCGGGAGTGTTCGTGAAGAAGTTCGGACGCATGTACGCCGAAGCGGGGCCGGCGAGTTCACGGCCATACGACTCAAGGCCGTTCTTGTCGGTGCGCCAGGTGAAGTAGGTGTAGCTCTGCTGGAAGCCAACCTCTGCAAGCGCCCGCATCATGGGCGGGCGCGTGAAAGCTTCGGCAAGGAACAGCACGTTGGGGTCGGTGTCATTGATGGCTGCGATGAGCCGCTGCCACACCCACAGGGGCTTGGTGTGCGGATTGTCGACTCGGAAGATTCGTACGCCGCGCTCGACCCAGAAGCGCACCACTCGCTCGACCTCGGCATATAGGCCCTCGGGGTCGTTGTCGAAGTTCAGCGGGTAGATGTCTTGGTACTTCTTCGGCGGATTCTCAGCGTAGGCGATCGTGCCGTCGGCCCGAGTGGTGAACCATTCCGGATGCGCGGCAACCCACGGATGATCGGGTGCTGCCTGGAGAGCGAGGTCGAGGGCAATCTCCATGCCGAGGTCGTTCATGGCCTTCACGAACGCATCAAAGTCGGCGAGTGTTCCGAGATCAGGATGAACGGCATCGTGACCGCCATCGATGGAGCCGATCGCCCACGGGCAACCTGGATCCAGCGGACCAGGATTCAAGGTGTTGTTCGGGCCCTTGCGATTGATGTGACCGATCGGATGGATCGGCGGCACGTAGATAACGTCGAAACCCATGGCCGCGATCGCCGGGAGGCGCATGGCTGCCTCGTTGAATGTTCCGGAGCGCAATGGATCAGTGGACGCTCCCTCGCTGCGCGGGAAGAACTCGTACCACGAGCCGTACAGAGCTCGCCGGCGTTGCACGCGCAACGGCCAGGGGCCGCTGTCGGTCGGATACTCGCGCATCGGATTTGCCGCGATGATCGACTCGATGACCGGGTCGTGGGCTGCGGCCAGGCGATCGGCATGCGCGAAGTCGGCGTTGCGCATCGTGCTGGCGGTGCGCTGCAGGGCTTTGGCTGAGGTCTTGTCGGAAAGTGTCTGGGCGTGGGCGTCGAGAAGCAGGGCACCTTCTTCGAGTTCGAGATCGACATCGATGCCGGCCGGCACCTTGATGTCCGCGCGATGCTCCCAGGTTCCCCAGACATCGCCCCACGCACGAATGGTGAAGTGCCACAGACCCATGGAGTCGGGACGAATAGAACCCACCCATCCATCGAGACCGGTGCCGGTGGAGTGCATGCGCTCCACCGCGGCGATCGTGCCGTCAGGGCGGGTGAGCAGCACCTCGACGCCCAGGGAATCGTGACCCTCGCGGAAGCAGGTGGCGGTGATCGGGATCAGCTCGCCGACAGCCGCGGCAGCGGGTAGGCGTCCGCCCAGCACGCTAGGGGAAATGTCGGTGATCGGGAACCTGCCGGTCAGCTCACTGGGCAGTGAGGCGGGAGCGGGGGCTGCGGGTGTCGACTTCCTGGCCATGGTCGTGAAGGCTAGCGCTCCTGATGCCCCCTGAGACGTCAGATTCAGGCTCATGCCGCAAGAAATTGCGTGAATCTGCAAGAAGATTGCGACTCGATGTCGGAAATGCCGTAATCCAGGGGAGCGCAATCGCTTACAACCGCTAATCTTCGGGGCGTGAACAGGCAAGAACTCCTGGCCCAGGTAACCGCTTACGGGGTGGAACCGTCATATGTGGACGCCTTCCAGGTCGTCAAGGAGCTCCCGGATTCCACCCTGGAGTGGCTGGCCGGGGAGTTCGCCGGGCAGGGCCCGATGGAGCACCCGATCATTGCCACGCCTGGCCGCTGGCACCCTGAACTGCACGGGGTCGTCGAGTTCGATGACGGCCGTTACCTGCACGTCGAGGGTGCCTTGCCGCTCGACTCGGTCGGTTACCAGCATCTGCGCGAGCCCATGGGCAAGGAGCGACTCGTGCTGTGCGCACCCGATCGCTTCAGGGTCCCACGCCGCTCCTTCGGCTGGTCTGTCCAGCTCTACGCCTCCCGCACTGCGCGTTCCTGGGGAATTGGCGACTTTGCTGATCTCGCGTCCATCGCACGCGTGGCCACTGAGACCGGCGCTGGCTTCTTGCTGATCTGCCCCGTGCATGCCGGCAATTTGGGCTCGCACCCGATGTCATCGCCGTACTCGCCCACCTCGCGCGAGTGGCTTCAGGTTCTGTACATCGCGATTGACGATGTTCCTGGCGCGGAGCTCGTCGACCTCTCGGATCTTCGCTCAGCCGGTCTTGCCCTCAACGAGGAGCGCCTGATTGATCGCAGTGCTGTATGGGCGCTGAAGTCCGAGGCGCTCATGCGCATCTGGGTCGCGATGGGTCGTGATGGCGGTTCGACCTATCGCCATTGGGTCGACAGCCAAGGCGAGGGCCTCACTCAGTTCGCGACCTTCATGGCACTTGCTGACTCGCACGGTCTGCCGTGGCAGATCTGGCCTGACGACCTGCGCCACCCGGGCTCGGAGATGGTGGCGCGCTGGGCTGCCGATCCGATCAATGCAGAGCGCATTAACTTCCATTGCTGGCTTCAGTGGCTGGCCGATCAGCAACTCGCTGAAGCCTCGAATCAAGGCATCGATCTCGTCGCAGACATCGCGGTGGGTTTCGACGGCGGCGGCGCCGATGCATGGTGCTGGCAAGACCTCCTTGTCTTCGACGCCGAGGTGGGGTGTCCGCCTGATCGCCACAATCGCGATGGTCAGCGCTGGGGCCTGCCCGCCTTCAACCCCGCAGCACTCGTGCAGGCCGACTTCGCGCCGTTCATCGCGATGGTGCGCGCCAGTCTTCGCCACGCCAAGGCAATGCGCATCGATCACGTCATGCAGCTGTGGCGCCTCTTCTGGGTTCCGCAGTCCGGCAGCCCTTCCGCTGGTGGATACGTGAGATATCCGCACGATGCACTGCTCGCAATCTTGCGCATCGAGGCTGACCGAGCAGGCGCCTGGGTGGTCGGCGAGGACATGGGCACAGTGCCCGAGAACGTGCAGCCGATGATGGCTGACATCGACATGCTTGGCTATCGCGCTGCATGCCGTGTGCCGATCTCGATGTTCACGGTCAACACCCTTGGCGCAACCGGTACACACGATCATGCGACCATCGCGGGCATTCTCACCGGGCAAGATCCCCGTGACATGGTCTCGGTGGGCAAGTCCATAGATCCCGACGCCGAGGTCCAGCGCAAGCACACCCTTGCCCTCGAGGCTGGTCTGGAAGTCAAGGATGACTACACCGACGACGAGATCGCGACAGCCGTCGTGGCTCGGTGCGCGTCAGTGGCGAACTCCGCCTCTCGAGTAGTCGTCTTCAATCTCGAGGATGTCGCTGCGGTGCGGGAGCGTCCGAATATGCCGGGCACGATCGATCAATGGCCGAACTGGCGCTGGGCACTGCCAATCGACGCTGACGAGCTACTGCGTGAGCCGCTGGCCGTCTCGATTGCAGCGACTGCGCGGGCCACGCGCCACCTCTGATCGAGGCCCGCAGGGGTTTTAGCGAGTGATCTGGAGTAGCACGCTGCTGCGCGCTGCGACCGACAGGGCGTCACCATTGGAGAGAGGTGCGTCCACGTGCGTGGTCAGTTCGGCCGTGTCGAGAACCCGCCTGAACTCGCGCCCATAGAGCTCGCCGGGCAGTGTGAATTCGATGTCGACGGTTCCTGCATGCACGATTAACAGGAATGAGTCATCGTGCACGACTTCCTCGCCGTGAGTGTTCACATCGCCGGCGATGAACATGCCGAGCGTGCGTGAATCAGGGGAGTGCCAGTCGTCATCGGAGACCTCAGTGCCGTCGGCCGCGATCCAGGCCAGATCCTTCGGGCCGCCTTCGTGCAGCGGACGCCCATCGAAGAAGTAGCGCTGACGGAAGGCGGCGTGCTCCGTACGAATGCGCAACAGCGTGCGCGTGAAGTCAAGAAGCTCCCTCTGCCAGGGTGCGAGATTCCAGTCGAGCCAAGAGATCTCGTTGTCCTGGCAGTACGCGTTGTTGTTTCCGTCCTGTGTTCGACCGATCTCATCGCCCGCGGTGAGCATCGGCACGCCTGTCGACAGGAGCAGCGAGGTCATCATGTTGCGAATCTGTTGACGGCGAACCGCGTTGATCGAGGGATCGTCGCTCTCGCCTTCGACCCCGTAATTCGCCGAGCGATTGTTATCGGTGCCATCGCGATTGTGCTCACCGTTGGCCTCGTTGTGCTTGTGCTCGTAGGTGGTGAGGTCGCGCATCGGGAACCCGTCATGCGCTGTGATGAAGTTGATGGAGGCATAGGGGCGACGACCCTCGCTGGCATAAAGATCTGCTGAGCCGGTCAAGCGCCAGCCGAGCTCGCCAATCCCGATGGCGCCGCGCCAGAAGTCACGTAGGCAGTCGCGGTACTTGTCATTCCACTCTGTCCACAGCGGGGGGAACTCACCCACCTGGTAACCGCCGGGACCGACATCCCAGGGCTCGGCAATCAACTTCACATTTCGCAGCACAGGGTCCTGCGCGATGGTGGTCATGAAGGTGCCGAGCATGTCGACGTCGTGGAATGACCGCGCGAGCGCTGATGCGAGATCGAATCGGAATCCGTCGACGTGCATCTCGGTCACCCAGTACCGAAGCGAGTCCATGATCATCTGAACCACATGGGGATTGGCGGCGTTAAGCGTGTTGCCGCAACCGGTGAAGTCCATGTAGAAGCGCTTGTCTTCAGCTAGTCGGTAGTAGTCGTCGTTGTCGATTCCGCGGAAGCAAAGGGTCGGCCCCATTTGGTTGCCCTCGGCAGTGTGGTTGTAGACCACGTCGAGAATTACCTCGATGCCGGCCCCATGCAGCGCCTTCACCATGTTGCGGAATTCCTGCACTTGCTCACCGCGGGTTCCGGTCGATGCGTAGGTGGCGTGCGGGGCGAAGAATCCGATGGAGTTGTAGCCCCAGTAATTCGTGAGACCGAAGTGCGTCAGGTGCGACTCGTCGACGAAATGGTGAACGGGCAGCAACTCGATTGCCGTGATGCCCAGTGAACTCAAGTAAGTGATCGTTGCGGGGTGACCGACGCCGGCATACGTTCCGCGGATCTCCTCCGGCACTTCGGGATTGAGCATTGTCAGGCCCTTGACGTGGGCCTCGTAGATCACCGTGTCACGCCACGGGGTGCGCGGGCGAGTAACGCCCATCCAGTCGAAGTCGTAGTCGACGACCACGCTGCGAGGCACGAAGGGCGCACTATCGACAGTGCTCATCATTAGGTCGTCAGTACCCGTGTGGGCGAACAGAGCGGAGTGGAAGATGAACTCGCCATTAATGGCCTTGGCGTACGGATCAAGCAGGAGCTTGTGGCGATTCCAGCGAAGGCCGTTCTGGGGTTCCCAGGGTCCATCGACTCGAAACCCATAGCGAGTGCCGGCCGGCAGGTGTTCGACATAGCGATGGAAGACGCCGAACACGTGCTCGGTCAAGGCAATGCGCGTTTCGACACCGGCGTCGTCGAAGGTGCACAGCTCGACGCCTGTAGCACCCGCGGCCCACAGCGCGACGTTCGCTCCACCTCGGCCGTCCGGAGTGACGCCCAGGGGGTCGGGGCGACTCGATGAAAACGCATGCATGATGAGGCGAGGCTACCGTCTGGCGATTTTGACCGGCTCTATCACTAGGCTCGCGACGAGTTCACCACCTACAGGTAAAGGGAGTCACCATGGGCGAGTTCGTTAGCCTCGAAGTTGCAGACGGCATCGGCACAATTCGACTTGCACGCCCCCCGATGAATGCCCTGTCGCTGCAGGTGCAGCAGGAAATCAAGGCCTGTGCACAGGAGGCAATCGAGCGCGATGACGTCAAGGTGGTCATCGTCTACGGCGGGGAGAAGGTCTTCGCGGCCGGCGCCGACGTCAAGGAAATGGCCGCCATGGACTATCAGCAGATGGTACTGGCCTCGGCCCCCCTCCAAGATGCCTTCACCTCCGTGGCACGCATCCCTAAACCGACCATCGCGGCCATCACCGGCTACGCGCTGGGAGGTGGATGTGAACTCTCACTGTGCTGCGACATCCGAATTTCTGCCGAGGATGCAACCCTTGGCCAGCCGGAGATTCTGCTCGGAATCATTCCGGGTGCGGGCGGCACCCAGCGCCTCGCTCGGCTGATCGGCCCGTCGAAGACCAAGGATCTTGTCTTCACCGGGCGCTTCGTTCCGGCTGCTGAGGCCCTAGCCATGGGCTTGGTCGACAAGGTCGTCCCGGCCGCCGACGTCTACGCCGAGGCACTCAAGCTCGCCACCAAGCTGGCCAAGGGCCCAGCACTTGCCTTGCGTGCGGCGAAGGAGGCCATCGATCGCGGCTTCGAGGTCGACCTCGTGACCGGTCTCGAGATAGAGCGGATGGCCTTCGCCTCGCTTTTCGCCACAGATGACCGCAAGATTGGAATGGACTCCTTCGTGGAGAACGGCCCGGGCAAGGCAGTTTTCACCGGTCGCTAAGCAAGCAGTGGCAGGGATCACCCGCTGACGGATTGCCGAACTGCCTGCAGGGGCTACGATTATTACTTGGACGTCCATTCATATCGGAAGTCCGACCACCCACATCGTTCTCCGCATCGCCTCGCGAGCGGAAGACATAAGGAAGGCCACCCGTGAAGATCGCAGTCTGCGTCAAGCAGGTCCCTGATACCTGGGCTGAGAAGAAGCTTCGTTCCGACGATTCGACGCTGGACCGCGAGTCCGCCGATGGCGTCATGAACGAACTCGACGAGTACGCAGTCGAGGAGGCGCTTCAGATCGCCGAGGCCAACAGCGGCGAGGTCACCATCGTCACGATGGGCCCCGATCGCGCTGCCGAGACCGTGCGCAAGGCCCTGAGCATGGGCGCCGACGCTGGCATTCACCTGGTTGACGACAGCCTGCACGGCTCCGATGCGATTGCCACTTCCTACGCACTTGCGAAGGTTCTGGAGGGACGCGGTTTCGACCTCATCATCTTCGGCTCCGAGTCAACAGATGCACGCATGAGCGTCGTTCCGGCCATGGTCGCTGAGCGTATGGGCCTCGCCCAGCTCACCTTCGCGCAGAAGGTCAACGTCGCGGGCTCCACCGTCACGATCGAGCGCGCCACCGATTACGGCTACGACACCGTCGAAGCATCGACCCCCGCGGTCATCAGCGTCGTCGAGAAGATCAACGAGCCGCGCTACCCCTCGTTCAAGGGCATCATGGCCGCGAAGAAGAAGCCGGTCGAGTCACTCGGCGCAGGCGATGCGGGCATCGACGGCGGTCAGATCGGCCTGTCGGCCGCATGGTCCGGCGTCAACGACTTCGCAGTGCGGCCCCCGAAGGCTGCCGGCACGGTCGTCACTGACGAAGCCGGCGACGGTGGCGTCAAGATCGCAGAATTCCTGTCCGCTCAGAAGTTCATTTAAGAAGAGGTCCCGATCATGGCTGAAGTTCTCGTTCTCGTTGAGCAGCTTGACGGTGCCGTCAAGAAGGTCACCTCTGAGCTGCTGACCCTCGCGCGTTCCCTCGGCGAGCCCTCCGCTGTCTGGGTGGGTGGCGGTCTCGACGACGCTGCTGCCGCCTCGCTCGCCGAGTTCGGTGCCGCGACCATCTACGTCGCTGATAGCGCTGACCTCAGTGAGTTCGCTGTCGCTCCCAAGGCGGAGGTGCTCGCGCAGCTTATCGCCGAGAAGAGTCCGGCCGCCGTCCTCATTGCCTCCAATGCTGAGGGCAAGGAAGTCGCCGGTCGCCTAGCAGTCAAGTCGAACTCGGGTGTCATCACCGACGCCGTCGCCGTTGATGCCGGTTTCGTGGCTACGCAGAGTGTCTTCGGCGGCTCGACCGTCGTGCACTCCACGGTCACCAAGGGCACTCCGATCATCACCATTCGTCCGAACTCCGTTGCTCCGGAAGCCGCGGCCGGCGCTGGCACCAAGGTGGCCGTCTCCGTGACACTCAGTGATTCGGCGAAGAAGGCGAAGGTCACTGGCCGCACTGTCGCGGCGAAGGGTGGACGCCCCGAGCTCGCCGAGGCTGCCATCGTGGTTTCTGGCGGTCGCGGTGTCGGCGCAGCCGAGGGTTTCGGCGTTATCGAGTCGCTCGCTGACTCCCTGGGCGCAGCGGTCGGCGCCTCGCGCGCCGCAACCGATGCAGGCTGGTACCCGCATCAGTTCCAGGTAGGCCAGACCGGCAAGACCGTGTCACCGCAGCTGTACATCGCGAACGGCATCTCAGGCGCGATCCAGCACCGCGCGGGCATGCAGACCTCCAAGACCATCATCGTGGTCAACAAGGACGCCGAGGCGCCCATGTTCGAACTCGCTGACTATGGCGTTGTCGGAGACCTGTTTGCCGTGGTCCCGCAGCTGACCGAAGAGATCAAGAAGCGCACCTCCTGATCTCGGGCACTACGATTGGGTGTTGTGGCTAACCGCGCTTATCTCGATCACGCAGCCACCACACCCATGCTCGACTCGGCCCGGGCGGCCTGGGTCGACAACTCCCTCCTTCTGGGAAATCCGTCGTCCCTGCATGCCTCGGGGCGTGCTGCGCGTCGGGTAGTCGAGGAGTCTCGCGAGTCGATCGCAGCCGATTTGGGAGTTCGGCCCAGCGCCGTCATCTTTACCTCGGGCGGTACTGAGTCAGACAACCTGGCTATCAAGGGGCTCTTTTGGAAACGTCGTGAGGGCCTCACCGGTACGCCGCTGGTGATCGCCTCACCTATCGAGCATCACGCAGTGCTCGATCCGCTGAACTGGCTGGCCGAGCACGAGGGTGCTGAGATCTCGTGGCTGCCTGTCGATTCCTTCGGACGTGTCAGCGCTGCTGATGTGCAGTCAGCAATTACCGCGGCCGATGGGCGTGCAGCACTCGTCACCGTGATGTGGGCAAACAATGAAATCGGCACCGTGCAGCCCGTGCACGAGATCGCGGCGGTTTGCCGCGCCGCGGGCGTGCCCTTCCACACTGATGCTGTTCAGGCCCTCGGCTCACTCCCACTCGACCTTTCAGGTATTGATGCCGTCACGATTAGCGGTCACAAGATCGGCGGACCTCACGGCGTGGGGGCGCTTGTCGCCGAGACGAATCTCGCACTTGTCCCGGTTCAGCATGGCGGAGGGCAAGAACGCGAGGTGCGCTCTGGCACCCTCGATGCCCCAGGTATCGCGGCCTTCGCCGTCGCAGTGCACGAAGCCGTGGAAGCTCAAGTGTTGAGCGCCGAGCGGCTGCGTGATCTGCGCGACCGCATGGTCAGTGGTGTCGCCGATGCTGTGCCTTCTGCGGTGCTGAACGGCGATCCGATCGGTCGGCTGCCGGGCAATGCGCACTTCAGTTTCCCGGGCTGCGAGGGCGATGCTCTCCTGATGCTCCTCGATGCCGCCGGTATCGATGTCTCGACCGGGTCCGCATGCTCGGCCGGAATCCCAGAACCCAGTCATGTGCTGCTCGCACTGGGCGTCGATGAGTTGACAGCTCGTGGGTCACTGCGGTTCAGCCTTGGTCGCACCTCGAGTGCTGATGATGTCGATGCCTTGCTGGCGGCACTCCCAAGTGCCGTCGAGCGCGCAGCGCGAGCCGGATCGGCAGCGCGCAGATGAGAGTCGTGGCAGCAATGTCGGGGGGCGTCGATTCCTCCGTGGCAGCTGCGCGGATGATCGAGGCCGGGCACGAAGTTGTCGGTGTGCATCTCGCGTTGGCTCGCAAGACTGAATCGTCACGACAGGGTTCGCGCGGATGCTGCACCCTTGACGATGCACGAGATGCGCGCCGAGTTGCCGACATGCTCGGTATTCCGTTTTACGTGTGGGACTTCGCTGAGCGCTTCGCCGAGGATGTCATCGAGGATTTCTTCGCCGAGTACGAAGCCGGACGAACCCCGAACCCCTGCCTGCGATGCAATGAGCGCATCAAGTTCGCCGCGGTACTCGATCGCGCAGTCGCGCTCGGATTCGATGCCGTGGCCACCGGTCACTATGCGCGTCGAGTCGACGGTCCCCATGGCGCCGAACTTCATCGCGCTGTCGACCCGGCCAAGGATCAGTCGTATGTGCTGGGCGTTCTCGAGCAGTGGCAGCTCGAGCGTTCGCTCTTCCCCTTGGGCGATGACCTCAAGGGCGATATCCGCGCGGAGGCCGAGAGACTCGGGCTGCTGACTGCCCAAAAGCCCGACAGTCATGACATCTGTTTCATTCCTGACGGGAACACGGCGGCATTTCTTTCGCGTCGCCTGGGTGAACTCCCCGGCGAGATCGTTGATGTCGACAGCGGCGAAGTACTCGGTGAGCACACGGGCACCTACGCCTTCACTATCGGCCAACGACGTGGACTCGGCCTCGGCAATCCCGGTGGCGGCGGTGAGCCTCGCTATGTCGTCGACGTTGACATCGACACCCGCCGAGTAATGGTGGGTTCGCCCGAGCGACTCGATGTCATCGGGATCGAGGCCATTAAGCCCACCTGGGCAAACCTGCCACTAGCACTCGAGCCTGTGGCTGTGATGGCGCAGGTGCGTGCCCACGCAACACCGGTACCCGCCATGGCGAACTTCGACGGCACCCGAATTCATGTCGAGCTGCTTGAGTCAATTCGCGGTCTAGCGAACGGGCAGGCAGTCGTGCTCTACGACGGTGATCGTGTCATCGGCTCCGGCACGGTTGATCGCACGCACAAGAGGCCGTGATGTCCGCGCTGCCCTGGAGTACCTCACTGGGCACCGGCATCGGATCCCTGCCCGGTACCGACTCACGGGAGACGGCGCGGCTGATTTCAGGTGAGTGCACGGACTTCATTCACCTTCACGAGCTCCCGGCTCGAGGGCCGGGCGCTGACATGATCGGGCGTACGGGCGGAATGCTTAGTGCTGTCTCGCGGGAATTCTCGATCGAGACCACCCCGCGCGGCTGGCGTTTCGTCCCCAATCCGGGCAAGGACACCCGGCGGGCGCAGTCGTTCCTCAATGAGGATCTCGATGCGATGGAGGACTTCACCCAGGGATACGCAGGACCACTGAAGCTGCAGGTGGCCGGTCCGTGGACCCTCGCCGCCGTCATCGAGTTAACCGCGGGGGAGCGCGCACTCAAGGATCCCTCGGCCTGTCGCGATATCGCGTCCGCCTTGCAGGAAGCACTTCGCCTGCAGATCGATCAGGTGCGCAGGCGCGTTCCGAATGCGCGCTTAGTCGTGCAGGTGGATGAACCCGCGCTCGTTCAAGTACTCGAGGGCAGTATCGGCACGGCAAGTGGTCTGTCGACATACAACGCCATTGACGAGCAGGTGGCCTCGCCGATCCTGGCCGGCATCATGTCGGCGATCTCCGACGCAGGCGCGCGCCCGGGTATCCATTGCTGTGCTGCTCAGCCTCCGATTGAGCTTCTCGCCAAGACGGGTGCAGCGTTCCTTAGCCTGGATCTCCTTCGCGGGTTCGATCAAGATCAGCTCGGCTCGGCATGGGAGGGCGGCATGGGGCTGCTCGCGGGAACGGTCCCCGCAGTCGGGCAGGGCGCGATGAGCGACACGCGTGCGAGCTCACCCGTGCGGGAACTGGCATCTCGCCTCGGCCTCGGCGATGCTCAGTACCTGTCGCAGGTGGTCGTCACTCCTACCTGCGGAATGTCAGGAGCAAGCCCGCAGTGGGTGCGCACGGCCTATGAGAGTGTCAAGGCCGCGGCCCGAGTGCTGCGCGGTGATGAGGAGGGCGATCGCGATGAGCGCTGACAACGCGCGCGCACGCTGGGATGCCTTGGTTGCGCAGATTCGCGAGGCAGGTCACGCCTATCACGATCTCGATGCACCCACGCTCTCTGATGCCGAATACGACTCTCTCTTCCGCGAGTTGGTCGAGCTCGAGGATGCTCATCCACAGCTTGCGTCGGATGACTCACCCACACGGGTGCGCGGGGGCGCGATCTCCTCAATGTTCACCGAGGTCACTCACCTCATGCCCATGTACTCCCTCGACAACGTATTCGATGCGGACGAACTTGCAGCGTGGCATGAGCGCACCGAGAAGTCACTCGGCTTCGTGCCTGAGTATCTGTGCGAGCTGAAGATTGACGGACTCGCGGTCGATCTCGTCTACGTCAATGGCACGCTCACGACGATGGCTACCCGTGGTGACGGCAAGACTGGCGAGGATGTCACCTACAACGTGCAGTTCATCCCGGGGATCCCATCGACCCTCAGCCCGCAGAAGGGCGTTGCGGTTCCTGCACTGGTGGAGGTGCGCGGCGAGATCTTCTTCCCAGTTTCGGCATTCGAACGCATCAACGACGAGCAGTACGACGCCGGGCTCCCTGCGTTCTCGAATCCGCGTAATGCCGCTGCAGGTACCCTTCGCCAGCGCATTGACAAGCGCGAGGAGGAACTCGCGGAGGTGCGCACGCAGTCAACTGCGCGTACGCAGTCAAAGCTGGAACGGCTCGAGACTGAGTATGCGCGCTCCGTTCGCCGTCTCAATGGCCTGCAACTGACAGTGCATGGCCTTGGTGCAACTGACGGTGCCACGATCGAGAGGCAGAGCGATGCGTATGCCCTGCTGAAGTCCCTCGGGCTACCGACCAGTGACTACGCCAAGGTTGAGGGCTCGTCGGATGGTGTCGCTGCCTTCATCGCGCATTTCCACGAGCATCGCCATGACGTCATCCACGAGATCGACGGCATCGTCATCAAGGTCGATCGACTTGATCTCCAGCAGCAGTTGGGTGAGACCTCACGCGCACCACGCTGGGCAATTGCCTACAAGTACCCACCCGAGGTCGTGCGCACCAGGCTGCTTGATATTCAGGTCAACGTTGGTCGCACCGGTCGAGTAACGCCCTTTGCCGTCATGGAGCCGGTGCGCGTTGCCGGCTCGACTGTCGCGATGGCTACCTTGCACAACGCCTTCGAGGTCGAGAGAAAGGGCGTCTTGATCGGTGATCTCGTGTTCCTGCGCAAGGCCGGCGATGTCATCCCTGAGGTGCTCGGCCCCGTGCTCGAGGCGCGCACCGGTGACGAGCGTCCGTTCGTCATGCCCACGCATTGCCCCGACTGCAATACCGAGCTTCGCCCTGAAACTGAGGGTGACAAGGATCTGCGCTGCCCGAATGCGCGCACCTGTCCCGGCCAATTGATGGAACGCCTCGCCAACATCGGCAGTCGCAAGGCTCTCGATATCGAAGGCCTCGGTGAGAAGTCGGCGATCGCGCTGCTCGAGAGCGGGATTCTGGCCGATGAGGGTGATCTGTTCTCGCTTACCGAGGCAGATCTTCTGCGCAGTTCGTACTTCACCAAGGGCGATTCGGCCAAGGGAGATAGTGAACTCAGCGAGAACGCCAAGGTGATCCTCGCGCAGCTCGAGGTGGCGAAGTCCAAGCCGTTGTGGCGAGTGCTCGTCTCCTTGTCGATCCGCCATGTGGGGCCGCCCACCGCGCAGGCGATCACGTTGGTGTTCACCAGCCTCGACGATCTCATCGCAGCGTCCACTGAGGAACTCGCGGTCGTCGATGGCATTGGCGAGAAGACGGCACTCGCGATCGGCGAGTGGTGTGCCGAGCCGTGGCACCTGGAGATCATCGAGAAGTGGCGCAGCGCAGGGGTGCGCATGGCTGATGACGTGGTCGAGAAGGGTCCGCAGCCGTTAGCCGGTCTCACGATGGTGATCACCGGCTCACTCGAGGGTTTTACTCGCGAGAGTGCCGAAGGTGCAGCGACGGATCTGGGTGCCAAGGTCACCGGTTCCGTCTCGAAGAAGACCGATCTGGTCGTCGCGGGGGAGAACGCGGGCTCGAAGCGTGACAAGGCCGAGAGCCTGGGTATTCCCGTCATTGGGCTTGAGGGATTTCGCTTATTGCTCTCTGATGGCCTCGAGAAAGCACTCACCACCGCTGAATAGGATTGGGGCATGACCTCGATCACTCGGCCCGAGGTCGCGCACCTGGCGCGACTGGCCCGCCTCGACCTGGCTCCCGAGGAGCTCGACCACTACGCCGAGCAGCTCGATGTGATCCTGCAGTCCGTGGCCCGCATCTCCGAGGTTGCTGCCGACGACATCCCGCCGATGTCGCACCCGATCCCGATGGTCAATGTCTTCCGCGACGATGTCGTCACCCCCGGCATCACTCGTGATGAGGCCCTCGCCGCCGCGCCGGCGACCGAAGACAACCGTTTCCGCGTTCCGCGCATCCTGGACGAGGAGTAGTCGTGAACGACCTCACTCGCCAGTCCGCGGCAGTCCTGGCCCATGCCATTGCCTCCAAGGAGGTCACTGCCGTCGAGGTGACTCAAGCGCACCTTGATCGCATCGCCGCCGTCGACGGCAAGGTCCACGCCTTCTTGCACGTCACTGCTGACTCTGCGCTGGAGCAGGCCAAGGCAGTAGATGCCAAGGTCGCTGCTGGCACAACGCTCGGGGCGCTCGCCGGCGTTCCGCTCGGCTTGAAGGATGTCCTTGCGATGAAGGGGGAGCCCACGACCGCGGGCTCGAAGATCCTTGAAGGCTGGCGTCCGCCGTACGACTCCACGGTTGTTGCGCGCCTTCGTGCTGCCGACATCGTGATTCTGGGCAAGACCAATATGGACGAATTCGCGATGGGCTCCTCGACTGAGCACTCGGCGTACGGGCCCACTCACAACCCCTGGGATCTCGATCGCATCCCCGGTGGCTCCGGCGGTGGATCCGCAGCGGCACTTGCGGCCTTCGAAGCACCGTTGGCTATTGGCACCGACACTGGCGGCTCCATTCGCCAGCCGGCATCGGTGACTGGCACAGTCGGCGTGAAGCCGACCTACGGTGGGGTTTCGCGCTACGGGCAGATTGCGCTTGCCTCGTCACTCGATCAGCCCGGCCCGTGTGCGCGCAGCGTGCTCGATACAGCGTTGCTGCATGCGGCCATCGCGGGCCACGACCCGCGTGACTCCACGTCGATCAATGCTCCGGTTCCCGATGTCGTGGCAGCGGCGAAGAAGGCGGACGTGCGCGGCATGCGCATCGGCGTGGTGACCGAGCTCATGGGCGACGGTTACCAGTCCGGTGTTTCGCAGCGTTACTCCGAGGCTCTCGACATCCTGCGTGAGCTGGGTGCCGAGATCGTCGAGGTGTCGTGCCCGCACTTCGAGTACGCCCTCGGCGCCTACTACTTGATCCTTCCGTCGGAGGCATCGAGCAATCTCGCTCGCTTCGACGGCATGCGTTACGGCCTGCGCGCTGGTGACGATGGCAAGAGCTCGGTCGAGCAGGTGATGGCCATCACGCGTGAGGCCGGCTTCGGCCCCGAGGTCAAGCGCCGCATCATGCTCGGCACCTACGCCCTCTCGAGTGGTTACTACGACGCGTACTACGGCCAGGCACAGAAGGTGCGCACACTCATCACGCGCGACTTCAATTCAGCATTCGAAAAGGTCGATGTCCTGGTCTCGCCGACGGCGCCGACAACAGCCTTCAAGCTGGGCGAGAAGCTCGATGATCCGATCGCGATGTACCTCAACGATGTCGCGACCATCCCCGTGAATCTTGCTGGCATCGGAGCCATGAGCCTGCCGATCGGCCTGGCTCCTGAGGATGGCCTACCCGTGGGCATGCAGATCATGGCTCCGGCCATGGCTGATGACCGTCTCTACCTCGCCGGCGGTGCGCTGGAAGCAGCGCTCACCGACAAGTGGGGTCACCTGCTGATCGAG
>JBILOY010000035.1:0-13621 GCA_044374195.1 Candidatus Nanopelagicales bacterium
CATCTGCGGCCACCTGAACGGCATCCCTGCCGATGGACAGCACTGAGGCCTGGGCGAGCGCATTCGCCACGAGCATGTCCTGCTGATCGCCATCAGGATTCTCAGCTTGAACCACGACGATGATGTCACTGGCCACGACGTCGGTGCCCTGATGCAGCAGTTGATAAAATGAGTGCTGCCCGTTGGTCCCGGGCTCGCCCCAGAAGATCGCGCCAGTCTCGTAGTCGACAGGAGTGCCGTCGCGCCGCACGCTCTTGCCATTGCTCTCCATCGTGAGCTGCTGCAGATAAGCCGGGAAACGCGAAAGGTACTGCGAGTAGGGCAAGACCGCCGTGGTCTCGATATCGAGGAAGTTGCGATTCCAGACGCTCAGCAGGCCAAGTTGCAACGGCAGATTGCTCTCTGCCGGAGCACCGGCGAAGTGTTCGTCCATCGCCCGGAAGCCATCAAGCATCTGCGCAAAGCCATCTGCACCGATCGCGATCATCGTCGACAGGCCGATCGCCGAATCCATCGAATAGCGACCACCTACCCAGTCCCAGAAGCCGAACATGTTCGCCGTGTCGATTCCGAAAGTGGCAACAGCGGCGGCATTTGTCGAGACGGCCACGAAATGATGTGAGACGGAGTCTGGACCAAGATCGTTGACGAGCCACGTGCGTGCGGCCTCGGCATTCGTCATGGTCTCCAGAGTCGTGAAGGTCTTGGAGGCGACGATGAACAAGGTTGTCGCGGGATCTAGATCGCGAACCGCTTCAGCGAGATCAGTGGGGTCGACATTGGACACGAATCGGAAACTGAGATCGCGATCACTAAAGGCACGAAGTGCCAGATAGGCCATTGCCGGACCGAGATCAGATCCACCGATTCCAATATTCACGACGGTGCGAATGCGCTGACCCGTGGCACCCTTCCACTCCCCCGAGCGCACTCGCTCGGCAAACGCGCCCATTCGGTCGAGCACAGCATGCACATCTGCACTGACATCTTGACCATCGACCAGTAGTGATTGATCACGGCGGCGACGAAGTGCGGTGTGCAGCACGGCGCGATCCTCGGTGTTGTTGATGTGCGCGCCAGCGAGCATCGCTGCACGCGCGGTTGAGACTCCACGCTGCTCTGCGAGTGCACGTAACTCAGATAGAACCTCGTCGCTGACTCGCTGACGAGAGAAGTCGAGCGATAGACCGACAGCATCGAGGGTCAAACGGGCCGGCCTCGACGCGTCAGCCTCGATGAGCGTGCGGATGGTCGTGCCGTGCAGCTCATCGGCGAGGCCGCGGAGAACCGCCCAGGCAGGGGCATCGAGAGGGCTGTCGGACGAGAGTGCGGCCGTGGTCATGGCACTAGCCTTGCACTGGTGCCTTCCACGAGGCGCATTGACCGCGAGGAGTCCGCGTGAGTTCGTCAGTAACCCTGGGAATGGTCGGCTGCGGCCGCATGGGCGCCAATTTGGTGCGTCGCTCCATGCGCGGGGGGCATCAGGCCTTCGCGTACGACCCGGATCCTGCCGCAGTGGCGCCGCTTGTCGCCGAAGGAGCCACGGGAGCGGCCAGTCTCGCGGAACTCGTGGCAGCCATGCCTGCCCCGCGCACCGTGTGGGTCATGGTGCCTGCCGGTCACATCACCGATTCCGTCGTGAGCGAGCTCATCGGCCTACTCAGTTCGGGCGACACCCTCATCGACGGCGGCAACTCGTACTACCGCGATGACATCCGACACTCTGCCCAGGCAGCTCAGAAGGGAATTGACTTCCTCGATATCGGCACCTCCGGCGGAGTGTGGGGACTCGAACGTGGCTACTGCCTCATGATCGGCGGCAATGATGCTGCTGTGAGTCGACTCTCCCCTTTGTGGGACACCATCGCCCCAGGTTTCGATACGGCCGAGCGCACGCCAGGTCGCACCGGGGACATCACACCGGAGGAGACCGGTTGGCTGCACTGCGGGCCGAGCGGCGCAGGCCACTTCGTCAAGATGGTTCACAACGGCATCGAGTATGGCCTGATGGCCGCATACGCCGAGGGCCTGAACATCCTTAAGCACGCCAACGCTGGCAAGGCATCTCGAGAAGCTGATGCTGAGACCGCCCCGATGAGCAACCCCGAGTTCTACCAGTACGACATCGACATTCCTGCTGTTGCTGAGCTCTGGCGCCGCGGCAGCGTCGTCGGCTCCTGGTTACTCGATCTCACTGCCGACGCACTTCATCAGTCGCCGAGTCTCGAGGAGTTTGGCGGTCGCGTCTCGGATTCCGGCGAAGGACGCTGGACTGCCATTGCCGCAATCGATGAGGGTGTTCCGGCGCCGGTTCTCACAGCCGCGCTGTACGAGCGGTTCGAGTCACAGGGCAATGGCACGTACGCGGGCAAGGTGCTGAGCGCAATGCGCAAGGCCTTCGGCGGGCACTCAGAGAAGAAGGCCTAAAGGGACGCGTGAGCCCAAGTCTCACTCGGACTGTAGGAGCTGCAACAAAGCAATACCTATAGACGCACGCCAAGAAGTGAGTCGCACATGGCCGCCATCTGGGCGGGCGAATCGGCATCAGTGCCAGCACCGCTCAGCGTTTTGACGCTCCAGGCATCCATGACATCAAGCGCTGCTGCTGTCTGCAGATCATTGGCCAGGTGCTCGCGAATTCGCTCGATGTAGGGGGCCGGACTCTCACCACTTGCGGACGCCACAGCACTGCGCCACAGACCAAGACGATCGGTGGCGCCTTGAAGACCGTGCGGTGTCCAGGCCCAGTCGCTGCGGTAGTGGTGGGCGAGCAAGGAAAGTCGAATCGCCATCGGGTCGTGCCCGTCGTGGCGCAGAACCGACACGAAAACGAGATTGCCACGTGACTTCGACATCTTGTGGCCCTGCCACCCGACCATGCCTGAATGCACATAGTGCTTGGCGTATGGGTACTCCTCACGGATTACCTGCGCCTCAGATGCACCCATCTCGTGATGCGGGAAGGCGAGATCGCTTCCGCCGCCTTGGACGTCGATCCCCATTCCCAGGTAATCCAGGGCAATGGCGGTGCACTCGATGTGCCAACCGGGTCGGCCGTGCCCGAGAGCGGTGTCCCAGGAAGGCTCCTCCGGGCGTGCCGCCTGCCACAGCAGGCAATCGAGTGGGTGACGTTTGCCGGGGCGGCCCGGATCTCCACCACGTTCAGCAAAGATGCGGATCATTTCCGACTCTTCGAGGTGCGTAACGGAGCCGAAAGCCGGGTCACTGCCCACTGAGAAGTAGAGATCCTCGTCTACGGCGTAGACAACCCCACGCTCCTGAAGTGACTGCACATAGCCGGCCACGGAAGGAATTGCTTCGACGGCGCCGATGTAGTGATCTGGAGGCAGGACATTGAGTGCCGACATATCCTCGCGGAACAGGGCTGTCTCTCGCTCCGCGATCGCCTGCCAGTCCTCACCCAAGGCAACTGCGCGCTCGAGCAGCGGATCGTCGATATCGGTAACGTTCTGCACATAGAGAACGGGGTGGCCTCCATCTCGCCACACGCGCTGCACCATGTCGAAGGCAACATAGGTCGCTGCGTGGCCCATGTGCGTGGCGTCATACGGCGTAATGCCGCACACGTACATGCGCGCGGCACCTTGCGGAGAGGTCGGTCGGATGGAGCCCGTTCCCGTATCCATCAACGACAGGGCAGGGGCTAAGCCCGGGATCTTCGCCGGCGCCGGCACGCTCCACGACTTCACTCGATCAGCCTAGTGCGACTAGAAGACAGGCCACGGGACCGCAGGCCACTGGGCAGAAGGGTGCGGCATGGTTCCGGTCTCGATCAACGACCGCAGACGGCTCGCGGTGATCTCGATCTCCTCTGGTGCGAGCCACGGCTCCAAGATGCTGCTCAGCGAGGGCTCGAGCGCACACAAATCAGCGAGGACGTCGGCGCTGATGGGCTCCCCCGCCCAGCCCCAGAGCACGGTGCGCAGCTTGTCGTCCTCACTGAATGACACTCCGTGATCAATGCACCAGATGCGATCGTTAGCGTCCACGATCACGTGCCCGCCCTTGCGGTCGGAATTATTGATCAGTGCATCGAATGCAGCTACTCGGTGAAGGTCGTCGCGATCTGCATGAACTAGGAGCAGCGGGTTACCCTCCTGATCCTCGGCATTCATCACTACGATCCATCCCGGCTGGAGTTCAGCCGGCGGACAGACATCGATCACGTCAGCGCTTTGTGATTCCTCGATCCAGGCCTGGCACATGCCCGGACCAGCCGGGCCATCCTCGCGCCACACTGTCGGGGGCACGAGTTGCCAACCAAGTGCTTCAGAGAGTGAGTATGACGCTAGTTCTCGACGCCCAAGAGTCTCATCGGGGAAATCCCACAGAGGCCGTTCACCAGCCACCGGCTTGTACACGCAGCGCATTTGCCGATCTCCGTCGAGGGGAACAGTGCACAGCAAGGTTGCATTCGAGGCAACGGCCAGACGTCCTTCGACGCTGAGTTCACCCTCGCTCAGCGCAGTCAGCAGCCGCGCATCGTCGAGCCACTCGGTTACTGGCTCGATCATGCGCGCCGGCGATAGCCATTTGCTCGCGGACATACATGTCCACGCGCATCGAGCGGCTGATTGCAGAAGGGGCAAGGTGGGCGCCCGGCTGACACCACTGCACGTGAGCGCTCGGCAAAGGACCGTGCCTGAATCGCAGTAATCCAAACCCGAAGAGTGTCCGGACCATCGTCGTCATCATCGGCAATCTCGGGAATCTCATCGGATTCCTCATTGATTGCATGAGCCTCGATGACGACATGCGAGGAAGCGTCATCCCAGCCCAGCGCCATGGCCCCGACTCGAAACTCCTCGACTATCGGGGCATCAAGGGGGCCGGAATCAGCGAGCATGTCGACACCGGCGGGCGGGATCTCGACATCGACATCGCGGGTTTCGACGACCTCATCGAGCAACTGATCAATGCGCTCGGCCAGAACGGAAACCTGCCCCTTCTCAGCCACGATGCTCGTGATGGCATTGCCCTTGCGTGCCTGCAAGAAGAAGGTGCGCTCACCGGGCATACCAACAGTGCCGGCAACAAACCGCTCGGGGTCGCGGAACTCAAATACCTGGCGACTCATCCTTTGCCTCCCCCCACGGCAGCGTCACTGGACTTTGACGCGGCCTTGGCTGGCTTGAGGAGCCGCCCGAGGTCTGCACCGGAGTCATTGCTGCGCACGACAAAGGGGCGATGCGGGGTGTAATTCACGATGCTGAGCGAAGCCGGATCGACGCGAATGCGCTGGAAGGCGTCAAGGTGCATGCCGAGGGCATCAGCCAGTATCGCCTTGATGACATCGCCGTGACTGACCACGACGTACAGGCCGTCGGGGCCCACGGTCTCGTTCCAGTGACGAATCCCTTCGACCGCGCGATGCTGCATGTCGCGCATGCTCTCGCCGTCAATACCTGGAAACACGGCTGCACTGGGGTGCGACTGCACGACGGACCACATTGGCTCCTTCGCCAGCTCGCCGAGCGGGCGCCCTGTCCAGTCGCCGTACTTGCACTCCACGAATCGATCATCGATATCTCGAAGGACCTGGCGACGCTGAAAGGCAGCAATGGCATCGGCCGTAGCAACAGTCCGCTCAAGCGGTGAACTCACTATTCGTGGAATGCGCACATCGGAAAGCCGTTCGGCAAGCTCGGCGGCCTGGCGTCGCCCATGCGCATCGAGCTTCACGCCTGGCGTATGTCCGGCGAGAATGCCGTCAGCATTGGCCTTGGTGCGCCCGTGCCGCACGAGAAGAACTGTGGTCATGATGTGAGTACCCCGGTACCGAG
Organism: Candidatus Nanopelagicales bacterium; assembly: GCA_044374195.1. GTDB lineage: Bacteria > Actinomycetota > Actinomycetes > S36-B12 > S36-B12 > CAIKZY01. Next base: position 5,805 of record JBILOY010000035.1, read on the forward strand.
AAGGATCATTACGAGGAGACCAAGCCCCACGCGGTAGATCACGAATGGTGTGAAACTACGCGTACTTACCCAACGCAGCAACCAGGCGATGACAGCGAAGCCGATGATGAACGCAATGACCGTGGCCATGATCGTCGGGCCCCAGGACACACTCGCATCGCTGCCGATCCTTCGGGCTTCGTAGAAGCCAGACCCGAGAACCGCAGGGATGGCGAGCAGGAATGAGTATCGGGCCGCGGCCTCACGGGTGTAACCGAGCAGCAAGCCGGTAGAGATGGTTGCGCCTGAGCGAGAAACGCCCGGGATGAGCGCCAGTGCCTGGCCGAGACCGAACATGATCCCCTGACCGGCGTTCAGGCTCGCCAGCGACTTCTGCTTTCGGCCTACTCGGTCGGCGAAACCGAGGATGAGTCCGAAGATGATCAAGGTGAACGCCACCAGCCACAGGTTTCGAGCACCGGTTTCAATCTGATCAGCAAAGATCACACCGAGAATGACCACGGGGATGGTGCCGATGATGATGTACCAGCCCATGCGCGCATCGAGATTGCGACGAAGGGAAGGATTCACCAAACTGCGCGCCCATGTGCTGATGATGCGCACGAGATCCTTGCGAAAGTACAAGAGCACTGCGAGTTCAGTGCCGATCTGTGTCACTGCGGTGAACGCGGCGCCAGGATCCGGCCAGCCGAACAACTGCGAGACGATCAGAATATGAGCACTCGAGGAAACAGGGAGGAACTCGGTCAGGCCCTGGACAACGCCCAGGATGAGAGCCTCGAACCAACCCATCAGGCGGCATCCGGAGTGTCGTCGACGAGATCACCCATCAATCGCACGACCTGCAGACGCTGCTCAAGGGTTTCGGCAACCGGCGAGATGCTGATCGTCGTGACGCCTGCGGCCTCGTAGTCGGCAAGTCGCTTCGCGATTCGTGCCGGTGAGCCGAGAAGCGACGTCTGATCGATGAATTCGAACGGGACGGCCATCGCGGCTTCCTTGTACTTGCCATCGAGGAAGAGCTCTTGCACCTGCTCGGCGGCCTCCTCGAAGCCCATGCGGACCGCGAGCTGGTTGTAGAAATTCTTCTCGCGACTTCCCATTCCACCGATGTACATTGCGCTACTTGCACGCAGGGCGTGAGCACACGTCTGCGCATCCTCACCTACCACGACGGGCACGGTTGGCACGACGTCAAAGCCGTCCATCGTCTTGCCGATCATCGCCCGGCCACGGGCAATGGCTTCGAGTTGCTCACTGGCGTACTCGGGCGAGTAGAAGATCGCGAGCCAGCCGTCGGCGATCTCACCGCACAGCTCGAGATTCTTCGGCCCGATCGCGGCAAGGTAGATGGGCAGGTGCTCACGCAAAGCCGGGAAGTTGATGGCGAGCGCCTTGCCCGGGCCATTGGGCAGCGGCAGGGTGAAGAACTCCCCCTCGAAGGTGACCTTCTTGCGCGCAAGGGCCTCACGCACGATCGCGACGTACTCACGTGTGCGGGCCAGTGGCTTATCGAAGCGCACGCCGTGCCAGCCCTCGGATACCTGTGGGCCGGATACACCGAGTCCGAGACGAAAGCGTCCACCCGAAAGAGCATCAAGGGTGGCCGACGTCATGGCGACATTTGCCGGAGTTCGGGCGGGGATTTGGAGTACTGCCGAGCCAAGATCGATATTCGAGGTCTGAGCCCCGATCCAGGACAAGATCGTGACCGCATCGGAGCCATAAGCTTCCGCCACCCAGACCGTGGAGTAGCCGCAGCGATCGGCCTCAATGGCGAGTGCGATGTTGGAGGCATCGTTGCCGGCGCCCCAGTAGCCGAGATTCAGTCCGATTTCCATAAGGCGAGCCTATGCCCCCTCACGTCAGGCCACAGGTACCGTCGTGTCATGCAGCAACGTCCGCTCGGCAGATCAGGCATCTGGGTCGGTCGACTCGCCCTCGGCACCATGACCTGGGGCCGAGGTACCGATGAATACGAGGCCCGTGATCAGCTGGCGGCCTTCCTCAGCGCCGGCGGCACGCTGATCGACACGGCTGATGTCTATGCCGAAGGCGTGTCTGAGCAATTGCTAGGCGAACTGATACGCGAGTTCGATATCCGCGATGAGGTCATCTTGGCAACGAAGGCCGTGTCCCAGGCTGACCCGGGTCGCCGTTTCAACGGCTCTCGACTGCACCTGCTGCGTGCCCTCGAAGGCTCGCTGCGCAGGCTAAACACTGACGTGATTGACCTCTGGCAATTGCACGCCTGGGATCCCTGGACTCCCATGGATGAGACTCTTGCCGCCGTCGACGAGGCAGTGTCGAGTGGCAAGGTGCGCTACGTCGGCATCTCTAACTACTCCGGTTGGCAGACCGCCCGTGCCGCCACCTGGCAGAAGGCCGTGCCAGGCCGAGCCCCGATCATCACCACCCAAATGGAGTACTCACTACTCGAGCGCGGCATCGAACGCGAGATCGTGCCGGCAGCGCAGTCGCTCGGCCTCGGCATATTGCCGTGGTCACCCTTGGGTCGTGGGGTTCTCACGGGCAAGTACCGACACAGCACTCCCGCCGATTCCCGCGGCGGCAATGCCGATACCGCGTCGTGGATTCAGGTGTATCAGGACGAACGATGCCGACGCATCGTCGACGCCGTGGCTACTGCAGCCGAAGGCCTGGGTTGCTCGCCGACCGAGGTGTCGATTGCCTGGCTACGCGATCGCCCCGGGGTTGTCGCACCGATCCTTGGCCCGCGCACCACGAGCCAACTCGTCGCTGCACTCGCGGCCGAAGAGCTTGAGCTGCCCGACGAAATCCTGATCGCTCTCGACGACGTCTCGGCTCCCCCGATGGGCTACCCCGAAGCCGGCTGGGCTCAGCGGAGATAGCGATGCAGCACTCGAGGGCTGTCTGGGAGTTCCGTGAATTCTGGTTCCCGCGGGGCACTACTCGCGAGGTAGCGTGCCAGGCGCTTACCGAGATGGCTGAACAGGATCGCTGGGAACTTTCTCGCGTTGCTATCTTGCATGACGGACGCCGCAAGGTCGTTCTGCGCAGGAAGGTCTACCGAGTACAGCGCACTGCCTAAACCACTCGCTCAGACAGTTCGCAGGAATCGATCAAGCACCCGAACGCCAAACCTGAGACCTTCGAGCGGCACCCGCTCGTCGACGCCGTGGAACAGGCGCCAGTAGTCGAGGCCAGCTGGCATCTGCAAGGGCGAGAAGCCATAGCACGCGATACCGAGGCGATGGAAGGCCTTTGCATCCGTGCCGCCGGAGATCATGTACGGAACTGCACGAGCGCCGGGATCCTCGGCGCGAAGAGCTGATGCCATCAGGTCAACCGACAACGTGTCGAAAGGTGCCTCAAGAGCAATGTCATCGACAACGCGCTCGATGGTGATGTCGGGGCCGACGAGTTCAAGAATGGTGCGCTCGAATTCCTCCTCGAAGCCGGGAATCGTGCGGCCGTCGATCGCCGCATAGGCATCACCGGGAATGACGTTGTGCTTGTAGCCGGCTTCGAGCATGGTGGGGTTCGCCGTATTGCGCAGTGTTGCTCCGACGAGCAACCCCAAGGTGCCGAGCTTGCGTACGAGTTCTTCGTTGTCGTGAGCCGTGAGATCAACGCCGAAGGCATCGCTCAGCTCACCGAGAAATCGATCAACCGTCGCAGTCCGGCGTTCAGGCCATTCATAGTTGCCCACACGAATGACGGCCTCGCACAATCGAGTGATCGCGTTGTCGTCATGAATCATCGATCCGTGTCCCGCGCGGCTTGAAGCGTGCAGGCGCATCCAGCGCATGCCCTTCTCAGCTGTCTGAATCGGGTAGAGCCTGAGGTCATCGCGCACGGTGATGGAGAATCCGCCCACCTCACCCACTGCCTCCGTGACTCCATCGAAGATCTCGGGACGATTGGCGGTGAGCCAGTGAGCGCCGTGACGACCACCTGCTTCCTCATCGGGAAGCAGCAAGACGACGATGTCGCGTCGGGGACGGATACCTTCATGGCCCCAGCCGCGAAGCACGGCCAGGATCATGGCATCCATGTCCTTCATATCGACAGCACCGCGACCCCAGATGAAACCTTCGTCAACCTCGGCCGCGAATGGTGGATGCGACCAATCGGCGGCAATCGCCGGCACGACATCAAGATGACCGTGCAAAAGCAACGCACCTGCATTCGGATCTGTACCGGCGACCCGCAGGTAGACCCCTCGGCGAGAGGGATCAGTCGTGGTGAACACCTCCGGATCCCAGCCGGCTTCACGAAGTGATTGGGCGGCATACTCGGCAACATCAGACTCACCCACCGTGAGGGGCGAATCCCCGTAGTTGCTCGAATCGAGCCTGATCAGGCCCCGACAAAGTTCGATGACATCGGTTTCGGCTCCGGGTAGCGCTGACCAGGTGGTTTCCACGCTCCCATACTGCCGTGTCAGGGCTTGAGATCCGAGCAGGTATGCTTCTCCTGCTTCAACACCTCGTCCGGGTGGCGGAATAGGCAGACGCGCTAGCTTGAGGTGCTAGTTCCCTTTACCGGGAGTGAGGGTTCAACTCCCTTCTCGGACACGTCGTTGAGACAGCGATAACGAAAGCCCCCGCTTTTGCGGGGGCTTTCGGCTTTCTCGTACCAAGGGGCCTTGCGGCGCTCTTCCATCCGCGAGAATCCCTCCATGTCCGCAACCGACACCACGCCCAGCGCTGGCATCCGCCATGTCGTCAATATCAGACTCGAGCCTGACCTCGACGACAACCTGCGCAGCCCCCTCGAGGCTGACCTCCATCGACTTGTCGCAGCGCATCCACACGCAATGAAGGCAAGCCTGCACCGGGATCTCGGACGACGGCCCGCTGCACCGGTCACAGCCACGTGGCTGATCTGCATGGATTTCGCTTCGATGGCCGACTTCGAGGAATACCTCGCGGATCCGTTGCACACCAACTTCTTGAACACGCATCAATCATCGATGGCCTTCATCACGGCAATCCAAGTTCCGCTGGCGGATTTCGCACAATAAATGCGGACATGTTCATATCCGATCGCAAGCTCAGGCGGACTAGTACTTCGAGGCTCCCGCTTTTGTTTGCAGGTGTTTGGCAATCGGAGTCAGCGCCAGCATCACGAGCATGATGATGACTACTCCCACCGACGTAGCCTCGAGCCTGAGAACAGCTGTCTTCTCAACCGTTGAGTCCGCGGTAGTGACGAGCACGACAGCAGGAGTCAAGAAGACGACGAACAACCAGTAGGGCTTGCCCAGCATCATGACCGAACCCGCGACCATGAAGAGGATTACGCCGAGTAGGTAAAGCACAGGACCAGTCGAGACGAACACCCCGATGAGCATTGCCAAACCGAAACCCAGTGCCGTGCCGGCGATACGTTGGCCAGCCTTTCGAAAGCTAGTACCGAGATAGGGCTGGAACACCACGAGGATCGTCAAGATGATCCAGGCGCCGCCTTGACCGAGGTCAAAATAGACGACACACCAGGTGACCCCGCCAATAACGATGGCCAAAATGCTGCTGTAGGCAAGTACCCGTTCAGTCACCAGCTTGGTCAAGGCTGGCGAGTGCAGCCCACGACGGGCAATGAACAAAATGAGCGTGACGTAAAGCGAGGAGCCCAGTGCCACGATTCCGGTCATGACCGGCGCAGAGAACGTGCCTGCAAATTTTGGCGGTTGCGTCACGATGAAGCCGAGGGAAATAACCGACATCATCAGCGCATTGTGCAGACCCAGGCGCGCACCAAAGCCACGCCAGAATGCTGCGGCGCCCAACACCAACGCCGCTGCGAGCGCGTAGGGGGCGGCCCACACTGTGAGCGCGCAGAACACCGAGAAGGGAACAGCCACCCGGATTCCGGTCTTCCATCCTGAACCCATGAGACAGGCCATGAAGGAGGTCAGGCCCGCGAGCATCGCGATAAAGACTGCGTCCTGCCAGCCCAAGGCGCCTAGAACGATCGCGGGCGCGAAGGCAGCAACGTTCATGAGAACGAGCGCGAGGACGATCTTCTTCACCGCCTTGCGGCCCGCATGGGGTACCGGCGTGGCTGCTGCGGGGCCACTAGGGGAAGTCGTCATGGAGGAAATCATCGCGAGGAATCGCCTCCTGGTCCCACTGGCGCGCCGACTACTGATTCTGACTCGGGAATCCCTTCTCAATCGCATCGGAGAGGCTGGCCGCGAAGGTTGCCGAGAGATGCGAAAGATCCCAGTACACGACCATGTCACCGACGGTCGCCGGGCACACATTTTGCGTGCAGATGAGGTGATCAACATCGAGCAGGGTGACATTGGGAGGTAGATCGGTGCGCTGGACCGCCGGATCTGCCTCTGCCAGCGATCGATCGCGTGCAACTGTGCATGTGCCCATGTCATCTGAATTCGCCCAAAGACAGTCGACCGGGTCACGCATCCAACGCGGAGTATCGCGAATACCTACAACGTCAACACCTAGATCATTCAACAGCCGCCATTGATCAACATAGCCATCAGGAGTGAACTCACCAGCCCCGTCACTGACCGTGGATGTCGTCACCACGAGCTCGGGGGGATCCTCCTCGAGGATCTTCATCAGCGACAAGTTCCAGTCATGGCAGGAGGGGCCGCCGATCGCGGATTCGTCCTGGACCATGGTGAATCGGCAGGCATCCTTGAGTGCCGTCACTAGCTTCCAGCCGCGGTTCTTGGCAATCTGGTCAATCGCAGGGAACCAGTGAGCAGTGTGACTACCGCCGATGAGCATCATGGTCTTGTCACCGTTCGTATCTCCAGACGTGCAGAGCACGACGTTTGAGTTCGAGAGTTCCTGCACGCAGCCATTGCGATACACGATCGGGTAATCCTCACGCGCGGAAGCGAGGTTGGTCACGTAAGCAGTTCGCGGGTCACCGACAACCTCGGAAAGAACGTTGGATCGCCAGAAGCCGGTGCTGAAAGCTAGTGCGGCGAGTACTGCGAGGCAAAGTCCGCTCGTGATGAGCGTTCGGCGGGCCTTCCACCCATCGAGGATGCGCATGCGGACAGATTCATCCAGAAGTCTTGTGGTGGCGTAGGCGAGAACGCAGGCCGACACGATGATGAGTATCCCGGGCACTGCGGTGATCGCATACGTGCCCGTGCGAATGCGGTAGAACACCAGGATCGGCCAGTGCCACAGGTAAAGCGCGTAGCTAAAAGCACCGGCCCACACCAAGGGCTTGCTCCCCAGTAGTCGAGTGACCGAAAGCCGCGATTCGTGCCGGGCATCTCCACTCATCAAGATCAGCACCGCTCCGGCCACTGGCCACAACGCGGCCCAGCCAGGGAAGTTCGATGGTGCACCGATCGCGATACCGCACGTGAGAAGTAGCACGAGCCCGACCCAGCCGGCAGGGACGACAAAGGCGTTTGCGAAGCGACGTCCGTTCATGATTGCGAGGGCTAGCAACCCCCCGGCAGCAAACTCCCAGACGCGTGTGCCGGTGTGGAAATACGCGTTCAGCGAGCCATCTCGCTCCATCTGCACTGAGTAGGCAAGCGAGGCGGCGAAGGTGATACCTAGAACCCACGTGACGACCCGCGTGAACGACACACCACGGAGCCTGCGGGCGATGAGTAAGGCCAATGCGAAGAGCAGGATCCAGATCACGTAGAACTGTCCCTGGATTGACAGAGCCCAGAACTGCTGAACTGGGCTGGCCGGCGCGGCCTTGTTCAGGTACTCGACAGATTCCCCTGCCAGCGACCAGTTCTCCAGATAGAGGGCTGACCAACCCACCTGTCGCAACCAAGGTGGCTGATACCACAACGGGGCAATGAGCAATATCGCTGCAGC
>JBILOY010000033.1:0-13882 GCA_044374195.1 Candidatus Nanopelagicales bacterium
ATGATCGCGAGAGTGCGACGCACGAGTTTCTCCTTTGATGGATAAATGGTGTCAGGCTTGAATTTAAATAGTGCAGGTAACGCTTATGGTGTGCTTCAGTTTCCAGTGCCCAACGCTTAGGTGAACTCTGCGTGGACAGATGAACTGCGGGTTAACCAAATCGGCCGTTCACGTAGTCGAGGGTGCGCTGATCCTGCGGATTGCCGAAGATCTCGGTGGTCGGGCCCTGCTCGATGACCCGACCGGGCTCACCGTCAGAGGACAGGAAGAAGGCGGTGTTGTCGGCGACGCGCACTGCTTGCTGCATGTTGTGCGTGACGATGATGACCGTCATATTCTTCGACAACTGGCGGACGGTTTCCTCGATTTTCAGGGTAGATCCCGGATCGAGGGCGGAGCACGGCTCGTCCATGAGCAGGACGCTCGGCTTGACGGCCAGGGCGCGCGCGATCACGAGACGCTGCTGCTGACCACCAGAGAGAGCACCGGCCTCGGCACCGAGTCGGTCCTTGACCTCATTCCAGAGGCCGGCAGCGGTGAGGGTCTCCTCGACGATCTCATCATGGTTGCTGCGCTTCATTCCCGAGAGCTTCAGGCCGGAGAGCACGTTGCCGCGGATGGTCATGCTGGGGAACGGATTCGGCTTCTGGAAGACCATGCCGATCGCCAGGCGGATGTGAACCGGATCAACCTCGGGGGCATAGATGTCCTGGCCCTCGTAGAAGATCTCGCCGGCCAGTGCTGCACCAGGGATCAATTCATGAAGGCGGTTCAGGGTGCGGATGAAGGTGGACTTACCGCAGCCGGACGGGCCGATGAGTGCGGTGACCGAGTTCTTCGGGAAGACCATGTTCACGCCCTCGAGAACCTTGCGCTGGCCGAACCAGACGCTCACATCGCGGGCTTCCATTTCGGTCGCCTGATCGAGCGCGGCGGGTTCCTGCACGTCTGGTTCCTCCATGGTCACGGTCTCCTCGAATTCAGCGGTGGACATGTCAGGACTCCTATCGACGAATACGCTTGCCAGAAAGCAAGCGGGTGAGCGTGAACAGCAGGGCAACCAGGATCATCAGTGTCAGTGCGGAACCCCACGCGCGTGTAACGGCATCCGGATAGGGAAGAGCCACGTTGTCGAAGATGTAGGTCGGCAGCGCCGAGATCGTCGCGCCGAAGGGATTCAGAATCGTCTGGTCGTTCTTACCGGCGGTCAGCAGCAGGGGGGCTGTTTCGCCGACAACGCGGGCGATGCCGAGGATCATGGCCGTGATGATGCCGGTCTTGGCCGCAGGCAGCACGACCCTCAGCACAGTGCGCGCACGAGTGGATCCAAGCGCCAGAGCGCCGGTGCGCAACTCATCCGGTACCAGCTTGAGAACTTCCTCGGCGGTTCGTGCGACGGTGGGCAGCATCAAGATGGCGTAAGCCAAGCCGCCGGCGAACGCGCTCTGGTTGATGATTCCGGTCACGACGAACACGGTGAGAATGAACAGGCCCGCGACAACGGAGGGCACGCCACTCATGGCCTGCACGAAGAAGCGCACGTAAGGAACTGCGCGGCCGCGCACCTCGGTGATGTAGATCGCCGTGGCAATACCGAGTGGTACGGCCACCAGCGTGGCGATGAGCACGATGACGATGGTGCCGACCACCGCATGGCCGATGCCGCCGTAGGCAAGCGGGGTACTCGGGTTGATGTACACGTTGTTCTGGGTGAAGAACGCCGAGCTGAATGCCGGCAGGCCGCGCACGATGAGGGACCACAGCAAGGAAGCCAGGATCACCACGGTGAAAATGGTGGCGCCGATCGCGCTCACGATGATCATCGAGTCGGCGATGCCGCGCGAGCCACGAGTGATGACGGCTGAAATTGCACCGGCGATGAGCTGAATCGGAAGGTAGAAGACCACCATGATGATTGGCGCCGGAATCTCGGTGTACGTAAAGAGCAGGGCGATGATCAACGCAGGAACGAGCACTGCCAACGTGACCGCGAGCTTGAAGTTCACCGGCCGGTGGCGCCAGGGGCGTTGCGGCTTCTGCTGGGCGAGACGATCGAATGAGGTCTCGTCAAGGATGGAGGTGCTCATGACTTGATCCGTCCGGTGCGGCTGACGATGAGATTGGCGATGACGTTGACGATCAATGTGGCCAGGAAGAGGAAGAAGCCGGCTGCGAGCAGAACCTGCAAGTCGTACTCACCGCTGATCTCACCGAAACGCGAGACGATAAGGGTTGCGACCGATCCGCCGCCGGACTCGATGATGTTGTACCAGTTGATGTCGAACACGACCTTCAGCACGAAGAACACCGCAATGGTTTCACCCAGCGCGCGACCGAGGCCCAGCATGACTCCGCCGATGATTCCGCCACGGCCGTAGGGCAAGGCCACGTATCGGAGCATCGTCCACAGAGAACAGCCGAGCGACTCGGCCGCGTTCACAAGATCCGGTGGCGTGCGGGCGAGAACCTCGCGAGTGATGGAGGTGATGATCGGGATCATCATGATCGCGAGCACGAAGCCGGCAATGAACGGCGTGCCGAGGAAGTTGCCCGAGGTGTTCTCGAACAGAGGGATCCAACCGAGGTACTGATTCAGCAGTGACTGCCACTGTTCTGCAGGTGCATTAAGGATGTAGAACGCCCACAGGCCCAAGATCACGCTCGGAATGGCCGCCATGAGATCGATGAGCGTGGTGAGGACCTTCGAGAGGCGCTGCGGGGCGATGAAGACCATGAAGATCGACAACAGGATTGACGCGGGAACGGCGATGACCAGGCCGATCAGCGCGAGCAGGAGCGAGCCGTAGATCATGCCGCCAATGCCGGCAGTGATCGGATCGGTCTCGATGTTCCACGCGGTGGTGGTCAGGAACGACCAGCCCTGCGTCTGGATGATCGGAATGGTCTGAAGTCCGAGGAAGATCGCGATGCCCGCCAAGATCACCAGAGCGGAGAAAGCCGCGGCCGTGATCGATCGGTTGAAGACTCGATCGCCACGATGGGAACTGGCGCTGGTTTTCAAGTCGCGCATCTGGGTCTCCGACATGGGGGAAGTCTGGGGTGAGCAGATTGCGCCTGGAGGAGCCCCGAACGAATGAACGGCAACGCTTAGGAGAACAGAAGGTAAACGACCTCGGGCCCCCTTAAGCCGGTGACCTAACCCTGGTCGAAGCCCATGAGTCGCCGCACGACTGCGGGAATGAGGAGACCACCGATGCTATGAAGCTCTCGGAGATCGGAGCCGAGGGCCAGCACGAGGGTGGGCCCGATGAAGCCGAGGGCCACGACAGGTTCCGGGCTGAGGATCTCAAGGCCGAGGTCGCTGGACACGACGTGAGAATCATGGGGGGCCACTCCCACGAGAAGGATCGCATCGGCACGATGGCACTGGTCATCGATTGCGGCACTGACCTCCATCGGACCATCAAGAACGGCCGGAATGCGGGAGGCAACAGCACCCGCGCTCTCGGCGATCGAGGTGGCGAGCAGGCTGAGGTGATCGGTGACGAGGCCTATCCCGGTGGGTACGCCGGGCTCGACAAACTCGCTGCCCACAGTGAGCGCGAGCACCCGCGGGCGAGGGTGAACGCAGACTGAGCGAATGCCCGACCTCGCGAGTTCAGCCAGGAGCAGCGGCGACGCGACCTGACCCGACTTGGCCACGATGACTCCAGCTTGGGTCACGCTGCCCACAGCGTGAATACCGTCACCGATCGACGCTGACTGAAGGCGCGTAGCTTCGGTTCCGACCTCAGCCAAACCGAGGGGCACAACTGAGTCTGCGCCGGGAGGCAGCGGGGCCCCCGGCCAAACGCGAATACATGTGCCGTCGGCAAGCTCCTCGCTGGCGCGAAAGCCGGCCGGCACTTCGTCGACCACACGCAGCCATTCCCCAGGCTCGTAGGAGCCTGCCCGCACGGCAAAGCCCTCGGTGGTCACCGTGTCGAAGGCCGGTACCGGTCCCGGTGCCCTGATTTCCTCGTGGAGGCCGCATCCGAGGGCATCGGCGAGGGGTAGCTCCAGGGGGGACAACGGGCTGACGATTGCCGCAATTCGGGCAGCGAGGTCGTCGGCAAGAGTCATGACAGGAGTATCCAGGATCGGCAATTGTAACAATTCTGCATACCCCTAGACATTCGGCGTGTCTATCACTGGACAGATTAACTGTATAGACCTAGACTGATCTCACAAGCGAGCACCCCGCTCGTAAGGAGGCACCATGAACATGCACATCTTCAAGAGGCACACTCAGGCCGTCATGAGCTCATCCTCGAGTTCCGCGCAGCTGGGCCACCGCGTTGAATCAACCTTCGACAACGGCACCTGCCACTTCGTGCTCACCTGCTCGTGCGGCACCGGATTCGAGACCAATCACATTGATGAGGCTCTCGAGTGGAGCGAGATGCATAAGGCCATGGCTTCACTGGCAGACCAGCTGACTGTTTAGTCGTGGTGAAGTCCAGTGCGGCCGCCAAGGCGGACGCCGCCAAGGCCTTGGAACGATCGACCAAGCAGTGGCGGGCGGCGAAGAAGAAGGAACGCGCTGCCCGCGACGAGCTTGCCCAGCTTGTACAGAACACGGTTGACGCTGAAATCCTGAGCGAAAGCAAGATCTCTCAGATCACCGATATCCCCCGGATGACCATTCGCAAGATGCTCGGCAAGGACGCCGGAGCGAAGAAGGACGACTAGCGACTCAGTTCTGCCGAATCAGCCAATGCTCGATACGCGCAATCGCGGAATCGCTCAGCATCTCTTGCGCGTGGTAGCGCTCGTAGATGTCTTGGGCATGCTGAACTGATGTGATCTCGCAAGCCGAGAGTAAGAACTCGATGTCGTCGCTATCTCGGATACCCCTGTTAGCCAAGAGTTTCATGGCCAACAGCATTGGCGTGGATCCGATCGAGATCACCACCTGACCAGACCGATAGATCTCGATCCAGTCCTCGTTTCCGACCAATGGGATGTAGGCGAGCGCCGCGTCATTGAGCCAGTTCGCGGGGAGGTCGTAGTCGACTGCCATTCCCTGAATGACTTCCGACGCGGCACCCGCCGGAACAACCACCGCATCGATATCGGACGTCGCTCGCCTGTCGACGTCCAGCACAGCAAGAGCTGCGCCGCCAACCACTCGTACACCCGCCGAAACGCCGGCGAGGTCAAGGCGCCTGGCCAACTCTTCAAGAAGTGATCGCACCTGAGCCGCGCTCATCGTCGATGCCACTACACGCTCTCCAAGACCGTGCGGTCGAGAAAGATGCCGTGACGGCTGATCGACTCCGGCGTACGTTCGCGCGCAGCGAGACGAAGGCTCGGCACATTTTCGACATCCCAAAACTGATCAAGCACCCACGTGTCATTACGAAGCCACGTAGGAATCGGCAAGCCTGAGTCACTGAGTGCGCAATCCGTGACTGCCGCAATCAATGCATCGAATCGTGCATCACCGGTGGGGCTTGGTGCAGCGATCGCGAGCGCGACAGCAGTCGCCGGATCCGCCGAACGCAGGTCATCGTTGAGTTGAATAACCTCGCGCCAAGCCGACCGCACATCACCTGTCTCGAGTGCCTCGCGCACGTCGCCACCCACGGCCCACACCGGGCGAAGTCGCGAAGGGATCACCGAGAGCCTGCTGCCCAAACTCGCCAGCAGATGCTCAATCCTGCTAACAGTCGCATCCTCCGCTCCGGATTCGACGGCGGCGACTCCCGGCTGCCTGACCTTGGCGGCTTCGGCTAGGGCTCGCTGCGTCATGCCGCGGCTCAGCCGACAAGCACGAAGAATCGTGGACGCAGACACGGGAACCCCTTTCGATACGGTATAGCGTATCAGGATTCCGTGTGGCGTACGAGTTCAGGTCGCGTCGGGGTCGAATGCAGGTCGCGGCTGATCCGCAGCTTGAGCCGATGTGCCCTTCGACTTCGACTTCGGGTCCGGATCATCCGCCATCAAGCTCGTGGCGATCTTCCGCGGATGCAAATCAGTCAGCCCCTTCACCGCATCCATCGTCTCGGTGAGATCAATGCCGGCCGAGTCGGCAAGATCGGCCTTGGCGTTCTGAGCCATCTGCTTGATCTGGCGAATCCACTTGCCAGCGTCAGCTGCGGCACGCGGAAGTCGCTCGGGGCCGAAGACCAACAGGCCCAAGACTCCGAGAATGAGCAACTCGCCAATGCCGATGTCGAACACGTCTGCACACTACTCCGCTGATCCGAGGGTGATGGTGGCCGTAACATCGCCGCCACCACGATCGATCTCGACCTCTACCTGATCACCGGGCGCATAGCTGCGGATTGCTACGACGAGCTCAGTGGCGTCCTCTACTGAGCGGCCGCCGAGCGAGGTGATGATGTCGCCCGTCTGCAAGCCCGCAGCCTCAGAAGGACCGCCCGACACCACCTCGAGCACCTTGGCGCCGGAGCCCTGGTAGCCGATGTCGAGATTGACGCCGATGATCGGCGTCGTCGACGTTCCCGTGGCGATGAGTTCTTCGGCGATCCGCTTTGCGGTGTTGATCGGAATGGCGAAGCCCAGGCCGATATTTCCGGCCTCGCTGCCACCTCTGGCCATGGAGGCGATGGCCGAATTAATTCCGATGACGCGTCCGGCACCATCGAGCAACGGGCCGCCGGAATTACCGGGGTTGATTGCGGCATCGGTCTGGATCGCGTTGATGAATGACGTGTCGTTCCTATTGCCTGCCGTCACCGGGCGATCAAGTGCACTGATGATGCCTGCGGTGACAGTGCCGTCGAGCCCGAGTGGCGCACCGATGGCGATTGCCATGTCTCCCACTGCAACGTCATCGGAATTACCGATGACCACCGCTGGCAATCCCTTCTTCGCCACCTTGACAACAGCGATGTCGTACTCGGGATTGGTGCCGACGACCTCGCCCTTGATAAGTGTGCCGTCATGGAAGACAACTTCGATCTTTCCGTCGGCCGCAATCGCGACGACATGATCGTTGGTGAGGATGTAGCCATCAGATCGGATGACGAATCCGGAGCCACTGCCTGCAGCATTCGCGCCAGTGGCGGCAATTGACACGACGGACGGCAGTTGAGCAGCAGCAATCGCTGCGATTGACGTACCCGGTGAGTCAGGAAGGTCGCCGGAAACTTGAGGCAAGGTCACGACAGTGTTCGCACCGGAGTCAACACCTTGGCCGAGCAGATACCCGCCCAAGCCCGCGAAGACGCCAACAACGAGTGCGGTGATCGCTGAGATCATGATGACTGCGAAGACTCCCGGGCCTCGGCGCTGGCTTACCGGAGCAGCAACGACGGGGGCGGTAACCACCGAGGGGGCAGGTGTGGGCTGCTGGGGCATGCCCTGCGTCGGCGCAGGCGGCAGCACGGGCTCCACCGGCGTTGCCGGCGTGGTGGGCTCGGGCGTTGCGTCCGACATGCGTGTCCTCTCACGGATCCTGGCTCAAACCTATCGGGGGCAAAGCGGCTAGGCTGACTGAGATCACGGCAACAGCGGAGGTGCGTCATCGCAACCACATCACGACCCCTGAACGCAGAGTCCTGGGCGCTCGCCAACGAGTGGCTCGACGAGTCAGAGCCGGTTCGCTCAGCTCGTGCCAAGGCAGCCGACCTCGGCTCCGATGCCATCACTTCGGCCACCGCCGACCTGCTCAGCGTGCTTGCTGCATCCGTCAACGCCTCGGCCGTCGTCGAGATCGGTGCGAGCACCGGTGTCTCGGGCGCTGCCCTGCTCGCCGGCATGACTGACGAGGGTGTTCTCACCTCGATCGATGTCGAGGCCGAGAACCAACGCGTTGCTCGCGATACCTTCACCGCCCTCGGCTACGACCACGTGCGCACGCGACTGATCACCGGTCGCGCCCTCGAGGTGCTGCCGCGTCTGCAGGATTCGGCTTACGACATCGTGTTCGTCAATGGTGATCGCACTGAGTACCCGGCCATCGTTGCCCAGGCTCGTCGCCTGCTGCGTGCAGGTGGCTTGATCATTCTTAACTCTGCACTCGGCGCGGGCGGTCTCGCTGACGCCGGTCAGCGCGAAGCAGGCCAGCAGGCACTGCGCGAGGCAGCGAACACTCTGCGCGATGAGGATCACTGGTTGCCAGCACTGCTGACTGTTGGAAGTGGTTTGCTGATTGCGACGCTTCGTAGCGCGGAGTAAACGCGCACTCACTCGACAATGACATGAGCCCCATCCCTCAGTGAGGGATGGGGCTCATGAATGTCAGGTACTAGGAGAACAGGACCAGCAGCTTCTCGCCGAGTTCCTTCGCCTCGTCGGCATTGAGCTCAACCACCAGGCGCCCGCCACCTTCGAGCGGAACGCGCATGACGTAGCCGCGGCCCTCTTTGGTGACCTCGAGCGGGCCATCGCCCGTCCGTGGCTTCATCGCGGCCATGTGGATCCCCTTTCGTGCCCGGCGTAGCCGGAAAACTCGTGCCCGGCGAAGCCAGGAAACTCGTGACTCCCATTATCGCGCATAGGGGTAGAGGCTCAGGGGGCGGGGCTGGGCAGCCCAGACTCATCCCCACCAGGCACCGCGGGTAGGAGGCTGGGAGGCCTAACGGCCTGTGGTGCCCTGCTCGTGGGCTGCCAGGCGAGCGCGCAGACGCCCGAGCTCCTCATCGACTTCATCCATGCGGTAACCGCGGACAACGACGTCGAAGCCCGCCTCCGTGGGCTTTCGATCAGCGGGCGCCTCGGGCAGTTCGCCGAGCCGGCCCACCGATGCCAGCGCGATGCAGGCAATCACGGCAATGGCCACCAGGACGAAGACGAGCATCATGTGCCCATCACACCATGCGCGACCCAGTCTGCGGCGATCAGGTCGAGTGACTTGTCGATCGTGGTGGCCCATTGCAGCTGGGCTTCTCCCTGCTCACTGACGAATCCTGTGCTGCGCCAGTGCCCCACTTGAGCGCGCAGATGCAAGTAGTCGCCCCACGGATCAAGGGCGACAACAGGCTTGTCATGCATGCGTAGGTGCCTCGCGGTCCAGACTTCCATCAACTCTTCGAGGGTTCCGATGCCACCGGGCAGGGCGAGAAATGCATCGGCTCTGTCGTCCATGATCGCCTTGCGCTGGCGCATGTCGGTCGTGACGATGAGTTCATCGGCATCGTGGTCGGCGACCTCCATCTCGATGAGCTTCTGAGGAATGACGCCGACGGTGTAGCCACCACCGGCACGCACGGCTTTGGCCACGGCGCCCATCATCGAGACCGAGCCACCGCCGGAGACAAGACCCCAGCCGCGGGCAGCGATGGCCGTGCCGACCTCGGAGGCCAGGGCAAGGTAGCGCTCGTCGATGGCGTCATTGGCTGAGCAATAGACGCAGATCATTCGGGCAGAGTTCACGCGTTCCACCCTAGAGGGGCTTGCACCGTCGGCAACCTAGTTGTATATTCAACAAACCAATTGATCTTTCAACTATCAAGGAGACACATATGTCTGACCTCTCCGCGGCCCAGGGCACCTGGGTAATCGACGCCGCCCACACCAACATCGGCTTCTCGGCCCGCCACCTGATGGTGTCGAAGGTCCGCGGCAAGTTCGACGCATTCGAGGGTGGCTTCACCATCGATGCGGCCAATATCGGCGCCAGCTCGGCCAACCTCACCATCCAGGCCGCCAGTATCGACACCAATAGCGGCGACCGCGACGGTCACCTGAAGTCCGCCGAGTTCCTTGACGTTGAGAACTTCCCGACCCTGACCTTCGTCTCGACCGGCGCAGCCGACAAGGGCAATGTTGTCGAGGTCACCGGTGACCTCACCATCCATGGCGTCACGAAGAGCGTCGTGATCCCGTGGGAGTTCATCGGTGTCAGCACCGACCCGTGGGGCAACGTCAAGGCTGGCTTCGAGGCAGAGCTCGAGATCAGCCGCGAGGAATTCGGTCTCGTCTGGAACGTCAAGCTCGAGACCGGTGGCGTGCTCGTCTCGGACAAGATCAAGCTAAGCCTCGACGTTCAGGCACTCAAGGCCTAGTCAGCAGTGAGCCAGCTGCGCAATTGCTGCTCGCACGAGCGCAGCTGATCAATCGGGACTGATTCGTCCCTCATATGCGCAATCGATGGGTCCCCCGGTCCGAAGTTCAGGGCCGGGGTTCCCATTGCCGCAAATCGCGCGACATCTGTCCAGCCGAACTTCGGCGCAGGTATCGCACCAGTCGCAGCAAGGAAATCAACGGTTGCCTGACGCGATAATCCGGGTGCCGCTGCAGGACTCACATCAATGAACTCGACGTCATAGCCGTCGAATACCTCGCGCACATGCGCCAACGCCTCGTCAGTCGAACGATCAGGGGCAAAGCGATAGTTCACAGTGACCACGCACTCATCGGGGATCACGTTGCCGGCGATGCCGCCGCGAATACCCACTGCACTCAGGCCTTCTCGATACTCCAGGCCATCGACCATTGGTCGGCGCGGCACATACGACTCGAGACGGCCCAGAATCTCGCGGGCACCGTGAATCGCGTTCTCACCCATCCACGGGCGCGCACTATGGGAACGAACACCGCTCGCCATGACCTCCGCGCGAATCGTTCCCTGGCAGCCGGCTTCAATGCCTGCGTTCGACGGCTCCATCAAGATCGCGAGATCGGCAACAAGCAACTCGGGATTGCTCTCTGCGAGATGCGCCAGCCCGTTGAACCTGCTCTCGACTTCCTCGCCCTCGTAATACACGTAGGTAACATCACGCAACGGCTCGGCGATTGTCGCAGCGAGCTTCAGTGACACCGCAACGCCGCCCTTCATGTCACAGGCACCGAGGCCGTAGAGACGATCACCGTCGAAATGGTGCGGCATATTCGAGTTCGTGGGCACGGTGTCGAGATGGCCGCCGATCAGCACGCGCTCGGCGCGGCCGAGGTCAGTGCGCGCCACAACCGTGTTGCCGAAACGGCTCACGGTCAGGTGCGGCACTCGGTTGAGGGCGGCTTCGACGAGATCAGCGATGTGCTGCTCGTGGTGGGACTCACTCGGAATGTCGATCAGGGCAGCGGTCAGTGCCACCACATCGACCGAGAGGTCAAGCCCTGAGCTCGCATCGTGTTCCACATGGATACGGTAGTGCGATGACCAACGCAGCAGCCGCAGACCTCACCGCAGTCACCGGATCCGCATCGGCCACCGGCCTGGCCACCTACTTCGGCGACCAGATCCTCGACGTCTGGTACCCCAGCCCCGCCCTGGGCCCTGACCCGATCGACGTGCCCGGCATCGGTTCGGCCATTGACTCCGATGAGGTGCGCGGGGTTCACGTGCGCACCCTCACCACGACCATCGCTGACCTCGCTGAGGCACCTGCCGACACCGCTGACGCCTACCTGCGCCTGCACCTGCTCTCGGCGCGCCTGGTGATGCCGCGCACCATCAACCTGACCGGCATCTTCGGCCTGCTGCCGATCGTGGCCTGGACGAACCTTGGCCCGGTGCCCGTCGAGCGTCTCAACGATGTGCGACTGCATGCCCGCGCCAAGAGCATCAACCTCGCCGTGCACGGAGTCGACCGCTTCCCGCGGATGACCGACTACGTCGTTCCCTCGGGGGTTCGCATTGCTGACGCCGACCGCGTGCGCCTGGGCGCTTACCTGGCCAGCGGCACCACGGTGATGCACGAGGGCTTCGTGAACTTCAACGCCGGCACTCTGGGCAGTTCGATGGTCGAGGGCCGCATCTCCGCAGGCGTGGTTGTCGGCGACGGTTCCGACATCGGCGGCGGCGCCTCGATCATGGGCACGCTCTCCGGCGGCGGTACCGAGGTCGTCACGATCGGCACCGGCACCCTCATCGGCGCGAACGCCGGCGTGGGTCTCTCGCTCGGTGACAACTGCGTCGTCGAGGCCGGTCTCTACGTGACTGCAGGTTCGAAGGTCACGCTGCCCGATGGCACGATCGCCAAGGCCAAGGCTGTCTCAGGTGACAGCAACCTGCTCTTCCGCCGTAACTCGCAGACCGGCGCGATCGAGATCAGCTCGCGCACCGGCACGTGGGGCGGGCTGAACGCGGCACTGCACTCCAACGACTGATTGCACCAACGAAGAAGCCCCGGCGTCGGGGCTTCTTGCGAAGCAGTACTTAGCGCTGGTCCATCGACGGGTAGTCGCGCAGGACCTCGCCGATGTAGACCTGGCGCGGACGGCCGATCTTGGTGTCGGGATCGTTGATCATCTCGCGCCACTGGGCGATCCAGCCCGGCAGACGACCCAGGGCGAAGAGCACCGTGAACATCTGGGTCGGGAAGCCCATCGCCTTGTAGATCAGGCCCGTGTAGAAGTCGACATTCGGGTACAGCTTGCGCTCGATGAAGAAGTCATCGGACAGCGCGACCTCTTCGAGGCGAAGTGCGATGTCGAGCAGCGGATCACTCACACCCAGCGCCTCGAAGACCTCATAGGCGCTCTTCTTCACGATGGCCGCACGAGGGTCATAGTTCTTGTACACGCGGTGACCGAAGCCCATGAGCTTCACGCCGTCTTCGCGGTTCTTGACCTGGCGGATGAAGGTGTTCACGCCGCCGCCCGAGGCGTGAATGTTCTCAAGCATCTCGAGCACGGCCTGGTTGGCGCCACCGTGCAGCGGGCCGAACAGTGCGTTGACACCGGCCGACACGGATGCGAACAGGTTCGCGTGCGAGGAGCCAACAAGACGCACGGTCGAGGTCGAGCAGTTCTGCTCGTGATCTGCGTGCAGGAGCAGGAGCTGGTTGAGCGTGCGTGAGATAACCGGGTTGACCTCGTACTCCTCGGCCGGAACGCCGAAGGTCATGCGCAGGAAGTTATCGACGTAGCCGAGCGAGTTGTCGGGGTACAGCATGGGCTGGCCCATGGCCTTCTTGTGCGCGTAGGCAGCAAGGGTCGGCAGCTTCGCAAGCAGACGGATGGTCGAGATCTCGACCTGCGCGGGATCGAACGGATCCAGTGAATCCTGGTAGAAGGTCGACAGCGCCGACACCGACGATGACAGCACGGGCATCGGGTGGGCGTCGCGCGGGAAGCCATCGAAGAAGTTGCGCAGATCCTCGTGCAGCATCGTGTGCATGCGGATCTGGTGCTTGAACGAGCTGAGTTGTTCCTCAGAGGGCAGATCGCCGTAGATCAGCAGGAAGGCAGTTTCAAGGAAGCTGGACTTCTCGGCCAGCTGCTCGATCGGGTAACCGCGGTAACGCAGGATGCCGGCATCGCCATCGATGTAGGTGATGGCCGATGAGCATGCCGCGGTGTTGAGGAAACCATGATCGAGGGTGACGTGAGCCGTCTCCTTCATCAGCGGAGCGATGTTCAGACCGCTCTCGCCTACGGTTGCCGGAACCTCGGGAAGCGGCAGTTCGCCACCGGGGTGCTTAAGGATGAAGTCGGTCACAGATCCTCCTGGAAAACGCATGCGGGGTCGCCGCTTAGCCGTTGACGTAACCGTACCCACCCCGAGGAGACGGGTGAAATGGAGTTGGCCTCTAGGCCTGTGAGATGACTCTCACCCTCGAGAAAGACGCTCCGCAAAGGCTTCCACGGCGGCATCGGTCGCGGTGAACGCAATGCGAACGTGTCGTGCACCGGCGGTGCCGTAGAAATCCCCCGGCGTGACCAGGATGCCTCGATCAGCGAACCAACTGACGGTGTCCCAACAGGGCTCACCGCGCGTGGCCCACAGATAAAGGCCGGCCTCGCCGTGATCGATGGTGAAGCCATGCGCGCGCAGGGATTCAGCGAGAATTTGTCGGCGGCTGCGGTAGAGATCGCGCTGGACCGCCACGTGAGTGTCATCGGCATAGGCCACCGCTGCCGCATGCTGCACGGGCGCCGGCACCATCAGGCCCAGGTGCTTGCGCACCACGAGTAGTGGCCGAAGAACCTCAGGGTCACCGGCTGCGAAGCCGAAACGGTA
>JBILOY010000036.1:0-13580 GCA_044374195.1 Candidatus Nanopelagicales bacterium
CTGGATGGCGCTTGAGGACGCCGTTAATTTCGGCCTGCTTCAGTCGGCGAAGAAGTAGCGGCCGAGGTTCTTCCTGCGCTCCGCATAGACTCCACTGGTGCGTATCTGCCGAGTTTTGATCAATGACGAGATCCTCTACGGGGTTGTCGAGGGTGTCTCCGAGACCGGTGACATCACTGACGAGACCATGGTGGCCACCTTGCATGGCCACCCCTTCGGTGAGGTTTCACCTACGGGCGACGTTTTCCCTCTGGTTCGAGCCAAGCTCCTTGCGCCGGTCATGCCCAGCAAGGTCATTGCGGTTGGGCTCAATTACGCCGACCACGTGAAGGAATCCGGCAAGGAGATTCCGGCCGAGCCGATGATCTTCCTCAAGCCCAGTACTTCGATCATTGGTCCCGACGAGGCGATCCAGCTTCCGTGGCAGTCCGAGCACGTCGATCACGAGGCCGAGCTGGCGATCGTCATTGGACGCTTCTGCCGCGACGTGCCGATCGAGCGGGTTCCGGAAGTGATTCTCGGTTACACCTGTGCCAATGATGTGAGCGCGCGTGATCTTCAGAAGGCAGACGGCCAGTGGGGGCGCGCCAAGGGCTTCGACACCTTCTGTCCGCTGGGGCCATGGATCTCGACCTCAGTAGATCTCGATGACGCACGCATCGCCTGCATCGTCGACGGTGAGGTGCGGCAGAACGGCCAGCTCGGCGACATGATCCGCAACGTGCCTGAGCTCGTCAGCTGGATCAGCTCGGTGATGACCCTGCTGCCCGGCGACGTGATCTTGACCGGCACCCCTGCCGGTGTAGGGCCTTTGAAGGCCGGCCAGGAAGTAGCCGTGGCCATTGAAGGCATAGGAATCCTGAGCAACCCGGTGGTGGATCGTGTCTGACGTTCGTGTTCGTTTCTGCCCCTCACCTACTGGTAATCCGCATGTGGGCATGGTGCGTACTGCGTTGTTCAACTGGGCGTATGCGCGTCACACCGGCGGCACGTTCGTCTTCCGCATTGAAGATACCGACAGTGCCCGCGATAGCGAGGAGTCCTATGACGCACTCCTTAACGCTCTGCGCTGGCTGGGCCTGAACTGGGATGAAGGGCCGGAGGTCGGCGGCCCGTATGGCCCGTATCGCCAGTCCGAGCGCATGGATATCTACGCCGAGGTAGCGGGCAAGCTCAAGGATGCCGGCTTCGCTTACGAGTGCTACTGCACCCAGGACGAACTCGAGGATCGCCGCGAACTGGCCAAGAAGGAAGGTCGTACTCCTGGCTACGAGGGCACCTGCCGCAATCTCTCGGCCGAGCAGAAGGCACCGTTCATCGCTGAGGGTCGCGAGGCCGTTATCCGTTTCAAGATGCCGGATCGCGATTTCACCTGGGACGACCTCGTGCGCGGTGAGATCACCTTCGGTAAAGAGCATGTGCCTGACTACGTTCTCGTGCGTGCGAACGGCGAGCCGCTCTACACACTGGTAAACCCCGTCGATGACGCGCTGATGCGCATCACCCACGTGCTTCGTGGGGAGGATCTCCTCTCCTCAACTCCTCGACAGATCGCGCTGTACGAAGCACTCGCGGCCATCGGAGTAAGTGACGGCACGACACCGCGCTTTGGTCATCTTCCGTATGTGATGGGGGAGGGCAATCGCAAGCTGTCCAAGCGCGATCCCGAGTCATCACTGCACATGTATCGCGACAATGGTTACCTGCCGGAGGGTCTGCTCAACTACCTTGCGCTGCTCGGTTGGTCGATGGGCGATGACATCGAGTTCTTCTCCAAGCAGGAGATGGCCGATGCCTTCGCCTTGGATCGCGTCAGCCCCAACCCCGCGCGCTTCGATCTCAAGAAGTGCACGGCGATCAATGCCGACTGGATTCGCAAGCTGAGTGCCTCTGAGCTGATCGATCGGGTGATTCCGTTCCTGCAGGCAGCTGAGCTCGTTGCCGTACCGCCTACTCCTGACCAGATTCGGCTCCTCGAGCAGTCGGTGCCGCTCATTCACGAGCGCATGGACACCTTGACTCAAGCTGTTGAGAACCTCGCCTTCCTCTTCATCCCCGAGGAGCGGTTCGCCCTCGATCCGACCGATGCTGCCGCGATGCTCGGCCCCGATGCGCAGCCGACCCTGGAGGCGGCGATCACCGCACTCGAGGTGGTTGAGCCGTGGAGCACCGAGTCAATCGAGGGGGCGTTGCGTACGGCCTTGATCGAAGGGCTAGGCCTCAAGCCGAAGGTGGCCTTCGGGCCAGTGCGGGTAGCCATCACGGGCCGACGCATCTCACCACCTCTCTTTGAATCCCTCGAGATCTTGGGGCGCCCGGTTGCTCTCGCGCGACTGCGCGCTGCACGTTCCTGATACCGGATTTGGCTCTCCTGAGGGAACGTCTATACTTTTCTCCGCTGAGCAATCAGCGCCCATGGGGTATGGGGTAATTGGCAGCCCAAATGATTCTGATTCATTTAGTCTAGGTTCGAGTCCTGGTACCCCAGCGACGTTTGCGTGTGACCGGATTTGATCCGCTCCTCGATAAGCGACATCATGCTCTGCGCAAGCAGCAGCATTGCTTGGTAGCGCGGCCCCGTTGTGTAGTGGCCTAGCACGCCGCCCTCTCAAGGCGGTAGCGCGGGTTCGAATCCCGTCGGGGCTACCAAGAAGGAAAGCCCCCCGCTCGCGGGGGGCTTTCGCCAGTTAACCAGCGGTAGTGCGGGCGAGGCAGGGGTGGATTTTCCAGAGCTTGCCGCGGAATACGATGAGACCCAGCATTCGTGCACTGTCTGGAGGTACATCGTGGGACGCACACTGGCCGAGAAGGTCTGGGAGGCGCATGTCGTGCGCCACGCCGAGGGTGAGCCTGACCTGCTCTACATCGATCTCCACCTCGTGCACGAGGTCACCAGTCCGCAGGCCTTCGATGGCCTTCGCTCGGCAGGTCGCCCCGTTCGTCGTCCCGACCTCACCCTCGCCACCGAGGATCACAACACACCGACCATCGACATCGACAAGCCGATCGCTGACCCGATCTCGCGTGCCCAGCTCGAGGCATTGCGAGCCAACTGTGCCGAGTTTGGTGTTCCGATCTACTCGCTCGGCAATGCCGAGCAGGGCATCGTGCACGTGGTGGGCCCGCAACTGGGCTTGACCCAGCCGGGCATGACCGTCGTGTGCGGTGACTCGCACACCTCGACTCACGGCGCCTTCGGCGCTCTCGCCTTCGGCATCGGCACCAGCGAGGTCGAGCACGTGCTCGCCACGCAGACCCTGCCGCTCAAGCCGTTCAAGACCATGGCGATCACTGTCGAGGGTGACCTTCCCGTTGGCGTCACCGCGAAGGATGTCACTTTGGCGATCATCGCGAAGATCGGCACCGGCGGTGGCCAGGGATACGTGCTTGAGTACCGCGGCTCGGCCATCCGTGGCCTGTCAATGGAAGGTCGCATGACCTTGTGCAACATGTCGATCGAGGCAGGTGCTCGCGCTGGCATGGTCGCCCCCGATGAGAAGACCTTTGAGTACCTCAAGGGTCGCGATCACGCTCCGACAGGTGCTGAGTGGGATGCCGCTGTTGCATGGTGGACCACTCTCCCCACCGATGCGGATGCCACGTACGACGCTGAGGTGTTCCTCGACGCCACGACACTGAGCCCCTTCGTCACCTGGGGAACCAACCCCGGCCAGGGTCTGCCCCTGTCGGGCAACGTCCCCTCGCCTACCGATGCAGTCGACGAGGTCGATCGCGTGGCAATCGAAGGTGCGCTGGCCTACATGGATCTCACGCCGGGAATGCCGCTGCGCGATATCAAGGTCGACACCGTTTTCGTCGGCTCGTGCACCAATGGTCGTATCGAGGATCTTCGCGCCGTGGCCGAGGTACTTAAGGGTCGCAAGGTTGCTCCGAGCGTGCGCATGCTGGTCGTGCCGGGCTCGGTTCGTGTCAAGAAGCAGGCGGAGGCCGAAGGCCTCAATGTCATCATCAGTGAGGCCGGAGCCGAATGGCGCGAGGCCGGCTGCTCGATGTGCCTGGCGATGAATCCCGACAAGCTCAAGCCGGGGGAGCGCAGCGCCTCCACCTCGAACCGAAATTTCGAGGGCCGTCAGGGTCCAGGTGGTCGCACCCATCTGGTCTCACCCGCAGTGGCCGCCGCAACAGCAGTCACGGGCCACCTGGCCGCACCCGCCGACCTGGCTTCGGCCTCCTAATCCGGAAAGGCACCGACATGGACGCTTTCGTCACCCACACCGGTACCGCGGCGCCGCTTCGTCGCAGCAATGTCGACACCGACCAGATCATCCCCGCGGAGTATCTGAAGCGCATCACGCGCCATGGCTTCGAGGATGGCCTGTTCTCGTCCTGGCGCAAGGACGCCGACTTCGTGCTCAATCGCCCGGAGTACCAGGGCGTCTCGATCTTGGTGGCCGGCCCCGATTTCGGTACCGGATCCTCGCGCGAGCATGCTGTCTGGGCGCTGCAGGATTACGGCTTCAAGGTCGTCATCTCCTCACGATTCGCCGATATCTTCCGCGGTAACTCGGGCAAGGGCGGCCTGCTGACCGCTGTTGTTGACCAGAACCTCGTCGAGCAGATCTGGGCTCTCATCGAGGCAGACCCGACCACTGTGGTGACCGTCGATCTCGAGGCGCGTGAGGTTCGCGTCGGTGATCTGGTGGCTCCCTTCGAGGTCGATGACTACGTGCGGTGGCGCCTGATGGCCGGCCTGGATGACATCGGCATCACCTTGCAGTACGCCGATCAGATTTCGGCATTCGAGGCCACCCGACCGGTGTTCGAGCCGACCACGAAGTAGTCGATCACTAACGCACAATCACCGACGGAGCCCTTGCCAATTCCTGTTTATTGGCAAGGGCTTTCGCGGCGTGGCGTGTCCGCATTTACCTTCGATCGGGCTACATTCGCAGATGTCGGCACTCGGCCGACCTAATTACCCTCCGGAGGGGTTTTAAGTGAACAAGGCTGAACTCATTGACGCAGTGGCCGTACGTCTCGGTCACAGCAAGCGCGACGTCACCGCAATCGTTGACGCATTCATCGACGACACCAAGCGTGCCGTTGCCAAGGGCGAGAAGGTCGCCATCAGCGGCTTCGGCGTATTCGAAGCTCAGGCTCGCAAGGCCCGCCTCGGCCGCAACCCCCGCACGGGCGAGACCGTGAAGATCAAGGCCACCAAGCTTCCGAAGTTCCGCCCGGGTGCGGAGTTCAAGGCAGTCGTGTCCGGCGCCAAGAAGGTTGCCGCACCAGCAGCAGCCAAGAAGGCTGCTCCGGCCAAGAAGGCAGCAGCCAAGAAGGCTCCCGCCAAGAAGGCAGCAGCGAAGAAGGTCGTCAAGAAGGCTCCCGCCAAGAAGGCAGCAGCCAAGAAGGTCGTCAAGAAGGCTCCCGCGCGCAAGCGCTAGTCCTTTCACATGGAGGCGGTCACCCTGTGGGTGGCCGCCTTTGTGCGTTACGGGAGTCGGATTGACGCGATGGATCCGTCTGCGTCATGTGCGAGCACCAAGCGCTGGCCGGTGCGCAGCGGGCCGAGCCCTGCGGCCGTGATTAGCGAGACCGGCACCGTAATCGAGGTGCCGTCCTCGGCCACCACGAGTGCATCTGAATCTCGATAGGCATGGAACATCGCCATCATGGCTGCCTCCCGAGCACGGCAGCCGTGTTGGCACCTACGCCGATGCGCAATGCGTCCCACAGGTCAGCAGGCGTATCGACATCTCGCCTGGCTCCGGCCACAAGAGTGCGAATGTGGGCAGGTGCGTCAAGAGCGAGGTCGATGTAGCCGGCCTGCACATGCGCCGATCGCGACCCGATTCCAAATCGTGGATCAAGGAGAGTCGTGTCTGTGGCACACAGCATCGCGGTTCCTGAGCCCTGCGTATCACTGAGCAGGCTCCGCTCGTGACCTCCGGCGAGATCTAGGATGTAATCAAGTGCCTCGGGAGTCAGGCAGGGCAGGTCGCCCGCCAGCGCGACCACGGATCCCTCGCACAACGAGGCACCAGACCTGATCGCCTGGTTGAGTCCGCCACCGATCGGCTCGGGGCACAAGGTAACCCCGACGGCGCTGGTGATGACCTCGAGATCATCGGTAACCACGATGACCTGGCTCACTGCAGTGGACTTCAGGCACGCATCGATGACGTCCAGGGCGAAGGCGAGTGCAAACTCCGGGCGCCGGGGGTCGTCGGGAAGCCCGAGCCGGGTCTTCGCCGTGTCCAGGCCCTTGACCGGGATGACGGCTGTCCACGACTTCATCACCCCATCCAAGCCCATCGTGGCCGTGAATTCGCAGGGGCATGGATGCATAGGCACACAAGGATGAACATGGAAGAGTAGGCGCATGTCGAATTCAGGCCACTCGAATTCAGGCCACGTGCGCCGACGCTGGCGCCTGGGTTTCTGGTTTCGTCTCGCGGCATTCGTGCTGTGGCCGTTCCTTATGGTCTTCACCAAGCGTGACTGGAAGGGTCAGGGCAACCTCGAGCAAGACGGCGGCGGCATCATTGTCGCGGCCAACCACCTGTCCTGGTTCGATCCGTTGGCTCTGTCGAACCTGCTCTGGAACAACGATCGACCACCTCGTTTTCTCGCGAAAGAGCCGATGTTCCGCGTGCCGATCATCGGGCGAATCGTCCGCGGAGCCGGGCAGATCCCGGTGTATCGCGAGTCGGCTGAGGCCGTTGATGCTGTCCGCGATGCGATCAGTGCAGTTCAGAAGGGGGAGTGCGTGGTGGTCTACCCCGAAGGCACGATGACCAAGGACCCCGACATGTGGATGATGGCGCTCAAGACAGGCGCGGCGCGAATCGCGCTGGCCACCCAACGTCCCCTGATTCCCGCGGCCCAGTGGGGTCCGGAGCAGGTTATGCGTCCCTATGTGAAGCAGCTACGACTGTTCCCTCGAAAGACAATGGTGATGCGGGTCGGTCCGCCTGTTGACCTCAGTGATCTGTACGACATGCCACTCGATGCCGATACATTGCATATCGCGAGCCAGCGAATCTGGGAGGCCATCACCGATCTCCTCGCGCAGGCTCGCGGCGAGGTCGCCCCGACCGAGCCATTCCAAGCGGACAGGAGCCCCTCATGAGTCGCGTCGCGATGATGGGCAGCGGTTCCTGGGGAACCGCCTTCGGAATGGTGCTTGCAGATGCCGGCAGCGACGTACGCATGTGGACTCGTCGCCTCGATATTGCCGATGAGGTCAATCGCGAGCACTCCAATGAGTTGTATCAGCCGGGCATCGCACTGCCTCATTCGCTGACGGCATCAGTCGATGCCGCTCACGCGCTCGACGGCGCTGACATCGTGGCCTTCGCTACCCCGGCACAGCATCTGCGCGAGAACCTCACTGCCTGGCTTCCGTTCATTCCCAAGGATGCGGTTCTCGTGAGCCTCATCAAGGGTGTCGAACTCGGCACGACCAAGCGAATGAGCGAGGTCATTGCGGAGGTCACCGGCGCAGATATCTCTCGAATCGCTGTCGTGTCAGGTCCGAATCTCGCACGTGAGATCGCCGAGCATCAGCCGACAGCCACCACGGTCTCGTGCGCTAATGAGCATGCGGCGATGCTCGTGCAGGAGGCTTGCACCACTGAGTACTTCCGCCCGTACTGGACAACTGATGTCGTGGGTACCGAGATCGGCGGGGCGGTCAAGAACGTGATCGCCCTGGCGAATGGCATTGCCGTCGGCATGGGGCTCGGCGAGAACTCCCAGGCGTCGGTGATCACGCGCGGTCTCGCGGAGATGGCGCGTCTTGGCGTAGCTCTCGGAGCCGACCCGCTGACCTTCCAGGGCCTGGCCGGCGTCGGCGATCTCGTGGCCACCTGCCAGTCGCCGCTCTCCCGCAATCGCACCTTCGGCGAGAATCTCGGCCGTGGGCTTAGCGTGCAGGAGACCATCGACATGACTCGTCAGACCTGCGAGGCATTCAAGAGTTGTCAGCCGATTTATGAGCTCGCTCAGCGACACGGGGTCGAGATGCCGATCACCGAAAAGGTCGTTCAGGTTGTGCATCACGGTTTGAGCCCGCGCATTCTTGTTGCGTCGTTCATGTCACGCGATACCAAGCGCGAGACCGAAAGCGAATAGCGCGCCGTCGGCGGCTTGAGCCCTGTACCCGATACGGTCTGAGCATGGCCTCTCGCACTCGAATCGCCGTCATCTACGGGGGTCGTAGCAGTGAGCACTCGATCTCGTGCATTAGCGCCGGTGCGATCAGGCGTGCGCTCGATCCGAAACGTTACGACGTCGTACCGATCGGGATCACGCGCGATGGAGGCTGGTACCTCCAGCACTCGGATCCGCATGACCTGCGCATCATCGACGGGGTGCTTCCCGAGGTATTGCCCAATGACCAACCCGTGGCTTTTCATGCTGATCCGACGATGGTCGATGAGCTGCTCGGCAGCATCGACGTCGTGTTCCCGGTCCTGCACGGTCCTTATGGCGAGGACGGAACTGTCCAGGGGCTCTTCGAACTCGCCGGGATTCCTTACATCGGTTCAGGAGTCCTCTCCTCTGCCGTGACGATGGATAAGGGTTATATGAAGGCACTATTGGCCGCGGTCGGACTGGGGGTCGGCCCGTACGCCGTGATCACTGACCAGCAGTGGCGGTCCGATGAGGCGGGGTGCAGGGCGCGAATCGCCGAGCTGGGCTTTCCGCTCTTCGTGAAGCCTGCACGTGCGGGTTCCTCGCAGGGTATTACCAAGGTGCATTCTGCTGACCAACTCGATGCCGCCATCACCGAAGCGCGCCGACACGACCCTCGCCTGGTGATCGAGTTAGGCATAGTCGGCGTTCGCGAGATCGAGTGCGCGGTGATGGTCGATGGCACGGGTGTCGCCAGAGCAAGTCGATGTGCAGAGATCATCGTGAGCTCCGGGCATGAGTTCTACGACTTCGCTGCCAAGTACCTTGAGGATTCTGCGGATCTGATCGTGCCGGCAGATATCCCTGAGGCTGTCGAGTCGCGTATACGCGAACTCGCCGTCGTGGCCTTCGATGCGCTTGGCTGCGAGGGCCTGGCGCGTGTTGACTTCTTCCTGCTCACCGACGGCTCCGTGATCGTCAACGAGGTCAACACGATGCCGGGCTTTACCCCGATCTCGATGTTTCCGCGTATGTGGGATGTCTCTGGTATCGACTACGAGCAGCTTGTGGACTCCTTGGTCGCCGATGCCATGCGCCGCGGAAGTGGGCTTCGCTGACATGGCCACCGACGCAACCATCGGCGATGTGGGGGAGTTCGGCCTCATCGAGCGACTCACGAAAGGCCTTGCGAGTAACTCGCATGTTGTTGTCGGGCCGGGCGATGACACTGCGGTCATCACCTCACCTGACGGCCGCACGTTGGTCAGTGTCGACATGCTCGTCGAGGGCAGGCATTTTCGACGTGATTGGTCGACTCCGGTTGACATCGGACGCAAGGCAGCCGCAGCGAGTCTGGCCGACATTGCCGCGATGGGTGGCGTGGCGACCGCACTCGTCGTAGCTTTCGCCGCTCCGGCCGACCTGCCTGCGGCGTGGGCCATGCAGTTCATGGGCGGGTTGGCCGAGGAGTCCGCGATTGTCGGGGCGAGCATCGTCGGTGGTGATATCTCGGCGGCCGACTCCATCGTGATCTCCGTGACGGCGCTCGGGATTCTCGCTGTGGCCGCCCCGGTGCTGCGCTCCGGAGCTAAAGCGGGAGATCGCATCGCACTCGCCGGTCGAGTCGGTTGGTCGGCGGCCGGCCTTGCAGTGCTGTCGCGCGGATTCAGGTCACCGCGGGTGCTCGTGAATGCTCACCGGTTCCCGGAACCGCCCTACGCTGCCGGACCTCTTGCTGCCAAGGGCGGGGCAACCTCGATGATCGACGTCAGCGACGGACTCATCGCCGATGCCCGACATATTGCCGAGGCATCCTCGGTCGTGATGAGCCTGTCGAGCGCTGCGCTCGATGTCCCCGAGGAGATCCGCGCCACGGCTGCCGCCTACAACGTTGACCCGAGACTATGGCTACTCACGGGCGGCGAGGATCATGCTCTCCTGGCAACCTTCTCCGGGAAGAAGAAGCTTCCCGTCGGATTCATCGAGATCGGCGTCGTCGAGGCTGTGAGCGAAGACGGGCCGGGCGTCGTGATCGATGGAGTTCGCGACAACTCGCGCGGCGGGCATCGCCACTTCTAAACGGCGTCTTGCGGCGGCTATGTCGCGTCAGATCATGAAAAAGCGAAGGGCGCACGGAAAACCGCGCGCCCTTCGAAGTGTGGTGGACGATTAGCCGCGAACGACCTTGCCGGCCTTCAGGCACGAGGCGCAAACGTTTTGGCGCTTGGGGGTCTTGCCCACGAGCGTGCGCACGCGCTGGATATTCGGGTTCCAACGGCGCTTGGTGCGGCGGTGGGAATGGGAAATCGAATGCCCGAAGCTGGGGCTCTTACCGCAGACATCGCAGACAGCAGCCACGGTGCACTCCTTCAAGGTTAATCGAGTCACCCGTTGCCGGGGATCTGCCCCTCACGGGCAGCGCCTCAGACTAGCCGAGTCCTCGTGAGGACCCCAAATCGAGGGTACGGTTTCGGCAGCAGTGGCCCAGGCAGGGCAGCGTGGAGGGGTGACATGACGGCGCGAGCCGATCTCGACTGCACGACGATCCGGGAGTGGGCGTATGCCGCCCTGGATGGTCTTGAGGACGCTCGGGCCCGCATCGACAGCCTCAATGTCTTCCCGGTGCCCGATGGGGATACCGGCACGAATGTCTACCTCACCATGGAGGCAGCCTGCGCCGCCGTGGACGCTGCCCTCGTCGAAAGTCGCACGCGAGCGGCTGCGGCGACGGCCATGGCCCGAGGTGCGCTCCTGGGCGCCCGGGGCAACTCGGGCGTGATCTTGTCGCAGATCCTCAAGGGCACCGGTGATGTGCTGGGAGACCTTCCCGAGGATCACCCCGTCGATGGCCAGGCGATCGCTCGGTTGCTGCGGCGCGGCGCTGATCTGGCCTACGCCGCAGTTGCCCGGCCGGTCGAGGGCACCATCTTGACGGTGGCTCGGGCGGCAGCTGACGCGGCTCAGGAGGCCGTCGATGCCGGGGTGACCGACACCTCCGAGGTACTCGCCCGCGCTGCCGAGAATGCGCGCCACGCCCTCGAACGCACTCCGGAACTCCTTGAGACCTTGCGCATGGCCGGCGTTGTCGATGCCGGGGGTCAAGCATTCGTTGTTGTGCTCGACGCACTGGCCGAGGTTGTCGAAGGTGTACGCCGTCCCAGGTCAGTTGCTCCTCGCGCAGTGGTGCAGCCGATCGAGAATCGTCGTGACGTCGACTACGTCGGCCCGGCTTTCGAAGTGATGTACCTGCTCGATGCAGATGAGGCCGCAATCCCTGGACTGCGCAGCTCGCTCGATGTCCTCGGCGACTCGCTGGTCATCGTCGGAGGCGAGGGTTTGTGGAATGTGCACGTGCATGTCGATGATGCAGGTGCTGCCGTAGAGGCCGGAATGGCTGCTGGTCGCCCTTATCGTCTGCGCATCACGTACCTACACACTGATGAGCACGCTGATGAATTGCAGCTGCGCTCGGTTGTAGCCGTGGTTCACGGCGCAGGAATCGCCGAGCTCCTGCGCGGGCAGGGAGTTCACATCGTCCCCGCAAGTGCCGGGCAGCGTCCGTCAACCTCAGAGATCCTCGAAGCAATCGTGAACTCGCACTCTGGTGAGGTCATCGTGCTTCCCAGCGATGGAGACACGCGAGCCGTTGCTGAGATCGCAGCAACGCAGGCACGTGCCGATGGCATTCGTGTGTCGGTGATCCCTACGCGTTCTGTTGTGCAGACTCTTGCCGCTGTAGCCGTGAGTGATCCTGATGCTCGCTTCGACGATGACGTCGTATCGATGACTCGTGCAGCAGGTGCCACTCATTACGGGGCAATCACGACCTCGGTTCGCGAGGCGCTCACGTCGGCGGGCACCTGCCGGCCCGGAGACATCCTGGGCCTGGTCGACGGTGACATCCGATTCATCGGTCACGATTCTGACGAATCCTCGCGCGCTCTGATCACCAGCATGCTGGCTGCCGGTGCCGAGCTTCTGACGCTGGTCTACGGCGAGGCTGCATCCGACTACATGCGTTCCGTGATTCCACGCTGGCTTGCCACCGAGTATCCGCTGGTCGATGTCGTGACGTACGAGGGCGGACAGCCACTATGGCCGCTAATCATTGGCGTGGAGTGACGACCATCATTGACACGAATCTCACTGGCGTCCTTGGCGGGAAGACCGCTAAGGCGCTGTCGAAGGCATTCGGCATTACGAGCGTCGATGATCTGCTACACCATTACCCGCGCCGCTATGCCGAGCGCGGCAAGCTCAGCGACCTCGCGAGTCTTCGAGATGGCGAGTCCGTCACGGTGCTTGCCGATATCGAGAGTGTCACAGTACGAGCCATGCGTGCTCGTCGCGGATCGATCCTGGAAGCCATCATCACTGACGGCAAGGGACGTCTCTCTGTCACCTTCTTCAATCAGAAATGGCGCGAGCGCGAGTTCCGAGCCGGACGAAGCGGGCTGTTCTCGGGGGAAATCTCCGACTACCGCGGAAAGCGTCAACTCGCGCACCCGCAGTGCGTGCTTTTCCCCGACGGCATCGAGGACGACCCGGAGGCCACGGCGGCCTTCGCTGGCGCGATCATTCCCGTGTACCCGGCGAGCGGCTCGATCACGTCGTGGCAGATTCAAGCAGCGATCCGCATCGTGCTCGACACTTTGGGTGAGGTGGATGACCCGATCCCAGCGGAGATACTGCAACGCCATGGCCTCGTTGACCGAGCCACGGCACTGCGCATGATTCACCAGCCGCAGTCGATGTCCGATGTCGAGTCCGCCACGGAGAGGCTGAAGTATGAGGAGGCCTTTTGTCTTCAGTCGATCCTGGCTCAGCGGCGCGCGGAGTTCTCGTCAATGCCGGCGACTGCACGTGATTGCGTCGTCGGTCCGCTTCTCACCGACTTCGACTCCAGACTTCCGTTCACCCTTACCGATGGGCAAGTCTCGATCGGCCAGGAGATCTTCGACGATCTCGGTGCCACGCACCCGATGCATCGACTCGTGCAAGGCGATGTTGGCAGCGGCAAAACCCTGGTGGCGCTTCGCGCCATGCTCGCTGTCGTTGACTCCGGTGGGCAGGCGGCACTGCTGGCGCCGACCGAGGTGCTCGCAGTCCAGCATCATCGCTCGATCACGCGCATGCTCGGCGAGCTCGCCCATCGTGGCCAACTCGGTGGTGCTGATCACGGCACCCGGGTTGCTCTGCTCACCGGCTCCCAGCGGACGGCCACTAGGCGCAAGGAGCTACTCGATGTCATCACGGGGGAGGCCGGCATCGTGGTTGGCACGCATGCGCTCTTGCAGGACAGCGTCGAGTTCCGTGATCTCGCCCTGGTCGTCGTAGACGAGCAGCACCGCTTCGGTGTGGAGCAGCGCGCCGCGCTCGCGGCGAAGTCGCGCAATGGCACCAGACCTCATGTTCTCGTCATGACGGCGACGCCGATTCCTCGGACGATCGCGATGACAGTCTTCGGCGACCTGGACATT
>JBILOY010000019.1:0-42981 GCA_044374195.1 Candidatus Nanopelagicales bacterium
GCACTGGCAAGGGCAACTTCAGCAAGGGCACCTTCGTCTACGCGCAGACTGACTCGAAGTACACCTCGGGCGAGCCCACTTTTGGGTGGGAGTATGTCCCGAACATCGGTGGCGCCGTCAGCATCCCGATCAACCTGAAGAACGCCAAGACCGGCCGCACCCTGGGCTCGTCAATCCAGCTCAAGCAGAACACCCTGTCCAAGATTTTTGCGGGCGTTATCACCACCTGGAACCACCCCGAGATCCTCAAGGACAACGCTCGTATCAAGAGCGCACTGCCCGCTACCCCGATCACCATCTCTTACCGCTCGGATAGCTCGGGTACCACGAACAACTTCCTGCAGTACCTCAATGCCTGGACCCCGTCGATCTGGTCCAAGGTCCAAGACGACATGTCAACCGCCTTCCCCGGTGGCAAGCCCCCGGCAAACTCGGTGGCCGGCAAGGGCAACTCGGGCGTCATGGCCAACGTGCTCGCCAAGGAGGGCACCATCGGCTACGTCGATCTCGGCGATGCCAAGGGCTACCCGTCCGCTCGTCTGCAAAATGCCAAGGGTGAGTTCATCGCTCCTTCCTCGGCCTCCGCAGCAAAGAACCTCGCGAACCAGACTGACATCGCAGCGAACGGGCTCATCAACCTGAACTACAAGGTCGCTGTCTCCGGTGCCTACCCGATTGCGATCTTCAGCTACGGTCTCGCTCGCACTGACGGCAAGGGTCCGAACGGCCTCGGCGTTCGTCAGTTCTACGATTACGTTCTCCAGAAGTGCGGCCCCTCGCGCGCTGCAACGCTGGGCTACGTTCCGGTCGGCGGCAAGGTTCTGGCCAAGGCCAAGGCCCTGGTGCAGGAAATCAAGTAGTTTTCTGAGCAGTCCAGTAGTGCCGCAGTAACTCGAGCAAAGGTGAGGACGATGTCCCGGAAGATCATGTCAACCCGGGGCATCGTCCTCACTGCTTCTGCGTTCGGTGTGGTGGCCCTCATCAGTGCCTGCACGCCCCCGATGCCGCCCGATGTCCTCGCGGCGCAGGCGGAATCCCAGATCACCTGCGTCGATGGCTCGGTCGAGGTGGCAACCCCCAACGAGTTCGCCGGGTCGATGAATGCCGTGGGTGCCGCTCTCACCAGCGTGTGCCCTGAGCAGCTGGTCACCGAAGTCCCAGTGGGCACGCCCGCCCCGCTCGAAGTGTTAGATCACGCTCCCACTGCTGAGCAGTTGGCCGCCTTCGTCAAGAACTCCTGCACCGCCGGTTCGCCCGTCGTCGTGCCGGTCTTCAACTACCCCGTGGCCCT
Organism: Candidatus Nanopelagicales bacterium; assembly: GCA_044374195.1. Classification (GTDB taxonomy): domain Bacteria; phylum Actinomycetota; class Actinomycetes; order S36-B12; family S36-B12; genus CAIKZY01. Next base: position 1,292 of record JBILOY010000019.1, read on the forward strand.
TGCCTATAACGTGCCGGGTCTCGAAGGCCTCTACCTCACTCCCGAGGCTGTTGCCGGCATTCTTTCTGGCACCGTCACCAGCTGGGAGGATCCGCTGATCGCGGAGCCGAACAGCGACTACGACCTCACCGGACTGCCCCCCATCACGTTGCTATCTATGAAGAACGGCTCGGGCTCCGTCGAGGCGATGACCACGTGGCTCGCGAAGGTTGCGCCAGACGCATGGACTCCGGGCGTGACGTCAACACTCACTGCAGGCGAGATGTTCGACACCGATGTTGATCTGCTTGGAGCACTCACTGCCCAGGAGAGCGCGGTCGCGGTCATTCCGGCTTACCAGGCAATCGCCAATATTCTTCCGGTCGCCAGCTTGCCAGTCATCACCGAGAGTGGTGAGGCGCAGGTGGTTACGCCCGATGACGTTCAGCTCTCGAAGGTCGGTGCCGGCGCAGTACAGATCACCACCGACGACAAGGGCAACATCGCTGCATCACCTGCAGTCGGCGGCATTCCGGTCGAGGGCAACTTCGACGTGGCTGCGTCGAAGATCATCCTGGCCGAAGGCCAAGAACTCATCGGCTGGCCGGTACTGGGCTCCGCTCACCTCGTCATCTGCGATGACCCCGCTAGTCCGATCGCTCTCTCGACCGCCCAGTACGCGCTGCGACTGGCCGGTCAGGGCTCACTCGAGACCTTTGGCGTCACTCCGCTTCCCGAGCCCATCCGGGTGCGCACCTTCGTGCCGCTGAAGGTCACGGTCGCTAAGCCCACCGAGTAATTTGGCGTCAACATTCCGCTGACGACAATCGCGATCAGCTACGACGTGCCTGTCGCCACGATCTGATCGGCTGCTGCTACTCCGGTAGCGACAAGTATTGAGCGAGTGCTTCGCGCACGATCGTGCTGGTGTTGAGTCCGGTTTCAGCAATGTGAGCCTGCAGCGCCTTGTACGCCCGTGGATCCAGGCGCACCTGAATCGCTGGTGAGGTTCCCCGTCCCAAAGAAGGGCGCCCAGGGCGGACGGGCCTGAGCTGGCTCACGTCGTATCCGCGCTCAGCTTCATCCGCGAGTCTGTCAAGGTCAGCTTCGGTGAGCGGGACGCCCCCTGAAGTCATCACAATCTTCGTTTCGCGTTCCTTACTCACGTCGGCCTCCGTTCAATAGTCGTTCGTATTGCTTGCGTGCCCCGTTGCGTGCATGGGCGCATGCCATCTGTTATCCCAGAGACTTGGCCAATAATGTAGTACAAAAAATGTGAAGGGAGCCAATTTGGCCTTCGCAGGGGATGAATATGGACGAGAACCGCGCGGTGAGCCGCCCCTCACGAGGGCCGTAGTCTTGCCCCGTGGCCGCCGTCGACGTATCCGAGACCATCTCCGCCCTCGAGACCACGATGGGCAGCATTGAGAACGTTCTCGACCTCCCCGATATGCGCATTCGTGCGGCAGCCCTCGAGGAAGAGGCCTCGGCCCCTGACCTGTGGGATGACCAGGCCAAGGCCCAGGTCGTCACCAGCAGGCTGTCGTTTCTCCAGGGCGAGATCCGCAAGGCTGAGGCCCTGCGCAGTCGCCTCGATGACCTGCCGATCCTCTTCGAACTCGCCGAGGCCGAAGGCGATGAGGCAGCACTGAATGAAGCGCTGAAGGAGGTCGACGATCTGCAGAAGGCGATCAGCGATCTCGAAGTGCGCACGCTGCTGTCGGGCGAGTACGACGCACGCGAAGCACTCGTCACCATTCGTTCCGAGGCCGGTGGCGTCGACGCTGCTGACTGGGCAGAGATGTTGCTGCGTATGTATTCGCGTTACTGCGAGCGTCACAACTGGCCGGTCGAGGTCTACGAAACGTCGTACGCGGAAGAGGCCGGCATTAAGTCAGCAACCTTCGCAGTGAAGGCGCCTTATGCCTACGGAACGCTTTCTGTCGAGCAGGGCACGCATCGTCTGGTGCGCATCTCACCGTTCGACAATCAGGGCCGGCGCCAAACCTCGTTCGCCGGTGTCGAAGTCATTCCCGTAATTGCTCAGACCGAGAGCATCGAGATTCCCGAGGACGACCTGCGCGTCGACGTGTATCGCTCGAGTGGCCCGGGCGGCCAGGGCGTGAACACGACTGACTCCGCTGTTCGCCTTACCCATATTCCGACCGGCATCGTCGTGTCGTGCCAGAACGAACGCTCGCAGTTGCAGAACCGCGCGACCGCGATGGTCGTGCTGCAGGCCAAGCTGCTCGAACGCCAACGCCAGGAGGATCGGGCCAAGCTCGATGCCCTCAAGGGTGACAATTCCGGCTCGTGGGGCAATCAGATGCGCTCCTACGTGCTGCACCCCTATCAAATGGTCAAGGACCTCCGTACTGAGTACGAAACGGGCAATACGACCGCGGTTCTCGACGGTGAAATCGACGAATTCATTGAGGCCGGAGTTCGCTGGCGGATCCAGGGGTCGCGGGGCCAGTAGCCCCCGTCCCTCGGCTTAGACTGACAACGTGATCCTTTTCGACAACGTCTCCAAGGTCTACCCGAATCAGACTCGGCCGGCCCTCGACAACGTCTCCCTGGAGATCGAGAAGGGCGAGTTCGTCTTCCTCGTGGGCCCCTCGGGCTCGGGCAAGTCGACCTTCCTGCGTTTGGTGCTCCGCGAGGAGCGCCCCACGACCGGTCAGGTCTGGGTCGCCGGCAAGGATCTCGGCCGCCTGTCGAACTGGAAGATCCCGCAGCTGCGCCGCCAGATCGGCACCGTGTTCCAGGATTTCCGCTTGCTGCCGAACAAGACCGTCGCCGAGAACGTCGCCTTCGCCCTCGAGGTGATCGGCAAGCCCTCTTCTCACATCAAGAAGGTCGTGCCTGAGGTTCTCGAGGTTGTCGGCCTGGAGGGCAAGGAAGGCCGCCGCCCCGATGAGTTGTCCGGTGGCGAGCAGCAGCGCGTGGCCATCGCGCGTGCATTCGTCAATCGTCCGATGCTTCTTATTGCTGACGAGCCGACCGGAAACCTCGACCCCGGCACCTCGATCGGCATCATGAAGCTTCTCGATCGCATCAATCGCCTTGGCACCACTGTCGTGATGTCGACCCACGATGCGACCATCGTCGACCAGATGCGCCGCCGAGTCATCGAGCTCGAGGGCGGTCACCTTGTTCGTGACCAGGCCCGCGGCGTGTACGGATACGCCCAATGAGAGCAACGTTCGTCGCGAGCGAGGTCAGCAGTGGTCTTCGTCGCAACCTGACCATGACCCTTGCGGTCATCATCACCGTGGCAGTCTCGCTCGGCTTGTTTGGTGCGAGCTTGCTCGTGCGTTCGCAGGTCTCGACGATGAAGGACTTCTGGTACGACAAGGTCGAGGTGTCGATCTTCCTGTGTGGCAAGGGCAGCGATACGCCGTCATGTGCCGGCGGTGCAGTGACCAAGGAGCAGCGCGACCAGATCAAGGCTGACCTCGAGTCGCTTCGCCCGTTGGTGCAGGACGTCTACTACGAGTCCTCCGCCGAGGCGTATGACCGCTTCAAGGAGCAGTTCAAGAATTCTCCGATCGCTGACAACGTCACGAAGGACGCCCTTCCCGAGTCCTTCCGCGTAAAGCTGTCTGATCCGACCAAGTACGACGTGGTTGCATCAGCATTCGCGGGGCGCCCGGGTATTGAGCAGGTCAATGACCAGCGACAGATCCTCGACAAGTTCTTCCGACTGCTCGGCGGCCTGCAGGCCATTGCTCTCGCGATCGCGATCTTGATGCTTGTCGTCACGGTGCTGCTCATCGTCAACACGATGCGCGTTGCCGCATTCAGTCGCCGTCGAGAAACAGGCATCATGCGTCTCGTCGGTGCCTCCAACTTCTATATTCAGCTGCCGTTCCTGCTCGAGGCAGCATTTGCCGCCGGTGTCGGCGCAATCCTCGCGATCTTCTCTGTCGTGCTGATGAAGAGCGTGCTGATCGACCAGTTCCTCGCGCCCTCCTTCCAGTTCACCGCCTTCGTCGGCTGGGATTCCGTGCTGGCGATCGCCCCGATCATGCTGATCACCGGTGTCGGCCTGGCCGGCCTCGCCGCCTTCTTCACCCTGCGCAAGTACCTGCGCGTCTGACCCGAGCGTGTTACGGCAGGGGTAGGTGTGATCAGCGCTTACCCTGGGAGGGTGCTTCCCCCGCTCCGCCGAATGGTGATCGCCCTCGCCGCCGGCTCCCTCCTCGTGTTGCCGATGGCCCCTGCCATGTCGGCCGAGGGCGCTGCCGTGAACACTTCGGTAGGTGCCAAGAAGAAGCCCCCGATCTCCGATCGCATTGATGCCGCGGGTGAGGCCGTTGACTCGGCGAACGCCAAGGTCAAGAAGGCCATGCGGACGCTCTCACGCGTGCGCAGCGCTCTGCCCGCAGCACGCGAGCGTCTCAAGCATGCCAATACACGAGCGATCGAAGCTGAGCGCGCCTCTGCGGTAGCAGAAGCTGCTGCCGATGCCGCACGCACCGAAATGCTGCGTCTGTCGACCGAGCAACTCACCATCAAGGCGAAGATCGATCGCAATGTCGGCCGCATGACCCAGCTAGCGCGCGCGGTTTACCAGCAGGGTCCTTTTGCTGAGATCGAAGTAGTGCTCAACTCGCAGAGCCCCGGTGATGCAATGAGCAGGCTCGCGAGCGTCGATGCAATCTCGCGCACTCAGTCAGGACTGCAGCGCGAGTTGATGACATCTAAGGCCGACCTCACGATGCGCGAGGTGCGTCTGGAGGCATTGAAGATCGAGGCCGAGCGCGATGCATCAGCAGCGCTGGCCAATGCGAATGAGGCCAAGGCCGCGCGTGCCGATGCTGCACAAGCGAAGGCGAGCGTGAAGTCGCTCGTGAAGAAGCAGAAGCGTGCTCTCAAGGTCGCGCAGGACAATCGTGACGATGTCATCGCGCGGTTGAAAGAACTCAAGGCCGAGCAAGCACGTATTCAGGCAGCAGCCGCGAAGGCGGCGAGGGAAGAAGCAGCGCGCCGAGCAGCGGCCGGCGAGTCACCCGAGAGCCCAACTGGCGAGCTCACCTGGCCGGTCACTGGCGGGGGAGTCTCGGCATATGTCGGCCCGCGTATTCACCCCGTCTATGGCTACAAGTCCTGTCACACCGGCATCGATATCCGCGGCGGCACGGGCACGCCAATCAAGGCCGCTCACTCGGGCACGGTCATCAACAACTCCAGCGGCGGCGCCTATGGCAACGCAACCTTGATCTCCGGCGCCGGCGGCCTGGCCACCTTCTATGCGCATATGTCGCGTATCGACGTCAAAGAGGGAGATCGGGTCAAGGAGGGTGAGGTGATCGGCACCGTGGGCACCTCGGGCTGGGTCACCGGCCCCCACCTTCACTTTGAGGTTCAGCTGAACGGCACGCCATATGATCCATTGGGCTGGTTCGGCCAGTCCAAGCGAACCGTGGGCTGCTAGGCCACGGAGTACGACCGATCTGAGAGGCGGTGAGAGTGATGCCACGTGAGAAGGGGCGCACCCTCATTGCCCAGAACAAGAAGGCTCGTCACGACTACTCGATCGAGGACGTCTTCGAGGCCGGCCTGGTGCTCGTGGGCACTGAGGTGAAGTCCCTGCGTGCAGGCCGCGCCACCCTCACCGATGGCTACGCCTCAATCGACGACGGCGAAGCCTGGCTTCGCGGTGTTCACATTCCCGAGTACGACCTGGGCACCTGGACAAACCACGAGCCCCGGCGCGCCCGCAAGCTGCTGCTCACTCGCGATGAGCTGCGCCGATTGAACGGCAAGATGAAGGAGAGCGGTCTCACGCTGATCCCGCTCAGCATGTATTTCAAGGACGGCTACGCCAAGGTCGAGATCGCTGTGGCCCGTGGCCGCAAGAACTACGACAAGCGCCAGGCCATTGCCGAGAAGGAATCCAAGCGCGAGGCCGAGCGGGCTACCGGTCGCCGCTCGAAGGGCTACTGACCTCAACCACCTCGAGGCCTTCGATCAGATCGAAGTCTGCGGCGTTCTGCGTGAACAGCGGCAGCTCATGCTGAATAGCCACCGATGCGATCAGCGCATCGAATGCCTTCGCCTTTGTCTTGCGCCCGCTCAACCGAAGCTGCGCAGCAACGCGACCGAAGATTCGCGCTGACGTCTCATCGAACGGCAGTGGATCGAATGCGGACTCCACGATCTGCAGCACCGCCTGCCGTGCGCTCTGCTCGGCCGGAGTCTTCGCGATCAGCGGGCCGACAGAGAGTTCTGCAAGCGTGATCGCGCAGATCTCTGATTCCAGTGGCAGCACATCAGTGCCGATCAAATGAGGCAGATCGACGACAACACTCGTATCGAGCAACCCGTGTGCATGACGGCTCGTCATAGCGACAGATCCATGATCTCGCCCATGTCATCGACCAGGCCTCGGTAATCGAAGGTAGGGCAGCCCTTGAACACTCGCTCTAACGTCTCGATGCGCACACCCGGACCGCGCAGCGGGCGAAGCTCAGCAATGGCCCGACCCTGTCGAGTCACGGTCATGCCCTCTCCCCGCATCACGGCATCGAGAACCTCCCCCCCGTTATTACGGAGATCTCGCACAGTCACCTCTTTCACCCCCTAATAGTCTCACTCGTGAGACATTCAGGCAACCCTGCCCGACCCCAAAATCTTGGGCCTTGGGCACGACTCTGGAAACGAGGCGAAGGAAGGCTGTGGACGCATGTCCGAGAACCTAGGTTCTGTGGACAGATCACTGCGACGAACATTTCGTGATTAGGTGCCAGGGATTTACGATGGCAAAGAGTCACGTGCTCGTTGCAAATAGAAAATTCCATATGGGGGTGACAGGTTTCGACGTTCAGATGTTTTGACCGGAGAAGCGTGTCGAGAATCAAGGTGATCTCGTTAAGCATCCTTGAAAACAAATAACTGCCAAAAACAAGCAGTCTGCTGAGTCCTACGCCCTCGCGGCGTAGTACATAGATCAGCCGTCAGCCCAATGCGTCCCCGAATTGGGGTCTGACGTCGCTAGGGGACTCACCAATCGCTCCGGTTACGGGAGCGGGCGGAAAGCCAAACAGTAACTGGGCCGCTCGATGCAGTGCCGCACGAAGCATTGAGGCCGAGAAGCGATAGCGCGGCTACACACGTAGAAGTACGGAAGAGGCCTGCACGGACCCGGGTTCGATTCCCGGCACCTCCACAAAGAAAGAGACCCAGGGTTGAACCCCTGGGTCTCTTTGTTTGTGTTGAGTTGAGTTGCGGGAATCGGGAGGAGCTTCGCGCTAGCGAAGCGACGGATCCCGGCACCTCCACAATGCAAGAAGCCCCCGTCCAATGGACGGGGGCTTCTTGGTGTTTGAAGTCTGAAATTAGACGACGCGAACCTTGTCAGCCTGGGGACCCTTGGGGCCCTGGGTGATGTCGAATTCGACAGCCTGGTTCTCGTCGAGCGAGCGGTAGCCATCGGAGTCGATTGCGGAGTAGTGAACGAAAACGTCCGGTCCGCCGTCAGCCTGCTCGATGAAGCCGAAGCCCTTTTCTGCGTTGAACCACTTAACGGTGCCTTGTGCCATGGTGCTAAATCTCCTTAACGAAAGACGTGGCAGACGATATGTCCGTCACGCGGTGAAGCCGTATCGCGCCGTCGTCCTCGTTGGGATTTAGTGCTGACATGCCTTTACCTGATGCAAGTGTGACGTACATCGGGTGAGATTCATAGCGGCAGGGTCCGTTTTAGCCTGATTTCTGGTAAAAATTCCCGATTTCCTCATGGAAGTGATCAGGGAATCGCGGTCGAAGGGGAGGGAATGCCCGGGCCAAGAAGGTGAACTCGGCGCATTGGCCGACCTTCATAGCCGTTGGAGTCGGCGAGGACATGCTCGTGTAGACCGCCAAAGTCGTGGTTGACGTTTTGCTCGGCTGGTTCCAGTGCGCACGCAGCGATAAAGAGCTAGCGCGTCGAGAGCTTCTTCGCCATCTTCTTGATTGAGGTGGTGAAGGCCTGGCGTGCAGCGGCGCCCACCGGAGTAGCAAGGAACTGGGGGAGCACCGGAACGCGAACGTCCTCGAACCAGTCGAGACGGCAGCTATTGCTACCGGTCGACGTCACCGAGAGCTCAACAGTGCCGGTGAGAATTGGGCCGAGCTTGGTCACGTGAACTGTCATCGCTTCGGAGTCGAGCGAGTCAATGCGCATGCGATCAGGAAGTGCGAGCGGCTTGATGCCTGAAGTGGCGGTGAATTCGGTGCCTGCGCCGCCGTCACCGCTGTGAATAACGACCTTGGTCAGCGGCACCCAGTCCTCGTGCGCCTTCCAGTCGATCAACTCCGCGAACACGCGTTCAGCGGGGAGATCGAGATTGCGGGAGACAGTGAACTGCACGCGGGCCATGGCTCTAGTGTCTCGCGACCCGCACGTTCCCGCTCGTCAGACCTCGGTCATTGCCCTTCGTAGTCTCGTCGAAGTGCCTCGACGTTGATCTTCGTCATCTCGAGCATGGCTTGCATCGCCCCACAATTTTCCCCGCTGTTACGGTCTGCTCACTATGGAGATAGCGGGCGTGGCGGTAATTCAGATCGAGGATCCTGCTGATCCCCGGCTCTCCGACTACACGGGGCTGACTGATGTCGCCCGCCGCTCCAAGCATGAGCCGTCGATGGGCATCTATATGGCCGAGAGCGAGATGGTCATTCGCATTGCTGTTGAGGCGGGCCATCAGGTGAAGTCGCTACTGATGGCTGAGCGATGGATCGAGCCCTTGGCCGATGTGCTGCCGGGCATTGGCGCTGATGCAGCAGGGGAGACACCTCTCTATGTCGCTGACTACGAGACGCTCGAGCAGATCACCGGCTTCAATGTGCACCGCGGGGCCTTGGCCGCGATCTACCGCCCGACACTTCTGACCCTTGATGAACTGCTCGATTCACTCGAGTCGTTCACCTCGCCGCGAATCGCGATCCTCGACGGCCTGGTCAATCACACCAATGTCGGCGCGATCTTCAGATCCGCGGCTGCGCTCGGGGCCGATGCCGTGCTCATCTCACCTGCCTGTGCTGATCCGCTTTATCGGCGAAGCATTCGTGTGTCGATGGGCACCGTGTTTCAGGTGCCTTGGACCCGTTTCGACTCGTGGACAGAGCTAGGTCATGTGTTGCGTTCACGGGGTTATGCGGTCGCGGCTCTTGCGCTGAGCGACGACTCAGTCGAAATCGAGGAGTACGCCGCATCCGTTCCTGACCGGCTTGCGCTGATCCTCGGAACCGAGGGAACGGGCATCAGTACCGAGGCTCGCGCCATCTGCGATGCGATCGTGCGCATCCCGATGCGAGCCGATGTCGACTCATTAAATGTTGCCGCGGCATCGGCAGTCGCATTCTGGGCATTGAGGGCGTAGCAATGCTCGATTGCCGCTGCCTCTATCCTGAGAGCCAACGCACCTGCGCAGGGGAGAAGATCATGGGAAAGAAGTCAGACACGAAGCCCGCCAAGAAGGCCGACAAGAAGTCGACCGTGACCGCAGCCGCCAGCAAGGTCGCCGCTGTGCCCGTGCCTAATGTCATCTGGAAAGACGTCCCCGATGATCACGATTACCCGGCTGCTCTTTCCTACCTGGGCCTGTGCGCTGACAAGGCCACAGCCCAACAACTCGTCGATAAGTTGAAGACTGCCGAGATCGTGCTGCATCCGGCCAAGGATCTCCTTCGCTCCACGCGTTTGGACCTTCTGCCCGCGAACGACCCTGCGGTGATGCGCGATCTCCAGAAGGTCTCCCAGGGACAGCTGCTCTCGCCGGTGCTCATCGTGCGCGGAGTCCTCGAGAAGGGAATTCCGGCCGTGATCGCCGACGGATACCACCGGGTGTGCTCGAGTTACCACCTCAGCGAGAACGAGCAGATTCCCTGCCGCATCATCGACGGCATCTGATCAACAGAGTTTTGCGGGTCGGGCTCACCTGAATTCGGCTCCGTTGCCGATATCTTGGGTCGAGCGCGACCGAATGGGCGTGCATTCGTCGTACTGAACTGAGGAGTTCGCATGGCAAACAACCAAGGAGCGCAGCGCCCCTTCGGCGTCACCGTGATCATGCTGCTGATCATTCTTCAGGGCATTTTCGGCATCGTGATCGGAGTTATTGGCGCTATTAACTGGAAGGACGATACGCCGATCGTTGTCTCCCTGATCACGATCATCATCGCGCTGATCTACCTCGGCGTGGCAGGTGCTCTCGGTCGCGGAAACCGCGGTGCCCGCATGTTGATCGCGATCATCACGTTCCTCGTCTTGATCAACGGCGTCGTATGGCTCTTCTCGAATGCCTGGGCTGGAATCGTCCAGATCGTGATTTCGATCATCATTCTGCTCGTGCTGTTCAGCCGTAAGGCCACTGCCTTCTTCGGATAAGGCTTGCGATGAAGGCCCGGTGGATGGATTCCACCGGGCCTTCATCATTTAGTCACTCTTCTGCGACACAATGACGGAATGATCCGCGGACTCGGGCTCTACACGCCTGCTGAGGCGATCGACATCATGGATGTCCGCACCTGGGAAGAGCCCGGCGATGGCCCGGTCGAGGACAGGCTGCTTGATGTGCGTAATCGCTGCGCTGATATCCCCGACGCTTTCGTCTGGATTGGCCTGTTCGAGCCGACGAAGGCCGAGCTAGAGATCGTCGCTCAGGCTTTCAATCTTGATCATCTGCTCGTGGAAGACGCTGCGAACCCTGCCCAGCGCCCGAAGATCGAGCTCGACGACAACGGCCACGGTCTCGTAATTCTCAAGGTGCTCGACTACATCGAGCAGTCATCAGACGTGAATACCGGTCAGCTGGCGGTGTTCGTCGGCAGTGATTACGTCATCACGGTGCGATTCGGCCAGATCGGTGACCTCCGGAATATCCGAGCTCGCGTTCAGGCAAGCCCGAATCTGCGCGAGATCGGTCCGCTCGGTGTTCTTTACGCACTCATGGACTCCATCGTCGATGGCTACGTTTCGGTTGCCGAAGAAGTGTCAGTTGATATCGAGAACCTAGAGACCCAGGTGTTCTCGAAGGACTATTCATCAGGCAGCGTCGATCAGATCTATCGCCTCAAGCGCGAGAACGTCGAGATCCGCCGTGCGACGAATCCGCTCACGCCGTTCGCCCAGCACCTCACCGGTCGACTCGTGCCGTGGGTTCCTGCCGAACTTGACGGCTACTTCCGAGATATCGGAGATCACATCCTGCGTGTTTCGGATTCGGTGGAGTCGTCCGACAATCTGCTGATGACCTTGCTGATGGCCTCGACATCGCTGCAGGACCTCCAGCAGAACCAGGACATGCGCAAGATCTCCGGCTGGGTCGCTATCGCCGCTGTTCCGACGATGATCGCGGGCATCTACGGAATGAACTTCGACTTCATGCCCGAACTGCATCAACCCTGGGGCTACCCGGTCGTGCTTGCCGTGATGGCCGGGTCTTGTTTCGCGATCTACCGCGCCTTCAAGCGCTCCGGTTGGCTCTGATCGCTGCCGCTCAGATCAACAGGCGCGAGATTTCCTTGAGTCGCTTGGGATTGAGGGTGAACCAAGCCCAGGTGCCGCGCTGTTCGCGACTCAGCACACCGGCAGAGGTGAGCACCCGCAGGTGATGGCTGATCGTGGGCTGGCTGAGGCCCATGGCCTCGGTGAGATCGCAGACGCACGCCTCGCAGTTCGCACTGGATCGAATCAGTGAGATCAGTTGCAGTCGTGCTGGGTCGGCGACCGCCTTCAGAAGCAGCGCGAGATCCTCGGCGTTCTCACGACTCATCGGCTCGGCCGCTCCGGGAGCGCAGCAGGCCTGGGTCGGAGTCGCCAGCGAAAGATCCGCGAGTACCCGCGGCCGTGTCTTCGTTGCCATGCCAGCCCCTGTTCACCCGAATGTCACTTCATCGATGCCTGTCTATATTGACAGGCATCGATCTATTTGGCAAGGATGAGGCATCGTCCATCGGAGGTCCACATGTCACGCGTCCAGCTCGCCCTCAACGTCTCCAACCTCGAGGCATCGATCGAGTTCTACTCGAAGATGTTCGGCACGACGCCGCACAAGCTGCGCCCGGGCTACGCGAACTTCTCGATCAGTGAGCCTCCGCTCAAGCTCGTGCTGATCGAGACTCCCGATGACGTGCGCGGCAACGGCGCTGCTGGTGCGCTCAATCACCTCGGCGTTGAGGTCGACTCCATCGATGACGTGAATGCAGCCGCGATTCGCCTGACAGAGCAGGGCATGTCAACCCTCGAGGAGCGCGGCACCGATTGCTGCTACGCGATCCAGGACAAGGTGTGGGTGCATGACCCCGCGGGTGCTCCGTGGGAGTTCTACACCGTCACCGATGACAACCCGACTGGTACCAGCACCCTCATCTCGATGAAGCTCGCCGAGACCGGCGGTGCCTGCTGTGCACCCGGGCAGTGCTGATGAACCAGTCCGCTCAGCTCGATCAAGATGAAGCCGCCGTTATCGGCCGCCTCTCTACCCTCGATCGATTCCTGCCGCTGTGGATCGGCATCGCGATGGTGCTCGGCCTGGTGCTCGGTCGCGTATTGCCGGGCATGCAGGGCGCCCTTGACTCGGTGAAGGTTGACGGAACGAGCCTGCCCATCGCTATCGGCCTGCTCGCGATGATGTACCCGGTTCTCGCCCGCGTGAAGTATGAGGAAATGGGTCATCTCACCGGTGATCGGCGCATGCTCGGCCTTTCGCTCGTCTTGAACTGGATCATCGGCCCCGCGCTGATGTTCACCCTCGCCTGGATCTTCCTTCCCGATGATCCTGCGTTCCGCACCGGCCTGATCGTCATCGGCCTTGCACGCTGCATCGCGATGGTGCTGATCTGGAATGACCTAGCCTGCGGCGATCGTGAGGCCGGCGCACTGCTCGTCGCCATCAACTCGGTGTTCCAGATTCTCGGCTACGCACTTTTGGGCACCTTCTATCTGGCGATCCTCCCCGGTTGGCTCGGCCTCGATACGCAGGATGTCGAGTTCTCGACCTGGCTGATCACGAAGGCTGTGCTGGTATTCCTGGGCATCCCGCTCATTGCCGGTTACCTCACGCGGCGCATCGGCGTCGCGAAGAAGGGTCGCCAGTGGTACGACGACGTGTTCGCGCCAAAGATCGCACCGATTGCGCTGTGGGGCTTGCTCTTCACCATCGTGATCTTGTTCGCACTACAGGGCAACACGATCACCGGCGATCCGGGTGCTGTCGTGAAGATCGCGATTCCCCTCATCATCTACTTTGCGATCATGTGGTTCGTCAGCATGGCGGCCTCACGTGCCCTTGGCCTCAGCTACCCGCGCTCGGCCACAGTGGCCTTCACCGCAGCAGGAAACAACTTTGAGCTTGCGATCGCCGTCTCTATTGCAGTGTGGGGCGTGACCTCGGGTCAGGCGCTCACCGGTGTCGTCGGTCCGCTCATCGAGGTGCCCGCGCTCGTCGCGCTCGTCTACGTCTCCCTCTGGCTCCGCAGGAAGTGGCGCTGGAACTCCTCCACTCCGACACGTCAGGAAGTCTCGTAATGTCCAAGCCCTCAGTGCTCTTCGTGTGCGTCCATAACGCGGGTCGCTCGCAAATGGCGGCGGCGTACCTCAATCACCTAGGCCAGGGCCGGGTGGAAGTGCTCAGTGCAGGCTCTGCTCCTGCGAACTCTGTTAACCCCGCTGTAGTGGAGGCGATGCTGGAAGAGGGCATCGACATCCGCGCCGAGGTGCCGAAAATCCTGACCACTGAAGCAGTTCAGGAGTCAGATGTCGTCATCACCATGGGCTGCGGCGATGTCTGCCCGATCTTCCCGGGCAAGCGTTACGAGGACTGGGTACTCGAGGATCCCGCCGGCCAGGGTGTCGACGCCGTTCGACCGATTCGAGATGAGATCAAGCGCCGCATCAATGAATTGCTCGACGAGCTGGTCGACTAGCTCGTCGGTGCTGATGCCGCGTCGAGAAGGGCAATCTCGGCTGCGGTAAGGGTCACGTTCGACATGGCGAGCAGATCGGGAAGTTGCGAGACAACACGCGCACTGGCGATCGGCGTCGCGATAGTGGGCTGAGCCGCAACCCACGCGAGCGCGATAGTGGTGAGGCTGACTCCGTGTGCTGCTGTGACGGTATCCATCGCAGCAAGAACCTTCGGGCCATTGGTGTCGAGGTAAACCTCGGCGCCAGCAGCGCGACCGCTCTCGGTCTCGCCCTTGACGCGGTACTTGCCGGTGAGGAAGCCCTTCGCGAGTGAGTAGTAGGGCAGGCTCACGAGGTTGTTGCGTGCGACGACATCGCGCAGTGCGCCCTCGTAGGCGCTGCGCTCAACGAGGTTGTAGAGGTTCTGCAGTGCGACGAACTTCGTGAGTCCGTTGGCGTCGGCGACATCGAGCGCTGACTGCAGACGATCTGCGGAGTAATTGGATGCGGCGATGTTGCGCACCTTGCCGGCCTTCACCAGGGCATCGAAGGCCGTCATGGTCTCGAGCTGATCGGTGTCGGGGTCGTCCTTATGGGCGTAGTAGAGATCGATGTAGTCGGTCTGGAGGCGGCGCAGTGAGTTGTCGACCGCCGTCGCGATGTTGTCGGCGGTGAGCGCCGTGAAGCCCGGAAGCATGCCGAGCTTGGTCGCGATCACGATGGAGTCGCGGTTGCCTCGGGCCTTCATCCAGTTGCCGAGGATGGTCTCGGACTCACCACCGGAGTTGCCGGGAATCCAGTGGGAGTAGGCGTCGGCGGAGTCGATGAAGTTGCCGCCTGCCGCTGCGTAGGCGTCGAGAACGTCAAAGGATTCCTGCTCGTTGGCTGTCCAGCCGAAGGTGTTGCCACCGAGGCACAGGGGGTAAACGTTGAGGTCCGAGGTTCCCAGTTTCATCATGGCGTCATTGTGTCGTATCGGCTGATCAGGCGGGCGGGAAGGACGCACCGCTGCGTGACATGATTGCACCATGGCTGATCAATACGTTCCCGACTCAGGCCGCTACGACGGTCGCATGCCCTACCGACGCTGCGGTCGCAGTGGTCTGAAGCTACCGGTGGTCTCACTCGGCTTCTGGCACAACTTCGGGGATGACAAGCCGCTGGAAACCCAGCGCGCGATCATGCGTCGTGCCTTCGATCTGGGCATCACTCACTTCGACCTCGCGAACAACTACGGCCCGCCGTTTGGTTCGGCCGAGATCAATGCCGGTCGCATCCTCGCCGAGGATTTTGCTGACCTGCGCGATGAGCTCGTGATCTCGAGCAAGGCCGGTTGGGATATGTGGCCGGGCCCGTACGGCGATCTCGGATCGCGCAAGTACATCCTCGCGAGCCTCGACCAGAGCCTTGACCGTCTTGGTCTCGATTACGTCGACATCTTCTATCACCACCGCCCCGACGAGGAGACCCCGCTCGAGGAGTCCATGGGCGCTCTCGCGACCGCCGTGGCCTCGGGCAAGGCTCTGTATGTCGGCATCTCTTCGTACTCGCCCAGCCGCACGCGTGAGGCTGCTGCAATCCTGCGCGAGATGGGCGTTCCGCTGCTGATCCACCAGCCGTCGTACTCGATGTTCAACCGCTGGATCGAGGGCGGCCTGCTTGATGCCCTCGAAGAGGTGGGCGCCGGCGCAATCACCTTCAGCCCGCTCGCCCAAGGCGTGCTGACTGACCGTTACCTCAACGGGATCCCCGCCGACTCGCGCGCAGCCCAGCACAAGAGCCTGTTCGGTGATCACCTCTCCGACGAGAACATCGATCGCGTGCGCGCACTGGCCGCCATTGCCACCGAGCGCGGGCAGACCATGGCGCAGTTGGCCGTTGCCTGGACTCTGCGCGATCCGCGTGTGACCTCCACCCTTCTTGGCGCGAGCAGCGTCAAGCAGCTCGAAGACACCGCAGCCGCAGTCAACAACCTGTCGTTCACCGACGATGAGCTCGCCCGCATTGATCAATACGCGATCGATGGCGATCTCAATCTCTGGGGGGCGCAGTCACTCATCCCGTAAGGGTGAGTGCGCGCACGCAAACTCTGATGGGCACAACCCGCGTTCGAGTGCTCCTCGTGCTGGCCGTGATCGCGGCCGTGCTCGGGTATGCGGTCGTCACGATCGTCGCCGATCAGAGTGGGCGCGTCATCCAGGTGCCGTGGCTTGCTGCCGCGACCTTGTGGGTGCTCGCCATTGCATTGGCGATCTGGGCACTGCTCAGTCGGCCGCGGCTGCAGCGCAAGCCTGGTGCCAAGCGGATGCCGCCGCTGATGGCGGCACGCACCGCAGCACTCGCGATGGCCGCATCGCGGGCCGGCTCACTCGTCGCCGGCTTCTACGCAGGCGTCGCGCTGGCCTCACTCCCGCATCGAGATACGCCGGCGGGGCTGGCCACCACCTGGGCGAGTGCTGCCGCAACCGTCGGAGCGGTCGTATTAGTAGTGGCGGCCCTGTGGCTGGAGTACATGTGCCGACTGCCCCTCGATGACGATCGGGCGTTCCCCTGATCGGGTGAGGCCGAATAGTTGAGGCGTCGCCCCTGTGGAGATCGCCCCCGTAGACTCCTGCCATGACCGAGACCCCGCTCGAAGACCTGCCGTTCGCCGAATTGCGCCACCGCGCATTCCATCTCGCGGAGAAGCGCGTTGACATCGGCTTCTTCACTGATCTCTTCACCCACATGCCAGGCATGGTTGCGGTTCAGGGTGAGGGCGGCGATCTCGGTTCGATCGGCGGCTCGTTCATCGAGACCGTGAAGGCCGTCCGCGAGATGCTCGGCGACGACGAGATCGACGAGACCACCGAGATGCTGCTTCGTGCGCGCTTCGCCACCTACATCCGCGAGCACGAGAAGGCCTAGCGGTCGATATCCCCGGTCACCAGGAAGAACGACATCAGCGCATCATCGAGCTGATCGACCGGGCAGCCCACTAGGGCAGTAGTCAGAGCCTGCGCATGTGCGAATGACGGCGTGCGCAGCTTGAAGCGCCAGGGTGCCTTATCTGCCGTGCTGACCAAGAAGTAGCCGCTCACTCCGGTCGGAGAGTCAATGCGTCCGTAGTAGATGCCTTCAGGAGCCTTGACGACCTTCGGCAGCTGCACGTTCACCGGAGCATCGCCGAGAGCTTCGACTCGGTCGACGCATGCGTCGATCATGGTGAGGCTGGGTGCGATCTCCTCGAGCAGTGATGCGTAGCGAGCCGCGAGATCACCATCACCCTGCGTATGCGACGGCAGCAGGTCGACAAGTTCGCGATAGGCGAGGTACGGCTGCTGGATTCGCAGGTCGATGCGCACGCCACTGCCCTGACCGACGGGCCCGGTGGCGCCGAAGGCCTGGGCGTCCGCGTGCGTCAGCGTGGCAATTCCCGAGTGGGCCTGCGTATAGGCATGCAGTACATCGGAGATTCGAGTGAGGTCGGCTCTCGTTCGGGCGGTGAGCTCGCGCGCCATGGCGAGCCACTCGGGCGAGACCGGCTGCGCGATGCCGCCAATGCGGGCGAACATCGGATGCACGCGATTTCCGGTCGCATGTTCTTGCAGGTCGACGTAACGCTCGCGAAAAGTGAGCGTTTGGTCATCTGCGATCGCAGAGCCGATGAAGAGCAACGCTGCGCTGACGCGGGTTAGCTCGAGAAGAAGGGTGCGGGTCCAGGTGGCGCACTCGGGCGGCGTGATGCCCATGGCGTCCTCGAGCGTCAGGGCAACGCCGACCTCCGAGGCAAAGGGTGAGACCCAGTCATGGCGATTGGCCAGCATCATCAGCTGCCGGTAGTCGCGGGCCTCGAAGAGCTTCTCGACACTGCGGTTGAGCAGGCCAATCTGCGGATCCGCCGCGACGATCACCTCACCCTCGAGTTCCAGTCGCAGCTGCATCGGAGCGTGGGAGAGGGGATGGCGCGGATCCAGGCTGGCGACGAGGTCATGGGGAAGATGGCGCGCTGCGCCGATCGCCACGAGCACGCTCCTTGTCACCCGCGCATCCTCCCATCCATGACTCAGGTGGCGCGTCACCGGTCATAGCGGTCTACGCTCGGCGGCGTGACGGAGTCAGGGCCCCCGCGCCTGCGGGTCGGCATCATCGGCGCAGGCCGGGTAGGTGCCGTGCTTGGTGCCGCATTGCGCCGCGCCGGCCATCACGTCACGGGCGTCTCGGCGGTCTCCGATCTCTCACGTCTACGCGCCGAGGCACTGCTGCCCGGTGTACCAATTCTCGACATCCCGGCTGTCACGGCCAACGCCGATCTAGTCTTGATCGCGATTCCTGATGACGCACTCGCTCCGGTGATCGCGGGGCTTGCCGAGACTGGCAATGTGCACCCCGGTCAGTTCTGGTGTCACCCCAGTGGCGGGCATGGCATCGAGATCCTCGAACCGGCCACGCGTGCCGGTGCGCTGCCTCTCGCCTTGCATCCGGTCATGACCTTCACCGGCACGAGCGTTGATCTCGCCCGCCTCGAGGAATGCCCGTTCGGCGTGACGTCACCCGAAGTGATTCGACCGGTCGCCGAGGCACTCGTGGTCGAGATGGGCGGGGATCCGATCTGGGTTCCCGAGGAGAACCGCGCGTTGTATCACGCGGCTCTCTCCTACGGCGCGAACTACTTGATCACTCTCGTTGCACAGTCGCTTGAGCTGCTGACGATCGCAGGCATTGAGCAGCCGCAGCGCATCATCGCTCCGCTGCTGAGTGCTTCACTCGACAATGCCCTTCGTCTTGGCGATCACGCGTTGACGGGGCCGGTTGCTCGAGGCGATGCTGAGTCGGTTGCGCGCCAGCTCGGTGCCATCGCTCGAGTCTCCGAGCAAGCTGCTGTCGGCTACCAGGCACTTGCCCGGGTCACTGCCGATCGCGCGGTTGCCGCAGGCACTCTTGCGCCGCATCAGGCGGCCGAACTACTCGGAGTTCTGGGCATGACACTCGGTTCAGGTGAGGCGTCATGAGCGTTCAACTTGTTTCCACGCGCGATGAGCTGGTGGCCGCGTGCGCGGAGAAGAGACTCACGGCTGTCGTCATGACGATGGGTGCGCTGCATGACGGTCACGCTGAACTCGTGCGCGCTGCACGCCGACGCATCGGTGCGCAGGGCCGCATCATCGTCACGGACTTCGTGAATCCGACACAGTTCGCGCCAGGCGAGGATTTCGATCGTTACCCGCGCACCCTCGATGCCGATATCGCGGTATGCGAGACAGCTGGCGCCGACATCGTCTTCGCGCCGGGCATCGAGGATGTCTACGGCACGAGTGACCTCAGCTCGCTGGGTTCACAGGTGCAGATCGAGCCCGGCCCGCTCGGCAATGAGCTGGAAGGTGCCGCGCGCCCCGGGCACTTCCGCGGAGTGCTCACGGTGGTGGCCAAGCTGATGCATCTGACCGCACCTGATCTCGCCTTCTTTGGCGAGAAGGACTACCAGCAACTGACACTCATCACGCAGATGGTGCGTGACCTCAGATTCCCGCTCGAGATCGTTCCGGTTCCGACCGTGCGCGAACCTGACGGCCTCGCGATGAGCAGTCGTAATCGCTTCTTGAGTGTTTCCGAGCGTGCGACTGCGTCACTGATCCCGCAGGCGCTGAACGCCACCATCGCGGCAGGGCAACTGGGGGAGTCTGCGGCAGTTGAGGCCGGGCTTGCCGTGCTGGCGCAGGATCCGTCCATTGATCTCGACTACCTGGTGATCCGAGATCTTGATCTCGCGGCAGCACCTGAATCCGGTAAAGCGCGCGTATTGATAGCCGCCCGCGTGGGCTCGACCCGCTTACTCGACACTATGGCCATGGAACTCGGCGGAACTCGATGAGCAGTACGACTCACAGCGCTGACACAGGCGTTGCGCACTCGCACCATCTCGCCTCTCGACTCACCGCCGAAGCACCGGGCTGGGAGGCTCGGGCCGATGTCATCGTCGTGGGCTCGGGCGTTGCCGGCCTGACCACTGCACTGCATGCCCGCTCTGCTGGTCTCACTGTTCTGCTCGTTACGAAGGCGCAGATCAATGAAGGGTCCACGCGATGGGCGCAGGGCGGCATCGCGGCAGCGCTCGCCGAGGATGACTCCCCGGAGGATCACCTGCGCGACACCCTGATCGCCGGGGTTGGCCTGTGCGATGAGGAGGCCGTGCGCATTCTGGTGACCCAGGGCCCTGACGCTGTTCGCGAGCTGATTTCCCTCGGTGCGCATTTCGACACCGATTCATCCGGCGCGATCTCGCTCACTCGCGAGGGCGGTCATCATCGCGATCGCATCGCTCATGCGGGTGGCGATGCGACCGGCGCGGAGATCTCCCGCGCTCTTGTCGCGGCTGTTGCTCGTGATGCGGGTATCGAACTCGTCGAAAACGCTCTCGTGCTCGACCTGCTTGTCGACGCAACAGGCGCCGCGCAGGGCGTCACCTTGCACGTGATGGGCTCGGGTCAGCGCGGCGGTACCGGTGCCGCCCTTGCCCCGCACGTGGTTCTGGCCACCGGCGGCTTCGGTCAGGTGTACGGCCAAACCACTAACCCCTATGTCGCCACAGGTGACGGTGTCGCACTCGCACTGCGAGCTGGCGCGAAGATCGCTGATCTCGAGTTCGTGCAGTTCCATCCCACAGTGATGTGGCTCGGCCCACTTGCTCAAGGACAGCAGCCCTTGGTCTCCGAGGCGGTGCGCGGAGAAGGAGCCTTCCTGCTCGACTCGCGCGGTCAGCGCTTCATGACAGGGGAGCATGAGCTCGCTGATCTCGCCCCGCGCGATGTGGTCGCGAAGGCGATCATGCGTCGGATGCGCGAGACCGAGGAAGCGCACGTCTGGCTCGACGGCCGTCATCTTGGTGCCGATACCTGGCTGCAGCGCTTCCCGACCATTCTCGAGTCGTGCCGCAGTCGCGGTATCGACCCGGTCACTGATCTCATCCCGGTCGCACCTGCCCAGCACTATGCGTCTGGTGGCGTCCTGACCGATCACTTCGGTCGCGCCTCGATCCCCGGGCTGTATGCCTGCGGTGAGGTTGCCTGCACCGGCGTTCATGGCGCGAATCGCCTCGCGTCGAATTCACTACTCGAGGGCCTGGTGTTCTCCAAGCGCATCGCTGAAGCGATCACCGCGGCGCCGGCCGTGATTCGCGAGCCCGTTGATCCGTCAGGCAGTGAAGGCCTGCTTCCGCATCGGGTGCGTCGCACTATGCAGCAGGCGATGGATCGCGATGCCGGCGTGCTGCGCAGCGCGATGTCGCTGGCCGACGCGACGCGAGAGCTGCACTCGGTGAGCCATGCGGAAGATGCGCATCCGTGCACTGAGGACTGGGAGACCACGAATATCCACATGCTGGCCACCACGCTGGTTCAGCATGCGCGCCTGCGCGAGGAGACCCGTGGCTCGCACTGGCGTGACGACTACCCCGAGCGCGACGACACCCACTGGCGGGTCCGGCTCGTGTCGACCCTGAGCCCTGATGGAGAATTGCGCACTCGAACCGAGCCACTCGCGCATGGCGACAGCGCGAAGTAAGGATGAGGGAGATGGGCACAGTAGGAACGATTGACCCGCAGATCGAGCAGCAGCTCGTTGCGGCTGGGCTGAGCGTCGACGATGTGCTCTGGGTGATCCGCCGTGCTATCGATGAGGATCTCGATGGTGGTGTCGACGTCACGACGGTCGCGACTGTGCCCCTCGAACAGCGCGCCACCTTGGATCTCGTGGCACGTCGACCCGGTATTGCCGCCGGCATCCCTGTCGCGGCGGCAGTCTTCTCGGTGATGAGCGGAGATGCGGTCAGCATTCGCTACGGCAAGTCCGATGGCGACATGGTGCAGGTCGGCGACGTGCTGATCTCGGTGACCGGCCCCACCCATGAACTTCTTCGGGCTGAACGACCGGCCCTGAACCTGCTTGGTCGACTCGGCGGTATTGCATCGATGACTCGTGTCTGGGTCGAAGCCGTGGCGGGTTCGAATGCCCGTATCCGTGATACCCGCAAGACAACTCCGGGTCTTCGCAAACTGGAGAAGTACGCCGTGCGCTGCGGCGGTGGCACCAATCACCGCATGTCGCTCTCCGATGCGGCACTCGTCAAGGACAACCACGTGGTGGCCGCCGGCGGCGTCGCCGAGGCCTTCGCGCTGGTACGCGCGAAGTTCCCCGATGTGCCTGTCGAGGTCGAAGTCGACTCACTCGAGCAGTTCGACGAAGTACTCGAGGCCGGCGCCGATCTCGTCCTCATCGATAACTTCACCACCGCGGAAATGGTCGAGGCGGTGCGCCGCAATGCCGGGCGCGCGAAGATCGAGGCATCCGGCGGACTCTCGCTCAGCGTGGCCCGCGCGGTCGCGGATACAGGCGTTGACTACCTCGCTGTCGGAGCCCTGACTCACTCTGCGCCAGTATTAGATATCGGCGCTGACCTTCGGCAGGAGACATAGCAATGCTTCTAGCAATCGACGTAGGCAATACGAACACGGTGATTGGCCTGTTCGAGGGCGATCGCATGTCTCGCTCCTGGCGCACCAAGACAGATGCGCGCACCACCGCTGACGAAATCGCGCTGACCTTCCGCGGCTTGCTCGAGGGCGCCGGGGACGTCACCGGAATCGCCCTGTGCTCAACCGTTCCTGCAGTGCTGCGCGAGATGCGCCTGATGCTTGAACGCTATTTCGCAGACATTCACAAGGTGATCATCGAGCCGGGTACCAAGACAGGGGTGCCGGTACTCACCGATAACCCCAAGGAGGTCGGCGCCGATCGCATCGTCAACACGATCGCGGCTCACCATCTGTTCGGTGGCCCATGCATCGTCGTCGACTTCGGGACCTCGACCAATCTCGATGTCGTATCGGCCAAGGGTGAGTTCCTCGGCGGCGCCTTGGCTCCCGGTATCGAGATCTCCCTTGATGCCCTGGCACAGCGCGCAGCCCAGTTGCGCAAGGTCGAACTTGTGCGCCCGCGCTCGGCCATCGGCAAGAACACTGTCGAGGCCCTTCAGTCCGGTGCCCTGTACGGGTTTGCCGGTCAGGTCGATGGCCTCGTCGATCGCATTTGCGAGGAACTCGGTGAGGTCACCTCGGTAGTAGCCACTGGAGGCCTCGCCCCGATCGTGGTTCCCGAATCTCGCACCATTACCCATCACGAGCCAGATCTCACGCTCATTGGCCTTCGTCTGGTCTTCGAGAAGAACGCGGTCTAGGCCAAAGTCCTCCGCCCGATATCTTTCTCTCGTGACGAACGAGACCACGGCCGCGGCCGACCAGGCGCACGACCCCGAGGACGATCTGCCCGAGCAGATGCGGATCCGTCGGGATAAGCGTGAGCGCCTGGCCGAGATCGGTATCGAGCCGTACCCGGTCGGTGTTCCGGTCACCACCACTATTCAGGCGGTTCGGGCCGAGCACGGTCATCACGAGCCCGATCACTCCACGGGACAGTTCGTGGGTATCGCTGGTCGCATTCTCTTCTCACGTAACACGGGCAAGCTCTGCTTTGCCACCTTGCGTGCCGGTGACGGCACCGAGATCCAGGCGATGCTGTCGCTGGCCAATGTCGGTGAGGAAGCACTGGAGCAGTGGAAGGAGCTCGTCGACATCGGCGACACCGTCTTCGTGCACGGCGAGGTGATTACCTCCAAGCGCGGTGAGCTCTCGGTGATGGCTGATTCGTGGACCATGGCGTCGAAGGCACTTCGCCCGCTGCCTGTTGCGCACAAGGATCTCAGCGAGGAAACTCGCATTCGCCAGCGTTACGTCGATCTCATCATGCGCCCGGAAGCCCGCCAGATGGCGCGCACGCGCATGGCCGTGGTTTCTCAACTGCGTCGCAGCTTCGAGGCTCGTCATTACGTGGAGATCGAGACTCCGATGCTGCAGACCATGCACGGCGGTGCTGCAGCTCGGCCATTCGTCACCACCTCGAATGCCTTCGACATCGAACTCTTCCTACGCATCGCACCCGAGCTCTTCCTCAAGCGTGCGGTGGTCGGCGGCATTGAGCGGGTGTTCGAGATCAACCGCAACTTCCGCAATGAAGGTGCTGACTCCACGCACTCGCCGGAGTTCGCCATGCTTGAGTTCTACGAGGCCTATGCCGATTACCGCGATATGGCCCGCACGACTCGCGAGCTCATTCAGGAAGCAGCCGTTGCTGCGACCGGCTCCATGGTCGTCACTCACTTCGACGGCACGCAGCTTGATCTCACCGGCGAGTGGGCCGAGATCTCGCTCTACGAGGCAACCTCGGCTGCTGTCGGTGTCGAGCTCACTCCTGATACGTCGGTAACCGACCTGCGAGCACTGTGCGACAAGGCCGGCATTGATTACGCCCCGGGCTGGATCGCCGGCAAGTTGCTCGAAGAACTCTTCGAGCACTACGTGATCCCGACCTTCACCGGCCCGACCTTCGTGATGGATTACCCGCTCGACACCTCGCCGTTGGTGCGCGAGCACCGCACGCTACCTGGCCGAGTCGAGAAGTGGGATCTCTACGTCAACGGCTACGAGCAGGCCACCGGCTACTCCGAGCTCGTCGACCCAGTGATCCAGCGCCAGCGTCTGGTCGAGCAGGCCGAGCTTGGCGCCAAGGGTGATGCAGAGGCGATGAAGCTCGACGAGGATTTCCTGCGCGCACTCGAATACGGCATGCCGCCGTCCGGCGGTGTCGGAGTCGGCATCGATCGCCTCCTGATGTCGCTGACCGGCCTCGGCATTCGCGAAACCATCTTGTTCCCGCTCGTGAAACCGGAACGCTGAGATGGGGGCGCTGGTCGTACGTCGTGCGACGACCGCCGACGTCAAGGCGATCCGTGAGCTCGTTGACACCTACGCGGGTGATGGTCAGAAGCTGCTGCGTAAGGCGACAGTGACCTTGTTTGAAAGCGTGCAGGAGTTCGTCGTGGCCGAGGCTGATGGTGAGGTCATCGGATGCGGCGCCCTGCACGTGCTCTGGGAAGACCTTGCTGAGGTGCGTACCGTGGCGGTGCGCCCGGGCTCTATTCGCACCGGCGTCGGCTCCGCGATCTTGGCCAGCCTGCTCGAGCGCGCCGGCGAGCTCGGCATCAAGCGGGTCTTCTGCCTGACCTTCGCGATGGACTTCTTCGCACGCCATGGTTTCGTCGAGATCGACGGGACTCCCATTGAGCCCGCGGTCTTCGAGCAACTGCTCGAGTCGTATGACGAGGGCGTGGCCGAGTTCCTCGAGCTCGAATGGGTCAAGCCCAACACCCTCGGCAATAACCGGATGCTGCTGGTTCTCTGATGCGCCGCGTGCTCATCGCACTCGTTGCTCTGCCCTTGCTTGCCCTCGCGGCACCTGTGCATGCGGCAGAAGGCTCACTCGCGGGGAAGGTCATCGTGCTCGACCCCGGGCATCAACTGGGTAACTCGAATCCGAAGTTCCGTAAGGAGATCGCGCAGACCCGTTTCAATGGCTCGATCGTCAAGGGTTGCAACACCACCGGCACCGCGACCAACGCGGGTTTCCCTGAAGCGACATTCACCTGGAAGGTCGCGAAGCGACTCAAGCCCCTGCTCGAGGCGCAGGGCGCCACCGTGCTGATGACCCGCACCTCCAACACGCGCGATGCCTACGGGCCGTGCGTGTGGGATCGGGCCGGTTTTGCGAACGCGAACAAGGCCGATGCCCTGATCTCGATCCATGCCGACGGTGCTCCTGCTCGCGCTCACGGAGTCTTCGCGATCGCCCCGACTCGCATCAAGGGCTGGACTGCGGATACATACAAGGTCGACCGTCGACTCTCGATGGCGATGATCGCGGGGATGAAGGCGGCCGGTGCCACTCCGGCGAACTACATCTCGAACCAGTTGCAGATCCGTGGCGATCAGTCGACCCTCAACTTCAGCAAAGTGCCGACGACGATCATTGAGGTCGGCAACATGCGTAATGCGAAGGATGCCGCTCGGATGTCGTCGGCTGCGGGTCAGCAGCAGTACGCGCAGTGGCTGGCCGCCGGAATCGGTAAGTTCTTCGCGAGCTGACCAGCCGTAATGGGGCCGGCTGGCCAGTCAAGGTGGCCGCACCGTGGGCGCCCTCGACGGCCGGCGCTGGGGCCGAATCCCAACGAGATCTGGAAGCGCGTGAGGTCACCGCGCCACTTCTGTCCCATCCGTATTCCCGCGGGATCGAGTGAAGCCCGACAGTGTTCGCGGTGGGCGTATCCCAGCGGGAAGATTCACCCCCTGGGGCGTGGTTGTATCGACTGAGCGGGGTTCGCCCTGGCGGATACCATGGAGGTCATTACCTGAGCCATGGCACAGTGAGATGGAGTGTGAGCGATGTTCGAGCGGTTTACTGACCGGGCCCGTCGTGTGGTCGTGCTGGCGCAGGAAGAAGCCCGCATGCTCAACCACAATTACATCGGCACCGAGCACATACTCCTGGGCCTGATTCACGAGGGCGAGGGCGTCGCTGCCAAGGCCCTCGAGTCCCTCGGCATCTCCCTCGAGGCCGTTCGCCAGCAGGTCGAGGAGATCATCGGCCAGGGCCAGCAGGCACCGTCCGGTCACATCCCCTTCACCCCGCGTGCCAAGAAGGTGCTCGAGCTCTCCCTACGCGAGGCACTTCAGCTCGGCCACAACTACATCGGCACCGAGCACATTCTGCTCGGCCTCATTCGCGAGGGCGAGGGCGTCGCTGCCCAGGTGCTGGTCAAGCTCGGCGCCGATCTCAATCGCGTGCGCCAGCAGGTCATCCAGTTGCTGAGCGGCTACCAGGGCAAGGAGCCCGCTGCGGCTGGTGGCCCTGCCGAGGGCACCCCGTCGACCTCGCTCGTCCTCGATCAGTTTGGTCGCAATCTCACCGCTGCCGCTCGCGAGGGCAAGCTCGATCCCGTCATCGGGCGCGAGAAGGAGATTGAGCGCGTGATGCAGGTGCTGTCACGACGCACCAAGAACAACCCGGTTCTCATCGGCGAGCCCGGTGTCGGCAAGACCGCCATTGTCGAAGGTCTGGCCCAGGACATCGTTCGTGGTGATGTGCCCGAGACTCTCAAAGATAAGCAGATCTACTCCCTCGATCTCGGCGCGCTCGTGGCCGGCAGCCGCTACCGCGGTGATTTCGAGGAGCGCCTGAAGAAGGTTCTCAAGGAGATCCGCACCCGCGGCGACATTGTCTTGTTCATCGACGAGATGCACACCCTCGTCGGCGCAGGTGCCGCAGAAGGCGCGATCGATGCAGCCAGCATCCTCAAGCCGATGCTCGCGCGCGGTGAGCTGCAGACCATCGGTGCCACCACTCTCGATGAGTACCGCAAGCACATCGAGAAGGATGCCGCGCTCGAGCGCCGCTTCGCCCCGATTCAGGTTGCTGCGCCCGATGTCGTCAATACCGTTCTCATCCTCAAGGGCCTGCGCGATCGCTACGAGTCGCATCACCGCGTTTCGATCACCGATGGGGCGCTTGAGGCTGCAGCGCGACTCTCTGATCGCTATATCTCCGATCGCCAACTGCCTGACAAGGCCATCGATCTCATCGACGAGGCCGGCTCGCGTCTGCGCATTCGTCGCATGACTGCACCGCCGGATCTCCGCGAGTTCGACGATCGCATTGCGAACGTGCGCCGCGAGAAGGAGTCGGCAATCGACGGGCAGGATTTCGAGAAGGCCGCATCACTGCGCGATGACGAGAAGAATCTCATCGCGGAGAAGGCCACCCGTGAGAAGGAGTGGAAGGCCGGTGATCTCGACGTCGTCGCCGAGGTTGATGAGCGACTGATCGGTGAGGTACTCGCACTCATGACGGGTATCCCGGTCTCTGACCTGACTGAGGATGATCTCGACCGTCTCCGGCGCATGGAGGATCACCTGCACAAGCGCGTGATCGGCCAGGAGCAGGCCATCAAGGCACTCTCGAAGTCGATCCGTCGTACTCGTGCAGGTCTGAAGGATCCCAAGCGTCCGTCGGGCTCATTCATCTTCGCCGGGCCGTCAGGTGTCGGAAAGACCGAGCTCAGCAAGACCCTCGCCGAGTTCTTGTTCGGTGATGAGAACGCGCTGATCGCCCTCGACATGAGCGAGTACTCCGAGCGTCACACTGCCTCGCGCCTGTTCGGCTCGCCCCCCGGCTTCGTCGGTTACGAAGAGGGTGGCCAGCTCACTGAGAAGGTGCGACGCAAGCCGTTCTCTGTCGTGCTCTTCGACGAGGTCGAGAAGGCGCACCCTGACATCTTCAACTCACTGCTGCAGGTTCTCGAGGAGGGTCGTCTGACCGAC
Organism: Candidatus Nanopelagicales bacterium; assembly: GCA_044374195.1. Taxonomy (GTDB): domain Bacteria; phylum Actinomycetota; class Actinomycetes; order S36-B12; family S36-B12; genus CAIKZY01. The sequence goes on from JBILOY010000019.1 coordinate 29,408, forward strand.
GCCCAGGGCCGTGAGGTCGACTTCAAGAACACCGTCATCATCATGACCACGAACCTCGGTTCGCGCGACGTCTCCAAGGGCCTCAATCTTGGCTTCGCACCTGATGACAATGACGGAAACGCCTACGAGCAGATGAAGGTCAAGGTCCAAACCGAGCTGAAGCAGCACTTCCGCCCGGAGTTCTTGAACCGCATCGACGATGTCATCGTCTTCCACCAGCTCAGCGAGCCGGAGATTTTCCAGATCGTCGATCTCATGATCGCCGGTCTCGAGAAGCGTCTGGCCGAGCAAGATATGGCTATCGAGCTCACGCCCGCGGCGAAGAGGTTGCTCTCCGAGCGCGGTTATGACCCCGCACTCGGCGCTCGCCCGCTGCGCCGCGTGATCCAGCGCGATATCGAGGACTCACTGTCCGAGAAGCTGCTCTTCGGTGATCTCAACCCGGGCTCGATCGTCGTGGTTGACGTCACGGGCGAAGATAAGGACCGCGAGTTCAGCTTCAATGCGTTCCCGCGCGAGGCAGCACCTGACGCGCCTCCGGTCGAGAGCGTTAACTAGTCGCGCTGTTGATACGGCCTTCTCGCGCTAATGCGCGGGGAGGCCGTATCTCTTTCTGGGCAGTTGCTCGACCATGCCATCTGAGATCAGCGATGCGAGTGCTCGATCTCGCTGCAGATCATCGCTCCAGGCCGCCTCGATCGCACTCTGTGGAACTGACGCCGATGCATGACGCAGCACATTCATGATTGCTCCGCGAGCCTGGCGATCGCTGCCCTCGAACTTTGCCTGCCTGCGCAGTGCGCCCGTGTATTCCGGACGGTCATCAGCCAGCCACCTGCACTGATCGGCGAGTGGGCACTGCTCGCACTTGGGCGCACGTGCCGTACAGATGAGCGCACCGAGTTCCATGATCGCGGCGTTCCAGGTAGCCGAGGCCTGTGCGGAACGCGGGGTGAGGTCATCAGCCAACAGCCGCTCGGCCGCCGTCACATGCGGCAGAGGGAGCGCCTGCCCGGTAGCTGCACGCGCGATCACTCGCCTGATGTTCGTATCGAGGACGATGGATCGCGTGCCGAAGGCGAATGACTGGATGGCGGCTGCGGTGTAGTCGCCGATGCCGGGCAGTGAGAGCAGGCTTTCGCGATCAGCGGGCACCTCGCCGCCGAAGTCAGTGACGATCAGGCGCGCGGCCTCGTGCAGCCGCCGGGCCCGCCTGGGGTAGCCGAGTCGTCCCCACATGCGCACCGGCTGGTCGGCGGGTGCTGCTGCGCAGTCGGCGGGGGTAGGCCAGCGATCTACCCATGCCTGCCAGGCGGGCATTACCCGATCCACCGGAGTCTGCTGCAGCATGTACTCGCTGACCATCACCTGCCATGGGGTGCGATCAGCGGCTCGCCAGGGCAGCTCACGCGCATGCCGGGCGAACCAGCGGGCGAGCGGTCGCTCGAGCGGATTCGTGACGGGCATGACGCCTGATGGTCTCAGAACTGAGCCGCCCGCGCAGTACCGTGGGGGTGTGCCATTGATGACTCCGATCGGTCCTGAGCCCCCCATGGTCTACTGGCTGCGTCGCGCCTCGATCGCTGTCGTGGCGCTGGTTGTCATCATCGGCCTGTGGTGGCTGCTGGGCTCACGCGGGTCTGCTGACTCCCCGACACCTGCGGCATCGACAGGGGCAATTGCATCAGTGGCACCGTCGGCACCGAGTTCACTTGCACCGATGCCCACGCCCACAGCGAGCGGTGATGCGCTGTCGAGCGGGTCCGACGCCGTGGATCCCGCTTCGGGTGAAGCGGTAGCTACCGGCGAGATCCTCGACTGCAAGAACTCCGATATCGCCGTCGTTGCCACTGCCGAGAAGGACTCCTACAAGGTGGGCGCGAAGCCGGTGCTCAAGATGACCATCCAGAACATCAGCGAGGTGGCGTGCAAGCGCGATGTCGGGCCGAAGGCGAACTCGCTGGAGGTCACTTCGGGCGGCTACCACGTGTGGTCCAGTGATGACTGCGGCTCCAGCGATCAGAGCAAGATCATCACCTTGCAGCCGGGCAAGAAGGTCGGCACCGGCATTGAGTGGAATGGCAAGGTCACCACGAAGGGTTGCCCGACCAAGGGCACTGATGCCAAGCCCGGCCGGTATCAGGTGACGGGCAAGAACCTGAAGTCCAAGAGCCCTGAGGGCAACTTCTCGCTCACCAAGTAAGGCTTGGGTCTGGGGTTCAGATCCCGAGGGCGACTTCGAATCACTGGCTTTCGGGGCGAAGCCCACGTGCATTCCGTACCGTTGGTGCATGCCGTTAGATCACAGACGTGTCCTCGTCGTTGAAGACGAGCCGCTCATGGCATCGCTGCTTGCAAACGTGCTGACCGGACATGGGTTCACCGTGAGCACGGCTGCTGACGTGGCTGAGGCACGGCGTGAAATAAATGCCTTCGATCCGGACATGCTGCTTCTGGATGTCTCCCTTGGCGAAGGACCAACGGGCATTCACCTCGCACATGCCATGCGGCTATCGCGACCTGATATCGCTATCCTCGTGTTCACGCGCCATGCCGATATCGCTGGCGCGACCAGCGACGGGCTGGCTTTGCCTCCCGGGGTGGGCTTCCTGCGCAAGCATCTGGTGAGCGATCAGGCTTATCTGATCGATGCCATGGAGAAGGTGTTGGGCGAACAGTGGGACCTTGTTGCTGAGGACAGTAAGACCGAAGACGAATTTGCATTCCTTGGTACCAATGGTTCCCGAGCGCTCAGACTGCTGGCCGAGGGGTACGACAATGAGGAAATAGCGCGGCGCTGCGGTGTGAGCCGAAAGACGGTCGAAAGATGGATCGAACAGATTTATCGGGATCTCGGAATCGACACCAAGGGAGCTCTCAACCCACGAGTAGCTGCAGCACGCCGATTCTTCTTCGCCGTCGGCGTTCCCGGGGTGGAGAAGTAGAGAGGAATTCGCTCACACCTGGCTGAGGCTTAGAATCGGCAGTAGGCATGCGGTTGTGGTGCGGGCATCCAGTCGCGTTCGACTCCAGCTGATTGAAGCCTCGTCGAGAAGCGCGGAGCCGAGCCCGTAATGGGTCAATGTGAGGTCGCTGCCGCCATCGTCGATCACGGCGAGAGACAAGGTCCGGGCATCCGCAATTTCGAGTTTCACATCAATCTCACGTGCGCTTCCGTGCCTGACGCTGTTGAAGACAAGTTCGGGGATGAGGTCGTTCACCGCCCTCGCGGTGAGTGGGTCGCCCGCTAGAGAGGCTCTTGCCAGCGGATCGATGGCGACGTTGATGTGCACCGTCCCGGACCAGTTGCTCTGCGTGAGTGCGATGACCCTGTCGATCGGATCAGGTTCGGCGTCATCGGGGTTCAAATCGCTGATCATCTGGAGGACGTCGGCTTGCAGCGATTCCAGCAGCTCAATGTCATCAGTGCCTTGTGCTACAGCGCGGTCCAATCGCAAGAACGCGGCGGAGAGCGATGCCTGCACGCGCCCGTGGAGGGCATGGGCGAGGGCACGCTCACGCTGCCGATACCGCTCGCGGGCGCGAGCAAGCATCCAACGGAGATTCTCCGTCGCGGCACGCAAGTCCGACTCCAACTGCAGGTTCTGATCCCGGGCGGCTTCGGCGACTGCCAGTGGGGCGCTGATGAGTAGGGCGAAGATGGGCGTGAAGATCACGAAGAGGAGCGGGCGCGGTTGGCCCTGCATGTAGGGCAGTGTCGCCAGGCCCAGCACTGCGCCACCCATGACAACCGCGATGACGAACATCACTGCTTTGGCCCCCGCCCCGCTCTTGGCGGTCAGCCAGATCGCTCCTCGTCGTAGGAGCCAGAACGCGGGGACTACCACGATCAACGTCGCAGTAAACCAAGCGGCAGATGGTGCGCCGTAGCGGGAATAGTTGAATGGAATTCCCAACCCGATGAGTATGAGTGTGACGATGACAGGATGGATACGGGTTGGATTTAGGCCCTCTCGTAATGCAAGCAGCCAGTTGACCTTCCTCGTTTCCAAGACCGACTGTGGGGCCACCCATCCCGGTGGCTGGGCAGCGAGCTGGTGGCTGAGTGGCCGCACGACATCATCGATGGTCACCCGCAATCTCTCCCGGAGCTGGGACGAATCCGAGACCTGGAGTCCGCCAAGGCTTTCGAGGATCGACTGCCGGATCTCCTCGGCGGCCCGATCGCCCAGCAGCACCAAATCCCGCTGGGCCGACTGCTGGAGAACGACAAGTTGGTCGCGGTCGGCCTCGAGTTGTCGGCGTCGGGACTGCAGCCCGCGCACTTCACTGACCAGGAACCACAGGATCATCGTCACGACCGTCATATGGCTGACCGACACCACGATTCTGAAGGTCAGATCCAGCGCATCCGTCACGTCGATGAGCACCAACAAGAACGCGAAGGCCGCTCCGCGAACAGCTGCACCCACGGCCACGGATACAGCAAGCAGCCAGTTCCAGTCCCTCGCAGGGACGCGTGGGCAGATCATCCGCCAGGTGAGGTACGGGAAAGCGAACATGAGCGCCTGGAGGGCGACGAGCAGCAGGAGGCGCAAGGCGATAGCGACTATTCCCTCTCCTCGAGCGGCTCCCTCGCCGAACTGGATGATGATGGCCCAGAGTGAAGTCAGGGCGAAGACAGGCAGCGACAGAAGTGCCTCGGGCATCAGTGTGATGCGACGCGTTGACATCCCTCGCACGCTCCATCCGTCACCCACGTCATTCGACACAAGCAGCCCCTTGGCTCTGGCCTACTTTCGCCGGTCAGTATCTCGGATTCGACTGGAGGTGGCCTTGGTGCATGAAAGTGCGGGGGAGTCGGGGTCGTCCGGGAGTGAGGGAAATCCCTCACGGCGAGTGGAGGGGAGGCGACTCGCCCTAGCGTCGCCCATACGCAGGCTTTGTTGGGGGCGAGGCTGCTGATCCCATCGAGAAAGGGCTGCCATGACAAAGTACACCAACGAGAACGCCATGGATCATGTGATCTTGGTGCTGTTCGAAAACCGATCGCTCGACAACATGCTCGGTCACTTGTACGGCCCTGCTGACGGCAAGACCTTTGAAGGCGTCGTCGGCAAAGATCTCTCGAATCCCGTGCCGGCCTGGGCCGAGCATCAGCCGCCGGATGGCAGCGGTGTCGTGCGGTATCACGCTGCAACCGACATGGATTCGCCGAATCCGGATTCCGGCGAGGAGTACTTCCACACCAACGTTCAACTCTTCAACACCCTTGATGATCACAACAGGGGGAAGATGGGCGGGGATGTCACCGCGCCGTGGAACGCACCGGCTCCGCACACGAAGCCGACGATGGATGGATTCGTCACCGACTACATCAGCGCGTTCATTCCTCAGATGGATCGTCAGCCCACCTTTGAAGAGTACGCGCAGATTATGACGGGCTATCTGCCCGAGGATATTCCGGTACTCAGCGGTCTTGCGCGCGACTTCGGTGTCTTCGACCACTGGTATTCAGAGGTGCCGTCGCAGACCTTCATGAACCGGTCATTCTGGACCGCGGCAACCTCGTCGAACATCACCATCAATCATCCAGTGTCGAACTTCATCAACTACAACACCGCCGAGACGATCTTTGATCGACTCGAGGCGCATGGCAAGACCTGGAAGGTCTATGTCATGGAGCCGTGCCCGGTGTCGTTCGCTGGCCTGATCCACATGCCGAGACTGAAGGATAAGTTCTCGACGAACTTCGCCCCGTTCTCGCAGTTTGAGAAGGATGCGAAGGAAGGGACGCTGCCGAATTTCTCCTTCATCGAACCGAATCTGTTCGCGGGGCATGGCGATTACCATCCGGCAGCGGATCGCGCGATGGTGCCGGGCGACGTTGTCATTCCTTTCGATCCTCCCTCATCGATCCTGGCGGGCGAGCTCTTCCTGGATCGGCTTTACAAGGCTTATCGATCGATGAAGAGTGAGACCGGCGCCAACATTTACAACACCACGTTGTTCATCGGCTGGGATGAGCCAGGAGGCACGTTCGACCACGTGCCACCGGGGGATGTTCCCCCGCCCGATCCCAACGCCGGCCCGGGTCAGTGTGATTTCGCCTTCGACCGTTCCGGCTACCGGGTGCCAGCGATCGTTGTTTCGCCGTGGGTTGAGTCAGGCTCGGTGTACAACGACGAGCACCGTCATACATCGATGATCGCTACCTTGCGCAAGTTGTGGAATCTGGGTGACGCCTTCACCGCACGCGATGCCATTGCCAGGCCCTTCGACTACGTGTTCACCCGGGAAACGCCACGTGAGCCGAAGGATTGGGCGGCTATCAACGCCCGTCCTGCGCCGGAGTATCACGTGAACTGGGAGTACACGAACCACTCGCTCAGTGCGCTGGGCAAAGCGGCAACACCGGGCATCATCGCCCAGTTGAAGGCTCATGGCGTCGAGATCCCGGCTGATGTTGACACGCCTGGTTTCGCCTTGACTCCGCAGATCGCATGGAGCCTCGTCGAGTTGGCCTCCTACCACCTGTTCCCGCCTTTGGCGCCGTCAAAGAAGACGATCGATTCCATGATGAAGCAACTCAGGGAACAGGTTGCTCAGGCAGTGCAGGTGGCAGCCGCGCAGCAACCGGCCGTAGTAGGTGCGGGGGCCTCAGCGTGAGCAACGCGGAGTTGAATGACAGTGACGTAGAGAGCTCCAACTTTTGGCCCCATCTGGGGCTGTCCGGGCTCCCGAAGAATGTTGTCGAAAGACTCACCGACTTCAACAACCCGAAGCAGGAATGGCGTCGGTTGTTCTCGGAGGTCATGGGCACGTTCCTCCTGCTTCTTGTTGCCGCAGGCTCGGGGCTGATGAATGCCGCATTCGGTGATCCGATTTCTCGCACTGCCGCTGTCGTTGCCCCGGGTCTCATGGTGATGGCCATGATCCTCTTCATGGGGCGAGTCTCCGGGGCTCACTTCAACCCAGCGGTGAGCGTGGCGTTCGCTCTGCGAGGTGATTTCCCATGGCGTCGGGTGCCTGGCTACATCGTCGCCCAGTTCACTGGTGCGGTCCTGGCAGTGCTACTCCTGCAGACGGTCATCGGTGAATCAGCTTCCAATGGTGGGACCTATCCAGCGCAGTCCACCACGCACCTTGCGGCGTTCGTGATGGAGGTGATCCTCACCTTTGGACTCGTCAGCGTGATCCTCGGGACAGCATCAGGGGCCCAGAACATCGGCATCATCGGCGCACTTGGTGTGGGCGGGTACGTCGCTTTGGCTGGACTGTGGGCGAGCCCGCTGTCGGGTGCATCAATGAACCCCATGCGCTCTCTTGCACCCGATCTCGTCGCTAATGACTTCACCGCCTATTGGGTGTATCTCGCGGGGCCGCTGTTGGGTGCCGCGATCGCCGTGCTTGCCGCGTACATGTTGCGTGGGCGTGGCGGAGGCCTCGCTGGTTCGCAGGCGGCCCAAGGTGGACTGTTCACCCAGCAGAAGAACCCAGGCAAGGCCTAAGTCACGGGAGACAAAGTCGGGTCGCGCGCATTAATGGCCCCGACTGCGCTTGCGGTGCGGTTTCATTACCTATGACTTCCGTTCGACAGCAGACCAAGACGCTCGCCTTTGATGTTGTGCTCATGGTCGTCGCAGGCTTCGCGCCCGCGATTGTGATGGGTTTTGCCGGCTGGTCGAACGGTGTCAACGTCGCCATTCTTTCCGGCCTCGCCATCTTCATTGCGTGCATGGGTGGCACTGGCTGGCGCACGGGACTGTTCGTCTCACTGCCATTTGCGATCCTCGCCGGCCTCGCCGACTGGGCTGGCTCCACCGCGGTGTGGGCGGCAATCGTCCTCGCCTTTGCCGCGTTCCTGCGTGGTTACGCAGCCAAGGCAGGAATGCATGACGCCCTCATCATGACGGTGATTTCCCTGGGCTTCATCGCCGCATCACCACCTCAATCCAACTCGTCGCTTGCTGCGCCGTTGTTCGTGGCCCTCGTTGCTCTCGGCGCATCTGCGTGGGCGACCCTAGTCATGTATCTCTTGCGCCACAGACTGCATCAGCATCAGCACACCCGACTCGATCCAACTCGGGTGTTGACGTTCAGTCTCGTGCTTGCTTTTCTCGTCGGAGCAGCCACGTGGGCCGTGGTCGCCCTGGATCTCGGTCACACCGGTGGCTGGATCATCCTGACAATCGTCGTGGTGTTCCAGCCGTCGCTCGGAGCCGGATTCACGAAGGCTGCGCATCGTGCCGCTGGTACGGTCCTCGGATTTCTCATCGCGATCCTTGTAGGTTCACTGGTTCCCGGGGGTCCACTGCTATCTGTCATCGGCACTGTCTTCTTGATGGTCGCCTTCTTCTTCATGCTCCAGGGACGTCCCTACTGGCTGTATGCCACGGTGCTAACGCCTGCGATCGTCCTGCTGGAGAGTTCGGGTTCAACAGTCGACACGGTGGCGGAGGAGCGGCTCGGGGCCACGCTGATTGGTGTTGCGGTCACGCTCATCGTGATGCTCGCGCTTGTGCCTTTCTCTACTCGCCTATTCGGGGCATCGCCTGCAACCACGAATTGATGGGAGCGCCCGCGCATCCTTGCCCAAGGACTACATGAAGCGTTCGAGAATGCTGGACTCAGCAATTCTCGAGAGGCCCTCGCGCACTGAGCGTGCCCTGGCCTCGCCGACGCCCTCGACCCGCTGAAGATCATCGATCCCTGCGCCGAGGAGCCGCTGCAGGCCGCCAAAGTGAGCGACGAGGCGGTCAGTAATGACTTCGGAGAGTCGCGGTACTCGGGCCAGGATGCGGTAGCCGCGAGCCTGCACCGACTGGTCGAGTAGATCGACACTGCCGGCGAACCCATATGCGCCGGCGACGAGGCCGAGATCCAGCAGCTCATTCGCGCTGAGTGCATCAAGCTGAGCGAGGGCAAGTTCGACCCCCTTGCGCTTCTTATTCGCCGTGGCAGCTAGGTAATCGCGCACCAGGAGCACGCGATCACTCTCGACACCCGCGACTAGCTCACCGAGCTGAAGACTCAGCAGACGACCTTCGACGCCAAGCTCGACAACGTAGCTTTCGATCTCGCTGGCGATGCGACGCACCATCTCCAGGCGCTGCGAGGTGGTCGCGATATCGCGCACGGTCACGAGATTCTCGATCTCGAGTGCGAAGAGCGAGGAATCGACTTCGTCGAGCCTGGACTTGTAGCGCTCGAGGGTGGCGAGTGCCTGATTAGCGCGGTTGAGGATCTCCGAGGTGTCATCGAGCACGTAACGACGACCGTCGACGTACAGGGCAATGATGTTCATCGACTTGCTGACGCTGATGACGGGGTAGCCGGTCTGGCGCGACACTCGGTCAGCGGTGCGATGCCGGGTGCCAGTCTCATCTGTGGCGAGCGAAGCATCAGGTACGAGTTGAACGGCAGCACGCACAATCGTGGAGCCGGCTGTATCGAGAATCACTGCGCCGTCCATCTTCGAGAGTTCGCGCAGGCGGGTTGCGGAGAACGGCACGTCGAGGGTGAAGCCGCCGTTGGCAATGCTTTCGACCGAGCGGTCGAATCCGAGAACGATCAGTGCACCGGTGCGGCCACGCAGGATCCGCTCGAGGCCATCGTTGAGTTCGGTGCCCGGCGCGACCCGCGCGAGGATCTCCTTCAGGCGCGCATCGAAGGATGTCTCGGCTGGGGTCACATCCTGACTCTAATAGTCAGCGAGAGCTCAGAGCCGCACTGAGCGTGCCGACCTCGATGATGCCGCTGACCTTCGAGTCGAGTCGCTCGCGGGTGCCCTGCGGCACCAGGATCCGGCTGTATCCGAGTCGGCTTGCCTCCGCGATGCGTTGGTTGATCATTGGCACCGCGCGGATATCGCCGGAGAGGGTGACCTCGCCGATCGCAGCCATGTCGGCGGGCAGTGCCTGGTCGCGGGCGCCGGAGGAGATGGCCAGGCAGATGGCCAGGTCTGAGCCTGGATCAGAAAGCTTCATGCCGCCGACGGTGGCGACGTAGACGTCCTTGTCGTAGAGCTTGAGACCGGCGGCGCGTTCGGTGACCGCGGTCAGCATTGCCACGCGTGAGGTATCGAGACCCGAGACTCCGCGGCGCGGATTCGGATTCGTGGTGGGCGCGATGAGCGCCTGGATCTCGGCGAGCAGCGGGCGACGTCCCTCGATGGTGACGGTGACACAGGTGCCGGGCACCGGAGCATCGCGATGGCCGCGGAACAAAGCGCTGGGGTCAGGTACCTCGCGCATACCGGTGTCGGTTTGTTCGAAGCAGGCGACTTCATCGGCTGGCCCATACCGATTCTTGATCGCACGCAGCAGGCGTAGCGAGGTGTGGCGATCGCCGTCAAGGGAGAGCGTGGTGTCGACGATGTGCTCGAGCGACCGCGGGCCGGCGATCGTCGAATCCTTGGTCACCTGACCCACCAGGCAGATTGCGATACCGCGCGACTTCGCGACGCGGGTCAAGACCTGTGCGACCTCCATCACCTGAGTGACCCCGCCGGCGCGACCTTCGATGTCAGCCGAGGCAACTGTCTGAACAGAGTCAATGATGACGAGGGGGATATCGGGGCCGTGATGATCGAGGTGGCCGATCACGACAGCCAGGTCGTTGTCGTCAGCGAGCAGTAGGTGCTCACTCGAGGCACCGATACGGCGTGCGCGCACTGCGATCTGCTCGACAGACTCCTCCGCGGAGATGTAGAGGGTCGGCTTGCCGGTGCGCCGAGCGACGGAGTCGGCGACAGTGAGAAGCAGCGTGCTCTTGCCCGCGCCAGGCTCGCCTGCGAGCAGGAGTACTTGCCCGCGCACCAGGCCGCCACCGACCACGCGATCGAATTCGGAGATACCGGACTGCATACGCGGGGGCGAGGCACTCGCTGTGACCTCGGAGACCTGGCGCGCACCCTTGCTCGGTGCGCGACCGGTGGTCGATGACTTAAGGCCCACAGTTGTTGCTGCTGCAGGGATCTCAATCACTGTGCCGAATTCACCGCACTTGGAGCAGCGGCCCTCCCAGCGCAGTGCGGTGGCGCCGCATCCGCTGCATGAGTATTTCGGCCCGGCTTTCGCCATGGCTACTTCGGGTCTGCCGGATGCAGCATGAGCGAGAGGTTGCCCGGCGATGCCTTCATGAGCGCCAGACGCTCCTCGCAGATCTTCACGAGTTCGTCGTACCCCTTCTGGCCGATGAGCGCGACGAGTTCGTCCTTGGCGTAGATATACACGGGGTTTGCGCCATTGTGCGCCTCGGTATTACCGCTGCAGTACCAATCGAAGTCGTGTCCGCCTTCACCCCAGCCCCGGCGGTCGTACTCGCTGATCACGACGACCGTGCGCTCCTTGCCGTCTTCATATTCGAGGTTCTCGTAGCTGCGACGCATGGGAAGCTGCCAACAGACCTCGGGCTTGGTCTCGATGAAGGAGATGCCCTCCTGAGTTGCGAGCGTATGAAGCGCGCAGCCGAATGGGCCGTCGAAATCCTTGCGATTGTGGAAGATGCACGCACCGTCGACGACGCGGGTCTTGCGCGCACCATCTTCGGTCTCGACCCAGCCCTTCTTGGCTCCGATGTCATGGAACTGCCAGATATCGGGGGTCAGCATCTCGACGTAGCGCTTGACCCGCTTCTCGTCCTTCTTCTCGGAGAAGTGAGCACCGTGGCTGCAGCAGCCATTGTCGGGGCCGTCCTTGTAGATGCCCTTGCAGCCGTTCCCGAAGATGCAGTTCCAGCGCGAGGTCAGCCAGGTGAGATCAGCTCGAATCATCTGCTCATCGTCATTAGGGTCGACGAACTCAACCCACTGGCGCGGAAAGTCAAGGGGTACCTCAGGCATTTGCACAGCCTACGGCCCATGTCAGACACGCGAATTGATGGCCTCGTGAATGCGTGGTGAACACTGAGCCGATAGCGTGCGGCCATGCGCATGGGAGTGCTCGACATCGGGTCCAATACGGTCCACCTCCTGCTCGTTGATGCCCATCACGGCGCCGCTCCGATTCCGGCTTCGAAGCTGAAGATCGCGCTGCGCCTGGCCGAGCACCTGACTCCTGAAGGCGATGTCGATGAGGCTGCGGTCACCGAGCTGATCGATTTCATCATCAAGGGCCAGTCGATGGCCGAGGACATGGGCGCTACCGAACTGATGGCCTTCGCTACCTCGGCAATTCGCGATGCCCGCAACGGCGATCTGGTCCTTGAGCGCATCCAGAACGAGACCGGCCTCGCGATCGAGGTGCTCTCCGGCGAGGACGAAGCCCGGATGACCTTCTTGGCCGTGCGCCGCTGGTTCGGCTGGTCGGCGGGGCGACTGATGGTCATGGATATCGGTGGCGGCTCCTTGGAACTGGCCTCCGGCACCGACGAGGAGCCCGATGTGGCGGTCTCGGTGCCGCTTGGCGCCGGGCGACTAACTCGCTCGCACCTCATCGGCGATCCGCCCAGCGTGGAATCACTGCGTGAGGCACGCAGATATGCCCGCGCGACCATTGCTGAGGTGGCCGGGCGCCTGCGCCGAGTAGGCGAGCCCCGCATTGCCGTGGCCAGCTCGAAGACCTTTAGGCAGCTGGCGCGTATCGCCGGAGCTGCCCCCTCGGCCGAGGGTATGTACGCACCGCGAAACCTGAGCCTCGCCGACCTTCAGGCCTGGGTTCCGCGGCTGGCCGAGATGACCGCGGCGGAGCGAAGCAGGCTGCCCGGTGTCTCCGAGGGCCGTTCCGAGCAGCTGGTGGCCGGCGCGATCGTGGCCGAGGCAGCGATGGACATCCTCGATATTTACGAACTGGTCATCTGCCCATGGGCCCTCCGGGAGGGCGTAATCCTCAACCGCATGGATACCCTGCCTACATGACCGATCCGGTGCTCGGCCTGACCTCAGTAGAGGTCGCCGAACGCGTCGCTGCGGGCCAGGTCAATATCGCGCCAGAGGCCAGCAGCCGCAGCCTGGGCAGCATCATCCGAGCGAACACCTTCACCTGGTTCAACGGCCTGATCGGCGGCATGTGGGTAGTCATGCTGCTCGTCGCCCCGATTCAAGATTCCCTCTTCGGCATCGTCATCATTGCGAATACGGCCATCGGCATCATTCAGGAGTTTCGAGCCTCGCGCACTCTTGCCAAGCTCGCAGTTCTCGGCGAGGCCAAGCCCACTGTGCGCCGCGATGGCATCGATGTCGAGGTCAGCGCCGTCGACATCGTGCTCGATGACGTCATCCTCATCTCGACGGGTGATCAACTCGTAGTTGACGGCGTAGTCCTTTCCTGCGACGGACTCGAGATCGACGAGAGCCTGCTCACCGGTGAGGCGGATCCGGTCGACAAGGTTGCCGGCGATCAGGCGATGTCGGGATCATTCGTGGTCGCGGGCTCGGGCTCGTATCAAGCCACGCGTATCGGTCGTGACTCGTTCGCAGCGGGGCTCACCGAACAGGCGAAGCAATTCCATCTGACGAACTCAGAGCTACGCGATTCACTCAATCGATTCATCCGGATCATCTCTTACCTCTTGCTTCCCGTCGGGCTGCTGCTGTTCGTCTCCCAGGTCTTCCGCGCGCAGATTCCCTTTGATGCAGCAATCCGCGGAACCATTGCCGGCGTCGTGACGAT
>JBILOY010000037.1:0-12935 GCA_044374195.1 Candidatus Nanopelagicales bacterium
CAAGGCCGTGCCCAGCACATTGATACTCGATCGCGATGGCCGCATCGCGGTGCGCATCATCGGGCCGGTGCCGCTCGGGCTTGATGCACTTATCGCGAGCGTTCTCGATCCGGCTGCCTCCGCTCCGAAGTCCTGACCAACTCGCGTGCGGCAAGGGCTGCCCGTGGAGTTTGGTTAGATGGCTCAGTGCCGCGCGATGACTTCTCCTTTCGGATCGATGCACGTCTGGAATCCGCTGACGGCCGTCAACTAGGTCGCGCAGGGACCATCACCACACCGCATGGCGTGATCCAGACGCCTGCTTTCACGCCGGTGGGAACCAAGGCAACCGTGAAGTCGGTACTTCCGGAAACCATGCGCGAACTCGGTGCTCAGGCGATTCTTGCCAACGCGTATCACCTGTACCTGCAGCCAGGCCCGGAGATCGTCGACCAGGCCGGCGGAGTCTCGGCCTTCATGAACTGGAATGGTCCGACCATCACCGACAGCGGCGGTTTCCAGGTGATGAGTCTGGGAGTGGGTTTCAAGAAGGTACTCGCGATGGACACCACGGGCATGCAGTCCGACGACGTCATAGCCAAGGGCAAAGATCGCCTGGCCACGGTTGATGATGACGGCGTCACCTTCAAATCTCACCTCGATGGCAGCAAGCATCGGTTCACCCCAGAGATTTCCATGCAGGTGCAGCATCAACTCGGTGCCGACATCATCATGGCCTTCGATGAATGCACGACATTGATGAATACCCGTGGCTACCAAGAGCAATCACTCGATCGCACTCATGCGTGGGCAGTTCGGTGCATTGCGGAGCACGAGCGTCTCACTCTCGAACGTGCTACCAAGCCGTACCAGGCGCTCTTTGGCGTGATTCAGGGCGCTCAGTACGAGGATCTACGTCGCAAGGCAGCTCGCGATCTCGGAGCACTTGAGTTCGATGGCTACGGGATCGGCGGCGCACTCGACAAGCATGAGCTCGGCACGATTGTGGGCTGGGTCAGCGAGGAGCTTCCCGAGAGTCGTCCACGCCATCTGCTCGGCATCGGAGAGCCTGAGGACATCTTCGTTGGCGTCGAGAATGGCGCTGACACCTTTGACTGCGTTGCTGCGTCCCGCATTGCCCGCAACGGCACCGTGTATCACCCCGATGGTCGCTTCCATATCTCCAATGCGCTCTACAAGGCTGACTTCAACCCGATCCAAGATGGCTGCGACTGCTACACCTGCCTGAATCACACTCGCGCTTACGTGCATCACCTGCACAAGTCGAAAGAGATGCTTGCCTCGACACTCGCAACGATTCATAACGAGCGCTACATCCTGCGCATGGTCGATGCGATGCGCGAAGCGATCATCACTGGTGATTTCTTCGCGATGAAGGAAGAAGTGCTGGGCAGGCTCGGGGGCCGCAAGTAGTCGTTACTTGGCGGTGGCGAGTTGGTAAGAAGGCTCGCGGCGCTTGATGGCGCGAATGGTCGGGTAAGTCACCGGCAGCAATACAACCTCGAGAAGCGTCTTGTAGAGGTAGCCGATTACCACGTAGTTCAAGAACTCAGCACCGGTGATCACTCCGTAGAACGCGATGGTGCAGAACACGATGGTGTCGGCGAACTCGCCGACGACCGTCGAGCCGAGCAGACGCACCCAGAGGTACTTCTCCTTCGTGCGCTCCTTGATCTTCACCAGCACATAAGCGTTGAGCAGTTGTCCCACGAGGTATCCGCAGATGCTCGCCAGCACGATGCGGGGCACGAAGCCGAGCACTGCTTCGAAGGCACCCTGGTTCTCGTAGCCATCCGCCGCGGGTGAGATCTGGACAAGGTAGAACGTCACCGCCGCGAGGATTGCCATCGCGAAGCCCATGAAGACAGCGCGCTTCGCTGCCTTGAAGCCGTACACCTCGCTGAGCACGTCACCGATCACGTAGGTCAGTGGGAAGAGGAATGCGCCGCCATCGGTGATGATCGGCCCGAAGGCAATGAGCTTGGTGGCCCCGATGTTGGAGATGAGCAAAACTGCCACGAATACCGCGAGCACGTACGGATACAGGCTGCGGTTGGTACTGGCAAAATGCACCTGCTCGGGAGTCTCGGAAGCCATGGCGCGCACTCTATTGACTTGCATCACACTCCAGGAAATTGCACCCCGTGCTCGGCTAGCGTGCCGTCATGAATCTAGATCCCAGCGCTCCCGTCATCGTCGTAGGCGGCGGTCTCTCCGGTATCGCCACTGCGCTCGGACTAGCGCTCAAGGGCCGCGAGGCGATCGTCCTCGAGTCCAGTGATCTGCTTGGCGGCGCTGCGGCGTACTCCGGCGGAATGATCTGGGCAGCCGCGAATCACGTCATGCGCGATCAAGGAATTCACGACACCCTCGAACTCGGTGAGGCCTACGTGCGCGGCATCGCCTATGCGCATCCGGAGCTCCTCGATGAGGAAGCGATGTATCGCTGGCTGCAAGTCTCGCCCGAGGCGATGGAGTACTGGGAGAACGTTGGTGCGATTACGTGGGAGATCATCCCCAAGCTCGCTGACTATCACTCGGACGCGCCCGGTGCTCTTCCGCTAGGCCGTTACCTGACTAACGCAGTGATCGATGGAAGTGAACTGGGCGAATGGCGGGATCGAATTCGCGTGAGCCCGAACTTCCCCGTGGGCATGACCTATGCGGAGATGAATGTGAAGGGGCGTCGTTCGTCGAGCGTGGCGGCCGAGGAGGATCTCGAGATCGCCAACCACGGAGGTGTACCGGCATTTGGTAAGACAGGCGGCAACACAGGCCAGGCGTTAGGCACCTCTGACCCGCTCACCTTCGGCACCGGTGTCTTCGCGGCGTTCCTAGCACGAGTCCTCCGCGAGCCACTCGTGTCGATTCGACTCTCGACCCCGGTGACCGACCTGATCGTTGATGAACAGGGCGCTGTGGTCGGAGTGAAGATGAGAACTGAGGAGGGCGAAGAGGAACTTCACGGCCCTGTCGTGCTGGCCACGAGTACTTACGATTGGAATCCCGAGTTGGTTCGGGAGTTCCTCGGACTTGAGCCGGAGGACTTCAGCAGCCTGGCGCCGACGAGCATTAATGGTGACGGCATCTCGATGGCTCGCCGTGCAGGCGCGGCTGTCGCGGTCATTCCAGCGACGAGCGTGCCGATGGTGCCCGGATGGAACTCTCATTCGTCGACAGGTGTCAGCAATGGTCCGGAGTACGCATTGCCGCACTGCATGATGGTCGACTCGTCCGGCAAGCGTTTTTGCGATGACTCGTATTGGGTAGAGATCGTCAAGCATGCGATCGGAGATGTACCCCGACATCTTCCGTTCTACCTGATCTGGGACGAACAGCACCGACTCAAGTACGGCCTGGGCCTCACTCCGCCCGGCGGTGAGTACCCCGAGGAATTCGTCTTCTCAGCGCCCACACTGGCCGAGTTGGGCGACAAGCTCGGCATTGACGGCGACGAGCTCGAGAAGACCGCGTACCGTTTCAGCGAAGGTGCGCGTGTGGGTCAAGATCCCGAATTCGGTCGCGGCACAGTGGAATTCGTCCAGCGCTTCTGCGGCGATCCCCAGCATCGGCCGAATGCAGTTCTTGGTCCGATTGAGAACCCGCCGTTCTACGGCACGCGCCTGAAGTTCGTGGGAACGGGAATCGGTTCAACCGGCGTCCGAATCGACAGCGATGGTCACGTGCTCAATGAGTCCGGGCAGCCGATCAGCGGTCTTTTCGCTGCAGGCTCTGTCGCGGCCCTGACAACCATGGGGAGCGGCTACAACAGTGGATTCGCCCTGGGGCGAGGGCTCGCGCTGGCCTACCTCATCGCAGCAGAACTCGGGGAGGGCTGACCGGGAGGTCGGTCAGCCGCCGCTGGCCCAGGTGAGCGCGGCCGAGAACACGAAGCCGCCCACGCCGACAATGCCGGCCCAGCCCTTGATTGATCTCACTGCGATCGGGATCATCTCGTCGATCACCACCACCAAGAGTGCGCCAGCGGCGATGGACTGGATGAAGGCCTGCGCGCTGTCGGAGGCGCCGTACATCACGTTGTAGCCGACCGCTGCGAACACTGCACCGATGATGACGATGGCGGAGAACCTCAGGAGCACGGCGCCGATGGCGATGCCACCGGCGAGCATTGCTGCGGCAATGCCGATGGCCTCGGGGATTGCGGCAATGAAGATCGAACCTACGAGGGCAGCCGAAACACCCATCGCAGCCGTGTGCAGGGTCAGTCCGACGGCAACGGACTCCGGCACTCCGTCAATGACCATTCCCACGGTGAGATTGCGTGCTTCCTTTTTGGTTGCGCCATGTGTCTCACTGCTGGGAGCAATGTGAGTGTCGGGCCTGTCCAGCAGTTCCGCGGGCTGCTCCTGCGCACCGCGCTTCTCCAGGAGTCGGATGATGAGGAAGTACACGAGGCAGCCGATCGCGATACCCAGGGCAGTCGGAAGCTCACCCGCTTCCGCGTAGGAGACAGCAACCAGGTCAATGGCTACCGCGGAAATGACGGCACCTGCGCCGAAGGCCATGAGCACACCAACGATTGCGGGCTTCTTCAGCACCGGGAATTTCCACACCAGCAGTGCGCCGACGATCAGGGCGGATTGCGCCAGAGCGCCGAAGAGTGCTGCTTCAAGCATGGGCTGAACCTACACCTGACCGACGTGCGGCTTCGAATTCCGCAGCCACGGCTGCATTCCGCGATGCTTCGTCCGAGATGTCACAGAGACGTGCGTGGTGCCCCCGGCAGGATTCGAACCTGCGACCTTCGGTACCGGAAACCGGCGCTCTATCCCCTGAGCTACGGAGGCGTCAGGAGCGCACAGGCTATCAGCGAGACTCGGATGCAGGTTCGGCCGCGCCATTGGCGATGATGGCGCAGTGAATATGCAAGCGGTAGTCGCCTACGTGCGAGAGATCTCCGCCCGAATGGGGGAGCATCGCTCGTCATTGGCCTCAGGTGGCCTGGCTTACTTCGTCGTCCTTGCCCTCGCCCCGGCCGCTGTCGTCGTGGGCTCGTTGGCCGGGCTCTTGCTCACCCCGGCGGAGATCCGCCAGGCGTTCGAACGGCTTCAAGAAGCGTCACCGTCCCTTGCCTCGAATGTATCTGGCCTCACCGATGCGCTGATCTCGGTGGTCGAGAACGCATCGACGACATCGGTCACCGTGGCCACGACGGTGAGCGTTGTCGTCGCGATCTATGCAGCGTCCAAGGTGGTCTATGGCATTCGGCTTGCCCAGGACGCCAGTTTTGGCGTGGTGAGTACCAATCGAAATCTGCTCGTTCGCGCGATCTCCGCGGTCATTACTTTGGCGGCCTTGCTCGCTGTGACCGTCGTCATCGTGGCGTTCACCTTCGTGCCAAAGATCCTGAGCGCCTTTGGGCTCGAGGATGTCCGGTTGTTGACCGGCAGTACTGCGGTGGACTGGATAGGGCTAGTGGTCGTGGTGTGGTTGCTGGTGCGACTGACCATGAGCCACCTGACGGCAGCTCGGCAACGTATTCCGATTCGCGCCCTCGGGCCTGTTGCCGCCACTGCGGTGATCGCGGCCTCCACCATCGGCGTCGGCATCTATGCGCACTTCTCCTCGACTCTGAGCGCGGCTGTTTTGGTGTTCGGCTCGCCGGTGGTGGCGCTCTTGTGGTTGTACCTGTGCTTCCTCGGTCTGCTCATCGGTTCCGAGATGGAAGCCATGCGGCGTGCTCGCGGGGGTCGTGTCCTGTAGGTGCGCCGTGTCATCCTCCACTGCGCTTAACAGGTGTCACACGAACCCCAGCCGTCACATTCGAGGACTGCCGAGGAAAAGAAATCCAGCGGACCGGTGTTTAGAACTTTGTTCTAGGGGCATGCCTGAGGTGTCGGAGTTCGGGGGAATATCCGGCGCATAGAAGGGCCCCGCGAAGTGCGGGGCCTTTCACATGTCGCACCGCAGGTCAACGGGCGTAGTCGGGGGCGTGTCCGATTCATCGTTACGCTCACCCCGTGACTCCTGAGGAACTAGCCGTCGTCGTCCGCAGTGCGCTGACCGACCTTGCGGCCCGTGGTGGGGTCTTGATCACGGTGCCTGACGAGGTTCACCTCGAGCGCCCCCGCAATCGTGATCACGGTGATTACGCCACCAACGTGGCCTTGACCTTGGCCAAGGAGGCGGGCGTACCCCCGCGCGAGCTCGCAACCGCGCTGGCCGAGGCGCTCGCTTCATGCGAGGGCATCGACTCCGCCGAGATTGCCGGCCCTGGCTTCGTCAACATTCGCCTCGAGAACGCGGCGCAAGGTGAGCTTGCGCGCGGGATCGTGATGGCTGGTGCGGCCTTCGGCACAGGCACTGCTCTTGCCGGTCGCACAGTCAACGTCGAGTTCATATCCGCGAACCCCACGGGGCCCTTGCATCTAGGGCACACCCGTTGGGCGGCGGTGGGAGATGCGATCGCGCGAGTGCTCGCTGCTGCGGGTGCGACGGTTGCCAAGGAGTTCTACATCAATGACCGAGGTGTCCAGATGGACAAGTTCGGGGCCTCGGTGATGGCGGCAGCGCATGGCCAGCCGATCCCCGAAGACGGCTACCACGGCGGGTACATCGTCGATCTCGCAGCCGAGATCACTGCGGCGAAGCCCGCGATCCTCGAACTGCCCGTGGAAGAGCAGATGGTTGCTTTCCGCGAGGCTGCATATGGCTTGCAGCTGCTGCAGCAGCAGGCAGTTCTGCGCCTCTTTCACACCGAGTTTGACGTCTGGTACTCCGAGCGAAGCCTGCATGACTCCGGCGCAGTAGTGAAGGGCCTCGACAAGCTTCGCGGCCAAGGACATGTGTTCGAACTCGATGGTGCCACGTGGCTTCGCACCACCGACTACGGCGATGACAAGGATCGCGTGTTGATCAAGGCTGATGGCGAATACACGTATTTTGCCTCGGACACCGCCTATTACGTCGATAAGCGCGATCGCGGATTCGATCTTTGCGTGTACCTGCTTGGTGCGGATCACCATGGTTACGTCAATCGCCTACGAGCTGTCGCTGCGTGCGCGGGCGATGACATGGATGACAACGTCGAGGTGCTTATCGGGCAGCTTGTAAAGATCGTGCGCGGGGGCGAGGAGGTAAAGCTCTCCAAGCGGGCCGGAAATATCGTCACGCTTGAGGATCTCGTCGACGAGGTTGGCGTCGATGCTGCTCGGTATTCGCTGATTCGGTATCCGGCTGACTCTCCGCTGACTCTTGACCTCGAGGTCATCACTCAGCGCACGAGCGATAACCCAGTGTTCTACGTTCAGTACGCGCACGCTCGAGTGTGCTCGGTGCTGCGCAATGCCGAGGAGCTCGGTATCGACTGGCGGGGCGCCGAGTTCGATCCCGCGATGCTGTCGCATGAGCGCGAGGGCGAATTGCTGCGGGCTCTGGGTCAGTTCCCTCGCGTCGTGGCGAGCGCCGCCGAGCTTCGTGAGCCCCACCGGGTGGCGCGATACCTAGAGGACACCGCTACGGCGTACCACCGCTTCTACGACGCCTGCCGGGTACTGCCCCGCGGTGACGAGCAGCTCCAGCCTGAGCACATTGCCCGGCTCTGGCTGTGCGCGGCTACGCGCCAGGTGATCCTCAACGGCTTGACCATGCTGGGCGTATCCGCGCCCGAGCGCATGTAATCGGCGATGCCCTAGCCTTTCACCGTGGAATCCAAAGTCTGGCCGATGCACGCCTCGCGTGACGAGCGCGGTGCCCTGTCGATTGCCGGTGTCGACTGCCGTGATCTCGTAGCCGAGTTCGGTTCGCCGCTCTACGTGCTCGACGAGCAGCAAGTTCGCGTGACAGCGCGTCGCTATCGCGAGGCGTACGAGCTAGCCGGCGCCGGAATCGTCTATTACGCAGCGAAGGCCTTTCTCGCCACCGCCGTGGCTCGGTGGGTCCATGAAGAAGGCCTAGGCCTTGACGTCGCATCTGCCGGTGAGCTCGAGGTCGCAGTGCGAGCTGGGATCCCAGGTGATCGCATCATCATGCATGGCAACAACAAGTCGATGGCCGATATCGAACGCGCCATTGAGGCGGGAGTCGGCCGCATCGTCATCGACTCATTCGAGGAGATCGTCCGGGTTGCCGACGCCGCATCGCGAGCAGGGATCGTGCAGTCGGTCATGGTGCGCGTGACCGTTGGTGTCGAGGCGCACACCCATGATTTCATCTCGACAGCCCATGAGGATCAGAAGTTCGGCCTCTCGCTGGCAAACGGTAATGCGCTGGAGGCTGTGCGACGCATCATCAAGCTGCCCTCCCTGAACTTCCTCGGCTTGCACTCGCACATCGGCTCGCAGATCTTCGACGCCAAGGGTTTCGAGGTTGCTGCTGAGCGCATCGTGTCGCTGGCCAAGCGAATATGGGACGACCTCGACACTGAAGTTGCTCATCTCAATCTCGGCGGCGGCATGGGCATTGCCTACACACCTGATGACGATCCACTCGACATTCCCGTCATGGCTTCGCTCATCGGAGACATCGTCGCGAAGGAATGCGCGAATACCGGCATCGCGATGCCGTCGCTTGCCTTCGAGCCCGGGCGCGCGATCATCGGCCCGGCAGGAATCACGCTCTACGAGGTGGGCACAGTCAAGCAGGTCGAACTCGACGATGGCGGAAGTCGTTCGTACATATCGGTCGATGGTGGAATGAGTGACAACATCCGAACTGCGCTCTACGACGCCGAGTACTCGGTCGCCCTGGCGTCACGAGCATCGACCGCAGGGGAACAGCTCTCGCGAGTAGTGGGCAAGCACTGCGAGTCAGGCGACATTGTGGTGCGCGATGCGATGCTCCCCGGTGACATCGTGGCCAGCGATCTTCTCGCTGTGGCTGCAACCGGCGCTTACTGCCGTTCGATGGCCTCGAACTACAACCATTTGCCGAAGCCGGCAGTGGTGTCGGTGCGCGAGGGCAAGGCCACGGTCGTGCTGCGGCGCGAGTCGTTGGAAGACCTCCTACGACTCGACCCGGGCGCCAGCTGATCTCTCAGCCGGACACCCGGGTCGATATGTCGATCGGAAGGCGCGTGATTACTCGCGCTCTGCGCCTGCAACCAGCTTCTCGGGCATTTCGTCGTTGCTCTTGATGAGCTTCCACGCGATGACTGCGACAAGTGCGCCGATCAGCGGCGCGACGATGAACAGCCACACCTGGCCCATGGCGTCTCCGCCGGCGAACAGCGCTGGTCCGAACGAGCGAGCGGGGTTGACCGAAGTGCCGTCGAGCGGAATACCGACAAGGTGCACGAGGGTCAGTGCGAGACCGATGGCGATGCCGGCGAAACCCGGGGCTGCAATGCGCTCGGTGACGAGCAGGATCACCATCACGAAGGCAGCGGTGAGCACGATCTCGAGAACGAAAGCACCGCCGAGGTTGATGGCGCCGTTGTCGTAGCTGTTGGTTCCGAGTCCGCCGGTCTGGTCAGTGACACCGAACGAGGAGACGAAGAGCTTCAGCAGGGCTCCGGCCGCAATGGCGCCGAGGAACTGCACGATCCAGTAGCCCACTGCGTCCTTAATCGGGAACTTTCGGCCGACCACCATGGCCAAGGTGACGGCCGGGTTGACGTGGGCACCGGATACCGGGCCGATGGCGTAGGCGACAGCGAGCAGGACAAGGCCGAAGGCCAGGGCCACGCCCACGACGCCATTGCCCGGGCCGTTCTTATCGACGCCCAGTGCGGCACCGATTCCGAACACTGCGGCGCCGACAGCTAAGAAGACCAGGAGGAAGGTGCCGATGAATTCGCCGATGAGGCGCTTACCGAGTGAACTGCTCATGGAGCTCTCCTTCGTAACATTGGCCTCTTGGGCCACTTATACCCCACACGGTAGGGCCAGCCCTAGCAAGTCCCTGGCATCCCACGCGGCCTGCCTGGATTAGGGGACAACCAGGGGAGTCCTGTGGCCGACTGAGTCCTGGGTCCCACGAAGCAGAGCCAGGTTCGCCCTCACGGGCATGACCTGGAAGGCTAGGGGCTCGATGCACCAGGCATCTTGATGAAGGAGTGACATGTCCGCGGCCCCGATCACCATCGCCCTGCTGGGCGGAGGCACGGTGGGTGCTGAGGTTGCCCGACTTCTGGTCAGCGATGCCGCCGATTTCGAGCGGCGGATCGGCGCCCCGTTGCAGCTCACCGCTGTCGCCGTGCGCGATGCGGGCAGAGCTCGTCCGGGCGTTGACCCGGCGTTGATCACTGATGATGCCGCCTCCGTCGCTGTCTCGGGAGCCGACATCGTGGTTGAGCTCATGGGCGGCATCGAGCCGGCTCGCTCACTCATCTTGAATGCCATGGCCGCCGGCTCCAGCGTTGTTACCGCGAACAAGGCACTGCTTGCCGCAGATGGCGCGAGTCTGTACGCCGCCGCCGCCGAGCATGGGGTGGATCTCTACTTCGAGGCATCGGTCGCAGGCGCGATCCCTTTGCTTCGACCGCTGCGCGAGTCACTCGCCGGCGATCAGGTCACTCGCGTGCTGGGCATCGTCAACGGCACGACCAACTTCATCCTCACCAAGATGGACGAACAGGGCGCCGATTACTCCGAGGTGCTCGCCGAGGCGCAGGCATTGGGATACGCCGAGGCTGATCCCACCGCTGACGTCGAGGGGCATGACGCAGCGGCGAAAGCCGCGATCTTGGCGGAACTTGCCTTCCACACCCGGGTCACGGTTGCCGACGTCGACTGCGAGGGCATCTCCAATGTGACCCTCGCTGACATCAAGGCTGCTCAAGATATGGGCTTTGTCATCAAGTTGCTCGCAGTTGCCGAGTTGAAGTTCGACGACGCGGCGGTCGCCCAGGGAGTCATCGTGCGCGTGCACCCGGCCATGGTGCCGCGCACTCATCCGCTCGGTGGTGTTCGCGAGGCGTTCAATGCCGTCTTCATCGAGGCTGTCTCGGCCGGCGAGATGATGTTCTACGGCCGTGGCGCCGGTGGAGCCCCGACAGCAAGCGCCGTGCTGGGCGATGTGGTTGCCGTGGCCCGAAACAAGGTCGCCGGCGGTCGTGGCCCGGGGGAGAGCATCTACGCCGATCTCCCAATCCTGCCGATCGGTGAGGCCCAGACTCGCTATTACATCAATCTCGAGGTGACCGATCGACCTGGAGTTCTCGCATCCATTGCCTCGGCATTCGCCGAACATGGCGTCAGCATTCAGACGGTGCGTCAAGATGGTCATGGCGATGGTGCTCAGCTGATCGTCCGTACTCATCGCGCCACCGACTCCGCCTTGCGCAGCACGGTAGAAGCTCTGCGCGGATTGCCAACCATTAAGCGAGTGACCGGAGTCATGCGAGTCGAGGGTGAGGCGGGAGAGTAATGGCGCACCAGTGGCGTGGCCTGATTGAGGAGTACCGCGATCGGCTTCCTGTCTCCGCAGCAACCCCCGTCGTCACCTTGCGCGAGGGTGGCACTCCGCTTGTCTACGCCTGTGTCATCAGTGAAATGACCGGCTGCAACGTCTGGCTGAAGTACGACGGTGCGAATCCGACGGGCTCCTTCAAGGATCGCGGCATGACCATGGCGATCTCCAAGGCCGCCGAGGACGGCTCGAAGGCAGTCATCTGCGCTTCCACCGGCAACACCTCAGCGAGCGCCGCCGCCTACGCAGTCAAGGCGGGCATGAAGTGCGCAGTGCTTGTACCCGAGGGCAAGATCGCCATGGGCAAGCTCGCCCAGGCAATCGTGCACGGCGCAACCTTGCTGCAGGTGAACGGAAACTTCGATGACTGCCTGACTGTGGCTCGTGAGCTCGCCGACAATTACCCGGTAGCGCTGGTGAATAGCGTGAACCCCGTGCGCATCGAAGGTCAGAAGACTGCCAGCTTCGAGATCATCGATCAGCTCGGAATCGCGCCCGATATTCATTGTCTGCCCGTAGGCAACGCCGGCAACATCACGGCGTACTGGAAGGGTTATCGCGAGTACAAGAACGATGGCATCAGCGATTCACTGCCGCGAATGTGGGGCTTTCAAGCCGAGGGTGCAGCCCCGCTCGTTAACGGTGCACCTGTGAGAAATCCCGAGACAATCGCCACCGCGATTCGCATCGGCAACCCTGCGTCATGGGACTTCGCGATTGCGGCTCGTGATGAGTCCGAGGGGCTCATCGACTCGGTCACCGATGCGGAGATCCTCGAGGCCTACCGTCTCCTCGCTTCCACCGAGGGCTTGTTCTGCGAGCCATCCAGCGCCGCGGGTGTGGCGGGCATGCTCAAGAGGCACCGGGCCGGTCAACTTGATCCTGGTCAGACCATCGTGTGCACGCTCACCGGTAACGGTCTCAAGGATCCGCACTGGGCACTCGAGGGCGCGGCAGACCCGGTGATTATCGACGTCAATGCCGACGCAGCAGCTCGAGCGCTGGGCCTGGAGGCCTGATGTCCGTCAGCGGTGACGTTGGCGCGGGCAAGGATTCCTTCCGCAGAGATGCCGTTCGCGTCCTGGTGCCTGCCACCAGCGCAAATCTCGGTCCGGCCTTCGATAGCGCCGGGCTTGCGCTCGAACTCGTCGATGAGCTCGTGGCCATGGTCAGCGATGATCCCGGTGTGCTGGTCGAGGTCACCGGTGAGGGCAGCGAAGACCTTCCTCGAGACTCCTCTCATCTCGTCGTTCGAGCGATGGCGTTGTGCTTCTCCGCATTGGGCGCGACTCCTCAGGGATTTGTTCTGCGCTGCACCAACGTCATCCCGCATGGCCGCGGGCTGGGATCCTCGGCCGCGGCGATCATCGGCGGACTCGTGTTAGCACGCGCTCTCGTCACCGACGGGGCTGATCGCCTGAGCGATGATGATCTCCTGCAGCTTGCACTCACCATGGAATCTCATCCGGACAACATCTCGGCAGCCTTGCTGGGTTCCTTCACAATTGCCTGGACAACCGATGCGTGCCGCGCCGACGCTGCGCGCATCGAGGTCAACCCCAAGC
>JBILOY010000004.1:0-131205 GCA_044374195.1 Candidatus Nanopelagicales bacterium
GTACTGCGGCGTGAAACCGCACTTGCTCGCCGTGTTCACCACCAGCACCGGCTTGCCCCGGTACTGATCCAGGCTGACCTGCTGGCCATGGTTGTCGGTGAAGCTCAGGTCGTACAGGCTCTCGTTGCTCATGAGTCCAGTGTCCACCGTGCGGGGGAGCCGCGCACCTCGCCACGAGGGAAGGAAGGGGTTAAGAGCCGATTTGGACGAAACCAGCCCCCGCCGTATCCTTGGGGAGCACAAAGCGACGCGGGGTGGAGCAGCTCGGTAGCTCGCTGGGCTCATAACCCAGAGGTCACAGGTTCAAATCCTGTCCCCGCTACCAAAGGAAATGACCCAGGGTGAACCCCTGGGTCATTTTTTTCGCGTCGAGAGCGAGTCAGGACTAGTGAGGAAATTCGCCGAGGGGCGATCCGACGGCTCCTGTCCCCGCTAACACTGTTAGGTCTCAGGACATCCTCACGCGATGCCCCAAGACCTTCTTTTGCTGGGTCTCTCTTTTTGCCCTTATGGAGTGCGCCTCGCCTTTGGGAGCGGAGCCTGACCTGCATTCTCAGAAGGTTTCGGTTAGTTGATCAAGTCGCGGGGACGACTGGGAGGGGGCTTCGCCCGTGTGCGAAGTCGGATTGGTGATGGCGCCTACGCCCCCCCTACTCGCGCGCTCTCGGCGTGTCGAACGAGCGCCCCACCAAGTTAGCCAATGAGAATCATTATCATTAAGATTCTCTACAGCGTACGAGGAGTCGAGAACCGAGGAGGTCCGTGTGAATCAACCTGAACCCGTTGCGGCGACCGCAGCCCAGGGCGGTCTCGCTCCCGCCGAACTCGATAACACTCTCGGCGAGTTGACGGGCGCCACCACCAACGAGGCCGCCTCTCGCCGCCGCGATGCAGGGCCGGGCTTCGACGCGTTTGGGAAGGTCCAACTCAAGAACCGGCAGAGTCGAAATCCGGGTATGGGCGACCCGCTGCGTACTCCTGTTCGCACAGCCGTCCGCAAAGCTGTGCCGTCTGCGCTCACGACGAATGCGGGTGGTGGCTGATGGTCTCTCGAGGGATCACGAGGCTCAAATCGTTGCGCCGCCGCTCGAAGGAACTCTCATTGAGTTCCGACGTTGGTCTGATTGACCAACGAGGCATCCCCACGCACGCGTGTCTCAACTGCGGGAGCAACGTCTTCATCATTCAGGCAGTCTTCGAAGACTATGACATCGCCGGCTGGTACATCGACGGATCCTGCTCCAGTTGTGGAAGTCCGCTGACGGTGCCATGCCCCGTCGATGACCCCGCGCGCTAGTGGCCCTCGGACCTCTGGAAGCGCAATACACCTGAGCGAGGTGTGCATCGCACGCCGGAGTTTGCAGAATTCCCGCCTCCTCGCGATGGATAAATGCGGGGCTCGAGGTAAGAAGTGGATGGGTCGAACTCGTCCTTGATGGAGGTTCACCGTGAGAACGGAACGCGACTGAGGGGCTGCACGGCACTGGTTTGCTAATTGACAATGATTATCGTTAAGATTATTCTCTGTTGGGTGTCCCGTTCATACTTGCCTGCCTTGCCGAGTGTGGCCCGGTGAACGGGCGGCAGCCCTCGTTTTCGCGAGGATGTCCACAGATTGCTCTTGATGACGTGCACTTCGCCTACCCCGGTTGGCCTCTGGTCCTGAAAGAGATCTCCGCAACTGTCGAGCAGGGCCAAATCGTCTGCATTCTCGGCGCGAACGCGTCAGGCAAGTCGACCCTGATGGGGATCATCGGAGGGCTGCTGGAGCCCACGTCAGGCACCGTCTCGTACTCGAATGGTGCTGCCGACGCACTGACGCCGACTGTGTGTTCCGTGATTGATGGATGCACGACTGCCCGTGCTCGAGGCGCGAAGCCAGTTTCAGTGCAGCCGCTTCGATGGCAATCCAATGACAGATCGACCGAAATCTTCGGTGCGCTGAGCATCAACCCGGGAGACATTCCTCGCAGGAAGCAATTATCACGTGGTCAACGACACCGTCTCGCTCTGGCCGAGGCGATGCTGGCGCGTCCAGCGACCCTGATCGTCGACGACCCCTTCAATGAACTTGACGCAGTCGGTCAGTCAGTGCTCCTAGAGCTGCTTGCTCGCCATCGAAGTGACGGAGCCGCGATCGTCCTGGCCACCAGCGATGTGCTTCTTGCCTGTCAGGCAGCAGACCGAATCGGGATCCTGCGCGACGGGCACTTGCGGTGGGAGCACCCCGATGACGTGATGCTCAATGTTCACCAAGTGCATGCGGCGGGGCTGTGTCCACCGTCCCACGTTGACCGGATACGGCACGGAAGTGGCTTGCGGCAGCACTCCATGACTGGTGCACATGCGTCCAGGCTTGCGGCAGTCGTCCGTGACCGACTGTCCTTGGATCGTGACGCGCATGTGCTGCTGCAGCAGTCACGTGCTGATCGTCACCATGCACGGATGGCGACAAGTTTGATCACTGTTGATCGACCGGAAATGCGGACATGGCTGTTCGCTGGCCCCCTCTGCGACCTTTCCCCGATCGAACTATCGAAAACCCTCATCGCCAACCCGGAAGGTCACACTCATGTCGCAAGTCTCTGACGATCCCCGCATTCCCGTCACCGTACTGACGGGGTTCCTAGGCTCTGGGAAGACCACCCTGCTCAACAGGGTGCTTCGCGAGCAGCACGGTATGCGCATTGCTGTGGTCGAGAACGAATTCGGCGAAGTTGGCATCGACGACGGTCTCATCATGGCCTCGGATGAAGAGATCTTCGAGATGAACAACGGGTGCATCTGCTGCACCGTTCGGGGGGACCTGATCCGAATTCTCGGTGCCCTGGTCAAGCGCCGAGACAAGTTCGATCGGATCCTCATCGAGACCACGGGATTGGCCGATCCCGCACCAGTCGCCCAAACGTTTTTTGTCGACGACGAACTTCAACGCACCTGTCGTCTCGATGCCATCATCACCCTCGTCGATGCACGCCACTCCCTCGTTCACCTTGACGAGACCAAGCCTGATGGTGTGGAAAACGAATCCGTGGAGCAGGTCGCCTTCGCCGACCGGATCATCCTGAACAAGGTCGATCTCGTCGCCGAGAGCGAACTGGAGCTCGTGGAGCGGCGGATTCGTGGCATCAACAGCCACGTTGACATCCTCAGGGCGCAGTTCGCGGACGTGCCGTTGCACGAGATCTTGGATGTGGGGGCCTTCGATCTTGATCGAATTCTTGCTGATGATCCCGGGTTCCTCGCAGACACAGATCACCAGCACGACCTGTCCGTATCCAGCGTCGGTATCGAATGCGAGGGGTCGGTGGACGAGGATCGATTCAATGACTGGTTGCGAAACCTGCTCGTCTCTCGGGGTGTGGACATCTTCCGTTCAAAGGGTGTGCTGGCCGTTCAAGGTTCCGACCACCGATTCATCTTTCAAGGCGTGCACATGCTGATAGACGCCGACGAGGGTCGCGCGTGGGAGGACGAGCCGCGCCTGAATCGTCTCGTCTTCATCGGTCGCAATCTCGATCGCCACGAGCTCGAGTCTGGATTCCGTGCCTGTCTCGTGGACGCGGAGGTCACCCGATGACGCGAGATGCCGGTCAGGTGGGCATTGCGGAGTGGGTCATCCAGATTGCCGACACCCCCGAATCGCTCGTGCACGGGGGCGAGCGTGTCATCGTTGTCGGTGTCGAGGGGAGCGTCACTGTGGTCATGAGCGCATCGGGTGCGGTGTGTGCGACAACAGAGATCAGTGGGGGCCTCACGCATGCGGCCATTCGGCCGTCTGGAGACCGAGTGGTCGTGACCGGCCCGTTCGGGGCCTGGCTCTGGTTCCTTGCTGAGGATGAGCCACGGCCCCTGATCCAGGGGGCGTGGTGCTCGGTGGCGCGCTGGGCCACGGGTAATCGCTTGGCCATCGCCTCGGGTCGGCACGTCGAGGTCTTCGACGAGGCGGGAAATCGCCTCTGGCGCTCAGAGCCCTTTCCCAGCACGGTGACCGATATTTCGTGGCTAGGCGGTCGGCACCGCCTCGCGGTCGCTGCATATGGAGGCGTGCACATCGTCGAGCCGCGCGAGCACGGCACATCCTCCTTCATGCCGTTCACCGGATCCCTCCTTGCGATCTGCTCGAGTCCGAACGGCCGTTGGATCGTCTCGGGAAATCAGGACGCCACCTTGCAGGTGTTCCGTTCCGACAACGACACTCGTCTTGAGATGGAGGGATACCCGTCGAAGATCACTCGGGTCTGCTTTGACTCGACTGGGCGCTTCCTCGCCAACGATGGGGCCCCCGAGGTCACGGTGTGGGACTTCCGAGGCGCAGGTCCTCGGGGCCGCGCTCCCGTGCTCCTCGTGTCCGACGGTGACGGTCCATCCAGCAGCATTGGGGCACTGGCTTGGATGCCCGACGCCGCGGTACTGGCAGTTGGCTGGGCATCCGGCTCCTGCGCCACCTACCGGATCCTCGACGGAGTCCCCGGAAAGCCCCTCCGCCCACATGCGGTACTGGCCGAGCTCGGCACCGAGATCACCGCCCTCGCCTGGGAACCAGGCGGACGCGCGATCGCCGTCGGGGGTAGGGACGGCGCAGTACGCCGGATCGAACTGTCTACAGGGGTTCAGCGGTGAACGCCTGCTCCGTGACTGTCTGCCGGGGATGCTGCTGCGGGCGCGAGGATCCCACCGGCGCGGACGCGCTACTGCGCTCGCTGGTGGACTCCCTTCCGGGGCACCTCATCCGCACGAGCGACTGTCTCGGACCGTGCGAGCGCAAGGACGTCATCGTGGTGAACCCGTCTGCCAGTGCTCGGCGCCGGGGCGCTCGACCCGTGTGGCTGGGTTGGATGAGGAAGACTGTTGCGGTGTTAGAGCTTGTCGAGTGGGTTGAGACGGGCGGGCCGGGGGAGGCAGACATTCCTAGCGGCCTTGATCTGCATACCTTCAGACCCCCGAAAAACTCTCGTAGCAGGGCCGGTTAGCAACGCCACGTGCCGCCTGGTCGTGGGGGAGACGTGTCACCCCTGGCGGCTGTGACCTTGACGGCTGCAGCTATTGCACACGCCGAACACGTCGAGCGTGTGGCTGACTTCGGAGAAGCCGTGCTCAGCGGCGATGGAATTAGTCCACCGTTCCACTGCCGATGCCTTCACCTCGACCGTGAGCCCGCATTCGCGGCACATCAAGTGGTGGTGGTGCCCTGATCGTTGCCCGCAACGGCGGTAGAGGGACTGACCATCAACTCCGTTCAGGACGTCGATGTCACCGATCTCGGCCATCGCCTGCAAGGACCGATACACCGTGGCGAGACCAACCCTCTCGCCGCGGGCCGTGAGCATCTCGTGCAGGTCCTGAGCCGAGCGGAAGTCGTCGACATCCTGGAGCACTCCGGCGACAGCCGCTCGCTGCCGGGTCGAACGCTGCCCGATCGCACCAGGTGCCCGCGCGTTTGTGGTGGAGGACGTCACGGCCTTGCTCACCTGTGGACCTCCGATCGGGGTACTGACTCGCCAAGCCTACCCGGTTCGTGACGCTCGTCCGATCCGCCGTGGTACGTTATCCTTAATGATAATCATTTCTGATAGGAGCTGCCCAGCATGACCATACGGACCACTCCCCACCGCCTCCTGCCCGTCGCGTGCGTCGGGCTGATGCTTGCCGCCCTGACCGCCTGCTCCTCGTCTGATGAGGCCGAGGGCACTGCCCCATCAGCTGGCGCCGAGCCCCTCGCCGTTGCCGCCAACTTCTATCCGATCGAATGGCTGGCCGAACGGGTCGGAGGCGAGGTCGTGTCTGTCACCGGCCTCACCCCGGTCGGCGAGGAGCCGCACGACCTGGCGCTGACCGCGCAGTCACGTCAGGCACTCGAGGATTCGGCAGTCACCTTCTATCTGGGCTCGGGGTTCCAGCCAGACGTCGAGAAGGCCGTCGAGGCACTGAGCGGGAGCACCACGGCCGTCGACCTGCTGGCCGCCCCCGGAGTGAACCTGCTCGATGCCCCCGCCGACCTCGGCAAGGAATCGCTGGCCGGCAACAAGGACCCGCACGTCTGGCTCGACCCGACCTTGATGGTGGCGATGGCCAACCAGATCGCCGAGACCCTCACCGCTCAGGCGCCCGAGCACGGCGACACGTTCGCGGCGAACCGCGATGCGCTGGTCGCCGCCCTGTCGGAGCTGGACGGCCAGCTCGGCACGGCCCTGGCCTCATGCTCGATCGACACCATCGTCACTTCGCACGCGGCCTTCAACTACCTCGCGCAACGCTACGGGCTCACACAGATCGCCATCACCGGAATCAGTCCCGAGGACCAGCCCGACCCGGCGACCCTGGAGCAGATCGCAGCCGACGCCAAGGCCGCCGGGGTGACGACCGTCTTCTTCGAGGACCAGCTCCCCGCCGACCTCTCCGAGACCGTGGCCGCCGAGATCGGAGCCTCGGTCGACCTGCTGTCCGCACTGGAGTTCGACCCAGCCGAGACGATCGGCGCCGGTCAGGACTACCTGACTGTGATGGCGGACAACGGCACCCGGCTCGCGAAGGGACTGCAGTGCTCGTGACGGGGGCCGTCGCACCGCCATCGCCTCCCGCGATCGAGACCATCGGGCTGAATGTGACGTACGGGCGGCACGAGGCCGTCCGCGACGTCAGCATCGTCGTGGCGGCGGGCGAGGCCGTCGCTCTCGTCGGCCGCAACGGCGCCGGGAAGTCATCCCTCCTGCGTGCGGTGTCGGGGCTCGAGAACGCGACCGGCCGCGTGGTGGTGCACGGCCAGCACTGCCACCACCGCACGACGCTGGCGCCCGTCGCGTACGTTCCGCAGCGGTCGACCGCTCGGTGGGACCTACCGCTCACCGTGTCCGAAGTGGTGGTGGCCGGCTGTCGCGCTCGTGGCGGCCGGTGGCGCCGGCCCAGTCCCGACGACCGCGGGCAGGTCCGGATGTCCCTTCGCACGTTCGGCATCGAGGACCTGCACGATCGAACCGTCGGCGCGCTGTCCGGCGGCCAGGCGCAACGGGTACTCCTGGCCCGGGCGTTCGTCCAGCAGCCGCGCGTCCTGCTCCTCGACGAGCCCTTCGCCGGCCTCGACAGCGCCAGCGCGGACAGCCTCTCGCACGCCATCGGCGAGCTCTGCGCGAACGGGATGACCGTCCTGTGCGCGATGCACGAGCTGGCGATCGCCCGGTCGGTGTTCCCGCGCACGATCGCGCTGGACCGAGCCGTGATCGCTGACGGGCCGACCGGCGAGGTCCTGGCGGCCGAGGGCATCGAGCGGATCTTCGTCACTCGGCACGCATCGTCCCCCGCCGGCACGGTCGGATGAACGGCCTCGCCTGGCTGGTGGATCCGTTCGCCACCACCTTCATGCAGCGGGCGCTTGTCAGCAGCCTCGCAGTCGGCATCGCGGCACCGGCGATCGGCGTGTGGGCGGTCTCGCGGCGGCTGGTCTACCTGACCGACGCCATGAGCCACGCGATCCTCGCGGGGGTCGCCGGCGCAGCACTGCTCGGGGTCTCCCTCGTCATCGGCGGCATCGCAGCCGGGTTGTTCATGGCGCTGCTCGTCGCCCTGCTGGTGATCCGGGTGAAGGTGCCCGAGGACAGCGCCATCGGCGTCGTGGGCCAGGGGCTCTTCGCGATCGGGGTCATCGGGGTCGGTCTCCTGGGGGACCCTCGGGCGCTGTCCCACGTCCTGTTCGGCAACCCACTGACCGTCACAGTCGGCGAGGTCGCGGTCCAGATCGCGGTCGCCGTCGTGATCGTGGGTGCCGGGTGGCTCCTGGGGCCGCTGCTCGGCATGTCCACCTTCGACGGAGCCCACGCTCGGACGGTGGGAGTCCGCGTGGGGCTGCTCGACACCGGCCTGATCGTGGCGCTGGCCCTCGTGGTCGTCGTTGGCCTCACCAGCGTTGGCGTGCTGATGGCGATCACATTGATCACTGCTCCGGCCGTCGCGGCCCGCCTGCTGGTCCCTCGCCTGTCGCGCTCGGTGCCACTCGCCAGCGCACTCGGGGCCCTCGCCGGGGTTGCCGGGCTGCTGCTGAGCTACCACCTGGCCCTGCCCACAGGACCGACCATCGCGATCGTCGCTGTGGGAGAAGTGGCCGTTGCCTCAGTGATCGCCCGACCGTGGGCGAGACGGCGAGCTACGGTTGAACTCGTCCAACCCTCATCGGCGCGGTCGAAGACAGGCGCGCACTAGCAAGTGCCCACATGCGCAAGGCTCGCTCTACCTGGGTGGCGCTGCCATTCGGTCCGCGCGCCGCTCCCGAGTCGATGTTGAGCACCGCCACAGTGGCTCCGGGTGCCTTGGTCGAGGACGGAGGTCATACCGGGGCAGGCTTGTGAGAAGGTTCGCGCTGCGCCGCGAACGGGGGTGCGAGCGCGGCCACGTTCGTCTCACCACGCTGAGCGCGCTCACTTCACACGGACATCCACATTCGCCAGCGACGAGCGCGCAAGGAGCAGCACGGGGGCGTTTCACGGATTTGCTCTGTCGTGCACCTAACCTGTCAGAGAGAGTGGTCGTCGGAGGGGGAGAGCAGCGTCCGTCGATCGCCGTTCAGGGGCCCGCTCCCATGCGGCGAAGGCATCAGTTCCAGTGTCTGAGGCGCGACCGGTGAGCGTTCGAAAGTACGTGTCGCTGGCAGCGGTGCTGGTCGTGCTGATCGCCATCGCCGTGTCCATGCAGACATCGGGTCAGGGCTCATCGGTCCCTTCAATACCGACTCCCTCGTGCGGATGGGATCTCACGACGGCGGCGGGAGTCCAGGCAAACGCCGATTATCAGACGGCAACGATGCAATGGCTCGAGACCCATGGCGCGGATGACGGGCCGCCACCGAAACCCGAAAGCCCTTACTGGCTGGGTGAATGCCCCGTTTCCCCTGAGTCGCCGCTGCCTCCTGTGGACGAGGCGCTCGCTATCCATTGATTCGCAGCTAGGCGTGGCTTCCATTCCTTCCGACGATGGTGGGGCACCATGAACCGGCGGGCCACATCGCAGAGCCACGAGTCCTCATCCGTCCGTGACCGGACTTGTAGGCACGGTCGCCTTGAAGGGAGCACGTCATAGCGAGAACACGCGGGCTGGCCACGCCGCCTGCGTCGAGTCGTGCGCAACGCCGCTGGAAGGTCTCTGGCTTGGAAGTCGTGGCCATCGTCGGCGTAGTGCTCCTGCTCGCACGTGCCTGGCTCATTGATGTCTTCGATCAGCCCCTGCTTCAGACCGCGTCCACGGTCTTCGTGGCGATCATCGTGCAGGCCACCCCGTTCCTCATCCTCGGCGCTGTCCTATCTGCGGTGATTGCCGCATACGTTCCACCCACGTTCTTCGCACGGGTCCTGCCGAAGAACACGAGGCTTGCCGTCCCGATCGCAGGAGCTGCAGGATGCGTCCTCCCAGGGTGTGAATGCGCATCTGTGCCGATAGCGGGGTCGCTCATGGCGCGCGGGGTCGCGCCGGCCGCCTCCTTAGCATTTCTCCTGTCGGCACCTGCAATCAACCCAGTGGTACTTGTCTCCACATTTGTCGCCTTCCCGGGTGAACCTCAGATGGCCTTTGCTCGATTCATTGCATCCCTCATCACGGCTGTCGCGATGGGCTGGCTGTGGATGTGGCTTGGTCGCCCGGAATGGCTGCGCATCCCTCATCGCGTTCATCTGCAAGGGGGATCGCGTTTCCACACCTTCCGACTGACGGCGGCCCACGACTTCCTGCATGCCGGCGGATTCCTCGTGGTCGGAGCCATTGCAGCTGCCGTCATGAACGTCTTGATCCCCTCCAGCTGGTTGACGGCGCTGTCGGAGAACCCCGTTCTGGCGATCCTGGGCCTGGCCGCCCTCGCGGTGCTTCTCTCGATCTGCTCGGAGGCCGACGCCTTCGTCGCAGCAAGCTTCACGAGTTTCTCGCTGACGGCTCGACTTGCATTCTTGGTGGTGGGACCGATGGTCGATCTCAAACTGTTTTCCATGCAAGCTGGCCTGTTCAGTCGCTCATTCGCAGTGCGATTCGCCCCCGCCACATTCGTAGTGGCAGTCCTCGTCAGCACAGTCGTGGGCCTGGTGCTCCTCACATGACACGAGAAGTTCAGTCCGTCGCTCTCACGGCGCTTGGTGTGATCTTGCTTCGGATCACCTTGTCCGGCACCTTCCTCAATTACGTCAAGGCCTCCATGCAGCCATGGCTCATCACATCCGGCGTAATCCTGGTTCTCCTCGGCATGGGACTACTTGTCGATGCGTGGCAGAGACCGCGACGACGTGCGGCGGACTCTTCTAGGGCAGCCGTGGAGGATGATCACGGGCACAGTCACGGACACGGCGGTCCGCGGATCGCGTGGCTCCTCTTCCTTCCCGTCATCACGCTCTTTCTCGTCGCCCCGCCCGCGCTCGGGGCCTACTCGGCGTCCCGCGACACGACAAACGTCGTACAACTCGACACCTCGCTCCCGCCGCTGCCAGCGGGCGACCCCGTCCCGGTCTACCTGGCCGATTACGTCACTCGGGCGATCTGGGAGAAAGGGGCTTCGTTGGAGGGACGCACCGTCGAACTGACGGGATTCGTCCTTCCCGAGCCTGATGGAACGTGGCTACTGGCTCGCCTTCAAATCACCTGCTGTGCGGCAGATGCGTTCGCATCCAAGGTGAGGCCAGTGAACCTGCCGTCGGAGATGAGCACTCTCCCGGCCAACACCTGGGTCACGATCACGGGCACCTGGCAACCGGCTGAATATCCGGACCCGTCAACTGCGATACCCCTCGTCCATGTGAGCACTATCCGGACAGTTGAGCAACCAGCGAATCCATATGACTGAACTGAATAGATTCGGGCAGGCGCCGGCAGTCGACCCCGTTTCGCGAGTGGACTAGGCAATTCTGGTGAAGGCCGGAAATTCGCGGGCCTGCACGGTGCTGGACCCTCGATCTTGGATCGCCGGCCGGGAAGAACCCCATCGAACATGTGCTGGAAGTCGACAGAGACGTCATCTGCGACCTGCCACTTGGTCGACCGGATAGCGCTGCGTGGTAGCACCCCGCGGTTACTTGTCACTGTCGCTCCTTTACGGACTCGACGGGGTCTTGGCTCGGCTGGCGTCCTTCGTGTGCAGGCTCAGCTACGGGGCTCGCTCCAACTTGATGAGGCTCTGCAGAATCTCACACAAATGCTTGACGAGAACAAGCGCTTGCCCTAGTTTTAACTCATGTCCAACACTGAGTTCAGAAACGGCTCCGGCCCCGCGACAAGACTCGGGAGTGACTGATGGGCGGCCAGTTCAAGGGACTCCAAGCGAATCTCAGCGAGCACGCCCTTGAGTCGGGGGCGGTGTGCCTGGCCGGCATTGTTCAGCAGCCTCAGGCGATCTGCGTTCTTCTCCACGACCGACATGCCGACCTGGATCGCATGAGGCAGTTCGCCAACCCGCTCGAGCGGTACTCCATCTGTCCCATGCTGCTCGACCTGCCCGGCCACGGACTCAGTTCCGAAGACGAAGACACCGACTCGATGGCGGCCATCGAATCTGCCTTTGTGTACGCCGAGAGAGAGGTGCTACCGGTGGCGGTCGTGGCGGAGGGACGATCTGTGGACACGCTTCTGCGCACCCAACCTCTAGGTTCGGTGTCCAGCTACATCCTGCTCTCCCCGCGAAGCAGCATGACTGAGGAGCAGTTCGCGGAGACCGCCTGGAGCCGGATTCCGTCACTCAGCATCCTTGATCCGCACGACCACGAAGCCGAGAACGTCGCCTTGATGGTGAGTCGACGAACCAGAGCCAACGACGGGCACGTGTTCGCGCACAATGCGGGGGCCCTGAGGAGTGGGCAACCGTCCTGGCCGCTGCAGGCGGCAAACGCCGCCGCCGCGTTCATCGCTGAGCAGGCTGCCTTATGGCGTGCAGGTCAGGCGACCCGTAGAGAGGACTGCGCGTGAGTAGTGCATCCACGCTTCAGCACATGTACCAACAGATGCTGGAGATCAGGCTTATCGAGGAGGAGCTCCTTCTCGCCGTGAACGACGGCCGGGTCATCGGATCCACGCACTTGTGCATCGGACAGGAGGCCATCCCCGTGGGGGCCTGTGCGGCCCTGGGCGCGACCGACCCAGTCATCGCCACGTATCGCGGGCATGGTTGGGCGCTTTCACGTGGAGTGCCACCCGATCAGTTGATCGGGGAGATCTTCGGCCGCGATTCGGACCTCAACGGGGGCCGAGCCGGCTCGGCCTACCTGTCAGCGCCGCAGTACGGCTTCTTCGGGGAGAACTCGATCGTGGGCGCGGGGGTGCCAGTGGCCCTCGGCTTGGCCTTGGCCTGTTCACGCACCGATGCCGACCGCTTGCCGCTTGTCTCTATCGGTGACGGCGCCATGAACCAGGGGAACGTGCACGAGTCCCTCAACATGTCTTCGGTCCTGAATCTCCCGATGATCGTCGTTGTCGAGAACAACGGCTACGTCGAAATGACCCCGTCGAGCACGCTCACCGCCGTACCGGCCGCAAGTCGCGCTAGTGCGTACGCCATCGAGGCTCTCGAGGTTGACGGAAACGATCCGGAAGCAGTCCGCGACGCGGTCTCAGATGCCCGCAGGCGAGCCCTGGCCGGGTCACGACCAGTACTGGTTGAGGCACACACACGTCGGCTGGGTGGCCACTACTCCGGGGACGCTCAGCAGTACCGTCCTGCGGGTGAGATAGACGAGTGGAGGCTGACAGACCCGCTGGAGCAAGCGCACTCCAAGTTATCCCCGGAGGCCTCCGCCCGCGCCGAGAGCGAGGCCCGCGCTGTCGTGGCAGCGGCGTTCGCTCAAGCCGAACTCATGCCCCAACCAGACCCCCAGAAGGTGATGACCCATGTCTTCGCTGAGTGACCCGCTCGAGCTGAGTTACATCCGCGCGGTCAACCTGGCCCTGGACGAACTGCTGCAGTCCGACCGCCGTGTCGTGGTCTACGGCGAAGACGTTGCGATACCCAACGGTCCGTTCGGCGCCACCAAGGGACTGCACGCCAAGTATGGCGATCGGGTCTTCGACACCCCCATCTCGGAATCAGCGATGGTCGGCGCCGCCCTGGGAGCTGCCATGGGTGGGCTGAGGCCCATCGTCGAGATCATGTATGCAGATTTCCTGCTGGTCGCCATGGACCAGATCGTCAACCAGGTCGCCAACTCGCGTTACGTCTCGAGGGGTCGACTCGGTGCCCCGTTGGTCATCCGGACTCAGCAGGGCAGTACGCCAGGTTCCTGTGCTCAGCACAGCCAAAGCCTTGAATCGATGTTCGCGCACGTGCCCGGCCTACGAATTGCAGTACCAGCGACGCCGCAGGACGCCTTCGCCGTCCTCCGCGATGCCGCCCTGATTGACGATCCAATGATGGTCTTCGAATCGCGGCGCCTGTACCCGATCAAGGGTTCCGTTCGGACGGAAACGGGGTTCAGCCGCATGGGTCAGGCGGACCTGGTTCGCTCCGGTACCGACGTAACCGTTGTCGCGTGGGGTACAGCCCTGAACTGGAGCAAGGAGGCTGCTGAGCAGCTCGCGGCTTCGGGGATCTCATGTGATGTGCTGGACCTGCGCTGGATCTCTCCGTGGGATCGCGCTGCGGTCCTGGCGTCGGCGTCGAGAACCGGTCACCTCGTGGTGGTTCACGAAGCCAACAGAGTCAGCGGCTTCGGCGCCGAGATCGTGAGCGTCGCATTCGAGGAACTGGGCTCCGATTTGAAGGGCGCCCTCCGCATCGGTAGCGAGCCAGTTCCGATGCCATCGTCACCAGTGCTGTCATCCGCAGTGCTTCCCACCGCCGACCGCATTGTTGCGGGCGTTCTGTCTCTACTGAAGGAGAAAGTCTCATGAGTTGCACCAGGTTGACAGGCAAGGTCACCCTCATCACCGGAGCTGCAAGTGGCGTGGGTCGATCCACGGCCCGACGATTCGCGCAGGAGGGGGCGGAGGTTGTGATCATGGTCGACCGGAACAGCGACGCGCTTCCAGCCGTCGTGGAGGAAGTGTCAGCGGTCGGAAGTGCCCAGGTCATCGGCGTGAACGGCGATGTGTCCATCGACGCTGACTGCGAGCGCTTCGTAGCAACCGCCGTCGAGCAGTTTGGGAGACTCGACGTGCTCGTCAGCAACGCTCCGGCCCACACGTCGGCGCCATTCCTGGAGCTGCAGCGCGACGACTGGGACATCTTGATGGGAGTCATGCTGCGGGCGAGTTTCGTGCTCGGACAGCTCGCCGCAAGGGCCATGGTCGATCGTGGCAATGGCGGGTCAATCCTCTACACCGCGTCAGTCTCGGCCCTCGGCGCATCCAAGCAGTACGCGCACTATGGGGCTGCGAAGGCTGGGATCGTCAACCTGACCCAGACGATGGCCATTGAGCTCGTCGACTACGGCATCCGAGTCAACTCGGTCAGCCCCGGGCCCCTAGACACACCGCAGTCGCGCGACGTTCTCGGCAGCGACGAGGCTATGGAGCGCGCTCGCGCACACTGGCCGTTGGTCCCCATGGGGCGCCTCGGGAAGCCGGAAGAGATCGCCGCCGCGTTTGCCTACCTAGCTTCAGACGATGCCGCCTACGTCACCGGTCAGAACCTGATCGTCGACGGAGGGCTGCGTGCACACAGTTACTCGATACCTGAGGAGTTGACTACCAAGTGAGAATCAATGAGCACATGTACATCGTCGGCGGCGGTGACTACGGGTACAACCTGTCGAACAAGTTGGACAGCAACAGTTACGTTGTCGACACGGGGGAGGAACTGTGGCTGATCGACGCTGGCTTCGACGGCGGTGACCGCGTCCTCGCTAACATCAAGGCCGACGGCCTTGACCCGGCAAACATCACTCGGCTCTTTGTCACGCACTACCACGCTGACCATGCGGGTGCGTTGGCCTTCATGAGAAAGCGACTGGGAGACCAACTGCAGATCGGGATCTCGGAGCGAGCTGCTGCCACAGTCCGAGCGGGGGACGAGGACACGATTGGCCTGACATGGGCGAAGTCGTTCGGCTTCTACCCCAGCGACTTCGTGTGGGAGCCCTGCGACATCGACGTTGAACTCACCCACAACCAGTCCGTGCGGAGCGGGGACTTCGAGATCACGGCGATCGAGACCGATGGCCACTGCAATGGGCACATGAACTTCCTCGTTACGGGGGACGGGAAGAGCTACCTGTTCACTGGGGATCATGTGTTCTGGGGCGGCAAGATCATTCTGCAGAACGTGGCCGACTCGAGCGTCCAGGAGTACGCGAAGTCGATGAACCGTCTCTTGGAGTATGAGTTCGGTGCGCTCATGCCCGGCCACCTCAACTTCTCTCTGGAGAACGGACGGCGGCATGTCCAGTTTGCCGCGGACCAGTTCAATCGCATCGGGCTTCCGCCGAGTCTTCTGTGACACGTCAGTGAGGAGATGCTATGGACACCAGTGGCTTCATCGAGTCTCGCCTACTTCATGGGTGCGCGCAGGGAGCGTGGGCGATTCGCCCACGCAACGTGCTGCTGCCCACGGGCGAACTTGCAGGTGGACTCGACATTGTTGTCCTCGGTGACTCCATCGTAGGTGTCGTCGGTTCGGGGGAGAGTGGTGTTCCACACGAGGACGTACTTCACTGGCCGAAGGGCACCTTGCTCCCTGGCCTCATTGACTCGCATACCCACCTAACCTTCAGCGCAGATGGCGAAGTGGTAAGCAACGCGATCGGAGATTCCCCTCACCGGCAGGTTGCTCGTGCGTTTGGCAACGCCCAGTTGGCGCTCACGAAGGGCGTCACCACGGTCGTGGACTGCGGTGGACGCACCGAGGTCATGCTTACGGTCCGTCAGGCAAGCGAGAGCGGTCTCATTGTCTGCCCCACGGTTCTGGTGAGTGGTGCGCCGATCACGACAACGGCTGGGCACTGTCACTGGATTGGTGGCGTCGCCGACACGACGGACGAGGTCATCAGACTTGCCCGGCAGCTGGTTCAGGACGGGGTCGACTTCATCAAGGTGATGCTGACCGGAGGGAACATCACTGCGGGGAGTAACCCGAAGCAGCTTCAGTATCCAGATGCGACTATCGCGGCCCTCGGCGCGGAGTGTCAGCGCTTGGGCAAGCCCCTGGTGGTGCACGCGCACAGTGAGCACGCGGTATCGCTTGCCGCACGATGCGCAGCAACTGTGATCGCGCACGCATCCTGTCAGGATGCGGAGGGGAAGGTGGCCTTGTCAGCCGACACCGTCGCCGCGTTGACGGTGGCCGGCACCAGTGTGGATGCGACGATCACGGTCGGAGACCTAGAGGGAGAGACGACTGCGGATCCTGCAGTCCAGCGTCGGAACGATCAGCGCACGGCCATGCTGCCGCTGTTCCGCCGGATGCACGAGGCCGGCGTCACTATCCTCGCGGGAACCGACGGTGGGGTTCCGGGAGTGCATCACGGCGAAGTTGGTCGAGCGATTATTGCTCTTCACCGCGAGGTCGGCATTCCACTAGGCGAAGCGCTGTTGAGTGGCACGAAGCACCCGGCGGAGGTCTTTGGACGCGGCGAGCGCTTGGGCGTGATTCAGGCGGATGCCCGGGCAGATCTGCTTCTCCTTGAGGGCGATGTCACCACCGATATTGCAGCCGTGCGTCGGCCTGCCTTGGTCTGGATGAAGGGTCAACTCGTGTCGCGTAGCGGCCACCTCCTGGCGGGGGCGCCTGCGCCAATGTTGTCGAGCCGAGCGTGATCCGCTACACGGTTCTGCTGCGCCGGGCAGATGGAGTTGATCGTGAACGGTTCCTGCACATGTGGCTGGGCGAGCACCAGGCCATGGCCTGGAGGCTGCCCGGAGTCCTTCACGTCGCCTTCCACCCCACAGTCGCGGAGCAAGGTGACTTCGACGGCATCGGCCAGCTGGACTTCGTGGACGAAGCCGCGCTCAACGACGCCCTCAGCACGGACGCGGCCCGCCGACTTCGGGCACACACGGCGACCTTCGCCGACTTGGAGTCGATCATCCGAGTGGTGGTCGACGCGACTCCCGAGACTCCCGCGACTTCTGGCGACTAGTCAATG
Source organism: Candidatus Nanopelagicales bacterium (assembly GCA_044374195.1). Classification (GTDB taxonomy): domain Bacteria; phylum Actinomycetota; class Actinomycetes; order S36-B12; family S36-B12; genus CAIKZY01. The sequence goes on from JBILOY010000004.1 coordinate 17,031, forward strand.
TTCGCACGACCGGTCACGGCGGTCGGCACTCTGAAAGGGATTCAGCATGATGGCGAACGCAAGAGGCTATCGAGAAGGGTTCGAGTACAGCTTCTCTCGACTCGATCCCCAGTCGGCACATGTTGATCCACCAGCGGTAGCCCTGTATGAGACCCTCTTAGCGCGAGGGCCAGCCGGCGAACCGATACCACGCCTGGCGGAGTCGTGGCGCGTGCACGAGTCGGGCCTCATGTGGGACGTGAAACTGCAGCCGGGCCGCCTCTTCCACTCTGGTGCGCCTTGTGATGCACCGGCGGTTCTGCGGACTCTGAACGCCTTGCGCTCGGAGATGCAGGTACTGCCAAGTGGACGGCAACTGTGGTACTGGGACCCGGTGGACCGTGTCGAGGCTCTCGACGACACCACGCTGCGATTCCACCTTCTCTACCCGTACCCACGGCTGTACACGCTCCTGTGGGGCACGCACACCGCCATCCACAACGAGGACGCTCGCCTACGGAGTCCAGACGAGTTCGGAATCCTGCACGCTGATGGAACGGGTCCCTATCGGTTTGACAAGTGGAGTGAGGATCGCGTGGACCTTGCTCGGGCGGATGGCAAGCAGGGGGTCGCATCGCGGGCTGCATGGATCGCCCTGCCGTCGGCCAGTGATCGGCTTGCGGCGCTTCTTGCGGGCGAGGTGGACTGTGTGCACGCGCTTGATGCGGCGGCCTTACGTCTTCTCGATGGAGATTCCCGGTTCAAGGTTGCACGGTATCCCCAGCCTTCAAGCATGTACTTGACGCTCGACTGGGCGCGCGCCGAGTTGACCTTCGACCAGGTCGAAGTCCGACGGGCGCTGAGTCTTGCTATCGATCGTGAGCGAATCGTTCAGAAAGCGCTAGGAGGAATGGCGACTGAAGCGTCAGGCCCGCTGCCACCGGGCCTGGAGTTCCACGAGCCACGGGCTGCGAGTAACAGCGTTCGAGACCCGGAGCAGGCCCGTTCACTCCTGCGAACACATGGCTGGACAGTCGGCCCACGTGGAGTCTGCGAGCGAGACGGCGTCGAGTTCTCGTTCGAGTGCGTGGTCCAGGACGACGAGACCTTCAGGGCCGTCGCCGAGTGCGTCGCAGATGATCTCGCGGAGATCGGGGTGGAACTTCGACTTCGCTACTCGCGACCGTTCGCGCCCTTCTATTTTGACGTCTCGCTGCATCCGGCGGCCGCGATCTCGAAGTGGCTGTGGCCCGACACCGTGGAAGCCCTCCGCGGATTCTGTGACACCACGACCATTCCATTCCCGAACTGGCAGCGATCTTCTGTTCATGCCTTGGACTCGGCGTTCGACAGGTTCACACGTGCTCAGACACACGCTGAACTCACCGCGGCGGCCATCGACGTTCAAACGCGCTTCGCCGAGACCCTCCCCTACGTCCCACTCTTGACGCCGGACGACGTCTGGGCGTGGAACAAAGACCTCTTGGGGTTCGAGCCACAGCGCGGGGATCTCTATCCCCTCTATGACGACCTCGGCTGGAAGCCGCAGTAGTAGGACTGAGTCCCACTGGCGTCTGGCGCAATCGGTTGTTCTGCCTTCGCTATGGTAGAGGCGTGACGAGGCGGACAGCGGCCGGCGGACTTCGCAGGGGGGTCACTCTCTCTGACGTTGCTAAGGCGGCCGGAGTGGATCAGTCGACGGTGTCCCGTGTGCTCCGCGATGATCCGCGCACCAAAGCGACACCCGAGACCCGCAAGCGCATTCGTCTGGCTGCATCCAAATTGGGCTATGTCCCCAACGCGACGGCCCGGAGCCTTGCTGTCAGGAGCACGTCAACCATCGGGCTTCTCATCCCGAACGTGGCGGGTTTCGTCTACGCGGACATCATTCGAGGGGCCAGCGACGCCGCTCGTGAACTCGGCTACGTCCTCGTTGTCGCCGATGCTTCCGAGCTGGGCCATGCGAGCGAGGCCATCCGACAACTCGTGCTTGAGGGCAGGGTCGACGGCATGCTCTTGGCGAGTGGAGTGGTCACTGACGAAGCAGCTCAGAGCCTGGTGGGTGAAAGCAGCAATGTCGTGGTCCTCAACCGCCAGATCGGAAGGCGTGGACCGCGAATCATCGAGGACGACGAGACGGGCATGCTCCTTGGCACCCGGGAGCTCATCGCGCACGGCCACCGCCGGATCGCCTTCCTCGCCGGTCCACCTGACGTGGACACGTCCCGCCGGCGCATCCAGGGGTACCGCCGAGCGATGCGGGATGCCGGCCTGCCGATCCCTTCCGGCGTGATCGTGCACGCAGGGTTCGATGAGGTAGACGGGTACCGAGGAATGCAGGCACTGCTGGACCGGCAACCACGGCCTACAGCAGTGGCTGTCGCATCACTTGTTTCGGCGGTCGGGGCGATGGCGGCCGTGCGCGACGCGGGGCTCGAGATCCCCCGGGACCTTTCGTTGGTCGCGTTCCATGACGCGCCGCTGGCGAACTACCTGGCGCCGCCGCTGACGACGATCGCGATGCCCTTGAACGAACTTGGGCGCCAGGCGGTCTTGATGCTGCACGATCGCATTCTTGGAAAGCCCGGTCCGATGCTGGTCAAGGTGCAAGATCCTGCACCGAAACTGGTGCGACGAGCGTCCGTGGCGGCTCCCACAGCTTGAAACAAGCGCTTGTCTTCGGGGAGCCGAGCCCACTACACTGAACGGGTGGTGAAGGCGTACCTCGACAGACAGTCGGTGGAACCAGGCGCAGCGTTGGCCCTGCACGCGACCGGGTCAGGCAGAGCCACGCTCACGATCCGAGGTTGGCAGCACTCGGACCCAAACCCGCGCGGGCCGGGAGTGCTTGTCACTGACTGTGACTGGGGGGCTGGCGTGATCGACGCCGGCCCCGAGGAGACCGCGAAGGGGTCGTTCGCCTACACGGAAGCCGCCCTACCTAGAACCGGGCCGTTCACCGTCAGTCTGTGGCTGCTGAGCACTTCCGAGGCAGAGACGTCCACTGTGTTGTCGTGGAGAGGAAGCAGTTCCTCGTGGTCGCTCATCATTGACGGGGGACGGCTCGCACTCCGTGGAGAAGGTGGGGACACCGTCTCGTCCCTTCGCGTGCGGCCACGGCAGTGGACCTTCCTGGCCGTCGCGGTGCCCGACGTGTCTGAGTCCAGCAGTCCAGTGACCTTGGCGGCGGGTCACTGGGGGCGCACGGGTGGACCCTTCGTGGAGGAGGTCACCCCTGCGGTCCAAGCGGACACGGCGAGTTCGGCTCTGTGGATAGGAGCGCCGGCGGACGGGAGGCGCGGCGACTTGGATGGGGTGGTCGCCGGCGTATCGATTCACCAAGAGGCTCTCGACATCGTCGCCTTGATGGATGTCATGAACGGAGTGGGGCCCGAGGCGCGGCACCGCTGGGACATGAGCATCCGCGAGGATCCAGACCATGTGGCGCCGTTGGGGGCGGCCACGCCAGCACTTGCGCTGTACAACGCCCCGGCGTGGAGCACTCAGGTGCCGCCGCCGATCAGCTCGAACGGTCAGCGGGTGACGACACCGGGGTCGATTCACTTTCACACCGATGATGTCGAGGACTGCGGATGGCCCCTCGTTCACACGATCGATGTACCGCCTGAGACGCCATCCGGCATCTACACGGCCCGCCTCGTTGATGGTGCGGGAGCCACGGAGGTCCCCTTCGTCGTTGCCGGACGGTCCGCAGTCATGCTCCTTGCCCCAACCCTCACCTGGCAGGCGTACGGAAACCTTGGCCGTGACCCCGATACATGGCCGGGTCGCTCTCTATATTCACTCCACGCGGATGGCTCGCCGGTCTTGGTCAACACGGCGCTCCGCCCCTGCCCAACGCTTGAGCCGCAGGCCCGATTGGAGGTAGACGGCGGTGACGGATTCGCTGAGGGCACTGGTGTGGTGGCGCACCTGCTGATGGCCGATCTCTATGCATGGCACTGGCTGACGGAAGGCGGATTCAGCCCCGCGGTCATGGACGATCGCGAACTGCACGCGCGCGGCTACTCAGCTCTTGACGGCGTTCGCGTTCTCGTGCTCTCTGCCCATCCGGAGTACTGGACGAGCGCCATGCTCGACGCACTAGACCGGTTCGTTGAAGACGGCGGCAGTGTTGTCTATCTGGGCGGAAACGGACTGTACTGGGTGACATCCCTGCACCCCACCAAACCGCACCTGATGGAGGTGCGTCGCTGGGGAGGCTCACAGACATGGTCCGTCGAGGAAGCGGATCGGCCTCATCAGTACGAGCAATGCCTCGGCGGGCTCTGGGCGGATGCGAAGCGCCCGCCGAACCTGCAGGTGGGCGTGGGATTCGCCGGGTTCGGCGCCGGGCCATCCCTCACGTACGTGCGAACAGAAGCGAGTTACACAGAGGAGTGGAGTTGGGTCTTCGAAGGAGTGAACACGACGGAGTTCGGCGGCGACGGGATCAACGTGGGCGTTGGCAATGAGTTCGACTCGTTCGATCCCTTGGTCGCTGCACCCGGTCGCACGACCGTTTTGGCGACGGCACAGCCCGTGACACCTGACCACTTCGCAACCTTCGAGGGCGGTCCGGGGCGGGCACCCAACCCAAAGGTTCGAGCCGATCTCGCGGTTACGGCCACCCCAGGCGGCGGACTCATCCTCGCCGTGAGCTCCATCACCGCAAGCGGATGCCTGGTGGTCACGGAAGGCCCGAAGACACTTCGACGCGTGTGTACCAACATTCTTGAGCACATGGTGGCGAACTCGCGGCCTCATTGGTAAGGGAAACACGTCAGGATTTGGGAGGAGATTCCCGCGGGGCGAATCGACGGCTCCTGTCCCCGCCACTGAAGTGAAAGGTCCGCCATGTGTTGGTGGGCATGTGTCATTTCTGAGTCTTGCCTTGTAGTAACGCCATGCATAACTATTGACGGGTGTTCGTCTCGCTCGCGGACCGCGACACTGAGCGCCTGGCCTCCGGGGGAGCTGCTCTGGGAAGAGCTCATGGTCCCGATGGGCTTGTCTCGTTACAGGCTGGCTAAGGAGATTGGCGTGCCCGCCCCGCGCATTGGTGACATCGTGAGCGGAAAGCGTGCGGTCACCGCTGACACGGACCTTCGCCTCTGCCGATTCTTCGGCCTCTCCGATGGCTACTGGCTGCGGGCACAGGCCGCCTACGACATCGAGGTTGCCCAGCGGCAGCTTGCTCCTGAGCTAAAGAAGATCAAGCCCTGGTCTGATACGGCTGCATGATCTCGAAAGTGGGTGATGCAGGTGCAATCCTGCATCCCCAGGGGGTGCAGACGGGGGTGCAAAGGTGAAGACTTGTGAGGACACGTCGCGGGGCACTCAGCCCAAAGATCGCAACTCCGTCTAGTCCCTGAGCACTGTGAAGAAGTCTCCTCGGAATTCAAGAGGGCGCACGGCCACTCACGTGAGGGCAAGTCGAACGGTCAGTGTGGTGTGTCCCAGTTCCGTGGCCAGTGACCATGAGTCGGCGACAGTCTGGATCATCCGTAGCCCTAGCCCCGATCGTGAAGGGGGGTCGGAGACACCACAGCTTCACCTCAGCGGCTCGTCACCGAACACCACTCGATTGCAGACGAATCCGCCAGTACCGCCATTGGGCCAGTAATCCCAGCTCGTCGATTCCACGTGCGCCTCGCACACCGCTAGCTCCAGATGTTGCATTATTGCTATGTAGCATTTATGCTGCCTTCATGGGACGCAGGAGCAAAGCCGAGGAACCCGCGGTCTTCAGCCGATTGGAAGAGTGGCGTGTCGCTCGAGGGTTGAGCCGTCAAGAGCTCGCCGACGCAGTCACGGTGCATTACCAAACCATCGGTTACCTCGAACGTGGTGAGTACTCACCCAGCCTTGCCCTGGCGCTGCACATCACATCGGTGCTCGATGTCCCGCTCGAAGAACTCTTCTCGCTACAGCCATTCACCAAGTCCCGCAAAGGAGTATGACCATGCCACACCTTCCGACGAGCCGGCAGGAACGCAAGGAAGCCGATCTCGAGCGCAGGGTTGAGCGCATCCAGCGTGACCACAAGTTCCAGCGGCTGCGCACGCGCAATAGCCGGCGAATCCTCGCGGTCATCAGCGCCCTTCTGTGCGTCGCCATCATCCCTTCGTTCGCGCAGGGGGGCGTCATCGTGGGAATTGCCGTAACGATCGCGGCCTGGGGTAGTTGGTGGGTGTTGCGCATCTCGACTCGCACAGTGGCCGAGCTCCCGGAGCGATTCTTGGACGAGCGGCAACGCGCCGTGCGTAATCGTGCGTACTTCTACGCTTACTTGATCCTGGGATATACGGTGAGCGCCTTGCTGACCATTGGTCTGGTCGTATTCGTCTTGGTCTCGGAGAATGACGCAGTAACTCTCACCACGACCTGGGACCAGGTCCTCGGGTTGACCATGTCCCTCACCTTGCTTTGCTCCCTGCTCCCGAGCATGGTGGTGGCCTGGAGTGACGCGGGAGAGCAGTCCATCGAGCTAGGCGCAAGGGGCTAACCACTGATGTTGATCATTGCTGGCCATCTCGTCCTGAATCCTGCGGACCGCTAGGCCTACCTGGATCTGGCTAAGGACGTGGCCGTACAGGCGCGCGCGACGGAGGGGTGCCTGGACTTCGTGCAGTCCGCTGATCCGCTTGACTCCACGCGCATCAATATCTTCGAGCGATGGGTTTCTGAAGAACCGATGATCGCATTTCGAGAGTTGGATCAGCCGGAACTGCAGCTGCCTGCCATCGTCGACGCTGACGTCAAGCGGTACGTTGTTGCCAGCGTCGAGGCTCCCTGAATTCTCGCTTGACGAGCTGGCCCGGAGGGACGTGGGCACTGTCGCATGAGCATCCGTGTCACGAGTCAGCGGCGTGACTTCGCGGGTTGACGCACAGATGTCTTGTTCATCGCGAGCAGCGGTTCCACGAGAAGGCGGAGAAGTCGTTGCCGTCGGGGGGAGTCCTGGCTCGACGCCTCTACTGACAGCACCAGCCCTTCCACGACCACGCCGATCGCGTCTGCTGCGTCCCGGAGATCGATGCCCTCAGCGCATCTGCCTTCGAGCAAGTTCTCGAGTCGGTGGGACCACCATTGATCGAACACCCAGGCGCGTTCGGTGATCTCCGGCTCGATCCCGAGCCGCGAGGCTGCGACGATCGCCGCACAGACGCCGTGCGGGTCAGCCTCGATGGACCATTCGAGGAATCTCATCAGCGGGTCATCAGATGTCAGAAGCGTTGACTCGGTCTGCGGAACCCGAGGATCAGGCACCGGCTCAGGGCCGGCGCCTTCCCCAATGCGCGCCCGTCGCGACGGATCGCCCTCACCCAGGACAGCGTCACGCGACGGAAGAGGGAAGGCCAGCGGCGATGTTCCTCGCGGGCGTGCTGGCGGAGAGCTTTGGCGTAAAGCCCGTGCTCCTGGGGATCGCCGGACTGTTGTTGATCACGGCCCTTGCTGTCTTGCGGGTCAAGGGCCTTCGCGACCTCGACTCCGATCGCGTCGAGTAGCTGTGAGGACTCCTCTACCCGCGACCGCCCCTCGACGGCGGGCCGGACACTTGGTGCTCCAGTGAACTTGTTGATAGTAATGTGTTGCGTTACTATGAGCGAGTGATCGTCTCGTTCGCGGACCGCGACACTGAGCGCCTGGCTTCCGGCCGGCGCATTCGCAGGTTCACGTCCTTCGAGTCGATCGCACGAAGGAAATTGAGGCAGTTGGATATTGCTGGCCGACTCGATGACCTCAAGGTTCCGCCGGGCAATCGTCTGGAGGCGCTGAAGGGGAATCGCAAGGGCCAGATGAGTATCCGCATCAATGATCAGTGGCGTGTCTGCTTTCGATGGACTCAGGCGGGGCCTGCCGACGTCGAGATCGTGGATTATCACTAGAAGGAGGACGGGTAATGGCGAAGATTGCTGTGCTGCTTGACCCGGTTACGCCGGGGGAGTTGCTCTGGGAAGAGTTCATGGTCCCGATGGGCTTGTCTCGATACCGGCTGGCCAAGGAGATTGGCGTGCCCGCCCCGCGCATTGGTGACATCGTGAGCGGAAAGCGTGCGGTCACCGCTGATACGGACCTTCGCCTCTGCCGGTTCTTCGGCCTCTCCGACGGCTACTGGCTGCGGGCACAGGCCGCCTACGACATCGAGGTCGCCCAGCGCGAGCTTGCGCCTGAGTTAAAGAAGATCAAGCCCTGGTCTGATACGGCGGCGTGATCTCGAAGGTGGGCGATGGGGGTGCAAGCCTGCACCCCGGGGGAATGCAGCCCTGGGCAATCTGCACCCATAAGTGCGGTGAGGTTGTGAAGTGCTTGTGTGTGCTTATCCGTATTATTTTGATACGCTTTAGCACATGAATGTGAGGGATCGGGTGTTCGAGCGAGCTGTGGAGCAGCACGGGTACATCACGACGCGTGATGCCCGAGCGATTGGCGTGGATCCGGCTCAGTTGCGACTGATGGCTGCTCGTGGGCGGCTGGAGCGCGTGGGTCGGGGTGCGTATCGGGTGCCCGTATTGCCGCGTACCCGGCATGACGATCTGGCTGAGGCGGTTGCCTGGACGCTGGACAGGGGCGTGGTTTCCGACGAGTCGGCGCTAGTGCTGCACGAGCTCTCCGACGTCAACCCATCGCGCATTCACCTGACAGTGCCGCGCGCCAATCACCCACGCGGGGCGGGCGGTGAGCTGTATCGCCTGCATCGCCGGGACCTTGCCATAGGCGATGTCACCGAGGTTGACGATATTCCTGTCACCACGGTTGCCCGGACCGTCCGAGACTGCTTGGCCGGCGGCACCGACCCTTACCAACTACGACTGGCGCTCGATCAAGCCGAAGCCCAAGGTGAACTTCGTCGTGACGAAGCACGGGCATTGCGCACTCGCATCGACGTGCGGAGCACGAATAGCGGGAGACGTGCATGACGTTGCGTTATGACGCATCCCCTTCGAATCTGCGGGCATTGCGAGATCGCCTGGCGGCCGCTGCCAAGCGCGAGGGAATCGTCTTTGGTCGGCTCCAGCAGCATGTCGGGGTTCTGGTCGTCACCCAGTTCTTCTCGGCGCTGACCGACGATCACGGCGACCCGCTGCTTCTGGTGAAGGGCGGTGTCTCCCTGGAACTGCGGCGAGGCATCCCGGAGTCCCGAACGTCTAAGGACCTTGACGCAGTCATTCGAGGTGACATCGCTGCCGTCCACGAACTGATCGCCGAGGCAGGAGCACAAGGGTGGGAGGGATTCACTGCCGTGTTCACACCACCGGTTGCATTCGAGGTTCCGGCGTTGGGCTCTGATGCGTTCCGATTCACTGCGAAGATCAACTACCAGGGCAAGCCCTTCGTGTCGGTACCGATCGAGGTCTCTCCGATTGAAGCGGGTAACGGCGATTCTTATGACAAGGTCAGTTCCGAGGCCCTGGCGCTCGTGGGTCTACCGAACAGCGAGGCTGTCCCGTGTATGACGTTGCCCTGGCAGATCGCACAGAAACTCCACGGTTGCACCGAATCTGTCGAGGAGCCTCGGGCCAACGACCGAGCTCACGATCTAGTTGACCTGCAACTCCTTGAAGCCCTGCTTGTTGACGAGCCCCTTGACTACACGCGTGCCGCATGTGTCGCGGTCTTCGCTGGCCGGAGCAAGCACCAATGGCCACCTGTGATCGTTGCGTTGCCGCATTGGCCGTCAATCTACGTTCGGGCGACGGAAGGCCTCGACCAGCTTGGCCTCGCAACGGACATCGAGCAAGCCGTCCTGCGAGTCCAATCCTTCGTCGACCGGATCGAGAATTCGAAATGAGAGTGACGACGAAAGTGTGCGGGGTAGGTACAGGCTTGCACCCACCGCGGAGTGCAGAAGGGGGTGCGCAAGTGACTGTTTGTGAGGGTAAGTCGCAGTGCACGCAATCCAAAGATCGCAGCCTTGTTTTGTCTCCCCGCTACCAATGAAGAAGACCCCTCCTTCGGGAAGGATCTTCTTCATTTGATCGTGAGGTCACCAGGATTTGGGAGGAGATTCGGCAGGTTTCGTGAGGATGCACGCCGCTGGGCCGTCCACTGGGCACATTTTCCGGGTTTTCCGACCGCTGACCCGTGGGAGCCCTAGCATCGATGTGTGGAAAGTATGACTTTGCAGATTGTCGGACTACTGGGGCCGCTCTTTCTCCTCGGGGCGTACGCACTGCTCTCATCCGGCAGGATGGTGGCCACCTCACCGATGTATCAAGTGTTGAACCTCATGGGTGCTGGCGTGATGGTCTGGGTGGGTGTGTCGACAAATGTGTGGTCCGTGTGGGTGCTCAATGGAATCTGGTGCCTGATCGCGCTGCTCGGACTAATCCGGATTCGTCGGCGACATAACGAAGAACCCGTCTAGTACACGCTGGCGTACAGCTCGCAGACTTCCTCAGGAGACATCGATCTCGTGATCTCTAACTCAGCTCGTTTGACCGACAGATAGGACTCCAACATCTGCGGCGGCATCCAGGTGCGCGCTATCGGATCCGTCTCGAAGGTATTGAGTGCCTGTTCGAAAGTAGCCGCGAGTGGCGTAATGCCCAGGGCTGCCCGCTCCTCCTCGGTGAGGTCGGCTGGATCTCCCTCGCAGATGGCAGGCAGAGGCAGTTGATCGCGGATCCCCTCCAGACCGGCGCGAATGAGAGCGCCCAACACGATGTAGGGGCTGGCTGTCGGGTCCGGTGGCCGGAATTCAAGGTTGAAGCCCCGGGCCTTCTTGTCCGGATCGATCTCTGTCGACGGGCACACTCTGACCGCAGCTTCACGATTCTGGATCCCGAAACTGGCATACCCGCAACTCCAATGCTGGGGTCCGAGTCGAAGGTATGAGACGGGGCTGGGTGCTGTCAGCGCGGTGAGTGCGTGGATGTGGCGCATCACTCCACCGATGAAGTGCTGAGCGACTTTGCTGGTTCCCGTTGGCTCGCGCGGATCGGACGTCGCATTACGTCCCTCGGAATCGACAAGGCTGAAATGGACGTGGCTTCCGTTGCCCACTCCGAGAAGGGACGGCTTTGGGCTGAAGCAGGCCCGCATGCCTCGCTGGCGTGCGACCTCGCGGATCAACTCGCGGGCAATGATTGCGCGATCTCCGGCGGATGGTCCAACTGCAGGGGCGACCGTTACCTCGTATTGCCGCACGCCGTACTCAGGCTCTATCGTCTCCGGATCCAGGCCTGCCTCCTGAAGCGCTCGGCACAGGTCGGACGTGAACTGAGCAGCATTGCGCATGGCCTCCACACTGAAGGGTGCACCCGCAGACAGCTCGTCAGATTGAAGCAGGAACTCATGCTCGAATGCCGCCATGAACTCCAGGCCTGTCTCCGCGCGGAGATCATCCATCGCGTGACGCATGAAGGCGCGAGTGCAGCAGTCCCAGTCCGTGCCATCGGCGTTCTTGGAGTCGCACAGGTACATATGAAATGCGGGCGCATCCGTCCACATGTCCACGCGCACCACGGAATCCTCAACCGGGACCTGTCGGACTTCGGAGGTAGGACCCCACGGATTGGGTGCGATGTCTCCGAACGGCGTCAGGGCCTGACCCGATACCGCCCAGCCCAGACCGGTCTCGAGCCGATTGGCGACCATATCTGCGGGAATCCCGCGACACCTGGTTACGCCGACATAGTCATTCCATGCAAGAAGTGCGATATCCCCGTTAGTCACGGCATATCCCTTCCACGGGGCCTTTGCCCCGAGACAATGATGGAACGAGGTTTTTGCTCAGGTGCGCGAGCGCATCTAATCCACTTACCGTATTCCCTGTCAATTGAAATTGTGTAACATTTGTTTCATGACCTTGGTTGCTGAGCGGATTCGAGCTGCCTTCCCGGAGTTGCCCAAGGCGGAACGCCGCGTCGCCGACGCGATATTGACTGCATACCCGTCCGCCGGGTTGGTGACGGTGGCAAGGCTGGCAGATCGGGCCGAGGTCAGCGGGCCCACGGTTATCCGGCTCGTGACGCGCTTGGGTTTTCAGGGATTCCCCGAGTTTCAAGAGGCACTCATTGATGAGATCCAGGAGCGCACGGCCTCGCCACTTGCTCACTACGGTCGACGCAAAACCCACGCGCATTCAAATGCCTTAGACGAGACCCTCCCCGTGCTCATCGAGAGCTTGAGCTCCTCCTTCAGCAGTATTGATCGGTCCACATTTGATAACGCGGTGGAACTGTTGGCCGATGGTCGAATGCGCTGCGCTGCCACCGGCGGACGATTCAGTGGAGCGATCACCCGCACGCTCGTGCAGCATTTGGAGGTCCTTCGACCGGGAGTTGTGTTCCTTGACTCGAGCGATTGGGTCTCCTACCTCATGGATGCACGCAAGGGCGACGTTCTCACTGTTGTGGATGTTCGCAGATACCAACGGGCGACAGTTGAATTCGCACGCGAGGCAGCGCATCGAGGCGTGTCGCTCATCTTGATCACAGACCCGTGGCTCAGCCCCATAGCGATGGACGCACACATAGTCCTGCCCGTTTCGGTCCAGTCCGCAAGTCCCTTCGATTCCCAAGTCGCGGCCTTCGCACTGGTAGAGGCGTTGATCACCGGGGTCGTCAACACCCTCGGCGACCGGGCAATTGCTCGGGTGAGCGACTACGACACTCTTTGGGCGGCGCAAGGTTTCACCGAGCCGGGGATCGTGGGCTGATGAGCCTTCACGACTATCTGGAGCAGCGCACGGTTCTGGACCACCATTGCCATGGCATCGTCAAGGATGAACTCACGTGGCCGCTTTTTACATCCCAGCTCACGGAGGGAGAGACCGCTCACTTTGGCCAGGAGCTCAACACCCCGCTGGGACTAGCCGTTCGCGCCTACTGCGCTCCGCTTCTTGGGCTGGAGAGGCATTCTCCGGCTGACGAATACTGGCAGCGCCGCGTGGAACTGGGGAACCTGGAGTCAAGCCGGCGGCTCCTCACTGCATCCGGAGTGGACATGTTTGTAGTGGACACGGGGTACAGAGGCTCTGAGATAACCAGTCCTACGGAGCTGGAAGAACTCGCAGGAAAGCCAGTCGAGACCATTATTCGGCTCGAGACGCTCGCCGAGGAGATCGTCACGCATCAGTCGGCAGTGGACTTCCCCGACGCCTTTCGCATAGCCCTGGCGCAGAGATCACAACACTGCATCGGATTCAAGAGCGTCATCGCTTACCGTTACGGACTCGACTTCGACCCTACCCCTCCCACGGATGAGGAGGTTGTGTTCGCCTGCGAGTCCTGGCTTAAGGAGATTGAATCGAGCGGCCACGAACGAGTGAGCGACCCGGTGCTGCTCCGTTTTTTCCTCTGGGAGGCTACTCGACTTGGCAGGCCCATTCAGATGCACATCGGCTACGGCGACAATGACATCACGCTGCATCGTTGCGATCCCTCGCAGATGACCGCGTTCCTGCGGGCGACAGAGGGTACTGGCGCCAGCATCGTGCTTCTTCACTGCTACCCGTACGTGCGGCAGGCCGCAATCCTCTGCCAAGTTTTTCCGCATGTTTACATGGACACCAGTCTGGGTGTTGTGCACTCTGGGGCGGGATCTCGGTCCATCATTCGGGAGTCACTAGAAATCGTGCCATTCTCCCGACTGTTGTATGCATCTGATGCCTTTGGCCTCGCAGAGCTGTACTTCCTCGGTGCGCAACTGTGGCGCATTGGGATTGATGCGGTGCTGTCGGACATGCTGAATTCACATGACATCAGCACGCGGGACGCGCATGCACTCATTGACGACATCGCCTGGAACAACGCGTCGCGGCTCTACGGACTTGAGCGAGGTGGGGCATGACCTCGTACGCCACGATGGCAAGAATCAAGCCGCTGCTGGAAAAGGTCGAACGAGCGCTTCCAGACGCCACCCGGCTGCGCCATGAGATTCATGCGAACCCCTGCATTAGCGGGCATGAGGCGCCTACGGCTGCACTGGTGGCTGCAGCACTCGGATTCCCTGATGCGCCCGACATTGCAGGAGGCAGGGTCATCAGGATTGGGGCGTCTCGTGGGCCATCCGTGGCCATCCGTGCGGAACTGGATGCCCTCCCAATCAAAGAGGAAACGGCGGCTCCTTGGAGCAGCATTAACGAAGCTATGCACGCATGCGGCCATGACGTTCATCTCGCAGCGCTTTTTGCTGTTGCCCATGCACTCGCCGATGAGGTAATCCCCATGGTCGCCCTGCTCCAGCCCAAGGAGGAGTCTGTGCCCGGCGGAGCCCTCGACATGGTGAACAGTGGCGCACTTCAGAGCGCTCAGGTGCAGGCCGTGATCGGTGCACACGTTCACCCGCGTATCCGGGCGGGGGAGTTCTCCTCGTTTCCGGGCATCATGAATGCCTCCTGTGACGAGTTCACCTTGGTTATCCAGGGGCGTGGAGGGCATGGTGCATATCCCCATGCGACCGCTGATCCCGTCCTGGCCGCGGCCTCCGTCATCACCGCCCTGCAACAGATCATCTCCCGTCGTACTGACCCCATGGAACCAGCAGTGGTTACAGTGGGCTCGATCCACAGTGGCGTAGCTGCCAATGCCATACCCGATGAGGCCACTCTCACCGGGACCATCCGCGCCTACAGTCCCTCGCACCGAGAGGCCCTGCATGAGCTGCTCAAGGCGGCGGTAGGTCATGCAGCAGCAATTCATGGTTGCACTGTGGCGATCGACCTGCGCCGCGGTGAGCCTGCCCTGAAAAATGACGAACGACTGGCTGTCCGGCTCACTGAATGGGCGCAGTTGGGCGGTGCGATTCAGTGTGAGCCCCTGCGATCATGTGGAGCTGATGACTTTTCTTTCTACGGTCAGGTCATGCCCAGCGTGATGGCTTTTGTCGGATCGGGATCGGGGAGCGCAGTGGAGCCCGAACTGCACAGTTCGCGCTTCCTGCCTTCAGACGAGATTATCCGCGACACCGCAAGGGTCATGATTGCCGGATATCTCGCTGCGTGCGATCAGATGTGACGGGAAACCTCCCCGTCTGCCTCTCAAGCTGGGATGAGGGTGCAGTTTAGGAGAGCGAGACTGCCTCGATATCGGACAGCGAACGGCCCATCAGCCCTGCCGTAAGTCGCTCAGCGATCATCACGGTTGGCCAGTGAGTGTTCGCAGCAGGAACATCCGGCATGATCGAGGTGTCGATAACGTGCACGCCACTTCGGCCGATCAGCTTGCCCTCCAGGTCGACCACAGCAGCCGGATCATCGGGTCGGCCCATGCGACAGGTTCCACAGGCGTGGAAGTAGTCACCCATCGCTTCTCTCAGCCATTCATCCATCACGGGCTCTGCACGCAGCTCCGTCAGGGTTGTCCCTCGACTGTCCACCACGACTTCCTCCACGATCTCCGCGAAAGCCCCTGTCTGCAGAACATCGATCATCGTCAAAACCGCTTCGCGCATCGCCTGCCGATCCAGCGGGTCGGTGAGCATGTTCATATCGATTATTGGAGGCCCCGTCAGATCGTCGGGATTCACGTAGACCCGACCGGTCGATCGAACCGTCATGAGTGCGGCCATGACGAGTGCCTGGGTTGCGCCATCATCAAGACTTCCGTGCAGTGGCAGCAGATGCACATCCCCATTCGCGATGCTTGACGAGGCCCTGAGGACAACATTGATGCACGCATGATGAGGATCCGTGCCTCGGAGTTCCGGATTCAGCACTAGGCGCAGACTGGCCGCCGGATGGTCACACAGGTTCATTCCCACCGCAGGATTCTGCAGGCCCGAACGCAAGAGGATCGCAGGACTTTCGAAGGCACCGGCGCATAAAACAACGTGATCAGCCGCCAGTCGCTCCCCGCTCAGGAGTTCAACTCCAACGCACCGGTCACCATCCCACAGCAGATGAGACACGCCCTCGCCTGTACGAACACTCACTCGGCCCTCCGCACGAGCCGGGTCTAGCCACATCTCTGCCGTGGACATGCGCGTCGTAGCGTCAGCGCACAGATACACCGGCCCAACGCCATCGGCAGGCGTATACGTGTCAACGTCATTCCTGAACCCCAACTGAGCGCCGGCACCCATGAGGGCCCGGTCCACTGGGGTGTAGAAACGTGAATCAGTCTGCAGCGCTCCACTTTGGATTCGCATGAACCACGGTTCGACGTCAGCCCACGCCCATCCGGAGCAGCCCAGTTCGTCGGCCCATCTGTCATAGTCCGAAGGGAGACCGGGGAGGCAGATCATTGCATTCACCGCACCGGACCCTCCGATCCCATGCCCGCGCATGTACTGCTTGCGATTGGAGCCAGGAAGTCGTGCGGCCGTAATCTTCTCGTTGAACGCTGCCGTCTCGCCCAGTGCGCGGATCCAGTTCACAGATTCCACGCCTTCGGGACGATTACCTGCATGTCGATCCGGCCCGGACTCGATCAATGTCACCGAGTTCGCGGGGTCCTCACTTAATCGAGCCGCAACCACACACCCGGCGGTGCCGGCTCCAACAACGATGTACCGGATGTCAGGCGCCTCCATATCCCTTGACTGCTGAATCCAATGCCGTGACGAGGAGATCGACGTCGTTCTCTTTGATTGTTAGTGGCGGTGCGATCCGCACCGTGCTCTGCTGGGTGTCCTTGGCGAGAACACCCTTCTTCATCATGCTCAGGCAAAGTTTCTTGGCAGACACCTCAGGAGCGAATTGCACGCCGGCCCAAAGCCCGATGCATCGGATCTCGACCAGGAGATCAGATTCGATCGAGCGCAGTCCCTCCTCCAGGTACTTACCGAGCACTCGACTTCGCTCCTGATATTCGCCCGTCTCGAGCAGCGTGACGACAGCTGAGCCCACTGCACACGCGAGCGGGTTGCCTCCGAAGGTGCTGCCGTGGGAGCCCGGCGTGAACACCCCCATGATGTCCCAGTCCGCCGCAATCGCGGAGACAGGCAGGATGCCTCCACCCAACGCCTTTCCAAGCACGAATATGTCGGGCACGACCGCTTCATGGTCGCTTGCGAACGTGGCACCCGTCCGCCCGAGCCCAGCCTGAATCTCATCCACGATCAGCAGGACGTTGTGCTGTGCGGTCAGGGTGCGTACGGCGGCAAGGTAGCCGGCTGGAGGGATGATGATGCCTGCCTCGCCTTGAATTGGCTCGAGCAGCACGGCGATGGTGTTGTCGTCAATGAGCGCCTCAAGGCGGTCCACATCACCAAAGGGAACCGTGCGGAATCCGGGTGTGAACGGCCCGAAACCAGAGCGAGAATCAGGATCTGTCGAGAACCCCACGATCGTTGTTGTTCTTCCGTGGAAGTTGTTGTCAGCGACGATGATCGTGCCCTGGTCCTCGGGGACACCCTTGCGCTGGTGGCCCCAGCGTCGCGCTGCCTTGATAGCCGTCTCCACGGCCTCGGCACCCGTATTCATGGGAAGGACTGCATCCTTGCCAGTGAGGCGGGAGAGGTCTGTGCAGAACTGCGCGAATCTATCGTGGTGGAATGCACGGCTCGTCAGGGTCACCCGCTCCGATTGGGCACGGAAAGCATTCATCAGAGTCGGGTGACGATGACCGAAGTTCAATGCGGAGTAGCCGGAGAGTGCGTCGAGGTACTTGACGCCATGGATATCGGTCAACCAGATGTCATCTGCCTCCGCAATGACGATCGGCAGAGGTGCATAGTTATGAGCAGAATGCTCTTCAAGTGAGGAGATGGACATCTCCTGGAGGGTCACCTCAGCCGAGCTTCTGGGTGGAGCCAGCGTCGATTGCGAACTTCATGCTCGTGACATATCGGGACTCATCCGACGCGAGATAGACCACCGCGTGGCTGATGTCCTCAACTTCGAGGGCTGGTACGTCAAGCATATGGAAGGGTCGCAGCTCGGCCTCCATTTCAGCGAGGCCCGGGTTCTCGAGGTCTGGTCGGAACACCTTGTACACCGGCTCGTTCAAGATCATCTCGGTGTAGACCGTGCTTGG
This sequence comes from Candidatus Nanopelagicales bacterium, assembly GCA_044374195.1. Taxonomy (GTDB): domain Bacteria; phylum Actinomycetota; class Actinomycetes; order S36-B12; family S36-B12; genus CAIKZY01. Next base: position 34,937 of record JBILOY010000004.1, read on the forward strand.
GTGAATTGTGTTGACACGGATGTTGTTGGGAGCCAACTCCGCGGCGAGTGCTCGCATCATGCCGACGATGCCGGCCTTGCTAGCGGCGTAGCCAACGGCATTCGACTGACCTCGCGTAGCGATCTGCGAAGCCGTCATCATGATGGAGCCACCCTTGCCCCGAGCGACCATGCTGGGCAGAACGGACTGGACCGCGTTCCATGTCCCGTTCAAGTTGATGTCGATCACGGTCTGCCAGCTTTCCTGGCTCAGATTCGGTGCTGCACCCCAGGTGAAGACACCCGCATTTGCCACTACGACGTCAATGAAGCCGAAGGCCTCCAAGCCCTGCGCCACGATGGCGTCAATCGCTTCACGATCTCGAACGTCGGCGTACCCGGCAACGATTTCACCACCTGCCTCCCGGACAAGGCGGACCGTCTCCTGAAGATCATCTTCCGAGGCAGTGGGATACTCCACGTGCTCCACCTGGCCTCCACCAACGTCGGTGGCGACTATGCGGGCTCCCTCCCGCGCGAGGAAGATTGCGTGAGAACGACCCTGGCCTCGTGCTGCGCCGGTGACGAATGCGACCTTGCCCTCAACTCTGCCCATCGGTTAAGTCCTTATCTCGCGGCTGTCCCTGGTTGCTGTCCTTGCCTGCTGAAGCAGGTAATCAAATCTTGATGCTGGCTGCGAATGCCCGTCGAGCGACATCGATCGTCAGGTCAACGTCTTCCTGCGATGTGGCCGCGCATAATCTTCGGTCACCATTCGGGAAGGCCGGTTGGATGATGCCACCTTCCACCATCACCTCATGGAATCGCGCGTATGCAGCATTGTCGGATCTGAGCGCCTCCCGGAAATTGGTGGGCGCCGTGGGCTGGAAGTACACGGCCCACTCCGAACCCAGCCCCACGATCGAGACCTGTGCGCCGGCTTCGGCAGCTGCCTCGCGCAGACCAGTGCGAACCTGCTCCCCACGAAGATAGAGACGTTCGAAGACGTCTTCCGTCTGCATGATCTCAAGAGTCTTTCGTGCCGCAGCCAATGCGTAAGGAGCGGCGTTGTAGGTGCCGTCAATCGTCGCCCGATCTCCGGTGTACGCACCGAGGTGGCCCATCAGCACTTCATTACCCGCCAGTCCGGCGAGGGCGAAGCCGTTTGCCACGGCCTTCCCGAACGCCGTCAGGTCTGGAGTGACTCCGCAGATGGACTGATACCCACCGATGGCCGACCTGAAGCCGGTTTTCACTTCGTCGAAGACAAGTACTGAGGAGTGCGTGTCGCATGTGGCGCGGAGCATCTCCAAGAAGCCGTCCTTCGCAGGGACGCAGCCGAAACTGTGCACGTAGGGCTCGCAGAAGACAGCGGCGATGTCATCTCCGTGATCGGCAAAGGCCTGCTTGACGGCAATATCATCATTCCACTCGACCATGATCACATCGGCGATGGAATCCGGATGCAGACCTCCACCATTGGGTGTCTCCATGGGAGTTGTCGGAGTGGTGTCAGCACGCGCACTTCCGACCGCCACCACGTCGCTCCAACCATGGTAGGAGCCATGGAACTTCACAATCTTCCTGCGCCCCGTAGCAGCACGAGCAAGATGGACAGCGTGCATGGTCGCATCTGTGCCCGAGGTGCAGAAGGCAACCCGCTCAGCACTCGGCATGACTGTGCAGATGATCTCGGCAACCTCTACCTCGCCGTACTGCGGTCCGATTCCCGTGAGGTCGCATGTGGACATTGCCTTAGCCACTGCCTCGTTGACCCTCGGATCGCAGTGACCCAGCACGATCGGGCCCCAGGCAAGGAGGTAGTCGACGTAGCGCTTTCCTGTTCCATCCCATACATGTGAGCCGGAGGTTCTATTGATGACCTGATCCCAGCCGACGCGATGGCCCGAGGATGCGCCCCGGGGGATGACCGACTGCGCGCGTTTCCAATACGCGGTCTGGTCGAGCAAGCCTTGACCGGAAGTTGCTGTAGGCGCAGCGGGCATCAGATCTCCTTGTCGTTGTCCTGAGCGGTAACTGTACTGTGTGTTACATCGCGACTTGAAGTGTTTTTATGTCTTTTCCCTCAGTGGATGTCCACAGCCCGGACCCGCATCTCAGATCTCGGTGGTCGCCGGGCGGGGGTCCTCTAGACATCGCAGGCCGACTCGATGACCTCAAGCCTCGACCGGGCTGATTCCGGGCCTTTTTTCATGCGTGAGCAACATGCTCACCTGAGCGGTTCGTCGCCGAAGACCACTCGATTGCAGACGAATCCGCCAGTGCCGCCGTTGGGCCAGTAGTCCCAGCTCGGGCTATAGCCATTGGGGCAGGCCGCATCGGCACTCGCACGCCCTATCGACAGATGCCAGAGCGGACGAGGGCGTATCTCCTCTTCGGCTTCAGCGACACTGTCATCGGGATCTGCACCGTCATGAGTGATGGTGATCGAGCCGTCACCACCCGCGGTCCCGTAGTAACTACTCCAGTAGTCGTCGTACAAGACCTGCCCACCATTGGTCGCCGAGACGCAGCTAAAGCCGATCGGCCCTGTGCTTCCGCCGGCGTACTTCACTGAACTGAAATCGCCGGAGCAGCTGGGCTTCATCCTCGCCGCGCTCTCTGCAGGGGCCATGATCGGCGCCTTCTCCTATGGCTGGCTGAATCAGCGGATGAGCCGGCGTGCGATTGTCTACGCCGCCCTTTTCGGCTCGGCGCTTACTTGTATTCCCATCGCGCTGCTGCCCCCCATCGGGCTCTTCATCGCCTTTGCGTTCCTCTGCGGACTCACCTGGGGTCCGATGCAGCCGCTGCTCACCACGATCGTGCAGCTGCGAGTCGACCCCGACGCGCAGGGGCGAGTGTTCGGCATCCAGACCGCGACCTTCTACGTCGCACCGCCCGCGGCGATGTTCCTCGCAGGCGTACTGGCCGAGAATTTCGGCGTGAAGCCCGTGCTGCTGGGGATCGCCGGGCTGCTGCTCATCACCGCCCTAGGCGTGCTGCGGGTCAAGAGCCTGCGCGATATCGACTCAGACCGCGTGGGGTAGCGGTCACGGCTCCTCTTTGTCGGCCTCTCCGACGGCTACTGGCTGCGGGCCTAGGCTGCATTCGACATCGAGATCGCTCAGCGTGATCGTGCTCCTGAACTGAAGAAGATCAAGCCCTGGCCCCATACGGCGGGTGATCGCGAAAGTAGGCGATGGGGACACGCTGTAGACCCGGCGAATCGTGATACCATCGGTGGTATGTCCTGGGGTTCGATTGAGCTGGAGAGCGAAGTTCGGGACTGGCTTGAGGGCCTCTCGGGCGTCCAGTTCGGTCATGTGGCTTTCTATTTTGATCTGCTTGCTGAGCGAGGCGCACTGCTTTCTGAGCCGTACACCAAGCAGCTCGATGGCAAGTTGCGCGAGTTGCGGTTCTACCTCGGCCGCACCTCAATGCGACTGACGTACTGGATCGCGCCCGAGCGCCGAATCATTTTGCTGACGGTCTTCGCCAAAACGAAAGGCAGAGAGACAGCACAAGTTGCACGAGCGGTCACTGCGATGCGCAGGTGTATCGAGGCGAATCACATAGTGGAGGAGGAATGATGGCGACGACATCGTGGAATGACGTGAAGGCTGCTCGCAGCGGTGACTCAGCTGTTGAGGCGGCGTATGCGGCTGCGCAACTAGCCTTCGAGCTAGGAGAGCAGGTTCGATCGATGCGGGAGGAGCGCGGTTGGAGCCAGCGAGAGCTATCCGCATTGACAGGCATGAGCCAGCCGGCCATAGCCCGCTTCGAGGCCGGCGGCACCACGCCCACACTGCCGATCCTGGAGCGAATCGCGATCGCCTTCGACTCAACGTTGAGCGTTCAACTCAAGCCCAAGGAAGTCGCGTAAGTATCGGGTTTATCAATGATGGGGGATCAAACCTGAATTCTGTTATCAGTACTTCTCATTGATAACGAGATCCCCTCTGCCCACCAGCTCCCCCAGCACTTGGACGGACTTCGGTGCAGCAGCGAACGCTTGTGTCCCAATGTCGGTGACGGTTGGCCAGATGAAGGCCTGGCGGGCTCTCTAAGACACGTGGGTCATTCCCGATTCGCGGCATGTCATTGGGCCGCGACCACCACGCTTGCAAAAAAAAACAAAATCTCTATTGTTTGAGTATCCGTCCCACTCAGCAATTTGCCCAAGAAAGGTCATGTCCGATGAATCTGACACGAATTAAGTCCTCAATTGCCGGAATTGCGATTCTCGGAGCTTTAGTGGCCACTGTTCCGATGGCGACCGCCGCGAATGCTGCAAATCCCGATGTCACGCGTATGACTCTTATTCAGGAAAAGCCGACCATCTTCACGTATAACAATCTTCCGGGTGAGATTCCTGGGAAGAAGACCTACTTCGCCGCTCGGCTCACCAAGCCGACGGGCGCTGCCTTTGGGCTGCTGACGGGCAATATTAGCTCGGTGGCCCCTGTGGCGGGCAACCCAGAAGAAGCTCGACTGCGTACCTTGATCTTCACATTGCCCGGCGGTCAGATGATCGCTCAAGGAAACAGCATTTATCCCCTCGGCGCAGTGGAGATTAACCCGAACACGCCCGTGGCGATTGCGATTACCGGCGGCACGGGGGCGTACCTTGGCGCTCGTGGCCAGGTCGTCACCACTCGAAACGCAGACGGCACTTACACTCATAAATTCAGCCTGCTCAAGTAGCAAGGGCAGCACGCCTTACAGGGAACGACCAGGCCAGTTGCGGAGCCCAGGGAGAAGGCCCTTGGGCTCCGCCGCGCTGACGTGGAGTTCCCCAGTTTACGCAAAAGATACCTGAGTAGAGAATTCATTTAGTGAGGTATCTCTGAAATGCTGTATCCTGACAGGGCCCAAAAGGCGAAGTTTGAGAGGAACTGGAATGCAGAACAGGCGAAGCAATCTAAGGGGCAAATGGGTCGCAGGTGTCGGCGCTGTGGCGATCTCGTCCGGCCTCCTCGCCTCGCTTGGTCTTGGCGCCACCCCGGCTACCGCAGCCCAGGGCTGGAACGGCAATGGGGCCCCTGCCGTGCTAAAGACCGCGCCAGCAGGTACATCGATCAGCGCGCCGGCGAAGGGCTCCATTTTTGCTTGCGTCGAGACTCCCGCGCCGAACGGCACGATTCTCCCCGATGGCACGAAGCTGCCAGATGGTTCACTTCTTGATGTTGGACAGGAGTTCGGCAGAACGTTGACCCAGGCGAATACACCGTGGGTTCAGGGCAACAATGTGGTGCTCTCGAAGATCGATACGGTGCCGGGCAAGGTGAAGATGAAGAGTGTCTTCAAGATCACTGAGACCAAGACCACCCGTACCCTCAAGGGCAACGGCATTCCGAGCTTCGAGGTCGGCACTTTCGCCATTCCTAAGAGCTCCCCGTCGTACAAGTACTACGCCGCTCTTCCCGCGGCGGGATACGCCAACGCTGCAGAGATTCCGATCAAGCCCTACCACTTGGAACTCAGGATTCCCAAGAACCCCAAGATCGCAGCAAAGCCCACCTGCTTTGGGCAACTGACGATTGGCGTTGCCCTTGTCGGTGCTGCATGGCATGCAGAGGTGGCGCTGGATGCGCTCGGGAATGCCTATGACCCGAATGCTGCGTTGCCGACAGACCGCTGCTTTGGTCATCCGTATGCAACGGAGTACCACGTCCATGGTTACTCGTGGAAGTGCATGGACCAGGGCAAGCCAGGTGAGGCATCTCCGCTGGTCGGATACGCGCTGGATGGCTTCGGCATCTATGGACCGCGCGGTGCTGATGGCAAGTTGGTCACGAACGCCCAGCTCGATGAGTGCCACGGCCGGGTCGGCGAGGTCATGTTCAATGGCAAGAAGCAGAAGATGTACCACTACGTGCTCAACAACGAGTACCCGTACTCAATCGGATGTTTCCGTGGAACCCCGCAGCCCTTTTGGGCTCCAGATCAGGGACCGATGAAGGGGATGAACCACTAAGACCGGACTTCAACGGGCCATGGTCAAACGTGCGGTGTCAGCTCACACGTGAGCCGACACCGCATGTTCGTGTTGCGGCGAGGATTCATTGCGAGTGAGCCCCGTGAGTGCTAAGTAACCCATTAGGATTAGAGAAATAACTTTGGGGAGTGGGCATGGGTAAGTCGACTGAGAAGACCTGGAATCGTGGACGCTACTGGGCAGCCACGATCATCCTGTGCGCGCTTCTGATCTTTTCCGCCGTGCTGGTTTTTCGTAGTTCGGCCATGGCGGATGAACTGTCCGGTGAGTTTCGCATGCCGGAGTACCTGGGGCTCTGGGTACTGCCTATCGCCCAGTTGCTGGCAGCCGCCATCATCTTGTGGCGGAAGCTCCCCACACTCCGAGTTTTCGCCTACTCCTGGGTGCTCTTCTACTTCGTACTTGAGTTGATACTGCTGATCAATGTGCAGGATTACGTGTTGGCTGCCCTCTCCGGCTTCAAGATCGTGGTGTGGGCATTTGCCTTCCATTGGGATCGCAACCGAATCGCGAACAGCGTCCCGAAGGCAGTCGGTAGTGAGGCCCCCGAGCCCGCCTGATGCCTTGTGAGGCGAACTGGGTTGACCATCGCGTTGGCCGACTGAGTTCCCATTGGAGCGTGTTCGGGCCGCACAGAAATTGATCGAAAAAACAAGAGAATAAACTTTAAAAGACAGCCGCACGGTGCTAGATTGCTCACCGTTGGTGCTTTATGAGCGTCCGACTATTCGAAATCATACGTGCGACATTTAGTAGGAGCGTTCATGTCAAAGTCGTCTCACTCTTCTTACAACAAGGTGCTCTACTGGATTCCCACCATCTTCCTGTGTGCTGGGATGATCGCTTCCACGCTGTTGTGGTTCACGGTTACCGGTCCGCCGGAAATTCTCAAGATCGCCGAAACGATGAAGGCGCCGAACACCTGGGTTTTCTATGCGCTGCCGTTCGGCCAGTTCATTGCCGCAATCATCATTCTCAACCGAAAGATGCCCGCGGCTCGAACCTTCGCGTACGCATTTGCCATGTTCTATAACGGTGCGTTGATGCTCCTGCTGCTCAACTCGGACAGCACTGCGGGAGCAGCTGTAGAGTTCGGCAAGATCGCGGTCGCGGTTTGGGCCTACATTGCCGATCGCAACCGAATCGCGAAGAGCGCGCCGCAGGCAGTCTCCGCTTGAGCCCAGAGCAACCGGAGTAAGGCGACGGCTCTACGTGAAGATGCGTGCGGCGGTTAGCGGCTACTTCGACGGGGTTGCGTACAGGTAGGCGCACGTCATTTCGGCGTACTGAGTTGCGACGAATTTAGTGCTCAGGTTGACACTCGAGAATTCGACTTGGTCGAGCATGATCTGCTGAAACACTGCCGCAATGCTCATGCGTGAGGCCATTTCAATGCGACGCTTGTCCGCCGCGCTCGTGAACGTGGGCAGGTAGCTCTTGATGAGGTCGAGGAACGTGGTGTTGATCCCAACGGTGAACCGACCACCGGTATCACGCCATTCCCGGTTATGAGAGTTGCCCACCGCGAAGAAGTAGAGAGGCACCCTGTACCGCTGGACTACCTCGAAAGTTCCCGTGAAGGCTGTTCGCATGGCGGAATCGAGATCGGGTTCCTTCGCAGCCTTTGCAAGTACCGGCATAAGTTCGGCCCCAACAACCTGGAGCACTCGCTCGTGCATGGCATCAAGAAACCCGTGCATGTCGCCAAACCGGGCGTAGAAGGAGCCAGTGGAAGTGTCAGCGCGCTCGATAACTGCCTCGAGGGTGAGAGCGGGGCTTCCGCCCTCGTAGAACAACTGCTCACCGGCATCGAGCATGCGATTCATCGACTCGATGCTTCGCTGTTGAACGGGCACTCTGCGAGCCACGGCGGCACCCCTCTCATTCCCAGTTCATTTACTTCAGAGTAGCAAGGTTTCCGCTGGGATCAGACTAGAACCAGATCTCTATCTCGAAGTGTCCCTCTATTCAGCGACAAGCAGCGTCCCAATAAGAAGGTGAAGGATTCGTTGTCGATGCGCTTTATCGAGGCTCGATGCGTCCACGGACAAGATCATCCCCTCGGTAACTACGCCAATCGCTTCCGCCACCAGTTGCGGATCAATGCCCGGCGCACATCGTCCTTCGAGTAGCTGTGCCAGTCGCTCGCTCCACCATCGATCGAATTCCGCGGCTCGCTCGGTGATCTCTGGTTCGATGCCAACTCGGTACGCAGCAACGATTGCCCACCACACGCCGTCGGGATCCGCCTCAATCGACCATTCGAGGAAGGTCGCGAGGGGGTCGTCGGCCGTAAGCAGCACTGACTCGATCTGCTCCTGCATCTGCGTCAGGCTTTCGCTGACGGCCTCGCGCAGGAGCTCGTCGCGGTCAGCGAAGTAGTGGGTGATGGCGGAGGTCGATCGGCCGACCTCGCGAGCGACTCGGCGGATGGTCACCGCCGGGACACCCTCGGTGGCGATCACCCGGATCGTCGCCTCTTTGACCTCGTCGCGCACGCTCATTTGACGATCATACAACAAGTGTTGTACAACAGGTGTTGTGACCGCGACTCCAGCTCAGCGAGCGTCCAGATCTATGGCCGACGTTCAGCGTGACCTGCATAGGGGAGCCTCCATCGGCACCGTCTGGGCCCTCAGTCGCGCGTTCTCACTTATCGGTGATCCGGGTGGGGTCCTCGAGACGACCGACGACATGGTCGGCTTTGCCGACAGCCTGCGCACCCGTGCCTTTATTAGAAGCCGGGGCGGCGAGGTCTACTCATCGAACTATGAGGTGTGCTCGGCCGTACTGCGCTCGCCCGATGCATCGGCCGATATCCCCGAGCCACGCAACCTCCTTGAATCGCTCCTGATCGGACCGAGACCACCGAAGGACCGCATTGATCCGTTGCTCGATGCCATCATCAGCAAGGACGGTGCGGCTCACTCGCGAATGCGACGCCTGGTGCAACCCGCCTTCACCCATCGCATCATGCAGGGCTGGCGCGATGCCACGGAGCGCGTGGCCGCGCAGCTGGTCGCGGCACTTCCTGATGATCGTCCATTTGACCTGGTGCGCGATCTGGCTGCTCCACTCCCTATGGCCGTCATCTGCGAGATCCTCGGCGTGCCCTATGCGGATCGCGATCAGTTCAGCGCCTGGGGCGACACCCTTGCTGAAGGGCTGGACAGGCCGCGCAGTCTCAGTCAAGCGCGACGCATGGACGTTGCCTCGCAGGCGCTCGTCGGATATCTGAGCGATCTGCTCGAGCAACGCCGAGCGAACCCCGCGGGTGATCTCCTCAGTTCGATGGCGACAGCCGAGGAAGAAGGCGATCGCCTCGACGACCGTGACATCGTCGGCACGGCATCATTTCTGCTGCTTGCCGGCTTCGAGACGACAGTCAACCTGCTTGGCGCTGGCACCGAAGTCCTGCTGCGGCACCCGCATCAGTTCGCGGAGGTCGCTGCCGATCCGCAGCTGATTCCCGATCTCGTGGAGGAAGCGCTGCGCTACGTGAGCCCGGTGCAGTACACGTTCCGTACTGCATTGGCACCCATCGAACTGCCCGGTGGTGAGGTGCTGGGGGAGGGCGAGACAATCATTCTCATGCTTGTCGGCGCGAATCGTGATCCCCAGATCTTCGATGAGCCCAATCGCTTTGACATTCATCGTCACAACTCCCGCAAGCACCTTGCCTTCGGCTTCGGAATTCATCACTGCCTCGGTGCTGCACTCGCGCGCATGGAGGCGGAGATCACCTGGCGTCACTTGATTGCACGGTTCCCTGATCCGCAGGCATGGAGCCTTGCGGGGGAGCCGGTGCCTAATCCGAGTCGAATGATTCACGGACTTCGCTCCCTGCCGGTGCAGGTCGACAGACGCGTCCGGGCATGACGTCCACAATCCGCTGGACTCCCATCGCCCTCCTGGAGGCCACGAACCTTCTGTCGGGGATGTCCAACGGCGTCGTCACGATTGCGATCCCGTGGCTTGTGCTGCAGCGCACCGGGTCGGTCACGGCGGCAGGCCTTGTCGCGGCACTTTCGGCGCTGCCGGGCATTGTCGCGAGCCCGTTCGCAGGCTGGGCGGTCGATCACTTCGGGCGTCGGATCGTCAGCATCGTCTCCGACATCTTGTCGGCTATCTCCGTGGCGGCGATTCCGATCGTCGCAATGGTGACTGACCTCAACATCGCCATCATCTTGGGGCTCGCGATGCTCGGCGCGGTCTTCGATCCGGCGGGCTACACCGCGCGCCGCGCACTCATCCCCGACGTCGCCGAGGCAAGTGGCATGGAGGTCACGCGCCTAAACGGTCTGCACGAGGGCATCTTCGGGGTCGGCTGGATCGTCGGCCCCCTTGCCGGTTCGCTGCTTATCGCTGCGCTCGGCGACACAGCAGCCTTTTGGGCACCGTTCGGCTTATTCGTGCTCGCGGCCATCCTCATCTCATTGCTTCGCGTCACGGATGCCGGGCAGATCGCGAAAGCCGAACGCGAGGAGGCGGGAATTGAGCCACTCAGCGGGTGGCAGAACGCGATCTTGGGAGTGAAGCTGCTCTGGCGTGATCGCACACTGCGCGCTGTCACCATCGCGGTCATGGTGCTCGCCGCGATCTACCTGCCAACCGAGACAGTGCTCCTTCCGGCGTACTTCACCGAAATTGACTCTCCCGAGCAACTTGGCTTCATCCTCGCCGCACTCTCTGCCGGCGCCATGGTCGGTGCCTTCTCCTATGGCTGGCTGAATCAGAGGATGAGTCGGCGCACGATTGTGTATGCCACTCTCTTCGGCTCGGCGCTCACCTATATACCGATGGCGCTGTTACCTCCGATCGGAATCTTCATCACCTTCGCCTTCCTCTGCGGTCTCACCTGGGGCCCGATGCAGCCGCTGCTCACCACCATCGTGCAGCTGCGCGTCGATCCTGATGCGCAAGGCCGAGTCTTTGGCATCCAGACGGCGACCTTCTACGTTGCTCCGCCCGCCGCGATGTTCCTCGCAGGCGTGTTAGCCGAGAGTTTCGGCGTCATGCCCGTGCTGCTGGGGATCGCCGGGCTGTTGTTGGTCACGGCAATTGCTGTCTTGAGAGTGAAGAGCCTGCGCGACCTCGACTCCGATCGCCTCAGCTAGGAGCGAGTTGGGCAAGGTAGCACATGTGCTACCTTGAGGGGGTGAGCACCATAGGAGTCCGTGAATTGCGGCAGAACGCGAGCGAGATCCTGCGCGAGGTCGAGGCGGGCGAACCCGCAACGGTCACCGTCGCCGGCCGACCCGTGGCGCAGATCGTCCCGCTCAGGGCTGATTGCTGGGCGTCCTGGGAGCGCATTGGCTCCATCTACGAGAGTGCGACAGATGCCGAGTGGGACGCCGACCGCAGAGGCTTCGGTGCCGCCGGTCTCAATGATCCGTGGGAACGCTGATGAAGAGTGTGCTGGATACGAGCGTCCTGATAGCTGATTCACTCAATCCGATTGACGGCGACATTGCCATCAGCATGATCTCTATCGCCGAACTGCAATTTGGCGTACTCGTGGCGCCGGATGACGAGCGTCGGGCGACTCGTCTGGCTCGCCTCAGTTCGATTCTGCGGGCATTCGAGCCGCTGCCCGTTGATGCAAAGGTCGCTGCCAGTTATGGGCAGCTCGCAGCAGCGACTCATCGCGCCGGACGCAAGGCCACGGCACGAAGCCTCGATCTGATGATTGCCGCAACGGCACATGCGCATGGCGCCCGGCTGATCACCTCCAACATCGACGATGTTCGGCATCTCGACGGGCTCATCGAAATCGTCGAGGTCAGTTAGAGGCCTACCCACGCTGGGAAGAGGGAGCAGTCTCAGCTGGCGACGGTCCATCGATCAGTGGTCGTCCAGACCAGGTATCTGGTGCACACGACTCCGCCACGTCCTCCGTTCACCCACTGGGCCCAGGAGGTTCCCCATCCACCGGATTCAGATCCAGCCCAATTGAGCTTCTGGTCAGCAACAGATGAGCAGCCACCCGTTGGTTGTCCTACCTGCTGCAAGAGAGGCTGCGGCGTTTGGGAGGGAACGGGCGCGGTGTAAACAAAGCTCCCGCCAAGGATGGACCAGCCGCTGGGAAGGGATGAGGGTGTGCCGGTCAAGCCACTTGAGGTCACTCCGGTCAGGGTTGCGCCGCTGAAGTTGGCTCCCGAGAGATTTCCACTAGTGATTGTGGCATTAGAGAAATTCGCATTGGTGAGATTCGTGTTTGTCATGTCGGGGCTTGTGAGTGTGGAGGCGCTGAAATCGCAACCTGACAAGTCCAGTCCTGCGCCGGAGCCGATGACCTGACAGATTCCGGTGGACACCGTCGAGGTGTAGTTGCTGTTTCCGCTGTAGGTGGCAGTGATCACGAACTCACCGCTGGATCCAATCCCGCTGCCGAGCAGGGAGATAAGGGCTAAAGCATACGTATTGTCGGAGCTTCGGTTGAGAGTTGAGGGGGAGCCAATAGTCCGGTTACCTTCCTTGAAGGTAACCGTTCCAGTCGCCAGCGCTCCGGAAGTCACGACGCGAGCTTCAAACAGCACGCTACTGCTTGACGGGCTAACTGCGTTGTCGGAAAACAAGGTCACGCTGTTCGGCGCCACCGCTGCCCGCGCAGGGGGTGCTGACAGGAGAAGGCTGCTGGTGAGAAGAGCGACTCCCGCACAGAACGTGCTCAAGAGTCGCGTGTGATCGATGCGCAGAATCATGATCTGTAGTCCTCGGGGTGTAAGGCTCGGTATGAAATCAATGGCTTAGGCTTTTCGTCCTACCAGGGCAAAAGGATAACGCGGTGTTGAACGCGAGGGTTCCTTTCTGTTTAAGAATTGCCGAGATCACGGCTTCACTGTGATCGCTCAGGCGGTGGACGACGCAAGGTTTGCGATGAATTTCTCCCGGCTTCGGCCCAGGTTCGGTAGTTTCTCCCCATCCGCCTGAAGGAGGCCTATGTCTATCGATCCGAACATCGTCCCGAACATCGCCCTCAACGACGGCACGACCATTCCCCAGATCGGATTCGGTCTATGGCAGGTGCCCCCGGTCGAGGCTGAGGCTGCGACCGCCGAGGCGCTGCTGGTCGGTTACCGCCACGTCGACAGCGCTGCTGTCTACGCGAATGAGGCGGAGGCCGGGGCAGCCGTCGCGAAGAGCGGGCTTTCTCGTTCCGACGTCTATGTCACGACCAAGATGTGGAATCCCGATCATGGCTACGACAACGCCATGCGTGCCTTCGACACCAGCATGAGCAAGCTCGGCTTCGAGTATCTCGATCTGTTCCTTATTCACTGGCAGTGCGTTCCGCTGGGCAAGTACGTCGAGACCTGGAAGGCGCTCATTGACATCCAGAAGTCAGGTCGCGTGCGCTCGATCGGTGTCTCCAACTTCAAGGAGCCTGCACTGCGCGAGATCATCGACGTCACCGGCGTCGTCCCGGTGCTCAACCAGATCGAGCTGCACCCGTGGTTCCCGCAGCTCGACATGCGTGCGGTGCATGCTGAGTACGGCATTGCGACCGAGTCGTGGAGCCCGCTGGCTTCAGGTCAGCTGATCGATAACGAGTTGCTGGCAGCCATCGGCGCCAAGCACGGTAAGTCGACTGCTCAGGTGATGATCCGCTGGCACCTCCAGGAAGGCCTGATCGTGCTGCCGAAGTCGGTCACGCCCTCGCGCATCGCGGAGAACATCGACGTGTTCGGCTTCGAGCTCGATGCCGACGACATGGCCGCGATCGCGACCCTGGAGAACGGCTACCGCACCGGGCCTGACCCGGATGACTTCTTGATGATGACCTGGGAGTAGTCGGCATCGCCTTGATCACAGGTGTCGCTGCCTGACTCGCGTGGGACGCGACCGTAGCCTCTTTATATGAGCACCAAGGCCCCACGTTCGGCGGCAGGCCGCCCTTCGCGGAAGCAGGGAGAATCTCGTCCGCCGAACCGGCGGTGGACTGCTCGCCAGGTAATCGCTGGCGTGGGTGCATTTGCGGTGGTGGTTGTGGTGGCAGTCAGCGGGAGCTTCATTGCTGGCGATGACTCTTCCGCACCGGATGCCAAGGCTGAATGCGGCTGGAATCTCAGCACCACCGCGGGTCAGGAAGCGAATGCCATGTACCTGAATGAGGCTGCACAGTGGATCGCGGAGCGTGATCCCTTCTCAACCGAGACGCCTCCTGCCCCGACTAGCGAGTACTGGCTCGGGGAGTGCGCGAGCAAGCCTGTGCCGCCGCCGATTGACGAGGCCCACCCGCATGATGAATAGAAAGTCTGCTCCCGCGAATGGCCCCGGCTGACGATGGTGCAATTGACTGGGCAGAGGCCTTCTCAGGCCTTTTGGCTGAGGCCGATGAGCAGCGCGTCAATCATCGCCATGTAGTTCGCGGCGCGATCAGCGGCGAAGTGCACGCCAGCGATCTCGAGGCTGACAGCACCGTGCATCGCGCTCCACATCTGTTGCGCGACTTCGGTGCTGTTGCCTTCGGTGAGATCACCGGAGTTCATGGCGTCCTGAACACGATTGATGAGGATGACGAAGGTGCGCTTCGCGGCGTCCTGCGCCTCGGCTGAGAGCTCGAGCAGCATCATCTGCTCGAACATCAGGTGGTAGAGCTGCGGGTTGTCGATGGCGAATTGTCGGTAGCCGGCGCAACCTTCGCGCAGCCGTCTGATCGGGCTGGGGGAGGGCGGCGGCTCAATCGCTGCCTCGAGTTCGTGGAAGCCGTGCACGAACAGGGCCTCGAGGAGGCCGTCCTTGCTGCCGAAGCGCGAGTAGACGCCCATGTGGGCGACTTCGGCACGGGACGCAACAGCGCGCACGGTCAGCGAGGCGAGGCCTTCTGCCTCGAGTAAGGCCAGGGCAGCCACGAACAGCGAGTCGGTGACCTCGATGCTCGCAGTGCGGGTGCGTGCCCCTTGCCTGATGGCTGCCATGGCTCTAGCATACCGTCCCATAGATAAAGAACAACGTTCTATAAGGAGAGCGGCATGAGCAACCTGAGTACTGGTCGACGCTGGTTGGCCCTGGGCGTGCTCTGCCTGAGCCTGCTGCTGGCCGTGGTCGACAACACGATCGTCAATGTTGCCCTGCCGACCCTGAACGAGGAGCTCGGCGCCGGCACGACCGAGCTTCAGTGGATCGTCGATGCCTACACCCTCGTGTTCTCGGCACTGCTGCTCACGATGGGGCACCTGGGCGATCGCTTCGGCCGCAGGCGAATTCTGCAGCTCGGCCTGGTGATCTTCGCGATTACTTCTGCGCTCGCCGCCTTCTCGGCTACTTCGGGCCAGCTGATCGGCGCACGCGCATTAATGGGTATCGGTGCCGCGATGATCTTCCCCGCGACGCTCGCGATTTTGGTGAACATCTTCACCGATCCCAAGGAGCGCGCAGCAGCGATTGGCATCTGGACAGCCATGGTGGGTGTTGCCGTGGCGATCGGCCCGATCACCGGCGGCCTGCTGCTCGAGCACTTCGCGTGGGGTTCGATCTTCCTGGTGAACATTCCCGTGGTCATCATCGCGATGGTGCTGGGTGCGCTGTTCCTGCCCGAGTCACGCGACCCGAAGGTCGGCTCAATGGATTACCGCGGTCTGGTGCTCTCGGCAGCGGGTGTCGGGCTGGTTATCTGGGCCATCATCGAAGCGCCGAACCTGGGCTGGACCTCAGCGGCCTTCCTGTCAGCACTGATCGGCGGGCTCGCGCTTCTCGCCATCTTCACTCTCGTCGAACGACGTCTCGAGCATCCGATGCTCGATGTTCGTCTATTCAAGAACGCCCGCTTCAGCGCAGCAAGCCTCTCGGTGACCACCGCATTCTTCGCGCTCTTCGGCTTCATTTTCCTGATCACGCAGTTCCTGCAACTAGTGCAGGGCTTCTCTCCGCTTGAGGCAGGCATCCGAACACTGCCGTTCGCTATCGCTACCGGCGTGATGTCGCCCCTGGCAATCGTGCTGATGCACAAGTTCGGATCCAAGGCGATTGTCTCCCTCGGCCTACTTGTGATGGCTGCAGGCTTCCTGATCGCCGCCACCATCGAGGTCGATACTCCTTACTTCGGCGCCGTGATCATCTCGATGGTCACCATCGCTGCCGGTCTCGGTCTTGCCACGAGCCCTGCTACTGAGGCGA
This sequence comes from Candidatus Nanopelagicales bacterium, assembly GCA_044374195.1. Classification (GTDB taxonomy): domain Bacteria; phylum Actinomycetota; class Actinomycetes; order S36-B12; family S36-B12; genus CAIKZY01. The sequence goes on from JBILOY010000004.1 coordinate 51,035, forward strand.
TCATGGGCGCGTTGCCTGCCGAACAAGCTGGTGCTGGTTCTGCAGTCAATGACACCACCCGCGAGTTGGGCGGCACGCTTGGTGTCGCAATCGTGGGCTCGGTGTTCCTCAGTGTTTACGGCGCGAAGGTCGTCGAGGGCTATCGCAGTCTCGGGCTGCCTGAGCAATACGAGTCGGTCGTGCGTGATTCCATGGGCGGCGGCCTCGGTGTTGCAGCTCAGTTGCCGGAAGGCCCCGCTGCGCAGCTTGCGGCGTTCGTCCAGAGCGCATTTGTCGACGGTCTCTCACGCGGTTCGCTCGTGTCAGCGGGTGTCGTGGTCATCGGCGCCATTGTGGCCTTGAAGTTCTTGCCTGCCCGCGCCAAGGCTCACGAGGATTCCCGCGTCTGATTTCGGTGTTATTGTCGAAAAGCAGAGGTGAGACACGCTTCTTCGCAGAAAGAAGTGAGTCGTCATGAAGTCATTTGTCCTCGCCACCGGAATCTCGCTCGGCCTCGCGGCAGTTCTCGCCGCGCCGATCGCTTCGGCAGCACCGAACGATGCTGCGTCGCTGAGTGTTGGCCCCGCGCGAATTTTGAGCGCAGCATGGGGTCTCAACGATGGCAACAAGTGCCCGACAGGCCAGACGGGACTCGACAACATCCCGGTCACCTTCAACTGGTTCATCAAGAACTCGTCGATTGCTGTCACCGACTTCGTCATCACTCGTGACGACGGCACCACGGTAACTCCGACCTGCGCACTGCAGTACCCGCCGAATGAGCTCAACGAAGCACAAACGGTGAACCTCATCGGTGTCTTCGGCGATCCGGCTGCTGCGAGACCGATCACGGTCACTGTCGTCGGCGAGCTCGAGGGGCATCCGCCGCTGGGCAGCATCTGGCAGACCATTACCCCCGGCCTGTCGAGCCCGATCGTCCAGATCGAAGCCGGCCCCGACATCTCTGCGGCTTGGCGCCTCACCCCGGCGCTGATGAAGGGCGATACGAATGCCTGCACCGTGGGCAAGACTTTCGTGCGTGTGGTGTGGTCGAACGGGATGACCGCCTATCCGACTGGCGCCGAGCTCGGTGACGCTGCAGTGAAGTCCTACAACGCGATCTTCACCCTGCCCAGTGGCAAGCGCATCAACGTGCGCCCGTTGGCCGTGGCCGATCTTGCTGATCACGCCACCGCGGCGATGGACGACAACATGCACGATCTCTGCTTGCCGAAGGTGCCCGTCGGCGCTCGGTTGACCGAGGTGCGGATCGGGGCGAACTTCCTTCAGGATCCCAATGGGGATCCGAATCTGGTGCAGCGCTTCAAGGTGCGCAGTCTCCTGTAGCCTCGCCAGGAGCGTCCGATGGGCGACGTCATCGAGCCTTCGGGGGAACTATGTGCACGAACTTCAAGACCAAGAAGGCCACTGACGGAAGCGTGGTCATCGGGCGCAGCCTCGAGTTCCCGACGTATATGCCGACCGCACTGGCGGCTCTGCCCTCCAATCACGCGGGCGTCGGCGTGGCGTCAGGCGGAAAGCCGGGCAAGAGCTGGGCAGCGACCCACGGCATCGTCGGGATGTGTGCCTTCGGCAAGCCCGAGCTGCTCATCGATGGCATGAATGATGCAGGGCTTTCTGCGCACCTCCTCTATATGCCCGGTGGCTACTGCACCTATCAGCCATTCAAGGGCGACGGCACCGATCTCTCCGAGGCTGACCTCATCGCCTACCTGCTGGGCACCTGCTCCAGCATCGCCGAGGTCAAAGCGGCAATGGCCGGCGTGAATGTCTGGGGTTTCGATCCGGGCATGGGCTTCGCTCCGCCGATTCATTGCCTGGTGCACGATGCCGCCAGTTCGATCGCGATCGAGTTCCATGCCACGGGTTGGACGATTGTCGACAATCCGACCGGTGTCGGCACGAATGCGCCCTACCTGGACTGGCATCTGACGAACCTGAACAACTACGTGGGCATCAGCAACGACACCCCGGCTGCTCAGACCTTCGGGTCATTCACGATCACTTCGCTAGGCCAGGGTCAAGGGCTGATGGGCCTGCCAGGTGACTTCACCCCGCCGGCGCGCTTCGTGCGCGCTGCGGCGCAGGTGGCGCTCTCCGACGTTCCCGCCACGGGAGCCCAGGCTGAGCAGTTCACCATGCACATCCTGAACTCCTTCGACATGGTGCCCGGCATCGCCAAAGAGTCCTTCGGAGCCGCGGGCATGGTCGACGAGGTCACTGTCTGGGACACCATCTGCAATCTCACGGGCAAGCGTTACGCGTATCGCACGGTGACTGACCCGACCTGGTACGTCGTGGAGCTTGCGTCAACCGACTTCACCAAGCCCGCGCGCGTGCGGGCGATCTCGTTCACCGGTGACTTCGCTCCGGTGAGCATCTGATGAGCGCTGCTGCTCCGGCTTCGAAGCCGCTGTACGCGAAGCTCGGCAAGCGGGCCTTGATCTCGACGATTGTCGTCCTGATCAGCGTCATTCCCTCGGTCGTACTGCTGGCCATCACCAAGGAACCTGCGGTCACGTGGGCGACTGGCGCATTCATCCTCGGCTTTGTTGCCGTGCTGATGGGTGGGGCAGGGGTGGCGACATACACGGTCTTCATCACCGCGATCGCCACACCGGTGGCCATCGTTGTTGGCGCTACACCGATCGCCGGTGCTGCCTTCATGGCGTTGATGTGCCTGGTGCTCGGGCGCATGTCGCACTACGGCCTGCAGCGCGCCACCATGCTCGTGCCGATCTTCATGGCCTGGATGATCATCTCGCCGCCGTTCTGGGGCGCCGACAAGGTCGTGGATCGCACTGACAGCACCTTCCTCATCTGGATGGCGATCACCTTCTTCGTCGGTGGCATCGTTCCCGTGCTGGTCTTCCCGCACTTCCTTCGCAAGCTGCGCCTGCCGGCTCCCAAGCCCCATCCGCGCAGCGAGTCGGCCCCTTACACAATCGTGATCACCGTGCTGTGCACGGGCGTGACCTACTGGGTGCTCGCCGATGCCAAGCAATATGCAGGAGCGTGGCTGATCTCGACAATCATCGTGTTGGTACAGGTGGGCGATGTTGGCACGGTGAGCAAGACGATCCAGCGCGTGATCGGAACCCTGCTCGGCATGCTCGTGGTCACAGTGCTCGTGCTCCAGGTGCACTCGATGGTCGTGCTCTACGTCATCGGTCTCGTCTTCGGTATCGCAGCCCTGACTGCCAAGTTCAGCCCGCACTACTGGGTCTACATGGCGCTCATCACCCCGACGATCATCTGCTTCACCGCTTCATCGAGCACCCAGGTCGCCAACCTGGGGGAGCAGCGAGCTCAGGATGTACTGATCGGTGCCGCACTCGTGCTGCTCGCTTCGGCAATCACCATCGGGTACTCGCACATCACGAAGAAGAGCGGGCAGGCGCCGACTCAGGATGCGCCTGCGGTGGCCGGGGTGCACGTCTAGCCCATCTCGTTCAGCCCGAATGAGCCACGCAAAGTTCGAGCGTGGTCAGTGAAGCAGGCTTTGTGCGGCTTTCAGTAGTGGTGTTGCTGACTCCGGCAGGCCGGGGCGAGCACCGAGCAACTCGATTGTGCGGAGAGTCTCGGCATCGTAGGTGCCGGACGCTTCTGCACGCGCGGTCTCGTCGGCGAACCCGTAGACGACGGCCATCTCGAGCGCGTTCCGGTTCATTCCGTAGTTCAGAGCGCACTCGCTCGTGCCGAATGGCTTCTTGGTGACAACTTCGAAGTCTTCGCCGGTCCAATCACCGGTGGCTCCCATCGAGTGGTGGTTGAGCAGATCGACGACGGGGATGAGCACGCGTTCAGGTGCCTCGCCCTCGGTCATTGGAATACGGAAACAGCGGTTTGCCCACAGCACATCGGTGGCGGCCAAGATCGGATTGCGAAAGCTCGGAATGAGAGTGCGCACGGCATCAACGAGATCGTCGGGAAGGTTCGGATCGAGGCTGGGGTGCGTGCGCTGCATCCACTCGATCTTCCCGCAGGCGTTATGCAGGGCAACTTGCAGGTAGAGCATCTCGGTCTCAATGTCGCTGAACTCGTCAGGCACCTCGACGATCACCATGCGGCCTTCCTGCTCGGCCCAGGTGACGCGATCGACGCGCACGAAGCACTCGCGGGGAATGCGGAGCATGGGGGAGTTGTCGTCCGCACAGGACTCGAGGCTTAATTGGCCGTCTCGCTCGATGAGCCTGATAGTCGGAGCGATGAACCCACCCGCCTCGCGGATGATCTCGAGAGTGCCGGCCAGGAGATCCGCCACGAGCGGACTTTCGGCGTCGACGAGCGGATGACTCATGAGTGCGTCCTTGGTCGATGCTTCCCTGGTCGATGCTTCCTTGGCCGAAACTGCTGCAGGTGATTCACGGGCGCCGCTTGGTGAAGAGGTCAATCAATTCGCGCCAGAACGGTGGCTTTGGCGGATTCTTGACCTCGATGGCATCCCACTTCCAGCCATTCCAATGACGGCGGAGCGCGGGATTGTCATCATCGTCGTACCAACCTGGGTCGCGCTCGAACTCAGCGCTCATTCGCGACCCATCAGTTTCTCGACCTGACGGCGATCACGCTTCGTTGGTCGACCCGAACCACGGTCTCGGGTTCCGGTGCTCACGCGTTCTTCCTTGGGCGGCTCCGGGGGAGTGAGATCTTCGTACATCGTTACCGCGACTGGTGCGCCCACCCGCTTATCGAGGAGTCCGACAACCTTTACGATGCGCTCGCCTCGAGTGTCACGGATGCGGATGGTGTCGCCGATCTTGACCGACTGCGCCGGCTTGGCGCTCGCTGCATTGACCTTCACGTGGCCGGCTTTGACTGCCGCAGTCGCCGCTGAGCGTGTCGGAAACAGGCGCACTGCCCAGGTCCACGCGTCAACGCGAGCGCTGGTGGGCGTGGGGCTAGATGGCATGAGCTCAGACTACGAGCCGATGCCGCGATTAGGGGAAGTTCGCCCCGCCATCGACATCTCGGCCCTAATGTCATGCCACGGGGCAGCACCTACAAGGCAATATCTACAAGTCATACCCACAAGGCATACCTACAAGACAGGGACATCACGACATGCATCGTCTCGAGGATCGCGCCGAGATTCAGGATCAGATGTTCGTCTATTCCCGGGCGACCGACTGGCTGGAGACCGAGAACCACTTGCGCGTCTTCGCGGAGGAATGCGTATTCGCCTCCCCGCATAGTGGAGATATCCACGGGGCGCAGACTGTGGTCGACTGGATGAATAGAGTGCTGGCCCAGTTCGAGGCGACTCAGCACTTGATCTCGAACATCACGATCACCTTCACTGGCGAACACACGGCTGACGCAGTGAGTTACGTGCGTGCCTGGCATCGATTCCTCGACCAGACCAAGCCCGACATGATCCTGTGGGGCGAGTACCACGACAAGTGGGAGCGAATCTCTGGCACCTGGCGGATCCGCGAGCGTCGAGTGCTCGAAGCGGGCATCGAGCCACGTCGCGATGGCGGCGCCGTAAATCCACGTCGGGCCAAGCAGTGAAGTTCGGCGTTGTCTATCCGCAGAATGAAACTCACGGTGATCCGCAGGCACTTCACGACCTTGGGATAGCGATCGAATCGCTGGGCTACGACAGTGTGCTCTTCTATGACCACGTAGTAGGTGCTGATCACGCTGATCGCGAGCCACCACTCTGGGGCCCGTACACGGAGAAGGATTCCTTCCACGATCCACTCGTGGCCTTCGGCTACCTCGCCGCGATCACCTCGAGAATCGAGCTCGCCACCGGGGTCTTGATCCTGCCTCAACGGCAGACAGTGCTCGCGGCGCAGCAGGCAGCTGATGCCGATCTGCTCTCCGGCGGCCGCCTGCGCATCGGCGTGGGCACCGGTTGGAACTGGGTGGAGTACGACGCTCTGAATGAGGAATTCTCGACGCGCGGTAAGCGCCTCGACGAGCAGATCGAGCTGATGCGAGAACTGTGGACCAAACCGTTGGTGACCTTCGACGGAAAGTTTCACCAGCTTGAGCGCTGCTGCATCAACCCGCGGCCCACTCGCTCAATTCCGATCTGGGTCGGCGGCTTCAGCGAGCCGGCCTTCTCTCGAGCAGCACGACTGGGCGATGGCTTCACGTTCGCTGGTGATCAAGACGATGCAATTGCGGGCATGGCTCGAGTGCGCGAACTCCTGGCCGAGTGCGGTCGCAGTGATGCGGAATTCGGGTTCGAGTACACGATGACGCGGGCGCGTGACGCTGCCGCGGTCGTGGAGACGACGTCTCGCTGGCAGGCGGCTGGCGGAAATGGCGTCTCGGTCCTGACCCAGAAGATCGGCTTCGATTCAATCGCCGGGCACATCGACTACCTCGCCGAAGTGAAGCAGGCGATCGAAACCCGCTTCGAGGCGTGAGCCCGGGCGTAACTTCGGGGGTGCGGTTTTCTTGACCTGTGATATTCTAGTTGAACCTTGAACTACTAACTCAGGAGTGCTCATGCCCGCCGCCACCGCCGATGCCCTGACCCTGCCTCGACTCTCGCCCGCTCCGACGGCAATCTCGCGCTCAGTCCTCTCGGCAACCCGTGGCCCGCGTGCTTTCGAGGGTGAGGGCTTCCCGGTGCGCCGCGCCTTTGCCGGTGTTCCCTCCGATCAGCTCGATCCCTTTATTCACATGGATCAAATGGGCGAGGTCGAATACGGCGCCGGTGAGCCCAAGGGCACGCCGTGGCATCCGCATCGAGGTTTCGAGACCTTCACGTACCTGATCGACGGCCAGTTCTTGCATCAGGATTCCAATGGCAGCGGCGGGGTGATCCTCGACGGCGGAACTCAGTACATGACTGCCGGTGACGGCATCCTGCATATCGAGACTCCACCCGAGGCACTCGTCGAATCGGGCGGCCTATTCCACGGTATTCAGCTGTGGATCAACCTGCCGAGCGCGAAGAAGCGCATCGCTCCGCAGTACCAAGATCTTCAGGGCAACGACTCGGTGATGGTGGCCTCTGCTGACGGTGGCTCCTACGTTCGCGTGCTGGCAGGCGCAGTTGACGGGCATCATGGCCCGGGCATCTCGCATACCCCACTCGCCATCACTCACGTGACCGTCGCACCCGGCGGAAGCATCTCGATCCCGTGGCCGTCGAACTTCAATGCCCTGGCCTACGTGCTCGCTGGTAGCGGCGCGATCGGCGCAGAGCAGCGCATCATCTCCGAAGGCCAGCTCGCCGTGCTCGTCAATGGCGATCTCATTGAGATCAGCGCCGATGCCAAGCAGGATTCCCGCACCGAGAATCTCGAGATCTTCCTCATCGGTGGCGTACCGCTGCGCGAGCCGGTCGTGGCTTACGGGCCGTTCGTGATGAACACGACCGCAGAGATTCAGGAGGCCTTCGACGATTACCAGAAGGGTCGCCTGGGCACTGTGCCGGCGAACGCCATTCAGCCCCATCGCGCGCAGGGCTGACGCTCTGAGCTAGTTCTCACGAAGTGCTCACAATGATGAAGGCCCTCACCATTCGGTGAGGGCCTTCATCATGGAAGAGCTACTTAGATGCCGAGTGCCTTGGCCTTGGCGGCTGCGAACTCGTCATCGGTGAGGATGCCCTGCTTGTGCAGCTCGGCGAGCTTTTGCACCTGAGCCATCGGATCCTCATCCGAGGCTGCGGGGGCTGCCGGAGCGGCTGCCTGTGCTGCAGCGGCGTCCTGCGCTGCGTACTTCTGCTCCTGGCCGCGACGAACACGACCGGAAACTGCCGAGGCGGTGCCCGCAACTGCTGCTACGCGAAGAAGACCCATGATGTTCCTGCTTTCCGTTGGTTGGTGTTTAGAAGGCGGAGGCGACGAAGTCGTCGACGACTGCGGCCGGGATGCGGATGGTGTCGATCACGACAGCATCAGAGGCGATGATCGCATCGGCGAACTTCGCGGCCCAGGTGTTCTCGAAGGCAACGAGGAGGGCGGATGAGCCCGGCTCGAGATCCTCGCTGAGTTCCTGCGCGTCCTCATGGTCGAGGGCACCGGCGTGGGTGACATCGATCTCGAGGTAAGCCGGGCCGTGCTCCGGATCGAGATCGGCGATCTCGATGGTTGTCACGGTGCCGTCGAGATCCTTGCTCACGAAGAGAAGGTCAATCAGGCGGATGGTCTTGTTCTCGACGAGCTCCAGCAGGGCCGGTGCGATCTGGCCGTTGAACTTATTGCCGGGGAAGCCGATGATGATGACGTCGACGGGACCGAAGCCCATGTGAACTCCTACGTGATGGAAGGTGGGGTAGCCCCCTCAGTGTAGGCGAGCCCTGGGATGGGGGACTCCGAGATCACGAACGTGACGCTGCGACCGCCCGAGATGCCCTGCGGCCGAAGATCACGCCACCCGCCAGGCTCATTCCGCTGCCGTACTCATCGCCGTCCTGCGAGAGATGGGAGGTGCAGGCGCCTGCGGCGTAAAGGCCCGAGATCGCTGAGCCGTCGTCACGCAGCACGCGGGAGTCGGCATCAGTCCACAGGCCACCGAGTGACATCCAGTGGTAGTCGGATGTCGGGATCGACAGGTCGAACACGGCATACGGCGGCTCGAGCACCTTGATCCAGTCGGGGTGCTTGTGGAATTGGGTGTCCTCGCCGTTCTCGGCATCGGTGTTGTAGTCGTCGAGGGTGCGCTGGAGAACTTCCGGGGGCACACCCATGGCCGCGGCCATTTCCTGAACTGATTCGTAGGCATCCATGAAGATGTGCGAGCCGTGCTTGGGGTAGTCGAAGGATTCCTCGTCCAAGATCAAGAACGCCTTATGCCCGGGCTGCTTCTCCGTGTACACCGCAGTGCGACCGTGGTAGGCGTCTTCGGTCACAAAGCGCTCACCATTGGAGTTGACGATGATGCCCTTGATGAGCTGTGGCGGGGGATAGATCGACGCGGTCGGCACGGTGCCGTGCATTCCGCGCTCGGCACCGCCGACTGATTCGCCGAGCAGTAAGCCAGCGCCATCGTTTTGCGGAGTGCCCAGTGGCTTGCCGTAGGTGGCGAAGGTCGGCATGTGCTTCATTGTGATTTCGGCGTTGAGGTTGAAGCTGCCGGCGGCGATCATCACTCCAGAGGTTGCCTGCACGAAGAGGTCGGCGCCCTCCTTGCGCATCTTCACGCCGACGATGCGATCGCCGTCGATGACCAACGCAGTGACAGCAGCGTCATAGATGACAGGAACTGCGCGCTCCTTGACAGTGGCGAGCACGGCATTCATCGCGACCGAGCCGCCGCTGATCTCTCCTTGGCCGGAGACCTGGTGCCCGCGCATCACCGGCTTCGCGATATCGCGGAACGGCCACACCTTCTCATTGCAGGTACTGAGCAGACCCTCGCCGGAGCGGATGTAGACCGCCTTCTCCTTGTAGGCCTCGCGCTTGAACGGCACGCCCTGCGCCTCGAGCCAGTCAAAGGCCTCGATGCTCTCGTCGATATAGGCATCGAGCTTTTCGGTGTCGGGGGAGGTGATGATCGCTTCCATGAAGGCGCGGTAGTTGTCGACGCTCTCGTCGTAGCCAACAGCCTTCTGCAGTGCGGTGCCGCCACCGAAGTAGAAGATGCCCTGAGAGAGGGCGCTAGCGCCGCCTCCACCACTCGCCCGCTCGATGACAAGGACGTCAATGCCGAGCTCTTGAGCTTCGAGGGCCGCCGCGGAACCGGCGATTCCCAGGCCGATCACCACGAACTCAGCGGTGCGATCCCAGGAAGGAACATCTGCGGCGCTGACGGGCGGTTCGACGATGCTCATGCAGGTCCTTCACTTGGGGCTTCTCAATCTACTGTGCGCGAACGTGGATATGGCGGGTTGTATAGATGAATCCATGCGGGCTAGGTCACCCGCTGGGATACTCCAGCCATGTCGATACTCGATCTCTTCCGCGTCGACGGCCAGGTTGCCGTCATCACCGGCTCCGGCCGCGGCATCGGCCGCGCCATCACGATTGCCCTCGCCGAGGCAGGTGCGGACGTCGTCATTACCTCGCGTCGGGCGGAGGAGGTTGCAGCAGTGGCCGCGGAGGTGCGGTCCCTCGGGCGTCGCGCCCTCGAGATGCCCGGTGACTTAAAGAAGCCGGGAATGCCCAAGGAGCTCGCCGAGGCAGCAATCGCCGAATTCGGGCGCCTTGATATCTGGATCAATAACGCCGGTGGTACCGACGACGCTCATGTGCAGCCGATGACCATGACGACCGACGACCAGATGCGCGACATGCTCGAGCTCAACCTCATCGCAGCGGCTGCCGGTTCGCGCGAAGCAGCTCTGCGGATGCCCAACGGTGGCGCGATCGTGAACATCTCATCAGGTGCGGGCATGCGTGCTGCGCCGAACACCGCCGCCTACGCGGCGTCGAAGGCAGCACTGCTCAACCTCACTCAGACGATGGCCGCGGAGCTCGCGTCCGAGGGGATTCGTGTGAACGCTATCTCGCCCGGAATGGTGCCGACCGAGTCGTTCTATCGAGTGCTGCAGTTCACCGATGCTGACATGCCCAAGCTGGCCGCAACCGTGCCGCTGGGTCGGATGGGCACGCCCGAGGACATGGCGGCGGGCGTGCTGTATCTCGCCTCGCCCGCCTCGGGCTGGGTCACGGGCCAGAACATCCTTATCGGCGGCGGACGCGACGGCGGAAAGTCGGTCGAGCACCGCTAACCCAGTTCGCGGGGGTCTTGACGGCACAATTGCCTGATGATCACCGGAATCGGCTGGATGCCATGGCGCTACGCGCTATGGATGGCGGCAATCGCCGCTGCGCTCTGGCTGATCCTGCGCATGTTCCCGCGCACCAAGAACGCTTCGTGGATCTTCCGCGAGACCTCGTTGATCATGGTGCTGTACGCCCTGTGGCAGTACGTCGGCTCGTTCGACTTCGGAGATTTCTCCAAGGCTGATCAGGCAGGGCTTTGGCTGGCCGAGCTGCAGCAGAATCTCTACTGGCCGAGTGAGGCATGGATCCAGGCTCCGGTGCTCGGCCACGAGTGGTTGATGAGGGCGGTTGACACCTACTACTCGGCCCTTCACATCCCCGTCTTCATCATCACGCTGATGTGGGTTCTCATCTTTCATCGCCGTGACTGGAACTTCGTGCGCACCACGACCGCGCTGCTCACCGGCGCCTGTCTGGTAATCCAGTTCATCCCGGTGGCTCCGCCGCGACTGCTGCCCTCCCTGGGCATCATCGATACGGCCCAACTGACTGGCTTGTCGGTCTACCAGGCGATTCCGGGTGCTAACCAGTACGCCGCAATGCCGTCGGTCCACTGCGGCTGGTCGGCCGCCGTTGCCTTCTTCATCATCGTGGTGGCCCGCAGCCCATGGCGCTGGCTCGCGGTGCTCTATCCGCTGGCGACGTTGTGGGTTGTCGTGGTCACGGGCAATCACTTCATCATCGACGGGGTCGTGGCGTACATCCTGTTGGCTGCTGCTGCGGGCATCGCCTGCATCTTCCCGAGCCAGCGCCCGGTGCGCTGGAGCCGCGTTTCCCTTGACTCTTCCTCCTTACATGACGAATCCTTGGTGTCATGAGCGAGCAGCCATTTTCTGGTCGGGCTACCGGTGAACGTGAAGATTTTGAGGCTGAAGAGCAGGCGGAGATAGCCTGGCTTGGAGAACTTGCCAGGCGCGTTCTGCTGACATCGGAATGGGATCAGGTTGAGTCCCCGCGTCCCAGCGACGAGACGCAGGCCGTCAGCCCCTAGGCTTGGGGCGTGTCGAAAGTTCTCACCTCCCTCCCTGTCGGCGAGCGCGTCGGAATTGCCTTCTCGGGCGGTCTCGATACCTCGGTAGCCGTGGCGTGGATGCGCCACAAGGGTGCAATTCCCTACACCTACACCGCTGACCTTGGTCAGTACGACGAGCCCGACATCGAGTCGGTGCCCGGTCGCGCTACCCAGTACGGCGCTGAGCTTGCGCGCTTGATCGACTGCCGGGGCCCGCTGGTCGAGGAGGGCCTAGTTGCTCTCTCCTGCGGTGCGTTCCATATTCGCTCCGGCGGCAAGCAGTACTTCAACACCACTCCGCTCGGCCGTGCGGTGACCGGCACCTTGCTCGTGCGCGCCATGCAGGAGGACGGCGTCTCGATCTGGGGCGATGGCTCAACCTTCAAGGGAAACGACATCGAGCGGTTCTACCGCTACGGACTGCTGGCCAACCCCTCACTGCGCATCTACAAGCCGTGGCTCGACGCTGACTTCGTCGAGGAGCTCGGCGGTCGCAAGGAGATGTCGGAGTGGCTAGTCGCTCACAACCTGCCGTACCGCGACAGCACCGAGAAGGCCTACTCGACCGACGCCAACATCTGGGGCGCCACTCATGAGGCCAAGACCCTCGAGCAGCTCGACACCTCGCTCGAGACCGTCGACCCGATCATGGGCGTGAAGTTCTGGGATCCGTCGGTCAAGATCGAAACCGAAGATGTCACGATCAAGTTCGTTCAGGGTCGCCCCGTCGCAATCAATGGCAAGGAATTCCCCGACACCGTTGCTCTGGTTGATGAAGCGAACAAGATCGGCGGACGCCACGGGCTCGGCATGGCCGATCAGATCGAGAACCGCATCATCGAGGCCAAGAGCCGTGGCATTTACGAAGCGCCGGGCATGGCGCTGCTGTTTATCGCCTACGAGCGCCTGCTCTCAGCAATCCATAACGAAGACACCATCGCGAATTACCACGCGGAGGGTCGTCGCCTCGGTCGCCTGCTCTACGAAGGCCGCTGGCTTGACCCGCAGTCACTCATGCTGCGCGAGTCACTTCAGCGCTGGGTTGCCTCGGCTGTCACCGGCGAGGTTGTTATTCGTCTTCGCCGTGGCGACGACTACTCGATCATCAACACCTGCGGCCCGAACTTCAGCTACCACCCCGATCGCCTCTCGATGGAGCGCACCGAGGATGCCGCATTTGGTCCGGTTGATCGCATCGGCCAGCTCACCATGCGCAATCTCGATATCGCTGACACTCGCGCAAAGCTCGAGCTCTACGCCTCGCAGGGTCAGTTGCTCGAGAGCCAGGAACGTCTGGTGGGCAGCCTCAAGGCCGGTGGCGCAACTGCCATTGCCGCGCAGGCTGCAGGCGAGCAGGGCACCGATGAGGATGCCCTTGATCGCGCGGCGATGGAGTCCGGCACTGACTAGGGCGGCTGGCATGAGTTCGCGTCCGGCACTGACTAGTGCCCGCATTCATGGGTAATGGCACTAATGATCCGATGATCGCCCGCGCGATCCTCGACAGTCATGCCTCGCGCGTTGGCACTGAACTCATCGAGCGCACCGGAAATGCCGACAGTGATGCCGAACTGCTCTTCATGCTCGATGCCGTCATCCTCAGTCACGACGGCGGCGAGGACCCGCATTTTGTCTATGCAAATCAGGCTGCTGCTGATCTGTGGCGCATGCCTGTCAGCGAACTCATCGGGATGCCGTCGCGGCTCTCGGCGCCGCCGGAGCATCAGGCCTCACGTGCGTCGATGCTCAAGGATGCTGCCGACTCAGGAGTGCTCACCGGTTACGCGGGGGAGCGCATTGCCAAAGACGGCACGCGATTCATGATCGAGGATGCGACACTCTGGACGGTTGATTACCCGCAGGGGCCAGGCCAAGCAGTGGTCTTTCGATCGCGGGAGACCACCCAAGCGTGGCAGTGACCGCCGTACCGGGGGAGGGCACGACGGCCACTGGATCATGGAGCGCTCTTTGTCAGCAGCACTTCTTGGAGCGCGCGCGTCGACGGGTAGAGAGTCGCAATGCTGTGTAGAGAACTCCGATGCCGACAACGGCCAGCAGGATGAGGCTGGCAGGAGTCACGCCTGCTTTCGTTGCAGGTTCCGGAGCGATCGCGGGCGGCTTCATCGACTTCTCCTTTGGTCGAGTGGTGCTCTACTTCAACCATGCGGAGATCCAAGGCGTGATGCGTTGGTGAACGGGGTGGTTAGACAGTCAAAGACTTCGTTAGCTCGCTGTGATGCCTACGCGTGAATACGGGCATTCGTGGGGTCGTACATGGGCTTCAGCGAAGCGGTGGCGCTGTGTCTCGTACCCGCGATGTCGACCTGCCAGGTCGCGCTGGCGAGGAAGTCTGCGGTGATCGGCTCATCCGCCTCGATCATGGCTAGGCCGACTGCTGCGCCGAGGGTGTGACCGTAGCTCGCTGCACGTGTGTAGCCGAGGGGGATTCCATCGCGGTAAACGATCTCCGCGTGGAACATCATTGGTTCGGGATCGTCGAGCTTGATCTGCACGAGTCGCTTGGTGAGAGGGCCTTCGGCCTTCTTCGCCTCGACTGCTGCCTTGCCGATGAAGTCGGGCTTGTCGAGGGCGACGGCAAAGCCGAGGCCGGCCTCGAGCACCGAGTCGGTGTTGTCGATGTCGTGGCCGTAGTCGCGGTAGCCCTTTTCTATACGCAAGCTGGCGAGTGCTTTCAAGCCCACATGCGCCATGCCGAAACTCTGGCCTGCTTCCGCGATGCGCTTGTAGGCGTGGCCTGCCATCTCTGACGGGATGTAGAGCTCGTAACCGAGTTCGCCGAGGTAGGTGATGCGAATGCAGAGGGCGCGGGCGAAGCCGAGATCGATCTCCCTCGCCGTGCGGAACGGGAATGCTTCGTTGCTGAGGTCAACTGTCGTGATGGATTGCAGAAGTGCGCGCGAGTTCGGGCCCTGGATGTTGATCTGGGCGTAGCCGCTGGTCACGTCAGCGACGAAGGCGTGCTTGTCTTCGGCAGCGCGCTTCAAGCGGGTGAGCACATGGCGATGGGCGGTGTCGGAGGCGACAACGAAGAAGTGCTCGTCATCGAGCTTGGTGACCGTGAGGTCAGCCTCGAGCAGTCCCTGCTCGTTCAGCCACTGGGTATAGGTGATGCGACCGGAATTGTCGTTGACTCTGTTGGCCGAGAGGTGATCGAGCATGCGGCCTGCATCGGCGCCTTCGACCATGAACTTCGCCATGAACGACATGTCCATTAGTCCAACGTTCTCGCGCACGGCCTTGTGTTCCGCGGCCCAGTAGTCGAACCAATTCTCGCGGCCCCAGCTGAGATTCGTGACCTCGGGCTTCTTGCCCTCGGGGGCGAACCAGTCGGCGCCCTCCCACCCGCTCACATCGCGGAAGTAGGCGCGGTTTTCGACAAGGCGGTCATGAATGGGGGAGCGCTTCACGCCACGGGCGCTTTGCATCGAGCGGCTCGGATAGTGAGCGGCATAGACCATGCCGAGTGATTCGACCGTGCGCTCGGCGCGGTACTGCGGGTTCGCCTGGTAAGCGTGCAGACGATCGATGTTGAATCCGGTGATATCGACATCGGGTTGGCCGGTGGTGATCCAGTGAGCCATGACTCGGCCGAGTCCGCCGCCGGTCAGGATGCCGATGGAGTTAAGGCCTGCAGTAACGAAGTAGTTCTTGATCTCGGGTGCTTCGCCGACAACGGGCAGCAGATCAGGGGTGAACGACTCGGGGCCGCAGAAGAACTTGCGCACACCGGTCTCGAGCGAGATGGGCACGCGAGCCATCGCCTTTTCGAGATAGGGGCCCATGCGATCCCAGTCGGGCGGCAATTCGCCAAAACTGAAGTCACTCGGAATTCCGTCGATCTTCCATGGGGCGCAGACCGGCTCGAAGAGGCCGATCATCAGGCCGTCGCCCTCGGGGCGGTAGTAGCCATAGGAGGCGGGGTCTTCGAAGACCGGCAGCGCAGGATCGAGACCCTCGATGCGATCGGTGATCAGGTAGTAGTGCTCGCTCGCCTGCAACGGGATCGTGACTCCGTTGCGTTCACCGAGCTGGCGGGCCCACATGCCGGCGCAGTTCACGACGTAGTCGCACTCGATATCGCCGAACTCGGTCTCAACTCCGACCACGCGGCCGTTCTTGGTGAGCACCTTGGTCGCAGCAACACCTTCAATGAGCTGCACGCCCTGCATACGCGCGCCCTTGGCCAGCGACATCGTGACGTCGACCGGGTTTACTCGTCCGTCTTCCTTCACATAGAAGCCGGCCTTGAGGTCATCGACCTTGGCCGGCGGGAAGAGTTCGGCGATCTCGGCAGGGGAGATCTCGTGCACGTCGACACCAAGGTGCCTGTTGAACGCTGCGACTCGGCGGTACTCCTCAAGTCGATCGTCATCGGCGGCGGCCTCGATAAAGCCAACAGGCATGAAGCCGGTGGCAAGCCCGGTCTCGGCTTCCAGGCGCGAGTAGAGATCGCGGCTGTATTGCCGCATGGAGGTAGAGGTCTCGGAGAGTGAGCCGTAGGTGACCATCAGGCCGGCCGCATGCCACGTGGTGCCCGACGTCAGGCGGTCGCGCTCGAGAAGAACAGTGTCAGTCCAACCAAGGTGGCCAAGGTGATAGGCGATTGACGTGCCGATGATGCCGCCGCCAATGATGACGACGCGAGCACGCGAAGGGATCGTGGGCATAAAGGGATTTCGGGGTGAGCCGGACTGTGTTAGTCCTTCCAGCCCTTCTGATCTTCCTGCTCCTCGACGGAGGTGTTGAAGAACTTCACGCCGAGGGCGATGGCCCCGATGGTCAGCGCGGCGACCACGACAATGGTGATGATGACGCTCATGGTTCTCCTTGTCGGGCGTGCTCTCGGCGGATCAACTAGTACGCCCAGACTAGTCGGTGGTTCGAGCCTGGAAATTGCCGATCCTGATTCCGATCGGAGTTCTAGGTGACCTGATCTGACCTAGTTGCCCGCCGAGAGGGGCACCTCCCGCTAAGTTGTCTATACAGGTCAGCCTGGAGCTCCGGCAGACACCCCACAGGAAGCAGCCCGCGCGTGAACACCGATCTCGGCAAGCATTCGCTCGGGCTCGGTCGAATCCCCGATTCGTTGCTGCCCCCCGAGGGCACCAAGGCTCTGCTCTTCGACTGCGACGGCACCCTGGTCGACACCCTTGCGCTGTACCGACGTTGCTGGGATGTCGTGTTCGGCAAGCGCGGATTTATCATCACCGACGAGTGGTTCGAGACCTGGCGCGGTCACAGCATGGAAGCCTTCCTGCTCGCTGCGCTCCCGTCCCTCGATGAGCAGGGCTTGATCGACGTGGAGAACGAAGGGCTTGAGCTGTTCTTCGAGCGCAGTCACGAGCTAGAGGCTTTTGACCATGTCGTAGACATCGCACGTCAATTCCACGGAACGCTTCCCATCGCGGTGGTGTCCGGCGGCCCGCGCAGGGCAGTCGAGCGAACCCTCGAAGGAGCAGGTATCGCCGATCTCTTTGATCTCGTCGTTACTAACAATGACGTGAGCAACGGAAAGCCGGCTCCGGATGTCTACCTGCTGGCCATGGAGCGACTCGGAGTTGATCCAAAGCACTGCGTGGCCTACGAGGATTCAGGCTCCGGAATTGAGTCAGCCACATCAGCCGGTATCCCACATGTTTTTGATGTTCGGATCCCGTAGGACTTTATTCATCAAGCGAAATCGCACCGACAACGCAGGGAGACACCATGTTTGACTACAGCGCCGAGATGTTCCATGTGGGCTACCTCGTTCCCGATATTCAGGCAGCGATGGATGATCTAGGTCCGTCACTTGGCCTGACCTGGACTCAGGTCATCACGCGCGAGGATCAGCCGTGCTGGACTCCTGAGCGCGGTGCGTTCACCTGCCCGCTGACCTTCGCGTATTCGATGGAAGGCCCGCAGCGCGTTGAGCTCATCCAGGGAGTTGCTGGCACTGTGTGGGACAACAAGGGAGCAGGGCATCTGCATCACGCCGGTGTGTGGTGCGACGTGCCCGCGCTCACCGACTCGCTCATCGCCCAGGGCTGGGAGCTCGTCGCTGCTCAGAAGGCACCTGAAGATGGCTACGGCTCTTTCACCTACGTGATGTCGCCGTCGGGCTTCCTGCTGGAGCCGGTCACGATCAACAACAAGGAGCGCATGGAGCGCTGGTTTGCTGGCGGCTCCCTGTAAACGAGCCAGGTTTCCCTGCGCCATTGAGCGGTCCTGCTTAGACTGCGGCTCACCTACGAGTAATGGAGCACGGAATGTCTGACGAGAAGTGGTGCATCGACACCGGCCTGGCGATCCAATTCCCGGTGTACACCCGGTTCAACGCCAACGATGTGCTCCCTGACCCGATCACCCCGCTGGGTGCCAGCATGTTCTGGAACCCGGAGATGTTCCCCGGTGGCTCCTTGGCCTACGCCGAGCTCGGCTCGGCCACCGCAGTCGAGGCAATCGAGAACGAGGCCTGGCCGTTCGGTGCCTTCTGCTACGGCTACCTCTACGTCAACGTCACGATGGCGCGCCTCGTGGGCATTCGCAGTGGCATCGGCTGGGAGGGCATCGACGCCGCGTTCTTCGGCAGCCATCCCGATGCTCCGACGCACAAGGACCTGCCTACTGACATCAACCCTGAGCTCAGCCAGAAGATCGCTGATCGCACTACCTGGACTCTGACGACCTCGACCTTCCCCGAGCTCGACGAGGAGACCCGCATCGCCGACGGCCTGCGTGCCAGCCGTCCGGACTTCTCGACCCTGACCAACGCGGCGCTCGTGGCCTACGCCCGTTCGATGATGCCGTACTCGCGCCTGATGTGGCGTGGCGAGGTTGTCGCCGGCTCGCAGGCCGCCATTGGCCCGGCAGTCGTCATGAGCATCCTCGGCCCTGACAACCCGGTGAACGTCGTCGACATCACTGGCCCGGCTGGCGACGTCGTCTCGGCAATGCCGTCGTACGCACTGTGGGACATGTCGCGCCTGGTGCGCGCCAGCGCACCGCTGACCAAGGCATTCGACGAGGGCATCGAAGGCCTCAACGAGCGCCTGCGCGCGAATCATCCCGACTTCGCCCAGCACTTCGCGGCGTTCATCCGCGAGTTCGGCTACCGCGGCCCGTCCGAGTGGGACATGGGCGCTGATTCATGGGAGACCAAGCCCGAGCTCGCGCTGTCGTTGCTCGATCGCATGCGCCAGCTCGAGGATTCCGCATCACCTGCCGCACGCCGTGCGGAGAGTGCAGAGCGCTCCGAGCGTGCCTACGTGCAGGTTGCGGAGTCACTCGCGGGCGCCGACGAGGCTCTTGCCACGCTGCGCATGGGTGTCGATTCCGCTCGTCGCTTTGCCGGCTGGCGCGAGCTCGCCAAGTCGAACTGCATCAAGGTCATCAACGAGGCTCGTGCGGCAATGCTCGAGTTCGGCGGACGCCTGGCAGCTCAGGGTCATCTCTCCGATGCCTCGCAGATCTTCATGGCGCTCAACGAAGAGCTCGAGATGCTGGTCTACGGCCCGTCGCGCATGACCGAGAAGCTGGCTGCGCGCGAGAACGAGTGGCGTGCGTTGTTCGACGTCGAGATCCCGTTGTTCCTCGAGGCCGGCAAGCCGATGAAGAAGCTGTCGGAGCTGCCGCGCAAGACCGATGTGTCGTTCGACGTGGCGAAGACCGGCGATGTTCTCACCGGCACGCCGGCATCGTCGGGCGTTGCTCGCGGTCGCGCGCGCATCATTCTCGATCCCGGGCAGATTGCCGACTTCGAGCCCGGTGACGTCCTCATTGCACCGCAGACCGACCCGTCGTGGACCCCGCTCTTCGTGGTGGCCAGTGCAGTCGTCGTGGGTGTTGGCGCGCTGAGCAGCCACGCGATGATCGTCAGTCGTGAGCTCGGCATTCCGTGCGTGGCAGGCCTCGAGGGCGTGACAAAGCGCATTCCTGATGGCGCGATGGTCGAGGTCGATGGTTCGACCGGAGCAGTCACCCTGCTCTAACGAGAATCGTCCTGCTTCGTGCGCTCGTGCTTGTAATTGCCGTGAGGAAGACGTGACCGAGTACCCGAATCTCTTCTCACCTGTGCGAATCGGCTCGATGGAGCTGAGAAACCGGGTGATGGTGCCTCCTCATACGGCCCAATTGGGGCCGCTGTGGGGAACACAAGAGCAGGCCGATCAGCACGTCGCCTACATCCGGGCGCGCGCGGAGGCCGGGGTGGCCTGGTTCGACACCATCACGGGGCATATCGACAACCTCTACGCACCGGGCTTTGACCCTGTCGGAGTTGGTGCTCGTACCAAGGGATACATCCGCCTGCCTCACTTTCGTGAACGCATCGGCCAGCTCACCGAGGCAATCCATGGCGCCGGCTCGAAGCTGACAATCCAGTTGGTGAGCCAAGGTGGCCTGCCGAATGCGCCGTCGTCGGCACTCAGCACGCCAATGCTCAATGCAGTGCCGCACGCACTCACTCGCGAGGAGATTGCCTGGTACGTGAAGGAGTTCTCCTGGAGTGCCGGCGAAGCGCAAGCTGCCGGTGCTGACGGAGTCGAGTTCCACCTCAACCACGATGACATCCTCGAATGGTTCATGTCACCGCTCACTAACCGGCGCGATGACGAGTACGGCGGCAACTTCGAGAACCGCATGCGCATCGTCATGGAGATCCTGCGTGAATCACGAGAACTCACTGGTGACAATTTCACGATCGGTGTTCGCCTGAACATGTTCGAAGAGATGGTTGGCGGCTACGACCTCGGCGGCGGCATCCAAATCGCGCAGTACCTCGAGGCATCCGGGCTGATCGACTTCGTCAGCCTGGTAGTCGGCAGTAACTGGGGGAATCCCAGCTACATCCAGCCGCACGCGTATGCGCCCGGCGAGTGGGCGGACATGTCAGGCGAGTTCGCTCGCGCTCTCACCCTGCCTGTCGCGTACACCGGTCGCGTTACGACCCCCGAGATCGCCGAATCCATCATCGCGCGCGGCAACGCAGCAGTGGTGGGTCTGGCGCGAGCCGTGATTGCTGACGCTGAGTGGGTGCGCAAGGCAGAACAAGGCCGAGCCGATCAGATTCGCCCGTGCACGGGTTGCAATGACTGCATCAGCGCATCACTGGTCGAGAAGCTCACCCTCAGCTGCTCAGTGAATCCGCATCTCGGCACTGAGGTGAAGGAGATCTGGCCGGTGCCTGCCCGCACCTCGCGCAGCGTGCTCGTGATCGGTGGTGGTCCGGCAGGCATGGAAGTGGCAGCCCTTGCCGCTGAGCGCGGTCATCGCGTGGAGATCTGGGAGAAGTCCGATCACCTCGGTGGCCAGTTGAGCACGGCCGTGAATGCGCCGACCTACGAAGGCTTCGCCGATTACCTTTCATGGCAGCAGAGTCGCCTCGATCGACTCGGCGTGAGCGTGCGCGAGGGGCAGGCTGCGACGGCAGAAGAGGTGTTGAAGGCTCAGTCTGATGTCGTCGTCATCGCCACTGGCGCGAACCCGAGGTATCCCGATGTCACAGGCGTTGATCGAGCCAATGTGCACGACATGCGTGAGGTTCTCGACGGTGCGGTCACGCCGGGCAAGCGCGTTCTCGTCGTCGCGCAGGACGATCACATGCCGCCACTGGCCGTCGCGGATTTCCTCGCCACTGCAGGCCATGAGGTCACGGTGGTCTATGCCACGAACGGCCCGGCACCTCTCCTGAGTCGCTACATGATCGGCGGCATCCTCGCCCGTCTCGACAACGCGGGCGTCAAATTGCGGTACACCGAGATCGTTACGGGCGTTACCGATGAGGGAGTGCACGTGCGCCACTCGTACTCCGGTCGCGCCGACCTCATCAGCGGGATCGACTCGGTGGTGCTCGCCTGCGGCGGTGTGCCCGAGGCCTCCCTGTACGAGGAGTTGAAGGGTCGGCATCCGAGGGTGCATCTGATCGGTGATGCTTTCGCGCCGAGAAGGCTCCTGTTCGCCACCAAGCAGGCGTACGCTCTCGCCTCAATGCTCGACGACTAGTAAGGGATTCATGGACGAGCCACTGATTCGCTACCCGATCGTGCAGTACGCGTATGTCGTGCCCGACCTTGAAGAAGGCATTCGCCACTGGGTCGAAGTGATGGGCGCAGGCCCGTTCTTCGTCAGCAAGAGTCACCTCGGTCGTGAGCTCACGTATCGAGGTGAGCCCAGCACTACGCGCGTGCATTACGCCTTCGGCCAGGCTGGCCCAGCGCAGATCCAACTCATTGCTCATGACGAGCCAGGCACGTCGATCTACCGCGATATGTATGGCGACGGCGAGGGCGGTTTCCATCACGTCGGCGTGCTTGTGCCTGCTGCCGACATGCCGGCGGAGATTGCGCGCTTCGAGGCCGCTGGGTATCCGGTCGCCAGTGGGCTGATGTCATATGTGCCCGTGGCCTACTTCGACTGCCGCGACAAGCTCGATTGCTTTGTCGAGCTGCACGGCTTTAATGACGATATTGACGAACTCTTCCGCACGATCCGCGAGGCGCATGAGAACTGGGACGGCGTGACTGATCCGATCCGCACGCGCAGTAAGTCGAGCTCGCTATGACCGGCCCTTTGCTGCAGCATCCGATCCTGCAATATGCGTACGTCGTGCCCGATCTCGATGAGGGCATTCGCCACTGGGTCGAGGTGATGGGCGCCGGCCCGTTCTATGTGCTGCGCAATTACCTCGGCAATGAACTCACGTACCGCGGGCAGCCGAGCGAGACACGTGTTCACTACGCCTTCGGTCAGGCGGGTCCTGCGCAGATTCAGTTGATTGCGCAGAGCGACCCGGGGGAGTCGATCTACCGCGACATGTATGCGCCGGGCGAGGGCGGTTTCCATCACGTGTGCGCACTCGTGCCGCCGGAGGAACTCGATGCCCAGGTTTCTCGCTTTACCGATGCGGGCTTCGAGATCGCCGGATCGATGCTCACTAGTCAGCCCGCGATCTACATCGACACGCGTTCTGCAATCGGTGGCTTCACCGAGCTCTACGGGCGCAGCGATCGTGTCGCTGCGTTCTTCGACACGGTTCGGTCAGCCCATGAGGGTTGGGACGGAGTCACTGATCCACTTCGCGAGCGCACCGATTCGTCCTCGCGCTAGTCGCGCCTCCCTCGATCTGTGACTCGTGGGGCCTAAGTTTCGAATGTGATTGATCGCTACGGCTCCGATGTGCTCGCGGTGAGCCACACCCAGGCCCGCCGGCCACCGGTGCAGGTGGCAGCGGATATCGGCATGGTGCTCGAGTGCCCGCACACCGGCTGGTGCGGTGCGATCGTCGGCTTGCAGAAGGGCCCGGGCGGTTGGGGTGTGAACCTCGAGGATCGTCACGGTCGTCGCAAGATGTTCCTGCTGACTGATCCCTTCCTCCTCGATGGCGAGCCGATTGCGTTGGTGCGTCCTAATCCGTTGGCGCCTGCCGCCGCTCGCCTGACAGCCTCCGGCTCCGTTGCTGTCGTGACCACTCGCGCCCGTGTGGCACGCGCGTCTCGCATCTGGGTTGAGGGCAAGCAGGATGCCGAGCTGATCGAGAAGATCTGGGGCGCTGACCTGCGCATTGAGGGTGTTGTTGTCGAAGAACTTGGCGGAGCCGATGACCTGCTGCGCGCCGTGCGCGACTTCAATCCGAGCTTCGATCGCCGCATCGGAATCCTGCTCGATCACCTGGTGCCCGGCACCAAGGAGACCCGCATAGCCGACTCGGTGCTGGCCGAGTATTCGGAGGACGTTGTCGTGCTCGGTCATCCGTATGTGGATGTCTGGCAGGCAGTGCGCCCGTCAGTGCTGGGCATCGACTCGTGGCCGACGATTCCCAAGGGAACCCCCTGGAAGGAAGGGGTGTGCGCGAAGCTCGGCTGGGTCGACGACACCTCTGCCGCCTGGCGCGCGATCCTTTCCAAGGTCAACACCTATGCCGATCTCGAACCTTCGCTGCTCGGTCGGGTCGAGGAGATCATCGATTTCGTGACGGCCTGACCGTCTCACACGAAAGAATGGGGCATGCCTCCATTCGAGTTGATTCCCCTCGCCACTGTCACCGTCACCCGTGGCGACATCCGCCGTCTCGGCGAGACCCCGTTCAGCCGCCGAGTGATCGGCTCGATCGCCGACGGTCGCTGGGAGGGCGAGCGCATCAAGGGCTCGATCATCGGCGCCGGTGGTGACTGGGCGATCCCGACAGCCGGGCACATCATGCTGCTCGACGTGCGTCAACTCATCGAGACCGATGACGGTGCGCTCATTTATGTCACCTACACCGGCCGCTGCGATCGCGAGCGCGGCACCTACACGGTTGCGCCGACCTTCGAGACCTCCGATGAGCGCTACGCGTGGCTCAACGGCATCCAGGCCGTGGGCCAGGGCCGAAGCGAAGGTGATCAACTCGTGTACGAGATGTTCGAAGTTCGCTAGCCTTCAGGGAGTAACTAGAGATTCGATCCAGTAAGGGTCGGATCGAGTTCTCGAGGAGTGCGCGTGAGCAAGCCCGTTGCAGTCATCACCGGTGCGGGCACCGGAATTGGCCAGGCGGCAGCCATGATGTTTGCCGATCGCGGCTATGACGTCATTGCTGTTGATCTGAACGAAGCGGCGCTGGATTGGGCTTCCGCGCGGGGTATCACCACCGTGATCGGTGACGTGAGCGAAGAGTCGACGAGCGAGCGCATGGTCGCTGCAGCGCTCGATGGCTTCGGACGCCTTGATGTCGCGATTCTCAACGCCGGCATTGCCAAGCGCACTGAGTGGGCATCACCCGATGTCATGGACACCTTCGACCAGATCATGTCGGTTAACGTACGCAGCGTGGTGGCAGGCATTCGGCACGCTGCGCCTGCCATGGCTGCACGCGGCGGTGGCTCGATCGTCGCGACTGCTTCAACCTCAGGGCTCGGTGGTGATCCGATTCGCTTTGCCTACAACGCCTCCAAGGCAGCTGTCATCAATGTGTGTCGCGCAGCAGCACTCGACTGGGGCCACGCCGGCGTTCGCGTGAATGCCATGGGCCCGGGCCCCACGATGACTCCGATCCTGCAAGGTGGTCGCATAACTCCCGAGCATCTCGAGGAGTTCCGTCGCAATATCCCCTTGCAGCGACTTGGTCGCCCCGAGGAGCAAGCTGAAGTCCTGTACTTCCTTGGCTCACCGGCCTCGAGCTTCGTCACGGGCGCTGTGTTCATGTGCGACGGCGGAGTCACCGCCAACGCGGGTGTCTTCCCGCCGATCTCCATTCCACTTTCTGAGGTGAAGCACTGATGATCGACACAACAGCACGAGACATGGATGTCATCGTGATCGGCTCTGGAGCGGCGGGGCTTTCGGCAGCGCTTGCCGCTCATGAGGCTGGCGCCGAGCGCATCCTCGTGGCAGAGGCAGAAGGCATCGTGGGTGGATCGTCACGGCTCTCCGGCGGTCTGATGATGGGCGCTGGCACTCGCTATCAGCGAGCACTCGGTATCGACGATGACTGGGAAGCCCTGTTCCACGACTACATGACCTTGAACATGTGGCAGGTCGAGACCGGCGTAGTCGAACGGCTCACGCAGCGAGCAGGCGCTGCAGTCGAATGGCTCGGCGATCTCGGCGTGGAGTTCTACGACCAGCTGGTCTACGGCGGCGATGAGACGCAGCCACGCGTGCACTGCCCGATCGGTCGCGGCCAGGCGGTCATCGACGTGCTGACGCGCCACTGTCGCGAGCGCGGCATTGAGATCGCCCTCGGTCAGCGGGTTGACCGTCTGCTCGTCGAGAACGGCGAAGTCACCGGCATCGCCGTCGATGACGACACCATCACGGCCGGATCCGTAATCATCGCCTCGGGCGGCTTCGGTGCCAGCGAGGAGAAGCGCAGCGAGTATTTCCCGAGTGTCTTCGACACGGGCTGGTCGTACTACATCGGCGCTGATGGTGCTCGCGGCGACGCAATCGACTTCACCCGCGGTGTCAGGGCGCAGCTCACCGGCTTCGATCGCGGCCTTCGCCTCCTTCACACCGATTTCGACAAGATGTACGAGGCCTACATTCCGGGCTGGCTCACGCTCATCAATCGTCACGGTCATCGGTTCTGCAATGAGACCGCGCCCTACGGGATTATGGATGGCCTGCTGAAGGCTCAGGGGGATTCGGCCTTCGCGATCTTCGATCACCGCTCCCTCGTTGAGGCCACCGAACTCGGTGTCGCCCGCTACAAGCAGCAGATCCCGGGCTCGACAAAGCGCCAGAGCCCGCACTGGAATCTCGATGTCATCGACTTGATGCTCAAGGAGGGCAAGGTGCACAAGCGCGACACCCTTGCCGAGCTGGCCGAGAGCATTCACGTGCCGGTAGGCGCCCTCGAGGCAACTGTTGAGCGCATCAACGAACTTGCAGCTGCCGGCGAGGATCGCGACTACGTCAAGGATCCGAAGTTCCTCGAGCCGATTTCCGACGGCCCGTTCTATGCAGTCGAGGTGCGCCCTGCCACCTGTTGCTTCACCGCTTTCGGCGTGCGGATTGACCGTGATGCCCAGGTTCTCGACGAGAATGGCCGCGTGATCTCAGGTCTTTACGCAGCCGGCGAGGTATGCGGTGGTGTGATCGGCCCGCGCTACGTCGGCAGCGGCAATTCCTATGGCAACTGCGTGACTATGGGTCGCGTGGCAGGGCAATCGGCGGCAGCTCATGCGCATTGATCCACAGCAACTAGCTGACCGCGAAGCCATTCGCGAATGCGTCCTGCGCTACTCGCGCGGCGTCGATCGCCTCGATGTCGAGCAGATGAAGAGCGCGTACTGGCCCGAGGCAACTGACGATCACGGCCGCTTTGTCGGTAACGGTCACGAGTTTGCTGAGCGGGTCGTAGGCACCCACGACCGCTGGGCCGCCACGATGCACTGCAACTACAACCACAGCATCGAGTTCGACGACGCCACCCATGCTCGCGGTGAGATCTACAACGTCACCTACCTGCTGGCAAAGGACGGTGGCCCCTGGTCAGTGTGGCTCGGCCGTTACCTCGATCGCTATGAGTGCCGCGATGGAGACTGGCGCATCATTCATCGCACCTGCGTGCACGAGGGCACCACGACCATCGAGGGTGCGCCGATAGCGGGCGATATGTCGAACTTCCGCACCGGCGATGCTGATCGTCCGCGTGGTGAGACTCCGCTCGGAACCTGATTAGTCAGTGGCTGCAGCGGTCCCCGCGTAGCGGCCGAACACCATGATCGGCCCGAGCGTTCCGCCGGCACCGCCGTAGGCCATGGCTGTCGGAGCTGCGGCAACGTTGCCGGCTGCGTAAAGCCCGGGGATCACGGCACCGGTCGTATCGAGAACACGGCCGCGGGTATCCGTGCGTGGACCACCGCTGGTGCCGAGGGTGCCCGAGTGCACCCGCACGGCGTAGAACGGCGCTTCATCGATCGGGCCGAGGGTTGATTCGACGGTGAAGCGATGGTTTCCGTCGCCACTCCAGCGGTCGTAGGCGCTCTTTCCGCGGCCGAAGTCCTTGTCATCACCGCGATCGACGAATCCGTTCCAGCGATCGATGGTGTGCTCGAGTTCATCGGGGTCGACATCGATCTTCTCGGCGAGAGCGCGGACGGAAGGCGCGCGCGTGATCCACTCGGCAATCGGCTGGCCCGGGGGAGTACCGAAGGAGCCGTAGGTACGCGCATTGCGGCCGTCGAAGATCAGCCAGCACGGCAGGTTCACGTAACTGAAGTCAGTGGAGTCGAGCTGATGGAAGGCGCCACCGAGTGCGTTGTAGTTACTGGCCTCGTTGGTGAATCGCTTGCCCTTGCCGTTGACGAAGATAGAACCGGGCAGAGTGCGCTCACGGTTCACGAGATTCGCACGCTGCCTGCCGAACGCGACATCGCCTGGAATCTCGACAGTGGGCACCCACCACGCCTGCGCCATGTTGCCCAGGCTCGCGCCTGCGCGCATCGCCATCAGCAGGCCATCGCCCGTGTTGGTCGGAACGCCGGCGGGTGAGGTCATTGGCCCGCGGAGGAAGGAGCGCACCAGTTCAGGATTCCATTCGAAGCCGCCGGTCGCGAGCACGATGCCCTTGCGAGCGCGAATGACCTGCTCGGCGCCATCAACGTTGATGCGAACACCGGCGACTCTTCCGTCCTCAATCAGTAGATCGGTGGCCGGAGCGTTGACCGTGATCTGCACGCCGAGGTCGAGGAGCGCCTTGATGATCGGGCCGACAAGACCGGCGCCGCATCCGCGCAGGTCGTTCTCCTCGCGGTGCTTTTGGGTCTCGGGGTCCAGGAAGCCGGTTCCACCGCCAAGCGTCGTGTCAGTGATCTTCAGGTGCGCGCTGCGGCGACTCTTGGCGATCTTGGTTTGCCACTCGCCGAGTGCCGCAAAGCTGAACAGGCCCGGATCGAGGGAACGACCGCCTTGCGGCTTACCGCCGGGATGCTCCGGGTGATAGTCGGGATACATCGGGATGATCGAAAACTCGAGGTCCGTGCTTGCCTCGAGCCATTGCACAGTGTCGCGCGCACCGTCGATGAATGCTTCGGCCATGGCCGGGTCCATTCGATCAAGGGAGAGTGACTTCAGGTAGGCGAGCGCTTCCTCCCGAGAGTCAGCGATGCCGAGTTCGTCCTGATGGTGGTTGAGGGGCATCCACGGAACGCCACCCGAGACGGCAGTCGAGCCGCCGAGGAGTTCGGCCTTCTCGAACAGGGCAACACTCGCACCGCTCTGGGCGGCAGCGAGTGCTGCCGTCAGCCCGCCCGCGCCGCTGCCGAGAATGATGACGTCTACGTCGTTACTGGATGCCATGTCAAGAATCTAGCGCGAGGGCGCGATCGCTGCGCCCCTTTAGACTTAAGACATGAGCCGGACCTACGAGAGCCTGATCGACGACCTGATGGGCCGCTGGCCCGAGAATCGAATCGAGCCGAGTCTGGTGCGCATCGCCTCGGTGGTCGAACTGCTCGGCGACCCGCAGCGGGCGTATCCCGTCATTCACGTAGCCGGCACGAACGGCAAGACCTCGACCGCCCGGATGATCGAGTCGTTGCTGCGCTCCTGCGGGCTGCGCACCGGGCTCTACACCTCGCCGCACCTGATCGATCCGCGTGAGCG
The DNA here is from genome assembly GCA_044374195.1 of Candidatus Nanopelagicales bacterium. GTDB lineage: Bacteria > Actinomycetota > Actinomycetes > S36-B12 > S36-B12 > CAIKZY01. The sequence continues at coordinate 79,829 of JBILOY010000004.1, forward strand.
CATCATCTTCGACGGTGAGCCGATCTCGCGAGAGCGCTTCACCCGAACCTGGGACGACATCGCACCATATGTCGAGCTGGTCGACAGGAAATCGGTGGCCGATGGCGGCATCCCGCTCTCCTTCTTCGAAGTGATGACTGCACTGGCATTCGCAGCCTTCGCCGATGCACCCGTTGATGTCGCCATCGTCGAGGTCGGCATGGGCGGCAACTGGGATGCGACCAATGTCGCAGACGGCCTCGTCAACGTCGTGACTCCCATCGGGCTCGATCACTGTGAGTATCTCGGCGATTCGATCGTGGAGATCGCGAGCGAGAAGGCGGGCATCATCACCGAGGGCTCGGTCGCGATCCTCGCGGCACAAGATGTCGAAGCTGCAGAGATCCTGATTGAGCGTTGCGCCGAGCTCGAGGCAGTCATTGCTCGGCAGGGCGTCGAGTTCGGCGTGATCGAGCGCGATGTCGCCGTCGGCGGCCAACTGCTTGCTCTGCAGGGCCTGCACGGTCGTTACGACGACGTCTTTCTCCCACTCTTCGGTGAGTACCAAGCCCATAACGCCGCAGTGGCCCTTGCTGCTGCTGAGGCATTCATCGGTAACAACGAACTCGATCCCGAGGTCGTACGCGAGGGTTTCGGCTCTGTGACTTCGCCTGGTCGTCTTGAAGTGCTGCGCAGAAACCCAACGATCATCATTGACGCCGCACACAATCCGCACGGCGCGCGCGCACTCGCAAGTGCCGTTGACGAGTCCTTCGAGTTCTCGCGACTGATCGGCGTGATCGGCATGCTCGAGGAGAAGGACGCCACCGGCATTCTCGCCGCGCTCGAGCCGGTACTCGATCAGGTTGTCATCACCTCACCGCGTTCACCGCGCGCACTTGGCGCTGAGGATCTTGCCGATCTCGCGATCGAGATCTTCGGCGAAGAGCGCGTGTCATGCGAGGTCACGCTGTCGAGTGCAATTGAGCGTGCTGTCACTGTCGCTGAGGAAGAGTCGATGTACGGCGGCGTCGGTGTGCTCATCACCGGCTCTGTGGTGCTGGTCGGAGAGGCCAAGCGGATTCTGGGAGATGCGCGATGAGAGTGCTCTGCAGCTCTGTGCTGGGTATCGAGTCGATCGTGGTGTTCCTGTGCTTCCTGGTGGCCAGCACGAATGGCTCATTCGAGAGCCAGGCTCTGGCCGTGTGGCTGGGCGTAGCCGCGATGATCGTGCTGCTGCTCTCCATTGGGGTCGTGACCCGGCCCTGGGGCCCCTGGTGGGGATCCTTCCTTCAGATTGTCGTGGTGTCGCTGGGCTTCCTTGTGCCGCTGATGTTCATCGTGGGCGGCATCTTCGCGGTGCTCTGGTACTTCGCGGTGCGTAACGGCAGTCGCGTAGATGCCCTGCGCAAGGCGTATGCCGAGGCTCAGGAGCAGTAAGCGGCCTCGGTAGTCTGGTCCCCATCGCCTCGGCAGACGGCCGGCGCGGCACACTTTGGAGAACCATGTCTGAGCGCACCCTCGTCCTGATCAAGCCCGATGGCGTGGCCCGTGGCCTCGTCGGCGAGGTGCTCGGCCGCATTGAGCGCAAGGGCTACAAGGTCGTCGCCCTCGAGCTGCGCACCCTGCCGGCATCGCTTGCCGAGGCGCACTATGCCGAGCATGCCGAGAAGCCGTTCTTCCGTTCACTCGTCGACTTCATCACTGGTGGTCCGCTCGTCGCTGCTGTCATCGAAGGCCCCGACGCGATCCTTTCCTGGCGTTCGATGATGGGTGCTACCAATCCGGCGAACGCAGCCCCGGGCACCATCCGCGGAGATCTCGCGACCGAAACTCAGTTCAACGTGACTCACGGCTCCGACTCGCCCGAGTCATCGGCACGTGAGATCGCACTGTTCTTCCCGGGCCTGGCGTAGTCATGAAGCCGGCCGCGATTGGAATCATCGCCGGAGTTGCTGCAGGCGCAGCAGTAGGTGCCGCATCGCGCGGCCCGAGCTTGGTCGACTGGCCGTCGAAGATCCGCACCGCGTTTCCGTTCGTGACCGGTGGCATCGCTGGTGCTTCGGTCGGCCAGCAGGTCGGCGCGTTCGTATCGCTCGTTGAGGCGGCGCGTGGCAAGGGGAAGGGCCCTGTCTCCACTGTTGCACCCGTCATTGTCGGCGCCGGGCTGGCCGCTGCAGCAGCGGTTGGCGGCACGATCGCCAAGGACAAAGTGCTCGCGGGGCTCGAGCAGCAAAGCCGTGACCTCGATCCGTACTTCGCCACCTCATCAGGCAATCCGCTGACCTCAGGCTCACCTGCCTCGCTGGTCACCATGGCCGAGCTCGGCCGTGAGGGTGCGCGCTTCGTGGGCTGCATCAGCACGCCCGAGGACATCAAGGCCGTCACCGGCAAGAAGCCGATCGCCGAGCCCGTGCGTGTGTTCGTGGGCGTTGAGGCTGCTGACACCGTCGAGCAGCGCGTGGGCCTGGCGATGGCTGAGCTGCGTCGCACTGGCGCATTCGATCGCGCGAACCTGATTATCCAGGCACCGGCCGGCACTGGTTTCGCAAACACGACTCCTATTGATGTCACCGAAATGCTGACCCTTGGTGATTGCGCCTCCGTGGCCATCGGATACGGGTTGCTGCCCTCCTTCTTGTCGTTGGGCAAGGTCGGTCTCGGTGCTCAGACCCAGCGTCTGCTGCTCGATGCGATTCGCGAGGAGCTCGTCGGTCGTGCGAAGCGCCCGCGCATCCTGCTCTACGGCGAGAGCCTCGGCGCTCGCGTGCAAGAGGCAGCGGTTTCCGCAGGCCCGCTCGACTTCGATCACTACTTCGTCGATGCCGTGCTCTGGGTCGGTTCGCCTGGCGGACTGAAGTCGGATGAGATCCACGCGCTGTGCGCAGCGGAATCCGTCACCGTTGATCGTCCCGAGCAAATTGCCGGAGTGATGCGTACTCCGTACCCGCGCGTGTGGTTCCTCGAGCACGACGGTGACCCCGTCGTGCGTAACCGTCCGGCGCTGCTGCTTGATCGTCCGTTCTGGCTTCCGACCAGCGGCCAGCGCGGTCGCAATGTGCCTGAGGGCATGACCTGGAAGCCGGGTATTACCTGGGCCACCGTTCTTATCGACACCCTCTTCGCGACGAACGTGAAGCCAGGTGACTTCCAGAGCAAGGGTCATGACTACCGCGCCGATCTCGGCGGAGTCGTGACAGCGGCTTACGCGCTTTCGGCTAATGCGGCCACGGCGGCTCGGCTCGAGAAGCACTTGCGCCAGCTCGAGGTGGAGCGCGCCCAGCGCATCACGATGACGGAAGATCAGATCAAATCAGCATAATTCGGACTTAAGTCTGGGCTCGCGTAGGATGGGCCCCCCGCACGTGCACCTCGATCGGAAGGCCACTTCCCCTATGGCTGGTTCGTCATCCTTCGTCGGCCGCGACATGGCCGTCGACCTCGGCACTGCCAACACGCTCGTTTACGTGCGTGGTCGTGGCATCGTGCTGAACGAGCCCTCGGTTGTCGCGATCAACAACAACACCGGCGGAATCCTCGCGGTGGGCTCTGAGGCCAAGCGAATGATCGGGCGCACGCCGGGCAATATCGTCGCTATTCGCCCGCTCAAGGACGGCGTCATCGCCGACTTCGACACCACTGAGCGCATGCTGCGCTACTTCATCCAGAAGGTGCATTCGCGCCGTCACCTCGCCAAGCCCCGCCTGATCGTCTGCGTTCCGTCCGGCATCACCGGTGTCGAGCAGCGCGCGGTGAAAGATGCCGGCTACGCAGCAGGCGCACGCAAGGTTTTCATCATCGAAGAGCCCATGGCTGCTGCAATCGGTGCGAACCTGCCGGTTCACGAGCCCACCGGCAACATGGTCGTCGATATCGGTGGCGGTACCTCCGAGGTCGCCGTCATCTCGCTTGGCGGCATCGTCACGAGTCTGTCCGTACGAGTAGGCGGCGATGAGCTCGACAACGCGATCATCCAGTACGTGAAAAAGGAGTACTCGCTGATGCTGGGCGAGCGCACCGCTGAAGAGATCAAGATGGCGATCGGCTCCGCCTTCCCGTTGCCTGATGAGAGCAACGCCGAGATCCGTGGCCGTGACCTCATCACCGGCCTGCCCCGCACGGTCGTGATCACTGCCGAGGAGATCCGCCGGGCCATCGACGAGCCCGTGAACGCAATCGTGGCCGCGGTCAAGGCCACCCTCGACCGCACCCCGCCTGAGCTCTCCGGCGACATCATGGACCGCGGCATCGTCCTCACCGGTGGTGGCGCCCTGCTGCGCGGCCTCGACGAGCGCCTGCGTCACGAAACCGGAATGCCGATCCTCATTGCCGATCGTCCGCTCGAATGCGTTGCCCTCGGTTCGGGCAAGTGTGTCGAGGAATTCGAGGCCCTGCAGCAGGTGTTGGTCTCCGAGCCGAGACGCTAACGCATGTTCCCGCGTCGCCTACGCGTCGTCGTTGCGGTGCTGCTCGGCGTTGCCCTCACCTTCGTCATCCTCGATCTTCGAGGCGGGCAGGGGCCCTTTACCTCGGCACGCAATGTCATGTCTTCGATCTTCGGCGGCATCGAGCGTGGCGCCGCAACTGTCTTCTCGCCCATCACCGGCTTCGCCGACTTCTGGACCAATACCCGTGATCAAAAAGCGCGCCTCGACGAACTCGAGAAGTCCAATGCCGAGTTGCAATCCGAGGTCAAGCGCGCTGCCGACGATCGCGCACGTGCATCCGCACTCGATGGCATGCTCAAGGTGGCCGGTCTCGGCCGTTATCGAGTTGTGCCCGCGGAAGTCATCGCCGTCGGCCCCGCACAGGACTTCAGCTGGACAGTGACTATCGACGCCGGCAGCGACGATGGCATCGAGCTTGACATGACAGTGCTGAATTATCAGGGCCTGGTCGGGCGTGTCAGCAATGTTGAGAAGCGCACGTCGAGTGTCGTACTGATCATCGATCCGTCTGTCTCTGTGGGTGCACGAGTTGCCGGCTCGCAGGAAATCGGCATCTTGTCCGGCACCGGCAAGCAGAGCGAACTGCAGTACCAGCTGCTCGATCCGCTTGCATCGCTGGAGAAGGGCGCTGCGCTCGTCACCTTCGGCTCGAAGGACGGCCGCCCGTACGTGCCGGGCGTCCCGATCGGCGAGGTGCTCAGCGTTGCTGGTACCGCAGGTCAGCTCAGCAGAGTGGCGACAGTGCGGCCGTTCGCGGACATCTCGACTCTTAGCATCGTCGGCGTCGTGGTGCGTCCGCCGCGCACAGACCCGCGCGACTCCGTTCTCCCCGCGGTTCCCGATGCGCCTGCGGTCACCACTTCGCCCACGCCGAGTCCAACACCTGCGGAGTCGAGTGCAGTGATGAGTGTTCCGAGCGAGGTGCCGGCCACCGAATCGGCGGCCACCCAATGAACGTCAAGGTTCGTCAGGCCGTCATCATCGGTTCGGCCATCTTCATAGCGGTGATCCTCGAGCTCACCTTGCTCAGTCGGCTCGGTCTGCCCGGGGCAACGCCTGATCTTGTGGTCGTGACCATCGTCGCAATCGCGCTCGCCTATGGGCCGCTCCCTGGCGCCATCGCCGGGTTCTCGGCCGGAATCGTGGTGGGCTTGGCGCCGCCCTTCGACGGTGTCTTCGGCGTGCAAGCGATTGTTTTCACCATCGTGGGCCTGGTGACAGGCGCCGTGGTTGACCCGCGTGACCGGTCAGTACTGGTGATCATGGGCATAGTGGGCCTAAGCACTGGCGGAGTCGTGCTGATCAATGCGCTCGTGCTGTCGATTCTCAGCGGGGACCGCGTTGTCTGGGAGATCGTTCCAGGCCTGACCTTGACCGCAGCCCTCTACGGACTGATCCTCGCCCCCCTCGTGGTTCCGGGTATCGGGAAGATCGTGCGAACCTTGACTCCTGAGGTCGCTGTCCTCTAGCCCTAGGGGGAATTCACGCGATCCGAACGTGAAATCAGGCCCCGAATTCGGCTGAATCGCCATCTCCGTCGTACCGTCGTAGCAGGAGTGGGCTGTCCCCAGCGGGTGTGCAGCCTGCGTGAGAGCAGTCCGGCCCCGGCCGGCGAGGGAGCAGGAGGCAGATGAACGCGCGTTCGAACCTGCGCCTGCTCGTGCTGGGCGTGCTCGTGGCATCGCTTCTGGGCACCTTGATCGCTCGACTCTTCTACTTGCAGGTCATGGAGAGCGCCGAATACCGCTCGGCGGCACAGAACAACACCGTGCGAGAGATTGTGAACCCGGCCGTACGCGGTCTGATCCTCGACCAAGTCGGTCGGCCACTTGTCTCCAATCGCACCTCACTCGTGGTCACTGTCGATCGCGCCGTGCTCGGCCGCCAGCCAAATGACGGCGCTGATGTCGTCGCCAGCCTGGCAAAGGTGCTTCAGGTTCCCGCTACCGACATCACCGATCGACTCAAGCCCTGCGGCACTGAGGGCGCGAAGCCGCCGCCCGTGTGCTGGAACGGCTCGACCTATCAGCCCGTTCCCGTGGCGAGCGATGTCTCCACCGATACCGCGCTCGGCATCATGGAAAGGCGCACCGAGTTCCCGGGCATCACGGCGCAACTGCAGGCAGTGCGCACGTACCCCGAGCCATTCGGGGTAAATGCAGCGCACCTCCTCGGCTACCTCGGGCCTGTCACTGAAGATCAATTGACCGAGCAGGGTGACACGGAGAACTTCGATCGACTGCGTCGCACCGACGTCGTGGGTCGCTCGGGTCTTGAGTCCGAGTACGACTCTTACCTGCGCGGTCAGCCTGCGGTTACCACCCTTGCGGTTGATACCGGCGGTCGAGTCACGGGTACTTTGGACGAGAAGGCGGCGAAGGCCGGCGACTACATCGTCACGAGCATTGACGCGAAATTGCAGTCCGTTGTCGAGAATCAGCTGGTCGCTGCGATTCAGCGCGCTCAAGCACAGGGTAATCCCGGTGACTCGGGCGCGGCTGTCGTGGTCGAGGTCGATACCGGTCGCATCCTCGCGATGGCGAGTTATCCGACCTACGACCCGTCCATCTGGGTTGGCGGTGTGACCAAGGCGCAGTTCAAGGATCTGATGAAGAGCAACTCGCTCTCCTCCAATGCCATCCAGGGTCTCTTCGCTCCGGGTTCCACCTACAAGGTGATCAGCACGGCGGCGGCGGGCAAGGAGGGCTTCTCGCTTTACTCCGATTACTCCTGTCCGAAACAGGTGAAGATCGGCACCCAGACCTTCCGCAACTTCGAATCAGCGGGGTATGGCCGCATCCCGCTTTCGCGAGCACTCGAGGTGTCGTGCAACACCGTGTTCTACGGCATTGCTGACCGCATGTGGGAGAAGGCCGGCGGTACGGATGCGACGAAGGACTCACCGGATCCCATTGCCGAGACTGCCAAGCAGTTCGGTCTCGGCTCGAAGACAGGCATTGACCTGCCGAATGAGTCGTCCGGACGCGTCTCAAGTCGGCAGTTCAAGCTCGCGAACTGGGAGAACCTGCGAGATCAGTGGTGCGCGAATGCGGTCGCCGGGTACCCCGAGACTCGTCTGACCAATCCGACACTTGCTGACTACTACACGGCACTCGACAAGGAGAACTGCGCCGACGGCTTCAGATGGCGCGAGGGCGATGCACTCAACGCCGCTATCGGTCAGGGCGATACAGCGGTCACACCGTTGCAGATGGCAATGGTCTACGCAGCCGTCGCAAACGGAGGCACCGTCTATGAGCCGACCATCGCCAAGGCGATCGTGGGTGCCGACGGAAAGGTCGTCAAGGAGTTCGAGCCGCAGGTGAAATCCAAGGTGAAGGTGCCTCGCGCGACGATGAACTTCCTGCGTCAGTCACTTCCGGGCGTAACCGAGAGGGGCTCCGCCGAGACCCCGTTCCAGGGCTTCCCCTTGGGCAAGATCCCGGTGGCGTCCAAGACGGGCTCCGCGCAGGTGACCGGATCAAAGGTCTCGACTTCATGGTTCGCCTCCTACGCGCCTGCGAATGATCCCAAGTACGCCGTCGTCATGATGGTTACCCAAGGCGGCACCGGCTCGAAAACCTCGGGTCCGAGCGTCCGCAAGATCTACGAGGCACTGTTCGGCGTCAGCGGCACTAGCGTGAACCCGTCGAGGAGCGTCCTGGTCGGTAATGCGCCGATGCGGGAACTCCCGAACATTCGCCCCGATGGCACGCCGGTCGCGCCGAAGGGTCGAAAGTCCGGCGTTGAGATGACGGGAGGCAGTGGATGAGTACGTGGCATCTCACCGATCTCATGAGTCGTCCCACGGCACCTCGCTTCGATCGCGGTCGCACCTACTGGCGTGATCTCGACTGGATCATGCTGATGGCGGCCTTCAGTCTGACTATCTTCGGCTGCCTGCTGGTCTGGTCGGCGAGCAAGGCCGACATGGCCTCGCCCACTGACCCTTACTCATTTCTCAAGAAGCACCTGATCAACGTTCTTCTTGCACTGGTACTGGGCTTCTTGGCATCGCGACTTGATTACCGATGGCTGCGTGCCTACACGCCGGTGATCTACGGAGCCTCGTGCTTCATATTGCTCCTGCCCTTTGTTCCGGGTCTCGGAACCCGCATCGCCGGTGCTCAGGCCTGGATCGCCCTACCGGGCGGATTCACCCTGCAGCCGTCAGAGTTCGCGAAGATCGCCGTCATCTTGATGATGGCTGCCATCTTGTCCGAGAAGCGCGATATCGAGAGCGAGCCACGTGACAAGGACGTCCTCCTTGCGCTCGGCCTCGCGATCCTGCCAATTCTCATAGTCCTCGTGCAGAACGACACCGGAACCGTGCTGGTCATGGGTGCTGTCGTGATCTCGGTCATCGCGGTCTCGGGAGCTCGCACCCGCTGGGTCGTGACCTTGATCGGCGGTACCGGGCTCAGCATCTTGCTGGCAATCCAGCTAGGGCTTCTCAAGCAGTACCAAGTCGCACGACTCACGTCGTTCCTCAATCCGGCTGCCGATTCAGGTGGCTCGTCGTACAACGCGGCGCAGGCCCGAATCGCGATCGGCGGGGGAGGGCTATCGGGCTACGGACTCTTCAACGGTCCGCAGACCCAAGGGCGCTTCGTTCCTGTCAACGAAAGCGATTTTATCTTCACCGTAGTCGGCGAGGAACTCGGTTTCATCGGCTCGCTGCTGCTGATCTTGCTGCTCGGCGTGATCTTGTGGCGGGCCATCGTGATCGCCTACCGCGCCGACGATCTCTACGGCCGCCTCGTGTGCACGGGTGTCATCGCCTGGTTCGCCTTCCAACTCTTCGAGAACATCGGAATGACCCTTGGCATCATGCCCATCACCGGTATCCCGCTGCCCTTGGTCTCCTCTGGAGGCACGTCGATGATGGCCGTCTGGATAGGCATTGGCCTATTGCAGAACGTCCGGCTGCACGCTGTTCGCAATTCGCCGTAGGGCTCACTCTCCTCGGTGCCACGCCCGTGCTCCGTTCGTGAGATCTAGCCAGGGCGGATAGCCTTTGCCCGTGACCACTCCCCATGCTCGTGTGCCCGGCACATCAGTCTTTGAACGCCTCGAGGCCCTCCTGCCCTTCGTGTCGAAGCCGATCCAGTACGTGGGCGGCGAACTCAATGCCGTGCAGAAGCCGTGGGAGTCTGTCGACGTTCACTGGGCACTTATGTACCCCGATGCCTACGAGGTGGGTGCTCCCAATCAGGGCGTGCAGATCCTTTACGAGGTAATCAACGAGCGCGACGATGCCCTGGCCGAGCGCACCTATGCGGTGTGGCCCGATCTCGAGAAGCTGATGCGCGAGCACCAGGTGCCGCAGTTCACTGTCGATAGCCATCGTGCACTCGGTGACTTCGATGTCGTGGGCATGTCATTCTCGACCGAGCTTGGTTACACGAACATGCTCACGGCGATTGATCTCGCCGGCGTGCCAGTGCTCGCTGCTGATCGCACCGATGAGCATCCGATCGTCATCGCTGGCGGCCACGCGGCGTTTAATCCCGAGACCATTGCCGAGTTCGTCGATGCTGCTGTGATGGGTGATGGTGAAGAGGCCGTACTGCTCATCACTGACATCGTGCGGGACTGGAAGCGCGAAGGCTGCCCCGAGGGCCGTGTCGGCCTCCTGCGCCGGCTTGCCCTGACCGGCGTGATCTACGTGCCGCGCTTCTACGACGTCGAGTACCTCGAAGACGGTCGCATCAAGCGCATCGTGCCCAACGAAGCCGACATTCCGTGGCGCGTGCGCAAATTCACCCTGATGGATCTCGATTCCTGGCCGTACCCGAAGGCGCCCCTCGTGCCTCTCGCGGAAACAGTTCATGAGCGCATGAGCGTCGAGATCTTCCGCGGCTGCACGCGTGGCTGCCGTTTCTGCCAGGCAGGAATGATCACGCGACCAGTGCGCGAGCGCAGCATCACTGGCATCGCCGACATGGTTGAGAACGGCCTGTGCAAGACCGGCTACGAGGAGGTCGGGCTGCTGTCACTCTCCAGCGCTGATCACACCGAGATCGCCGAGATCGCCAAGGGCCTTGCCGATCGCTACGAGGGCACCGAGACCGCACTGTCACTGCCCAGCACTCGAGTCGATGCGTTCAACATCGACCTGGCGAACGAGCTTTCGCGCAATGGCCGACGCAGCGGGCTCACTTTCGCCCCCGAGGGCGGCAGCGAGCGCATGCGCAAGGTCATCAACAAGCAGGTGACCGAGGAAGACCTCATCCGTACTGTCAGTGCTGCGTACGGTGCTGGCTGGCGCCAGGTGAAGCTGTACTTCATGGTCGGGCTCCCGACCGAGACTGACGAAGACGTCATGCAGGTGGCCGAACTCGCACGCGAGGTCATCAAGGCGGGCCGTGCGGCTTCGGGTCGACGCGATATCCGCTGCACCGTGTCAATTGGCGGATTCGTGCCCAAGCCGCACACTCCGTTCCAGTGGGCCGCGCAGCTCAATCACGAGGCAACTGATGCACGCCTGCACAAGCTGCGCGATGCAATTCGTGCCGATCGCGAGTACGGCAAGTCGATTGGCTTGCGCTACCACGACGGCAAGCCGGGCATTGTCGAAGGTCTTCTCTCGCGTGGTGATCGCCGCGTTGGTCGCGTGATCTTGCAGGCGTGGCGCGATGGTGCACGCTTTGACGGCTGGAGCGAGCATTTCTCCTACGACCGTTGGATGAACGCCGCGGCGGTTGCCTTTGCCGATGAGCCTGTTGACGTCGACTGGTACACCATCCGCGAGCGCCAGCAATCCGAGGTTCTGCCGTGGGGTCATCTCGACTCCGGGCTTGATGCTGACTGGCTCTGGGAAGACTGGCAGGACTCCCTCTCCGAGGTTGGTGTCGAAGACTGCCGCTGGACTCCCTGCTTCGACTGCGGCGTCTGCGACCAGATGGAGACCGAGATCCAGGTCGGCCCCACCGGCGTTGTCACCTTGCCGATGCCGACCGTGCGTACTACAGCGGTGCTCGCCGAGATTGACGCATGAGTCGTAAGCCGCCGGAGCGCGATGTCGCGCTCGCCGTGCAGAAGCTGCGCGTGCACTACGCCAAGCGTGGTCGGCTGCGCTTCTCCAGTCACCGTGATTTTCAGCGCGCGCTCGAGCGCGCACTGCGTCGCGCCGAGGTTCCCATGGCGTACAGCGCCGGCTTCTCGCCGCATCCGAAGATCTCGTATGCGAACTCCGCACCCACTGGTGTTGCGAGTGAGGCTGAGTACGTCGAGATCGGAGTCACGAAGCTGTGCGATCCCGAGCGCATGCGCGTCGCCCTCGATGAGGCGCTCCCGCCCGGACTCGACGTCGTCGACGTCGTGACCGCGGCGACCCCTGACTTCGTGAACCGGCTCGAAGCCTCTCGCTGGCGCTTCGAACTGCCCGGTGTCGATCGTGCGACCGCTCAGGCGGCTGCTGACATCTTCTTGGCAGAAGACGAGGTCATCGTCGAGAGGCTGATGAAGAACGGCATCCGTAGGTTCGACGCGCGCGAGGCGGTGCTCTCCCTCACGGTGAGTGACGAATCGGGCGTTTCGGGCAGCCAGGGGTCAGTTGCGGGCGATTCCTGTGCCATACTCGAGGTGGTCACCAGACATGTCACACCGTCTGTACGACCCGATGACCTTCTAGCCGCACTGAGGATCGCAGCTCACCTCGTGCCGCCGGTGCCCCCACGGGTAACTCGGCTGGCACAGGGGCCGCTGATCCCCGGAAGCTCGGAAATCGGCGATCCTTTCGCCCCTGACCGCGCAGCCCTCGTCAGCACCGCCTGACAGGCCGACTCGAGGTTCATCGCCCGGCGGCGTCCTAGCGCACATCGCTCCGCGGCCGGGAGTCCATGAAGCTTGTTGGGTACTAGATGCCCACGTGAGGTAACTGCGCATGCGCAGCCATTGAGGAGTACGACCACATGGTCGAGAACACCGAAGACAATGCAGCAACCGTCAAGCGCACCCGTCGTCGCGCCGCCAGCCGGCCGGCCGGCCCCCCGGTCGAGGGAGTAACGCCCGAGCCTGTCGTGACGCAGTCCGCTGAGAAGCCCGCCAAGAAGGCGGCGAAGAAGACCGTCAAGAAGGCAGCAGCCAAGCCCGAAGCGGTGGAGGTACCCGAGGTTGCCTCGGTACCCGTGAAGAAGGCCACCAAGCGCACAGCCAAGAAGACCGCGGCAAAGGCAGAGCCGGCGAAGCCAGCATCGGCAGTCGAATCTGCCGTGGCTGCGCCGCTATTCGCAGCCCCCATCTTCGTCGCGCCGGACGCTGACGCAGAGACCAAGGAGAAGCCTGCTGCTCGTCGTGGACGTGGCCGTGGCGCCAAGAAGATTGATGACGATGCTGCCGAGACCGGCAGTGAGAGCTCCGAATCCTCCGATGGTGCATCCGACGATGACGCAGTCGCCGGCGAGACCGATGAGCAGGCCAAGCGTCGTCGTCGCCGCCGTGGCGGTCGCGGACGTCGCCGTCGCAGTGACGACACCGAGGGCAGTGACAGCGGTAATGATGATGACAGCGCCGATGGCGAGTCATCCGACTCTGATTCCGATGACGACTCCGAGGGTGGCAAGCGCCGCCGTCGTCGCCGTCGCCGCGGAGCCGATGGTGATCTGGAGCCGTCGCCCGATGACCCGCCGAACACTGTCGTCAAGGTGCGCGAGCCGCGCGGCAAGGGCCGCGGCAACAACAACAACGACGACGAAGTCAGCAACGTGCGCGGATCCACGCGACTGGAGGCGAAGAAGCAGCGTCGTCGCGAAGGCCGCGAGGCAGGTCGTCGCCGTGCGCCGATCCTGACCGAAGCAGAGTTTCTCGCACGTCGCGAGGCAGTCAATCGCGTCATGGCCGTTCGACAGGAAGGCGATCGCACGCAGATCGCCGTTCTCGAAGATGGCGTGCTCGTCGAGCACTACGTCACTCGCGGTAGCAATAGCTCGATGGTGGGTAACGTCTACCTCGGTCGTGTGCAAAACGTCCTGCCCAGCATGGAAGCTGCCTTCGTCGATATCGGTCGTGGCCGTAATGCGGTGCTGTACGCCGGCGAGGTCAACTGGGATGCCGCAGGTCTCGATGGTCAGCCCAAGCGCATTGAATTCGCACTGAAGTCCGGTGATCCGGTCCTCGTTCAGGTCACCAAGGATCCCGTGGGCCAAAAGGGCGCTCGTCTAACAAGCCAGGTGTCGTTGCCGGGCCGTTTCCTGGTCTACGTACCCGACGGTTCCATGACCGGCATCAGTCGCAAGCTGCCCGACAGTGAGCGCAGTCGTCTGAAGAGCATTCTCAAGCGCGTCATGCCTGAGGATGCCGGCGTCATCGTGCGCACGGCATCGGAAGGTGCACCCGAAGATGCCCTCGAGCAGGACATCCTGCGCTTGAAGGCTCAATGGGAAGACATCAGCGCGACGGTGAAGAACTCGAATCCGCCGACCCTGCTGTACAGCGAGCCCGATCTGGCAATCAAGGTCGTTCGCGACATCTTCAACGAAGACGTCAACCAGCTCGTCATCTCCGGTGGCGACGGCTACGACGCCATCAGCGAATATGTCACCGCAGTCGCACCTGATCTGTCCACTCGCATTGAGCGCTGGGTAGGCACTGAGGATCTTTTCTCGCACTACCGCGTCGATGAGCAGCTGATGAAGGCGCTCGACCGCAAGGTCTACCTGCCCTCAGGCGGCTCACTCGTCATCGATCGCACGGAAGCCATGACCGTGGTCGACGTCAACACCGGCAAGTTCACCGGTCAGGGCGGCAACCTCGAGCAGACCGTCACGCGGAACAACCTCGAGGCCGCGGAGGAGATTGTCCGTCAGCTGCGCCTCCGTGATATCGGCGGCATCATCGTCGTCGACTTCATCGACATGGTTCTCGAGAGCAACCGCGATCTCGTGCTGCGCCGGTTGGTCGAATGCCTAGGCCGCGACCGCACCAAGCATCAGGTAGCCGAGGTCACCTCACTCGGCCTGGTGCAGATGACTCGTAAGCGCATCGGCTCCGGGCTGATTGAGTCCTTCTCGACCACCTGTGAGGCATGTGCTGGTCGCGGTATCAAGGTGTCGCTCTCGGGTAATGAGCACGACCACCACGAGTCGCCCAAGAGCCGTCGGCCCGCCAATGCGGTCGATCCGGCCGATGTGGCGGCCCGTGCCCTCGCGGTCGAGGCTGAGGTCGAGGCTGAGGTCGAGGTTGGGGTCGAGGTTGGGGTGGAGGTTGGGGTGGAGGTCGAGGCTGAGGTCGACGCTGACGCCGTGTCCGAGACCCCCGAAATGTCCGATTCACCCTCGGAGGAGGGGTCAGTTTGACCCTAAGGCGGGCCCTTCCGTAGTCTTAGGGCCTGGCTTCCCCCGGGTTAGCCGTCGCGCGTGTGTCCGAGATGGGCGCCGCGTTCAGATTCTTCAAGGAAAAGGCAGGAAATCGTGGTGTACGCGATCGTGCGCGCAGGCGGCCGTCAAGAAAAGGTTGCCGTGGGCGATGTTGTGGTCCTCGACCGTGTGTCGGGTGAGCCGGGCAACACGGTGTCCCTGCCGGTTCTCCTCCTCGTCGATGGTGCGACTGTCACCTCTGACGCGGCCGTGCTGGCGAAGTCGGCCGTGACCGCGGAGATCGTTGATCATCACCGCGGCCCGAAGATCGACATCCTCAAGTACAAGAACAAGACCGGCTACCGCCGTCGCCAGGGTTACCGCTCTGAGCTGACCAAGGTCAAGATCACCACCATCACCCCCGGGAAGTGAAGTAATGGCACATAAGAAGGGTGCGTCCAGCACCAGAAACGGTCGCGACTCCAACGCGCAGCGCCTCGGCGTTAAGCGTTTCGGTGGCCAGACCGTCAACGCCGGCGAGATCATCGTGCGCCAGCGCGGCACTCACTTCCACCCGGGTAACAATGTTGGCCGCGGCAAGGACGACACCCTGTTCGCCCTGTCGGCCGGCGTCGTCGAGTTCGGCGTTGCACGCGGTCGTCGCGTCGTCAACATCCTCGCGGGCTAATTCACCGCGACACAGACACGACAGCGAGGCGGGCCCGTGGGGCCCGCCTTTCTGCTTTTCACCGTAAGTTCTGAACAGCACCAGCTAAGGGAGTAACCAGTGACCAGCTTCGTCGACAACGTCGTCGTGCACGCGCACGCCGGCGATGGCGGGCATGGCTGCGCCTCGGTGCTCCGCGAGAAGTTCAAGCCCCTCGGTGGCCCTGATGGCGGCAATGGCGGCCGCGGTGGCGATGTCGTGCTCGAGGTTGACCCCAACACCACCACCTTGCTCGACCTCCATCATCACCCGCATATGAAGGCCGGTAACGGCAAGCCCGGTGCGGGCAATCACCGCAGCGGCGCCGTTGCTGACGACGTCGTGATTCCCGTGCCCTCGGGCACTGTTGTCACGACCATGGACGGTGAGGTGCTCGCTGACCTCGTCGGATCCGGCACGCGCTTTGTCATTGCTCGTGGGGGTCGTGGCGGTCTTGGCAACGCTGCGCTGTCATCGCCCAAGCACAAGGCTCCTGGCTTCGCCCTTCTCGGCGAGCCCGGTGAGCATCGCGATGTCATGCTCGAGCTCAAGACTGTGGCCGATGTCGCGCTCGTGGGCTTCCCGAGTGCGGGCAAGTCGAGCCTGATCGCCGCGATGTCTGCTGCTCGCCCGAAGATCGCCGATTACCCGTTCACCACACTCGTGCCGAACCTTGGTGTCGTCACTGCGGGCGAGGTCGTCTACACGGTGGCTGACGTCCCCGGTCTGATTCCCGGCGCGAGCCAGGGCAAGGGGCTCGGCCTGGAGTTCCTTCGCCACGTTGAGCGCTGCTCAGTTCTGGTGCACGTTCTCGACTGCTCGACGATGGAGCCAGGGCGTGATCCCATCGACGATCTCGATGTCATCGAAGCCGAGCTTGCCGAGTACGGCGGGTTGCAGGATCGCCCGCGCATCGTGGCGCTGAACAAGATCGACGTTCCCGATGCGCGTGTGCTCGCTGATCTCGTGCGTCCGGTGCTCGAAGAGCGCGGCTACCAGGTGTTCGAGATCTCGGCAGCTACCCATGAGGGTCTGCGTCCGCTCTCGTTCGCCATGGCTGAACTCGTGCTGAAGGCTCGCAAGGCGGCCATCGCACTGGAGGCTCCGCGGGTGATCATCACCCCGAAGGCTGTCAACGACTCAGGTTTCCGCATCATCACCGAGGAGGATGGCTACCGTATCCGCGGTGAGCGCCCCGAGCGCTGGGTGCGACAGACCGACTTCAGCAATGACGAGGCCGTGGGCTACCTCGCAGATCGCCTGGCTCGCCTGGGTGTCGAAGACGCCTTGTGGAAGGCCGGAGCCAAGGCGGGCAGTACGGTGATGATCGGCGACGATGACAATGCTGTGGTGTTCGACTGGCAGCCCACCATCACCGCCGGCGACGGTGCTGGCGAAGTCAGCCCGCGTGGAACTGACGTACGACTCGACGCTCGGATAGACGGAGACTGACCGTGACTGACATTCGGACCACGATTGCCTCGGCGTCGCGTGTCGTCGTCAAGATCGGTTCCTCATCGCTCACCCAGCCCGATGGCGGCCTCGATGACGCGCGTATCGGCACACTCGTTGATCAGCTTGCCGCCCGCATCGCACAGGGACATCAGGTTGTGCTCGTCTCCAGTGGGGCCATCGCCACCGGCTTTCCCGCGCTCGGGCTCACTTCTCGTCCGAAGGATCTCGCAACGCAGCAGGCTTCGGCCAGCGTTGGCCAGGGCCTGCTCATCGCTGCATACACGCAGGCGTTCGCCAAGCACGGTCTTGTCGTTGGCCAGATCCTGTTGACTGCCGAGGATGTCACTCGTCGTGCGCATTACAAGAACGCGCAGCAGACCTTCACTCGTCTGCTCGAACTGGGCGCTGTTCCCATCGTCAACGAGAACGACACCGTGGCGACTGACGAGATTCGGCTCGGCGACAACGATCGGCTCGCCGCACTTGTCGCACACGTGGTTCAAGCCGATGCGCTCGTGCTGCTCTCGGATGTTGACGGCCTATACGACGGTCCGCCGAGCCGGGTAGGTGCGCAGATGATCTCCGAGGTTCGCACCTCCGATGATCTCGATGGCATTGCCCTCGGTGGCGCCGGAAGCGCAGGCGTCGGAAGCGGTGGCATGGCAACCAAGGTCGAGGCCGCACGTATTGCCACGGGCGCCGGTATCTGCGTGCTGCTCACCTCCGCGGCGAACTCGGGTGCGGCGCTGGCCGATGCGTCAGTCGGCACGGTCTTCCATCCCACTGCCGAGCGCGTCTCGACCCGGTTGCTCTGGCTGGCGCATGCCACCACTCCGGCCGGCCAGCTCGTACTCGATGACGGGGCTGCCGACGCTGTCCTGCACCGGGGGACATCCCTGCTGCCGGCCGGTGTGACCGAGGTGCGCGGCGACTTTTCTGCCGGAGATCCGGTCGACCTCCTTGACCAAAAGGGTCACGTGATCGCTCGCGGTCTGGTGAACTTCGACTCGGATGAACTGCCCGAACTTCTAGGGCGATCCACCCGTGATCTGGCAAGGGAGCTAGGGCCGCAATACGAGAGGGAGATCGTCCACCGCGACGACCTCGTCATCCTCTCCTGAGACGAAAGGGGCAGGCATGAACGTTCATGCACTACCCCTGCCTGCATCGCCGGAGCCTGTGATGTGGCACATCACCTTGACCGTGGCCGGTGATCGTGTTTCGTCTGACTCCATCAAGGCTGCCCTCGAGCGACTCAGTGAGCAGCACCCTTTCCTGCTGGCTGGTCGATTCGCGAACGACCGCGCAGAGGTGAGGTATTGGGATCAGGCCGATGACGCCGAGACAGCCGTGAGCTTGGCCCTGCATCTGTGGAATGAGCACGTCGATTCAGCGGGTCTGCCTCCCTGGGAGGTTGTGGGCGTCGAGGTGATCGACCGCGAGACCTTCCATCGGCGTGGCCATTGGGTGGTCGAACGCCCCGGTCTGATGGCCGCGGGGCGAGTGGTGCCCTTCTAGTCGTCTAGCCTTGGGCCATGATCTCTGAGAGCACCCTGAACGAGCGCGACGCCGTTTACGAAGTCGCCCGCCGTGGCCGCGTGGCCGCAGCGGATCTTCGCCAGCTCACACGCAACGAGAAGGATGCGGCTCTACGAGCATTGGCCGATGCACTCGTGACTCGCACTCCAGAGATCGTCTCCGCCAACGCCATTGACGTCGAGCGGGCCCAGGGCAACGGAACCTCGGCCGCGATCATCGATCGCCTGACCCTGACCGCCCCGCGCATCGCCGATATCGCCCAGGCACTGCGTGATGTCGCTGCGCTTCCCGACCCGGTCGGCGAAGTGATCCGCGGGTACACGCTGCCCAATGGCCTGCAGATCCGCCAGATCCGCGTGCCCATGGGCGTGGTCGGCATGATCTACGAGGCACGCCCCAATGTCACCGTCGATGCGGCTGGGCTTTGCCTCAAGAGCGGCAACGCCGCTCTTCTTCGCGGGTCTTCGTCCGCTTCCGCGAGTAACGCAATTCTCGTCGATGTCATGCGCGATGCCCTCGTCGTGGCGGGCCTGCCCGCCGATGCGATCCAGCTGGTGCCGGGAGAGACCCACGAGTCAGTCACGCACCTGATGACCGCTCGCGGCCTGGTCGATGTGCTGATCCCGCGCGGTGGCGCATCCTTGATCGCCAACGTCGTCGAGAACTCGACCGTTCCGGTGATCGAGACCGGTGTTGGCAACTGTCATGTGTATGTCGACAAGGATGCCGATGTCGACAAGGCGATCGCGATCCTGCTTAATTCCAAGGCGCAGCGCGTCAGTGTCTGCAATGCGGCTGAGACCGTGTTGGTTCACCGCGAGATCGCCGATGCGTTCCTGCCGCGGGCGCTCGCGGCCCTGAAGGATGCAGGCGTCACCGTGCATGCCGATGATCGATTCGCCCTCCATGCCACCGGCACCGGAATCGCGGTCGAGGCGGTGACCGACGACGACTGGGCGGCTGAGTACTACTCACTCGATATCGCTGCCGGCATTGTCGACTCGATTGACGAGGCCATCGCGCATATTCGCCGCTGGTCGAGCGGCCATACCGAGGCGATCGTGACCGACAGCCAGTCGGCCGCTCAACGTTTCATCGCAGGTGTCGACAGCGCTGCCGTGATGGTCAATGCGTCCACGCGGTTCACCGACGGCGGCGAGTTCGGCTTCGGTGCCGAGATCGGCATCTCCACCCAGAAGCTGCACGCGCGAGGGCCGATGGGCCTCACCGAGCTGACCACCACGACATTCGTGGTCACCGGCGATGGCCACGTTCGCGGCTGACGCCACCGACTAGAGTCTGACCAGAGCCCTTGAAAGGAACGCCATGTCGCTGATCTCCGCCGCAGTCCGCCTCTCCGAAGAGGCCCCGGTTGAGCACTCCCAACTTCCGCCGTGGGTCTTCGGGGTCTTCGGCTTCGGCGTCCTGGTTGCGCTCTTGATCGTCAC
The DNA here is from genome assembly GCA_044374195.1 of Candidatus Nanopelagicales bacterium. GTDB lineage: Bacteria > Actinomycetota > Actinomycetes > S36-B12 > S36-B12 > CAIKZY01. The sequence goes on from JBILOY010000004.1 coordinate 99,702, forward strand.
CGTGATGCTGAAGGTCGAGCGCTAGACCCTGCTCATGCGTCGGCGCAGGCTCTGCCCGACCTGACTACCGAGGTGGTACATGACCCCGCACCGCGTGGGCATCATGGGAGGCACCTTTGATCCCGTGCATCGTGGGCATCTGAGCGCCGCGAGTGCTGCCGCTGAGCTACTCGATCTGGAGTCCGTCCTGTTCTCGCCGGCCGCGCAGCCCTGGCATAAGCGGGTAGATCACATCGCCCCGGCCGATGATCGCCTCGGCATGCTTGAGGCGGCACTTGCTGCTTTCCCCGACTTTGCCGTGACCACCGTGGATCTCGATCGCGGCGGTGACACCTACACGATCGACACCCTGGCCGATCTGGAAGTTCAGTTCGCCGCTGCGCATCCGGGTGAGAGTGTCCAGTGGTTCTTCATCACCGGCGCCGACGCTCTCGCTGATCTCGCCTCCTGGAAGTCTCCTGATCAACTGCTGCAACGTGCGACCTTCGTCGGCGTTACTCGGCCCGGTCATGTGTTGAGCGTGCCATTGGTTGACGAACTCGGAGGAGTGATCCTTCTGGAGATCGACGAGACCGACATCTCGTCGACTGACATCAGGAAGCGCGTCTCGCGCGGAGACTCCATTGACGGGCTCGTACCTGAAGTGGTCGCGGATTACATTCACGAGCACGATCTGTATCGAGAACCTCGCGCATGAGTCAATCTCGCGGGCGCCGCAGGGGAGCCATCGCGCTGGTCATTGCGGTGGTAGTCGCGGCCTCCGTCGGCATTGGCGTACTGCTGACTAACTCGACCGATAAGGAACCAGCGCCGCTCCCGCAGCCGTCACCGACTGCCACAGTGCTCCCCGAGAATCCCGGCACCGTCCTGCTCCAGCTCAAGGACGATGAGGGCAATGCCGTGGTCAACCTACTTCTCGGCGGGGAGCCCGCAGAGCACGCCGGATCGAGCCTTTTCCTGCCTTCCGGCCTGCTGATCCCGACACCGACTGTGCTGCCCTTGCAGGCCACTCCGGGAAGTGCTGACACTCTCGCGGCGAAGAACGGGGTCTCGACCCTCCTGCTCGTGCGCATCGACGCGACCTTGACCCTTGACCGCCTGGCCCTGGCCGGACTCGTCGAATCCGTCAACGGCATCACTGTCGACCTGGGCCTGGGCTCGGTGACCCTCGATGGTGTCACCGCAGCTGACTACGCCACGCAACTTAGGCCTGGTGAGAGTGAAGCCGATATGCAGGTGCGCGCCCGCGAGGTCATCATCCAGGCGCTGAGGGGGCTGCCCGATACCGACGAGTCGATGCGACAACTGCTGGCCAGCCTGGGCTCGCTTGCCCGCAGTACGGCAACCAATGACGAGCTCGTGCCGTTACTCGCGCAGATTCGAATGGATGCGCTGAGCGGCAACGTGATCAGGGCGAACCTGCCGGTCACCGTGGTCGCGACCGGCGCCACGAACTCCGTCGTGGTCAACGAGCCCGCAGCGCGCGTGCTCATCGACCAGATGTTCCCGACCGACACCTTGACGACCGGAGAACCCCCCCTGCCTCGAGTGGTACTGGAAGTCGCCGGGGCGAGCGCCGGGTACGCGCTCAAGATCAGGCGTCAGCTCACTGATTCCGGCGTCGCGGTGATCGATGGGGGAGTCTCCGATTCCGCGCTACAGGTCAGCCGAGTTCTGATCAATGCCGCGGTACCGAGGTCGTACGATCTCGGCTTCGCGATCGCTGACTCACTGGGCCTGCCGGAGGAGTCAGTACAGGCGAGTACCGATTCACCTGTCGACGTAATCGTGCGACTTGGCGCAGATGTGGGCCTGACACCCTAGGTGTGAGAGGCTGCAGGCTCAGAATCAACGAAAAGGTGACACGTGACGGCAAGCCCTGAATCGGTACAGCTGGCGATCGCGGCAGCCCTCGCTGCCTCGGAGAAGCTCGCTGAGGACATCATTGCGATCGATGTCAGCGAGCATGTCGTCATCACCGATGTCTTCTTGATGTGCTCCGCCGCCAATGACCGCCAGGTCGCTGGTGTTGTCGACGCCATCGAAGATTCCCTGCTCAAGGTCGGCGCCAAGACGCTTCGCCGCGAGGGTGAGCAGGAGAACCACTGGGTTCTGCTCGACTACGGCGACATCGTGATTCATGTACAGCTGGCCGAGGAGCGGATTCACTACGCCATTGAGCGTCTGTGGAAGGACTGCCCACTGATCGCCTTGCCGGTCGAGGTCAACAGCCCGCGTAGTGCTCGCGCTTGACCGGTAACGCAATGACATCACCTCGTCGCTTGGTCTTCTGGAGGCATGGCCGTACCGAGTGGAACGCGCAGATGCGCTTCCAAGGCCAGACCGATATCCCTCTCGATGACGTCGGTCTTGCGCAGGCCGAGCGTGCCGCGGCGATGCTTGCTAGCTTGCAACCGTCGATCATCGTCTCTAGCGATCTGATGCGCGCGCACCAGACCGCGAGCGCCCTGTCACGACTTGCCGGAGTCGAGGTTGCGACCGACACCCGGCTGCGCGAGACCTTTGCCGGTGATTGGGAAGGCCTGACGCGTGACGTGCTCGAAAGTCAGTACGGATCTGAGCTTGCTGCCTGGTCAGCCTTCTCCGACGTGCGACCCGGGGGTCATGGCGAGACTCGCATCGAGGTCGCCGATCGAATGGAAGCCGCTGTTCGCGATGCCCTGATCGGTCTTGATCCGGGACAGACGATGGTGGTAGCAACCCACGGTGGTGCGGCGCGCACCGCGATCGGTCGGCTGTTGGGTCTGCCGCACGACACCTGGGGCGCGTTAGGAGTCCTGACGAATTGCTCGTGGTCGGTGCTCGTCGAGAACGTCAGCGGTCAGGGAACGCCCTGGCGCCTGCAGGAGTACAACGCCGGCACGCTTCCCGAACCTGCGCTCGGCGACGACCGCTAGGGCGGAGTGAGTGAGTCGGCGACGACCGCTAGGGCGGAGTGAGTAAGTGGGCGACGACCGCTAGGGCGGAAGGGGTCGATTTCACCCCGACTTCGTCGCTAGGTATGCTTTGGCTTCCCAATACGGGGCTGTGGCGCAGCTGGTAGCGCACCTGCATGGCATGCAGGGGGTCAGGGGTTCGAGTCCCCTCAGCTCCACGTGAGTGAGCATCCAGAGAAGAATCATCCCGTCGCGGGCATCGTTGCTGCCATCGTGCTCTCCGTCATCTTGGAGATCCTGTTTGCCGCCATGAATCCTGACAGCCCAGCCTGGCGCTTCTTGCCGTTCATGCTGCTCTGGGCCTTGATCTCGATCTATGTCTTTGGCATCCGCAAAGATTCCGATGATCACGCGGCACACGACGCCCACGCGCCCGCTGAGCACTAACTGCTCATGAGCGCATCGCGCATCACGCGTATTGCGCCCGTTTCCCCCGCAACCCGCATCACGCGTATTGCGCCAACCCCAAGTGGCTTCCTCCACCGAGGCAACGCCGTCAACTTCGCCCTCATCAGCCATCTGGCCTCCCGGTGGGGTGCTGAGGTGGCCCTGCGTATTGACGATATGGACTCCTCGCGGGTGCGCCCCGAATACGTGGACGACATCTTCAGCACCCTTGACTGGCTAGGGATTACCTGGACCACAGGTCCCGGGGATCGCGCCGAATTCGAGCAGCACTACTCGATGGCTGACCGTACGGAGTACTACCGCTCACAGATAGACCTCTTAAGTGGCGCCGGACTCCAGGTCTTTGCCTGCTCGTGCAGTCGCGCTGACTTAGCTGCCTCGGGCGGACTGCGCTGCGCGGGTCCCTGCGTCAGCGCGGATCTCGAGCTTGCGACCGACCGCACGGCCTTAAGGCTTCGCATCCCAGACGGTGCCGCCGTACAGATGAGCGGTAGTGACATCGATCTGTCGGCGGTTCATGGCGACGTCGTGTTGTGGCGTCGTGACGGATTACCGGCCTACCACCTGGTCACCGTGATCGAGGATCGCGATCTGGGTGTCACCGACATCGTTCGTGGCTCGGACTTGCTGGAGTCAAGTGCGCTGCATGCCTGGTTGGCGCCGTACCTCGATGCGCCCAATGTCGCGCAGGCAAACTACCTGCACCACGGGCTTATCGCTGACGATGATGGCCACAAGCTCTCGAAATCCCGGCTCGAAGCTGGGCCGTTGGCGCGAACCGCAACTGAGCGTGCACAGGTGTTGCAGAGTGCTGAGCAATTAGCCGCGGATCTTGGTTACTGAGCCGCTCGACATATGGTGCGAAGCAGGCTTGCGGGGTTCACGGCTGCTGATTCACGGCCGCTCTTCCAGTATTCGAAATGCAGGTGAACTGCACCGGGTGAGCCGCTGTCGCCCATGGTCGCGATCACCTGTCCTGCTCGCACCTTCTGCCCGCCACGCACGAACACGTGCTGCATATGGCCGTAGTAGTACTTACTGCCGCTCTTGCCCTTCAGCACGATCTGCATCGCGCCGTTGCTCTGGCGCTTGGTGCGGTTGATGTAGCCGGATTCGATGGCGAACAGGGGGGTGCCGCGGCGGCCTCCCATATCCATGCCCGCGTGGTTCCGGCGGCCACGATCTGCGCCCCAGCCATCGCCGTATTCAAAGTTTCGGGTCGGGCAGATACGCCCTTGGATCATGCGAGGAGCCTTGATGGTCTTCGCACGGGCCTTGGCGCGCTTGTAGGCGACTGCGGCCCGCTTGGCTGCTGCGCGCTGGGCGGCTGCTCTTTTCGCGGCTGCCTTCTTCGCGGCGGCCTTCTTTGCCGCCGACTTCTTGGAGCCTGCCTTCTTGGCCCCTGCCTTTTTTGCCCCTGCCTTTTTCGCGGCGGCTTTCTTGGCTGCCGCCTGCGTCTTCTTGCCGGCCTTCTTCTTTCCCGGCTGATCCTTGGTCGTGACAACTGAGGTGGGAGCCGCGGCCGAGACCCCGCCTACGACGGGAGCAGCCGGCTGCGCAGCCATCGCGGCCGTGGGCAATGTCAATGCCCCGGCCACGAGGGCGGCCCCGCAGAGCCCTACGAGTGTGCGTCGAGCGCGCATGTCACCTCCCGGAAACCGTCTTTGTTACACCCACTGATGGTGGCCCTAGAGCATGGGGAGGATCATGCCCTTCACTGAAGAGTTCACAGTGAAGACTCCCTTGTCGGTGACATCGAGGATGTACACGGGCACCTTCAGGCGGTTGCCTGTCGAGGGGCGAATGCTGATGGTGCCAGTCGCGCCCTTGTAGTTCTTCGTGTTCTGCAGGGCCTTCAGCACGGGCGCGAAGCTCGTGCTCTTGGTCTGAGCCATCTTCGCGAAGAGCAGGTTCGCGGAGTCGTAGGTGAAGATTCCCCACACGCCCGGGTTCTTGTTGAACGCCTTCTTGTAGTCAGCTACATAGGTGGCAGCTTTGGCGCCGGGCATCTGGGCTGCCTCGGGCACGCCGCTGAAGACGCAGCGCTCGGCGGCAACCGTGCCCGCCTCGGTCACGAAGGCGGCATCAACGTTGGCAAGGCCCATCAGGCACTTGGTCGGCAGCTTGGAGAGCACGAGGCGCTGCGCGATCTTGGCGCCCTCGGGGTAGTAGGTGCTGACGTAGATCAGGTCGGGGACGCCCTCGAATGCCTGGGCAACCTCGGCGGTGTAATCGTTCTTGCCCTCCGTGATGGGAATGCTGGTGACGGTGGCGCCCTTGGCCCTTAGTGCCGAGGCCAGGCGATCGGCCATGCCCTGGGTGTAGGTCGAGGGATCAACCAGCATGGCAACCTTCTTCGCACCGATTGAGGTGGCGTAGGCCGACTCGATCGGGGAGATCTGGTTGTTCTTGGGCTGCACGGTGATGCCCATGCCATCGGTGTCGTTGGTCGAGGTCATGTGCACGGGGACGATTCCGGCCTTGAGGTACAACGGCAGGTTCACGATGCCCACGGAGGAGTTGTACGGGCCGATGACTGCAACCGCACCGGCCTTCTGCGCCTTGGTCACCATCGCCGCTGCCTTGTTGGGATCAGCCTGGTCGTCGAGCTCGACGACGCGAATCTTGCGGCCCATGATGCCGCCCTTGGCATTGGCCTGGGCGACGGCGAGCTTGACACCCCGCAGCATGTCCTTGCCGTTGTTTGCCTGGGCGCCGGTCAGGGGGGCCTCGACGCCGATGACGATGTCGGATGAGGCCGCCTGCGCGGCGGGCGCCATGGCGATGCCGGAGAGCACGAGTGCTCCGCTGACGGTGACGCTGGCGAGTGTGGTGGCGCGCATGATGACCCTTCGGTGGTGGACGTGGGATCTAGTCTGCCTTATGGGTCGACACCCAGCCTCAGGTCACCCCGATGGTCGACCAAGGGGCCTTCATGGCAAGAACTCATTCCTGGCGAGCTGGCCAGATCAGGGTTCCCAGTGTCAAGAGCACCCCCGCGACCAGGGTCGCCCAGATCCGATAGGGCGCGTTCAACTCAAATGACTGACCCTCGATGGCGAATAAAGATATGACGGCGATGGTGATACCCGCGACAGCGATCGCGTAATGCGCTCGAACGAAAATCAAGGTAAGCGTGGCCCCGGCGGCTGTGAGCACCGCCAGTTCATACGGGGAGTTTCCGGCCGTGAGCATCAGGGCGGTGACGAAGACGATGCCGGCGATCGTTCCGAGTATTCGATGCCAGGTCCGTTCCAAGGTCAGCTGGCGCCCTGGTCGCGCCACCCAGGCGACTGTCATTGGGATCCAGTACTCATGCGGCCAGCCCAGGAAGTGAGCGATGGCCGTGGCTACCACCATGACTATCGCTAGCCGCACCCCGTGGCGCACGAATTCGTCGTTCAGGTGAAGATGGCTGCGCAGCCTGCTCGCGACTGACGGATGTGCGGGTGGATGTTCATGGATCTGTTCCCACGCCCCGATGGCATACATCGCGATAGAGGTCACGATCGTGACGAGTCCGCCGAGGAGTACGAGCAGTCCGGTAGTCACCGCAGCTCTGTCGTCGACAGGTGCGCCCGCGAAGACCGCGTACATGACCAGAGTCAGGCTGCCATTTCCCAGGCCGAGTCCGCCGAGCGCGCCGGCAAAGCCGCATGCCAGTGATATTGCGGCCACGATGAGCAATTGCCAGTAGCCGGTACTGGAAGCGAGCCCGCCGATGGTCGCTCCGATAGCCAGCCACAGGGCAGACCAGCTCATCGTGCGCAGATGCAGGCCGAACTTCTGCTGCGTGTCGATAAGTGAGGTGAACCAGGAGCCCACAGCTAGCGGCACCGCGTACGAAGTGTTGTCTGTGGCGATGCATAAGGCTGCCAGCAGCCCTGTGACAATTCCGGCGATTAGGGGTCGGCGCCAGTGGAGGTTCGCCTTTTCGATTCGCGTCGTGCTCGAGAGCACGCCCCTGATTGCCGACGACATAGGGGAATCCTGGCCCCTGCTCCCGAGTCCGGCTCACCGACCCGCCAATCGGCCACCTCGTAGGATGGTTACCTCATGAGCGAGCACCCGAATTCCGACAGCGCCCAGGCCGAGGCCGGCGGCTACGCACCTTCCGTCGAAGACGGGGGATACAGCGTCGTGGAGATCCAGGAGCGCTGGCTTCCGGTCTGGGACGAACTCGCGCCTTTCCGCTCCGGCCGTGCCGATGACCCGCGCCCGAAGAAGTACGTCCTCGACATGTTTCCCTACCCCTCCGGCGATCTGCACATGGGTCATGCTGAGGCCTACGCCCTGGGCGATGTCATCGCCCGCTACTGGGTGCAGAAGGGGTTCAACGTCATGCATCCCATCGGCTGGGATGCCTTCGGCCTGCCCGCGGAGAATGCTGCGATCAAGCGCAGCGCCGACCCTGTCGAGTGGACCTACGAGAACATCGCGCAGCAGAAGGCGTCGATGCGCCGATATGCCTGCTCATTCGACTGGGATCGCGTGTTCAACACCTGCGACCCCGAGTACTACAAGTGGAATCAGTGGTTCTTCCTCCAGATGTTCAAGCGTGGCCTGGCCTACCGCAAGGACAGCGCAGTCAACTGGTGCCCGACCTGCCAGACCGTGCTCGCCAATGAGCAGGTCGTCGGAGGTCTCTGTGAGCGTTGCGACTCCACCGTCACCAAGAAGAAGCTGAACCAGTGGTACCTGCGCATCACTGACTACGCCGACCGCTTGCTCGATGACATGCAGCAGCTCGAGGGTGGCTGGCCCGAGAAGGTCCTGCTGATGCAGAAGAACTGGATCGGAAAGTCAGTCGGCGCTGAGGTCAAGTTCGAGATCAGCGGCCGCGATGAGCCGGTCACCGTCTACACGACCAGGCCCGACACTCTGTACGGAGCGACATTCTTCGTCGTCGCCGCTGACTCCGAACTCGCCGCGGAGCTCGCCGCGGGCACCGAAGCCGAAGCAGAGTTCGCCGCGTACCTCGAGACCGTCAAGCAGGTCTCGGAGATGGATCGTCTCGACTCCTCGCGGGCCAAGAGCGGCGTCTTCTTGCAGCGTTACGCCACGAACCCGGTCAATGGCGAGCTGATCCCGGTCTGGGCATCTGACTACGTGCTTGCCGACTACGGCACCGGCGCGATCATGGCCGTGCCCGCACATGACCAGCGCGATCTCGACTTCGCACGCGCCTTCGATCTGCCGGTGCGTGTCGTGGTCGATGCAGGCGAGGATCCCGCGGTGACCGGCGTCGCCACCGCTGACGATGGCCCGCACGTGAACTCCGGCCCGCTCGACGGCTTGGGCAAGCGCGAGGCGATCGATGCAATCCTCGGCATCCTGCTCGAGCGCGGCACCGGCACGCCGGCCACCAACTACCGCCTGCGCGACTGGCTGATATCGCGTCAGCGTTACTGGGGCACGCCGATTCCGATCATTCACTGCGAGTCCTGCGGTGAAGTGCCGGTTCCCGAGGATCAACTACCGATCGTGCTGCCCTCGGCTGATGGACTCGACCTCAAGCCCAAGGGAACCTCGCCTCTGGGTGCCGCAACCGAGTGGGCGTCGGTGCCGTGCCCGAACTGCGGTGCCCCCTCGATTCGCGATACCGACACGATGGATACCTTCGTCGACTCGTCCTGGTACTACCTGCGCTATATCGATCCCACTGATGACACCCAGGCCTTTAGCCCGAAGCTCGCTGCCGAGTGGCTGCCGGTCGATCAGTACGTCGGTGGCGTCACCCACGCGATCTTGCACCTGCTCTACAGCCGTTTCTTCACCAAGGTGCTGCACGATATGGGTTTGCTCGATTTCACCGAGCCCTTCACCCGACTGCTGAACCAGGGCATGGTCGTTATGGACGGCTCGGCGATGAGCAAGTCACGCGGCAATATCGTGCGGTTGTCCGATGAGCTCGCCGTGCACGGCGTCGACGCGATCCGCTTGACCATGGTGTTCGCCGGTCCGCCGGAGGATGACGTCGACTGGGCCGATGTCTCGCCGTCAGGCTCAAAGAAGTTCCTCGCTCGCGCCTGGCGACTGTCCGGCGACGTTACCAGCGAGCCGGGCATTGATCCGTCCACCGGTGATCTCGCTTTGCGCAAGATCACCCACAAGGCGCTTCACGACGCCGAGCTGGCCATCGAGAGCTTCCGCTTCAACGTGGCGGTCGCCAAGGCGATGGAACTCGTCAATGCCACGCGCAAGGTGATCGACACCGGTGCCGGGCCCGCTGATCCTGCTGTTCGCGAAGCCGTCGAGGCCGTCGCCATCATCTTGTCCCTCGTGGCTCCGTATACCGCTGAGGACATGTGGGCACGTTTGGGCCATCAGCCGTGCGTGGCGCTCGCCGGCTGGCCGATCGTCGATCCCGCACTGCTTGTCGAGGATTCCGTCACGTGCGTTGTGCAGATTCAGGGCAAGGTGCGCGATCGCCTCGACGTATCACCTGACATCAGCGAGGCAGATCTTCGGCAGCAGGCCCTCGCCCTGCCGGGCGTCGTGGCTGCACTCGAGGGTCGCAGCATCAAGACCGTCATTGTCCGTGTGCCCAAGCTCGTGAATATCGTCCCGGAGTAACTGCGTGAGTGCGCGGGTTGCGGTGGTGACCGACTCAACCTCGTACCTACCTCGGGGCTGGGCCGCTGATCTCGGCATCACCGTTGTACCCGTGCAGGTGATCGTCAACGGACAGCCACTCGATGAGACCGACGATGACCAGGCGCAGCAAGTGTCCAGCGCACTCACCGGATTGCAGCCGGTCTCTACTTCGCGTCCGTCACCGGAGCGATTCCTGCAGGCATTCCGGTCCGCACAGGCCGCTGGCGCGACCGAGATCGTGGTAGCGACCTTGTCGTCGGCCATGTCGGCGACCTATGAGTCAGCCCTGCTCGCCGCGCGAGACTCCGCGATCGCGGTGACTGTGATCGACAGTGGCACGATCGCGATGGGGTTGGGATTTGCCGTCAGTCGTGGCGCTGAGGCTGCTCGACAAGGTGCAGATTCTGCGACCGTCGCTCAGATCATCGAGCAGTCCGCGAGTTCTGCCTCCGTCTTGTTCTACGTCGACACCCTCGAATACCTGCGTCGTGGCGGCCGAGTGAGCTCAGCCAAAGCGGCCATGGGTCAGGCGCTCCACATCAAGCCGATCCTGCACGTCGAGCATGGTCGCGTGGAGCCGCTGGAGAAGCTACGCACCGCAGGTAAGGCTCTGGCACGTCTGGCGGAACTCGCCAAGTCTGCTGCGAGTGAGCGCCCTTGCGATATCGCCGTCCAGCATCTGGGTGCGCCCGATCGGGCGCGAGTACTTGCTGAGCAGTTGCGAGTCGAGTGCGCGAACTCCACGGTGATCGAATGCCCAGTCGGCGGAGTCGTGGGGGCGCACGTGGGGCCGGGCATGGTCGCGGTCGTGGTCTCGCCTCGGGTGAGTGCGTGAGTCATACTGACCGCAACAGGATCGGGGACAGAAGTGACCGAGTACAAGCCGGGCGACGTCGTCAATGGCCACGTGTTTACAGGCACCGAGTGGGTGCCTCTGAACGTCGTGGACCAGCCACCGCCACCGCCGGGCGCGGCGAACCCGTACGCGGGAATGACGTGGGACGGCAAGCGCTGGGTGGCTCCGGTCAACGGCGTTGTCCCAGTCGCGGTACCCCGCACCTTCTGGCAGCGAAACGGGACGGGACTCATCGTCGTCCTCGTGATCTTGGTCCTGGGGTTCGTGTTTTTCAGCAGCCAGGGTGCGTTCAGCTCCTCCGGCTCTGTTAGCGGTACTTCTGGGGGCGGGACCAACGCCGGTATCAGCGGTGGCGGTGCGGCAGTCGACACCCGTCGCGTGATTACGAAGTCTGGTCCGGGCAAGGAAGTCACCGGGAAGTTCACGCTTGAGGGTGACTACTCCATCGCGTGGACGACGGGCGGTGACTGCACGTACTACGGGGACCTCGAGCCGGGGAACAACAGCATCTTCCAAGCCGACACGGCGTTGTCAGGCAGGAACAACATCTACGGCCTGTCGGCCGGCACCTACTGGATCGACGTGAACACATTCGCGCCGCCCGAGTGCCCTTGGACCGTCACGCTCACCCCTCAGTAGTTCCGCACACGTCGAGGCCCCTCCGTGTCCTCCAGGACGGTGGGGCCTCGTGTGCGTTGGGAAGTCTCAAGACACAACCACCAACGGGGCCTTGGCTGAAGCCGACCCCCGACGCCACCCCTGACTTCGGATCGGCTGCGGACAGAGTGACTTATCGGGTGAGAGCCCGAGTGAGTGCGTGAGCACCTCGCTGATGTGGTGGCTCACCGCTGCACTGCTGTAGCTCGTCCACACCCCGCCGCGGCATCCACAGGTCCGCCCGCGACATGTCCTCAGCGCTGCACAGTTCCTAGCGTGAGCAGGTGAGATTCGGACGCACACAGACCCAGTCGGTGCAGACTGATGTCGAGGAACGCCTTCGGCGCCTTGCCGCCGGCTGGGCACCTACGCCGGCAATACCGATTGACGTTCAACCCCCTCTGACACCTGTTGCACCGTTGCGAGCTGAGCATTGGAGCCGCAGATCATGGCGGGCCTTCGTGGTGCTGCTTGGCACGATCGCTCTCGTCGGCGGCTGGCTGTGGTGGCAGGGGCAACCGCGCGAGGTCACCGCAATCTCGGGTGGCTCCGCGGAGTCGGGGATCATGCAGACCTCCGTAAACGGGCAAGTCATCGTGCACGTGGCCGGAGCCGTGCGAAAGCCCGGACTCGTGACCTTGCCCGCAGGCTCTCGGGTTGCCGAGGCGATCGACAAGGCGGGGGGCGCAAAGTCGGCGCGCTATCTCGAGAGCGTCAATCTCGCGCGAGTACTCGTCGATGGGGAGCAAATCCTGCTCGGGCAGGCGGCGGGCGCGAATTCCGCAGGCGGGAAACTGAGCCTGAGCACTGCCTCGGCTGCCGAACTAGAGACGCTGCCCGGAGTTGGGCCGGTACTCGCACAACGCATCGCGCAATGGCGCACCGATCAAGGGCCATTTCGCAGTGTCGACGAACTGAACGAGGTGTCAGGGGTCGGTGACTCACTCATGGAGCAGATCCGACCGCTGGTTGTTCCTTAATGGATGCGCGGCTTCTCGCACCTGCCGGAGCCGCATGGGCGAGTGCTGCCGCCGCACTTGTGGTCTGCTCCACCTGGTCGGGGATCACGCTTGCCGCGATCGTCATCGCACTGCTGTGCGCCGCAGCAGTCCTCTCGTTAAGTCGGGGATTCACTGTGCGCGTGATCGTGCTGGCCTGTGCGTTCGGCATACTCCTCGGCGCCGTGCACGTGCATGCACGTCAGGTAGAGCCGCTCGAGGACTGGGTCAATGCGCGCGCGACTGTCGACGCGATCGCCCAGGTGACCGGAGATCCGATCCAGCGCACCATCCCCCATGCTCCCGTGTGGTTGTCTCAGTCGTCGAAGAGCATCGCAGTGAACGTCACGCAACTCACCAAGCGCGACTTCAGCGTCACTCTCGCCGCCCCGATGGAACTTCGCCTTGATGCATCGCTGCAGGCACCTGCGGTTGGCTCGCGAATTGGCGTGCGCATCCGACTCTCGCCTGCGCCGTGGAACAGAGATCTAGCCGCCTACGCGGATCAGGTCGGGGCCCTGCGTGTGCTCACCCAGCCCGGACCGATCAACGCCGCCGCCAATGCGATGCGCGCTGGCCTGCGTGACTCCACGCAGGGGCTTAGCCCCGATTCGGCCGCGCTGATTACCGGACTCTCGGTGGGCGATGTGTCGCAGCAGCCTCCCGAACTCAAGGAGGCGATGCGCGCATCCGGGCTATCCCATCTGACGGCAGTGTCCGGCGGGAATGTGGCCATCGTTATCGCAGCGGTGTTAGTCGTCACTTCGAGATTTCGTCTTCGACGTAAGTCCCGCGTCGTGATCGCTCTGGCAGCCTTGGTCTTCTTCGTCATCTTGGTCAGGCCGCAACCTAGTGTCGTCCGCGCTGCGGTCATGTCATCACTTGTCATCGTGGGCATGTTGACGGGCGGCCGCCGGGCCGGCCCCGCGGTGCTGTGTGCCTCGGTGCTGATCCTGATCGGGCTTGAGCCCGGGCTGGCGGTGTCCTGGGGATTCGCGCTTTCCGTTGCGGCAACGGCGGGCCTGATCATCGTGTCTCCCCGGGTGCTGCGCTATCTCGAACGGGCACGACTGAGTCGGCGCTGGCCGCCGGCCCTGCGAGCGGCTGTGGCGATTGCCGCGTCCGCGCAAGTGGCCACGTTGCCGGTGCTGATCGCGATGGGTGCGGGGCTCGGGGCCCTGTCGATTCCGGCAAACCTTCTCGCCATGCCGGCTGTCGCTCCCATCACGATCTTGGGCCTGCTCGCTGCGGTCGTGGCAACCTTCGCGATGCCACTTGCGCAATTGCTCACCCAGATTGCCGCACCTTTCTCCTGGTGGATTGCCCATGTCGCGACGACGACGAGCAGCCTGCCGTTCGCGAATCTCGGCTGGCCCTCGGGCCTCACGGGAGTCGGGCTGTTCGCGGCCGTGGCTATCGCCGCATGGTGGTGCCGTCGATGTGCGCGACGTCGCTGGCCGCGCGGAGTTCCGGCGCCGGTATCCGCAGCCGCGGTCGTCATGTGCTGCGTGCTGATTGCGACGCTCATAATCGCGCCACCGGGCAGGCGCGGCTGGCCACCCGAAGGATGGCGAGTGGTGATGTGCGACGTGGGTCAAGGCGATGCCATCGTGCTCCATGACTCACTGGGCAGCATCGTTGTCGTGGATGTCGGACCGAGCCCGACCCTCGTGGACTCCTGTTTGTCCGACCTTGGGGTCGAGGCCATTGACACGGTGCTGCTCACCCACTTCCATGCCGATCACGTCACCGGATTGCCGGGCGTCCTGCGCGGCCGCTCTGTGCGCCAGGTATTAGTCACATCAGTCGAAGATCCCCCCGAGCAGGCCGACTTCGTGCGACGCACTCTCGCCTCCGCCGGAATCTCGCCGACGGTGGCGCGTGTCGATGAGGTCAGTGCAGTAGGGGAGATCAGCTGGCGGGTGGTCTGGCCGCGTCGTCGGATCGATTCCGGCTCCGTGCCGAATAACTCGAGCGTGGTGCTGCACGTCATCGTCGACGAGGTGAGCGTGCTCCTGACCGGCGACATTGAGCCACCGGCGCAGGCGGCGATCATCAGTGCCGAGCCGAGTCTTCGGGTCGACGTCATGAAAGTCCCTCATCATGGCTCGCGGTATCAAGATCCTCGGTTGCCGCAATGGAGTGGTGCACGCCTGGCCCTGATCAGTGCGGGGGAGCGCAATACGTACGGCCATCCAGCGCAGGAGACGATCGGCGCGTGGCAGCAGGCAGGCGCGCTGGTGGCCCGTACTGACACCGGGGGAGACCTGGCCGTCGTGACGGAGCCCAGCCTTGGACTGGTCTCACGGGGAGGGTGATCTGAGAACCCTGTCGTGGGATGATGGGGGTCCCATGGCCAAGGCATCTGCGCAGCCCGCACGCGTCACCATCGCGATCGGCAACGAGCCGCTCTTCATCGAGCGCACTGTGCGTGCCATATCCAAGGTGGCGACCAAAGACGACCCCCAGGCCCAGCGCTTCGATATTCCGGCCGGTGATGACAATGGCGGCCTGGCCATCCGCGAGGCCTGCGCGCCTACCTTGTTCGGTGATACCTCGGTCGTGATCGTCGCCGGTATCGACTCGTGCAGCGATGAAGTCGATGCTGCCCTGCGCGAGGTCGTCACCGACTTCCCCGACCACGTGTGGCTGATTGTTACTCACCCCGGCGGCGTCAAGGGCAAGAACCTGCTCGATGCGCTCAAGAAGGCCGGCGCCGAGCAGGTCGATTGCGTGACGCCAAAGAAGGGCAAGGACACCCTCGAGTTTCTCTCCCGGGAGTTCGCCTCGCATAAGCGCACGATTACCCGAGATGGCATGGATGCCCTCTATGAGGCGCTCGGTAATGACCTGCGCATGCTCGCTTCCGCTGCTTCGCAACTGTCGAGTGATGTCGTGAACGAGCCGATCACGCGTGACGATGTCGCGGCCTATTTCGAAGGCGTGGCTGAGGTCAGTGGCTTTGCGATCGCCGATGCCGTGTGGGATCGCCGATCTGTCGATGCCCTGCGCATGTTGCGCCAGGCAATGCTGAACTCCGATTCCATCGCCGTTCCGACAGTCACCGCGATGGCGATGGGCCTGCGTCAGGTGGTGCGAGTAGCCGGCATGCCGCCTGGCGCCTCGGAGTTTGACATTGCCAAAGAAGCTGGCGTGCCGGCGTGGAAGGTGAAGACCTTGCGGCGGCAATGGTCAGGCTGGAGCGGCGATCAGCGCCGTCTGGCTGCTGCTGCTGTTGCATTGGCCGACGCGGATGGTGCGGCCAAGGGTGGCATTGAGCAGGGCAGCAGCCTTGACCCTGAGCAGAAACTGCTTGAACTCGAGCGCCTTGTGATGCTCACCTCGGCTCGAAAGTCCGGGTAGTACTCCGACAAAGCGAAAGGCCCCTCCGAGGAGGGGCCTTTCGAAGTAATTACTAGAGAGACGAAGCCTGCTTCGAGATCGAAGACTTGCGGTTCGCTGCCTGGTTGGCGTGGATAACGCCCTTGCTCGCGGCCTTGTCGAGTGCACGAGTGGCATCGGCGGCGAGTGCCTTGGCATCGCTGCTGCCTGCTGCGGCGGCCTCGTGGAACTTGCGCACGGCGGTCTTGAGCGAGCTCTTGACCGACTTATTGCGAAGGCGTGCCTTCTCGTTGGTGAGAATGCGCTTCTTCTGCGACTTGATGTTTGCCACGGAGCAACCTTTGTGTCTTCGGACTCGGGTGAGCCCTGGGTGGGAACTACCAGGTGTTACGGCCTCTTAGATTAGCCGTAGGCTGGCCTCAGACCCAAATTGGCCCCCGTGGCCCCCTCGGGGGCCCCTTTCGTGAGGACATCCGTGCCCCTCCAGCAGCCTGGTTCCACCGATCCCTCGGTGATCCGGAATTTCTGCATCATCGCCCACATCGACCACGGAAAATCCACCCTGGCCGATCGGATGCTGCAGGAGACGGGCGTCGTCGACCCCCGCCAGATGCGGGCTCAGTACCTCGACCGGATGGATATCGAGCGCGAGCGGGGCATCACCATCAAGAGCCAGGCCGTTCGTCTGCCCTTCGTGGCCGCCGACGGGGTCGAGTACGTCCTGAACATGATCGATACCCCCGGCCACGTCGACTTCACCTACGAGGTCTCTCGCTCCCTGGCAGCCTGCGAGGGCGCGATCTTGCTGGTCGATGCCGCGCAAGGCATTGAGGCCCAGACGCTTGCCAACCTGTATCTGGCTCTTGAGAACGACCTCATGATCGTCCCGGTTCTCAACAAGATCGATCTCCCGGCGGCGCAGCCCGAGAAGTACGCCGCTGAACTTGCGCGCATCATCGGCTGCGATCCCGCCGATGTGCTGCTCACCTCCGCAAAGACCGGTCTTGGCGTGAAGGACGTCCTGCAACGCGTGGTCGAGACCGTGCCCGCTCCGATCGGCAATGCCGATGCACCGCCGCGCGCGATGATCTTTGACTCCGTCTACGACACGTATCGCGGAGTCGTCACATACGTGCGAGTGGTCGACGGGCGCATCGGCACTCGCGAGAAGGTCGAGATGATGTCTACCGGCGCGATTCACGAATTACTAGAGGTCGGCATCATCAGTCCGGAGCCGATTGTGTGCAAGGGCCTGGGCGTAGGCGAGGTCGGTTACCTGATCACCGGCGTTAAAGATGTTCGCCAGTCGCGAGTCGGCGACACCATCACGTCGGCGCAGAAGGGGGCTACTGAGTCGCTAGGTGGCTACGCCGATCCGAAGCCGATGGTCTACTCCGGCTTGTACCCGATCGACGGCTCCGATTACCCCGAGCTGCGCGACGCCCTCGACAAACTCAAGCTCAACGATGCAGCACTTGTGTACGAGCCCGAGACATCCCTCGCACTCGGCTTTGGCTTCCGCTGCGGCTTCCTCGGCCTGCTGCACATGGAAATCGTGCGCGAGCGCCTTGAGCGCGAGGCGAATCTCGATCTCATCTCGACCGCGCCTAACGTCATCTACCGCCTGGTCGACGAAACAGGCACCGAGATGATCGTGACGAACCCCAGTGAGTTCCCGAACCAGAAGATCGCGCACATCTTCGAGCCGGTAGTCAAGGCCACCATCATCTTGCCGACCGAGTTCGTGGGAACAGTGATGGAGCTCTGCCAGCAGCGCCGCGGCACCATGCTTGGCATGGATTACCTCTCCGAGGACCGCGTCGAGCTGCGTTACACCGTGCCGATGGCCGAGATCGTCTTCGACTTCTTCGACCAGCTGAAGTCCAAGACCCGTGGCTACGCCTCACTCGACTACGAATTGACCGGTGAAGAGGAGTCCGACCTCGTGAAGGTCGACATCTTGCTGCACGGCGATGCCGTAGATGCGTTCAGTGCGATCGTCCACCGCGACAAGGCGATGGCGTACGGCACCATGATGACCGGAAAGCTCAAGGAACTCATCCCTCGCCAGCAATTCGAGGTGCCCATTCAGGCGGCCATCGGATCCCGCGTCATCACACGCGAGACTATTCGCGCGATTCGCAAAGATGTTCTTGCCAAGTGCTACGGCGGCGATATCAGCCGTAAGCGCAAGCTGCTGGAGAAGCAGAAGGAAGGCAAGAAGCGCATGAAGATGGTCGGTCGTGTCGAGGTGCCTCAGGAGGCATTCATCGCAGCGCTGTCGACCTCCGATGCCCCTGCCGCCAAGAAGTAGTTCGTGCCCTTCGGCATCTACGTCCACGTTCCGTTCTGCGCGAGCCGCTGCGGATACTGCGACTTCAACACCTACACCGCGACCGAGCTCGGCACGTCAGTCACGCGTGACACCTTTCACCGCACCCTGATCGACGAGATCCGCTACGCACGAAGCATCGCGGGTGACCGCGAGGTCGACACGGTGTTCTTCGGAGGCGGCACGCCCACGCTGCTCGAAGCCGATGCACTGAACGAGATTCTCGCCGCGATTCGCGATGAGTTCGGCCTGACCGTCGACGCTGAGGTGACGACGGAAGCGAATCCAGATTCCGTTGATGCCGAAAAGCTCGCTGCACTACGCGAGGGCGGATTTACTCGAATCTCGCTGGGTATGCAGAGCTCCTCGTCGAATGTGCTGAAAGTGTTGGAGCGCACGCACACGCCGGGCAGTAGTTCGGCGATGGCGAAGGCTGCTCGTGCGGTCGGCTTCGAGCATGTGAACCTCGATCTCATCTACGGCACGCCCGGCGAGAGTGACGATGATCTGCGACGTTCCCTCGACGAGGTACTCGATGCCGGGGTCGATCACATCTCTGCGTACTCGCTGATCGTCGAGCAGGGCACGCCGCTTGCGCGCAAGGTCGCACGCGGTGAAATCGCCGAGCCCGACGACGACATTGCCGCAGCTCGGTACGAGTTGATCGACTCGGTTCTGCGCGACGCAGGTTTTGACTGGTACGAGGTGTCCAACTGGGCAAAGGCCGGCGGCGAATGCCGGCACAACCTCGCCTATTGGCGGGGCACCGACTGGTGGGGCATCGGCCCAGGCGCCCACAGCCACATCGCGGGGGAGCGTTGGTGGAATCACAAACACCCGGCGACCTACGCCGATGCCCTGGACCAGGTGGGTTCTCCGGCGGCCGATCGTGAAGTGCTGACTCCCGAGCAGGTGCAGACCGAGGCCGTGATGCTCGGCGTGCGCCTGGCTGAAGGCCTGCCTGTTTCTGCGATCCCAGCGAGCTCACGCACCGCCGCCGCTGTTCTCGTTGGCCGTGGCTTGCTCGACGGCGAGGCACTGCTGGCCGGCCGCGTTCAGCTCACCGACTCCGGGCGCCTGCTGGCCGATGGCGTGGTGCGCGAACTCCTCGGTTAGGTGTACCACCAAGGGCAAAGTGGTACTCTCACCTCATGCCCACGACCAAGCCGCGACTCCAGGTCACCGAGACTCCTGAGCTCACAGCCGCCCTCGATGCGGTGTGTGCCAAGACTCCCGATGAGCCGCGATCCCAGGTGCTCGCCCGCCTGGCACTCGAGGGCTTCACGGCCCGTCAGGATTCCGAGATCGAGCGCCGAACTGCTCGACTGTTGGCGCTCCATGACTTGACCACGAAGTTCGCCGATTGCTATCCGCCGGGCTACCTGGAGGAGCTTCGCAGGGACTGGGATGGCAGGCCGTGATCGTCTTTGACGCGAGCGTGCTCATAGCTGCGCTGTCGCCATCTGATACCCATCACCTCGCAGCCAGGTCGCTGCTCGTGAGATGCGATCTCGATCATGCCGGCATGGTCCACCCCATCAATCTCGCGGAGGTACTCGTCGGACCGTCGCGGCGGGGCAAGGAGCAAGACGTGGCAAGCACTATTGCAGCCTCAGGCGTCGAGACCATGCCCGTGGATTTTGACGCGCCCACTCGGATTGCTCGACTTCGTGCTGCGACCGGGCTCGCTATTCCTGATTGCTGCGCACTTGATGCGGCACTGGAAACGGGCTACGCGATCGCGACCTTCGATGACCGCCTCGCCCGCGCCGCTACCTCCTTGGGCATCCCGCTCGCCGCGTAGGCCGATTCACCCCTGACTGCGTAGGATTGGCACTCAAGAAGTCCGAGTGCCAATGCTCGGGTTAAGGCGAGGAGGTGCCCATGCTCGAGGATCGTCGCCTCGCCGTGCTGCGTGCCATCGTCGACGACTACGTCACGACCCAAGAGCCGGTGGGCTCCAAGGCGCTGGTCGAGCGGCACAACCTGGGTGTCTCACCCGCCACCATCCGCAATGACATGGCCGCTCTCGAGGACGAGGGCTACATCACCCAGCCGCATACCTCCGCCGGGCGCGTGCCCACCGACCTCGGCTACCGCATGTTCGTCGATCAGCTCTCGACCGTAAAGCCGCTGACCTCAGCGGAGCGCCGAGCCATCCAGAGCTTCCTTGAGGACGCCGTTGATCTCGACGATGTCATGGCACGCACCGTGCGCTTGCTCTCCCAGGTCACTCGCGAGGTCGCACTCGTGCAGTACCCCACGCTCTCTCGATCCTCAGTTCGCCATGTCGAGGTCGTGTCGCTCAGCACCACGCGCATCCTTGTCGTGCTCATTGCCGACACCGGCCGCGTCGATCAACGGATGCTCGACACGGCAGCGCCGATCGACGAAACCATCGTGGCCGACGTGCGTGCTCGAATAGCACTCGTCATCGGTGGACGACGCTTTATCGAGGTTCCTGACCTGCTCGTCGGATTCGTCGAATCCTTCGACATCCACGATCGCGCCTTCGTCACGGCCGTCGCCGCGATCGTGATGGAGCTTGCGGTAGAGAAGTCCGATCAGCGGGTGATGATCGGCGGCACGGCGAACCTGACTCGTCGCGGTGATGGCCTCCCAATGAACCTTCAGTCGGTACTCGAGGCACTTGAAGAGCAGGTTGTGCTTCTCAAGCTCCTGGGCGAGGCCACGGCGGGCGACGCGATCATGGTGCGTATTGGCCAGGAGAACAGCGTCCAGGGCATGGAAGCCACGTCGGTGGTCAGCACCGGCTATGCCCGCGGCGATGAGCTTGTCGCATCACTCGGCGTCGTGGGCCCAACCCACATGGATTACGCCTCCAACATGGCCTCGGTACACGCTGTTGCGCAGTACCTAGGCCGAATCCTGAGCGATCAGTAGGGATACACGTGGCAACCGACTACTACGCACTCCTCGGCGTCTCCCGCGATGCGGAAGCCGACGAGATCAAGAAGGCGTACCGCAAGCTCGCGCGCGAGCTACACCCCGACGTCAACCCTGACCCGGCAGCGCAGGAGAAGTTCAAGATCGTTACGGCGGCCTACGAGGTTCTCAGTGACCCCGAGAAGCGCCAGATGTACGACATGGGCGGGGATCCACTCAGCGCGAGCGGCGGCGGCTTCGGCGGCTTCACGCAGGGCTTCGACTTTGGCGACATCATGGACGCCTTCTTCGGCGGCGGTCAGCAGCGCGGGCCGCGCACTCGTTCACGTCGCGGACAAGACGCCCTGATTCGGATTCAGATTGACCTCGCGGGTGCGGTGTTCGGCGAGGAGCGCGAGATCACCATCGACACCGCGACAACCTGCGGCTCGTGCCAGGGTGTGGGCACAGCAGCGAATAGCCAGCCCGAGACCTGCGTGATGTGCAAGGGCCGCGGGGAGATCCAACAGGTGCAGCGCTCATTCCTGGGCCAGGTCATGACCTCGCGCCCGTGCCCAACCTGCCAGGGCTTCGGCACCACGATCCCGCATCCGTGTCACGAGTGCGCCGGTGATGGCCGCGTGCGCACTCGACGCACCATTACCATCGCGGTTCCCCCGGGAGTCGATACCGGCACGCGCATTCAGCTGACCGGCGAGGGTGAAGTGGGCCCGAATGGCGGCCCGGCCGGCGATCTCTACGTCGAGATCCAGGTTAAGGCTCATGGTGCTTTCGAGCGTCATGGCGATGAGCTTCATTGCGAGGTCACCTTGCCGATGACCTCTGCTGCACTCGGATCCTCGATCACCCTCGACACCCTTGACGGCCCGCAGGTACTCGATGTGCGCGCAGGCACCCAGCCGGGTGAGGTGCTGGTCCTTAAGGGCAAGGGTGCGGGTCGACTTCGTGGCGGCGGGCGCGGCGATCTGCATGTGCACCTGACCGTGACCGTGCCGGCCAAGCTCAATGATGAGCAGGCAACGCTGCTGCGCAAACTTGCCGATTTGCGCAATGAGCAGGCCACCCAGGTCGGAGTCGGTGAAGCAGAAAGTGCCGGCCTGTTCTCCAAGCTCAAGGGCTCGTTCAAGAGCCGGTGACAGCCTCCGTATTCCTTGTCGACCCGACCTCGCTCGAGCAGGTCGGTGACACGTATGTGCTCGACGGGCCTGAAGGCCGGCACGCAGTCGCGGTCTCGCGTATTGCGATCGGCGAGCGTATTCACGTCGTTGATGGCGAAGGCACTCGCGTAGTCGGAACAGTCAGCGAATATCGGGGCAAGGATTCCTGCGTCATCACCGTGGAGTCCATCGAGCGAATTCCCGAATCGAGTCCGCGACTGGTGGTCGTGCAGGCTTTGCCGAAATCCGAGCACGGTGAGCTTGCGGTCGATCTGCTGACCCAGGCGGGCGCTGACGTGATCGTTCCGTGGTCCGCGTCGCGCAGTGTCACTCAGTGGCGCGGTGATCGCGCCGAGAAGTCGCGCATGAAGTGGGTTCAGGCTGCGCGTGCGGCAACGAAGCAATCACGCAGGTCGCGTGCCCCGGAAATCCGCTCGATTGCATCGCTCTCCGACATCATCTCCCTCGTCGAATCGGCCTCGGCGGCGTTCGTCCTGCACGAGGAGGCCTCGGTGCTGCTGGGGGCGGCCACGGTGCCGGTCGAAGGCGACATCGTGCTCATCGTGGGGCCGGAGGGCGGCATTTCGCCCGACGAGGTAGCGGCGCTCACGGCCGCTGGTGCCCGATCGGTGCTGATTGGTGCGACTGTGCTGCGGTCATCCTCGGCGGGAGCGCTGGGTATTGCCGCATTGATGTCACGCTCCCCGTCATGGACTGGCCAGGTCATGGGAGGATCAGTAGGTGAGTGACTGCTTGTTCTGCCGCATCGTCGCGGGGGAGATCCCCGCTGACATCGTGCTGCGCACCGATGACTTCGTGGCCTTTCGAGATATCTCGCCGCAGGCCCCTGTCCATGTGCTCGTGATCCCGGTCGCCCATCACGTCAACGTGGGTGAACTCGCCGATGCTGATCCGATGCTCGCCGGGCGCCTCTTGGCGATGGCTAAGGAGGTAGCGGCGAGCGAAGGGCTCGACGACTACCGACTCGTGTTTAACACCGGCGAAGGTGCCGGCCAATCGGTCTTCCACGTGCACGCCCATGTGCTCGGTGGTCGGTCGCTGACCTGGCCGCCCGGATAGTCATGACCTCAATCGTTCCCGCACCCGCACCTACTGGGCCGCCGCATGCTCAGGCAATGATCACCGTCCCCGCATCGCAGCCCATGGTTGCCCTGCTCGGCACGAGCGATGAATACCTGCGCCTCATCGAGGCAGCCTTTGGCGATGCTGACATCTTGGTTCGAGGCAATCAGATCACGATCACCGGAACCCCGGCCGACGTCGCATTGATCGAGGTCTTATTCGGCGAGATGCTCGCGTTCTTGCGCACTGCTCAACCACTGAGTGTCGAGAGCATCGAACGTTCCATCACGCTGCTGCGTTCGGGAGAGCGGCCTACCGAGATCCTGAGCTCGAACATCCTGAGCAATCGTGGTCGTACGATTCGACCGAAGACGGTCAATCAGAAGAACTACGTTGATGCAATCGACAAGAACACGATTGTCTTCGGCATCGGTCCGGCGGGCACCGGCAAGACTTACCTCGCAGTCGCCAAGGCGGTTCAGGCACTGCAGGCCAAGCGCATCACGCGCATCGTTCTCACTCGACCGGCTGTCGAGGCCGGTGAGCGACTCGGCTTCCTGCCCGGCACTTTGTCGGAGAAAATCGATCCGTACTTGCGCCCGCTTTATGACGCACTGCACGACATGATTGATCCCGAGTCGATCCCGCGCTTGATCACCAGCGGCACGATCGAAGTCGCGCCTTTGGCCTACATGCGAGGGCGAACCCTCAATGACGCCTTCATCATCCTCGATGAGGCGCAGAACACCACAGCTGAGCAGATGAAGATGTTCTTGACCCGCCTCGGCTTCGGTTCGACCATGGTCGTCACCGGCGATGTCACGCAGGTTGATCTCCCCGGCGGTGCCACGAGCGGCCTGCGCGTCGTCTCCGACATCCTTGAGGGGATCGAGGATGTCGAGTTCTGCCGGCTCACCTCGAGCGACGTCGTGCGTCACAAGCTGGTGGGCCGCATCGTCGAGGCTTATGACAAGTACGACCAGAAACGGGATCAATGACAGGCATCGCCGTGATCAACGAGAGTGGCATCGACTGCGATACCGACGCACTTGCCCGTCTTGCCGCCTTCCTCTTTCCGCTCGTCCGCGTCTCCGATGACTGCGAACTGTGCATCACGATCGTGGACGAGCCTCGGATGGAAGAACTCCACATTCAGTGGATGCACCTCCCCGACGCAACCGATGTCCTGTCCTTCCCGATGGACGAACTCCGAAGCGCCGAAGAGAACGAGGAACTGCCCACGGGCGTTCTCGGCGACATCGTGCTGTGCCCAGAGTTCGCGCGAACGCAAGCCGCCGAGGCAGGTCGCACCCTCGATGGCGAGCTTCAGTTCCTCACCACCCACGGGATCTTGCATCTGCTCGGTCATGATCACATGACCCCCGAGGAGTACGACGTCATGTTTGCCCTGCAAGACCAACTGCTCGCGAAGTGGAACTCAGCATGAACACCTCCCAGGTCTGGCTACTGATTCTCTCCTTGGCGTTGATCGTTGTCTCGGGGCTCATGGTCAGTGCCGAGACAGCCATCGGGCGAGTGTCACGCGGACGCATCGAGGAACTCGGACGCGAGGGTGACAAGCGCGCGGCACGACTTATTCACGTGCTCGATGACCGCGCGCGTTACGTCAACGTCCTGCTGTTCTTGTCGACGGTGGCCACGGTCACCGCGACGGTTCTTGTCGCCTACGTCTGCGAGGGTGTTTTCCGGTCGTGGCCGGTCGGCTGGGCCATGGCCCTTGCCGTAGCGATCATGGTGGTTGTCTCGTACGTAGCGCTCGGTGTTGCACCACGTACCCTCGGTCGCCAGCATGCTGATCGCATTGCCCTGGCCTCCGCCGGTATCGCACGATTCTTGGCTGTGCTCTTGGGACCGTTGACCACCTTGCTGATTCACGTGGGCAACGCACTCACCCCGGGCAAGGGCTATCGCGAAGGCCCGTTCGCGTCTGCTGCAGAACTGCGCGAATTCGTTGACATGGCCGAGGCCAGCAGTCTGATTGAGGATGACGAGCGCCAGATGATCCACTCGGTGTTCGAGCTCGGCGAGACCTATGCCAAGGAGGTCATGGTCCCGCGCACGGAGGTCGTGTTCATCGAGCGTGACAAGACCTTGCGTCAGGCCCTGTCACTGGGGCTGCGCTCTGGCTTCTCTCGCATCCCTGTTATCGGTGAGAACGCCGACGACATCGTTGGCATCGTGTACCTCAAGGATGTCGTCCGCCGCACCTTCGAACATCGTGATGCCGAGCAGACCGAGAAAGTCGAGTCGATCATGCGGCCGGCCTACTTCGTACCCGACAGCAAGCAAGCAGATGATCTGCTGCGCGATATGCAGGCAAACCGCCAGCACCTGGCCATCGTCATCGATGAGTACGGCGGCACGGCCGGCGTCGCCTCCATTGAGGATGTCCTGGAGGAAATCGTCGGCGAGATTGCTGATGAGCACGACACCGAGCTACCTGAGGTCATCGAGCTTCTTGATGGTGAGTATCGCGTGAGCTCTCGCATGCACCTCGATGACTTCGCTGAGCTGGTCGATATCGAGCTCGATGCAGAGGATGAAGGTGTCGACACCATTCTCGGCCTGATGGGCCTGCGGCTCGGTCGCGTGCCGATCGCCGGCTCCGAGGTCATCGAGCACGGCTGGCGCCTGGTGGCGGAGCAGGGCGTGGGTAGGCGCAAGCGCATTGGCACGATTCACGCCATCCCGGTCAAGCCGGGATCGGCCGAAGATGACGACGACGATGAGTAACGAACTCGACGCTGAGGATGCCAAGCTCCTTACCCTGGCCCGCGGAGCCCGCGGTCGGATCTCTGCTGCGCAGGGAGCTGCGGTTCGCGATGAGATGGGCCGCACGTACTCGGCGGCCACCGTCGACAACGGCACCGTGGTGATCACCGCGCTCGACCTGGCCGTCGCGCAGGCGATCTCTGCTGGCGCACGAGGGGTCGAGGCTGCGGTCGTGGTTGGCGGCGAGAGCGTTGAGATCGATGGACTGCGATCCCTGGCTGGTTCCGGAGTATCGGTCTACGTCTGTACTGCCGCGGGTGTTATCACCGATACCGTGCTTACGTGAGCGATTACAGAAGCGGGTTCGTCTCCTTGGTGGGGCGCCCCAATGCCGGGAAGTCGACCCTGACGAACGCGATTGTCGGCCAGAAGGTCGCGATCATGTCGGATCGACCGCAGACCACGCGTCGCGCACTTCGCGGGATTGTCACGCGCGACGATGCTCAGCTGATCCTCGTCGATACGCCGGGCCTGCATCGCCCGCGCACGCTGCTCGGCGAGCGCCTGAACGACGAAGTACGGGAAACCTGGAACAGCGTCGACGTCATCGGGTTCTGCATTGCGGCCGATCAAGAGATTGGCCCCGGCGATCGATTCATCGCCAATGAGATCAAGAATCTGCACCGCAAGAAGCTTGTAGGAATCCTCACGAAGACCGATCTGGTCAACAAGGACATTCTCGCTGAGCGTCTGCAGGCCGTGGGTGAACTCGCGGAGTCGCTCGAGTTTGCCTGGGCTGACATCGTGCCCGTCTCAGCCCGCGACGGCGCAAATGTGCAGGTACTCACTGATCAGCTGATCTCGCTGCTTCCCGAAGGGCCGATGCTGTACCCCGATGGGGAGATCACTGACGAGGACATCGAGATCTCGGTAGCCGAGCTCATTCGCGAGGCCGCGCTCGAGGGTGTGAACGACGAACTGCCGCACTCCATTGCCGTCGTGGTCGAGGAGATCGTGCCACGCGAGGATCGCCCGGCAGATCGGCCTCTCACTGATGTGCGTGCCTTTCTTTTTGTCGAGCGGGATAGCCAAAAGGCGATCGTCATCGGCAAGGGCGGCTCACGTCTTAAGTACGTAGGTACCAAGGCGCGCAAGGGCATCGAGGAACTCCTCGGTGTTCCCGTGTACCTCGATCTGCACGTCAAGATCGCCAAGGACTGGCAGAAGGACCCCAAGCAACTGCGTCGCCTCGGTTTCTGACCGCCGCGCCGTCACCCTGGAAGGCCAGTAGCGGGAGACAATGAGCCGTGCCCCTCTACCGTGACGAAGCAGTCGTGCTGCGTGCCCAGAAACTGGGCGAAGCCGATCGCATCGTCACGCTGCTCACCCGCAATCACGGTCGGGTGCGCTGCGTCGCGCGGGGGGTCCGCAAGACCACAAGTCGAATTGGCGCTCGGCTTGAGCCATTTAGTCATGTTGATGTTCAGCTGTACGAGGGTCGCTCCCTCGACACTGTCAGCCAGGTTGAATCCATTCAGTCGCACGGCGGCACCATTTCCGGTGACTATGCGGCGTACACCGCCGGAACCGTCATGCTCGAGACTGCCGAGCGGCTCACGCCAGAGGAGCGGGAGCCCTCAATGCAGCAGTATGCGCTGCTCGTCAGCGGACTTCGTTCTTTGTCAGCACGCGAGCACGAACCGACTCTGATTCTCGACTCCTATCTCCTGCGCTCTTTGTCAGTGGCCGGCTGGTCGCCGTCCTTCGATGCGTGTGCTCGGTGCGGTAACGCCGGCCCGCATAGGGCCTTCTCGATCCAAGCGGGTGGCATGGTCTGCGCTGAGTGTCGACCACCTGGATCCGCCGCGCCATCCGTCGAGTCCGTGGAATTGCTCGGAGCTCTGCTCAGCGGTGACTGGTCGGTGGCCGATGTCAGCGATGATCGTCCGCGTCGAGAGGCAAGTGGGTTGGTGGCAGCGTTCTTGCAGTGGCATCTCGAGCACGGGCTGAGATCCCTGCCTCTTGTCGATCGCACCAGGCCGTGACTGGCAGGATGCTCGCGTGAGCCGCCATCGTCCGCCGACCCCGCATCCGAGCGGCGCACTTGCACCCGCGATCCCGCGCGATCTGGTGCCCAAGCACGTAGCGATCGTGATGGACGGCAATGGCCGCTGGGCGAAGGAGCGCGGTCTGCCGCGCACTGCCGGCCATGAGATGGGTGAGGCCAGCTTGTTCGACTGCGTCGAGGGTGCCCTCGAACTCGGTGTTGAGTGGCTCTCCGCGTACGCCTTCTCCACTGAGAACTGGAAGCGCTCGCCGGAGGAAGTGCGCTTCCTGATGGGCTTCAATCGCGACGTGATCCGGCGCCGTCGCGATGAGATGAACGAGTTGGGCGTACGCGTGCGCTGGGCGGGTCGTCGTCCGAAACTGTGGCGAAGCGTGATCAATGAGCTCGAGGAAGCCGAAGAACTCACGAAGAAGAACCGCAAGCTCACCCTGACGATGTGCGTGAACTATGGCGGTCGCGCCGAGATCGCCGATGCCGCTGCAGCGATGGCTCGCGATGTGCAGGCGGGCAAGCTCGACCCCAAGCGCATCGACGAGCGCATGTTCCACAAGTACCTCGATGAGCCTGACATGCCCGATGTCGATCTGTTCGTGCGCTCATCGGGGGAGCAGCGCACCAGCAACTTCCTGCTCTGGCAAGCGGCTTATGCCGAATTGGTCTTCCTCGACACCTTGTGGCCCGATTTCGACCGACGTGATCTGTGGCATGCGTGCGAGATTTATGCCTCGCGTGATCGCCGCTACGGCGGAGCTGTGCCGAATCCGCCCACGAAGGGCTAATGCTGCTGACGATTCAGCGGCACCTGGGGCAGAGCCCGAAGAGCTCCATTGTGTGACTGACGTCGGAGTAACCATGCTCGGCCGCGACCGCATCGGCCCACTTCTCGACAGCCGGACCGGCGATCTCAACTGTCGCGCCGCAGGATCGGCACACAAGGTGATGATGATGCTCGCCGCTGCACATGCGGTAGACGCTCTCGCCCTCGTCATTCGTGAGCTGATCAACCTCGCCCGACTCGGCCAGGGACTGAAGTGCGCGGTAGACGGTGGTCAGCCCGACCGAGGAGCCGCGATGGCGCAGATCGTCATGAAGCTGCTGTGCGGAACGAAAATCATCGACCTCAGCAAGCAGTTCGGCCACTGCAGTGCGCTGCCTGGTCTGGCGCTGCGGGACGCTCATGCGTGCTCCCTTCTGCGCCGGCGTATAGGCACCGCGATGATCGCGAGCACGGCGAAGCAGGCGAGAGCAATGATGACGATGGCCGGGCCGGGCGGTGCCTCGACATAGAACGAGCCGACCAGGCCGGTGATCGAGGCGACAACACCGATAACCACGGCAAGTGCTGCTGTTGCGCGGAAGGAGCGTGTGACCTGCTGCGCTGCGGCGACAGGCACGATCATGATCGCGCTCACCAGCAGTAGGCCGACTACTCGCATGCCAACCACGACCACGACCGCGGCGAGGATCGCCATGAGAGTGCTCATGGCTCGCACCTTGATCCCCTGCACCTGCGCGATGTCAGGATCGAGGCTGACAGAGAAGAGTTCGCGACCAAAGAAGATCAGCACGAGTAGCACCGCCACGACTAACGCACCCAGGGCCCACAGATCGCCGCTTGCCACGGTGGAGAGGGATCCGAACAGGTAGGAGTTCAGAGATGACGCGGCTTTGCCCGGTGCCAGGGAGGCGAAAAGAACACCGCCGGCAATGCCGCCATAAAAAAGCAGGGCAAGCGCAACATCACCGGCAGTGCGACTGCGGTAGCGAATGAACTCGATGAGGAAGGCACCCAACGCCGCTGTCGCCATTGCGGTCGGAATCGGCGCGGTGCCGAGCAGGAAAGCGAGGCCAACGCCGGTGAGAGCCACGTGACCCATGCCGTCTCCAAGCAAGGCGAGACGCCGCTGTACCAAGAAGACACCGATCAGCGGGGCAATGAGTCCGACGAGTGCCGCCGCGAGCAGTGCCCGCCGCATGAAGTCGAAATCCCAGATCATGCTCATGAGTCCATCCCGATCACGGGGGGAGCCTCGTCGATCACTGCATCGTGGTGATGGTGGTGATCATGAGCGAAGGAATTGGGTACGGGTGGCGGGCCGTCATATTGCACGGAGTGATGCGTGCTCGGCCCGAGCACGATCGCACGTGTGACGAGTGACTCGATGGCATCAATCTCGTGGGTGACCACGATGATCGTGCGGCCCTTCGCTTTTAGTTCGCCCAGGAGCCGAGCCAATGCTGCGACATTCGCGGCGTCAAGACCTGCGGTCGGCTCGTCCATCACGATGATGTCTGCAGAGCTTGCAAGTGCACGGGCAACGAGCACTCGGCGTTGCTGTCCGCCCGACAGGGTGTCAAGCCGCGAGTGACGTCGATCCCAGAGATCGACATCCTTCAACGCCTGGCTGGCAGCGTTCTTCTCTGATTTGGAGAACGGGCGCCAGCGCGTGCGCGGCGAGATTACGCCTGAAAGCACTGTCTCCCACACCGAAACCGGGATGCTGCTGGCACCTGGCAGGCGCTGCGGTACCAGGGCGATGCGTTCCCAGTGGTGGAAGCTGCGCAGTGGAGTGCCGAAGAGTGTTACCCGACCGTGATCGATCGGCTGCAGCCCGAGTATCGCTCGGACAAGCGTGGATTTCCCGCTGCCGTTGGGCCCGAGAAGTGCGATCAGCTCACCGGATTCGATTCGGAGGGTTACGTCCTCGAGCACGTGCTCGCCGTCGAACTCGACGCAGAGGCGCTCGACCTCAATGACGCTCGAGTTCAGCTGCACGCCTGGCCGGCTTTGAGGGTGTCAAGATTCGATTCCATGACTGAAATGTAGTCACCGGTGGAATCCGGCTGCAGCCCCTCCAGCGGATCGAGCACGGCAGTCTTCGCACCGGTCTCGTCAGCGAGCGTCTGGGCAACCTTCGGGTCGACGAGAGTCTCGTAGTAGATGGTGGTGACGCCATTGTCAGCCACGACATTCACGACGTCCTTGATGCGGGCTGGGCTCGGCTCGGCGTCGGGGGAGAGTCCGGAGATTCCGACCTGAGTCAGCCCGTAGGCCTCGGCGAGGTAGGCGAAGGCCTCGTGGCTAACCACCATCGTGGTGATGGTGCATGAGCCCAGCCCTGAGCTGAACTTCTGGTCGAGTGCGGTCATTGCTGCCCGCAGGGACTGCGAGTTCGATCCGTAGGCTTCCGCATTCGCCGGATCCACCTCCGCGAGTCTTTCCTCGATGGCCGTGCCGATCACGGCCATGTTCATCGGATTGAGCCACACATGAGGATCGAGCATGCCGTGCCCAGCCTCGCCCTCGTGCCCAGCCTCGCCCTCGTGCCCAGCCTCGCCCTCGTGCCCAGCCTCGCCCTCGTGCCCAGCCTCGCCCTCGTGCCCAGCCTCGCCCTCGTGCCCAGCCTCG